>JAGLGM010000009.1 GCA_023144035.1 Candidatus Pacearchaeota archaeon | reverse complement strand
TTCATTTCTTCTTGAGGAGTATAAACTGTAAATTTGTATAACATATTTTGTTTCTTTGCAAACTCTTTAGGATAATCTAATAAACTTAAAACCCTATTTTTTAATTCTGTAACAGCTATTTCTTCTTTTTCTCCGTCAATAGTTATTGCGCAATAATCTTGAGAAACTGTTTTTCCTCTTTTCAAAGTTCTTTCTATTATGACTTGTTTTTCATCTACTTCAAATTCTATAAGCACTCCTCCTTCATTTTCTCCATTCCTTAATAGGGAAGAACCTCTTTGCCCAGGTTGAAGTCCAAATAAAGCAAACTCTATAGCTAATAAAATTGAAGTTTTTCCAGAACCAATATCTCCTGATAAAAGGGTTGAACCTTCTAAAAAATCAATTCTTTGTTGTTTATAACTTCTAATATTATTTAGTACAATTTTTTTTATATTCATTTTTATTAAAACTTTAAAACTCGTTTAGTTCCATCTAATAATCTATTTATGAAAACATCTGATTTTTCATCTTCTTGTTTTTCAATTGAAAAAATATTCATAATTTGAGGAATTAATTTATTAAAATCTGAAGGGTTTTGATCAGAATAAACTTTTATTGTTTCATCTTCTATGTCCTCTGTATCTCCAATATCTAATTCCATTTCAACCTCTTTTGATTTAAGATCGTGAGTATTTCTTAAAAGAAAATACGCTTCTTTTTCTTTTACAAATTCTTCTATTTTTGCAAATTTAATATCAGATGTTTTCCCATTCTCTAATTCTCCTTTTATTCTTAATAAAATAATTTTATCTTCTAATTCTCTATCTTTTAATTCATTAATTATTTTTTCTGTAGCTAAAAGAGCATTTTTGACTTCGACTTCGACAGATTCAATTTCTTTAATTTTTAATTCTACTTTCCTTAAAGAATTATCTGATTCTGTATCTATAATATAAAAACTTCCATATCTTAAATCTTCTAATTCTTTAAAATTATTTGGAAAGATTGGACCAGGATAAACAAAATTTTGATATTGGAAATCAATATGAAGATGTCCTAATGCATAATAATCTGCTTTTGGAATTAAGTCTGTTTCTAAAGAATCTATTGGAAGAGTTCCTTTTGCTTTGTCAATTGTTGTGTGAAGCATTAATATTTTAAACATTCCAGGTGCATCATTTAATTTAACTCTTCTTAAATCATCTATTTCTAAACTTGATTTTTTCCCAGGATAACCATAAATAGCAACTCCTCCATAAAGAGTTGGATTTAAAATTATTGTGTCTTTTTCTTTTTGAGATTCTGAATCTTTTGGAGAAGGAAATCTTTGTTTTTCAATAACTTCAAAATCAGTTACATTTTTGCAAAAACCTGCTTTTTCTAAAACATCTAAAAATGTTTTTCCAGAAACAGAATAATCATGTGAGCCTGCAATTATAAAACAAGGAATATTTGATTCTTTTAATCTTCTAAACTCTGAAAAAGTTTCTTTTAAGATTTCTATAGGAGGATAAGCAGAATCAAATAAATCTCCTGCAATTAATACAAAATCTAATTTAGAATTTATACAAATGTCAATTGTTTTCTTAAAAGATTGAAAGTTTAAATCCTGCATTGGCTGTTGCTTCCATCCTCCTAAGTGTACATCAGATATATGTGCAAATCTAGCCATATTAATTTCCCATTTGCACGACTACTTCGTCGTCCTCTTTTATATTATACCGAACACTCAAGTGTGCAAATCTAGCCATATTAAGAATATTACCCCAGAGTATATAAAAATAATTGTGATGAATTAGATAACAAGTTCCCACACACACAATTGTTCATAAAATAGTTTTTCACAACCTAATTCTTTAACTTTGTATCCTAATTTTTTAAAATCTATTTTAGGTGTTAAGTTACTTGTTAAAAGAAATACTTTTCCGTTTTTATTTAAATAATCTTTTACTTGCTCTAAAAAACTAAGAATAATTTCATCTCCTTTTTTTCCCCCTGTTGTTGCTATTTTTGAATTAGATGGTTCTTTAGAATCTTCTGGTAAATAAGGGGGATTAAAAATAATTAAATCATATTTGTCATTTATATTTTCAAATAAGTTTGATTTAATACAATTATAACCTAATAAATTACAATGATTTACAGAATCTTTATCAATATCTGAGGAAAAAATATTTTGTTTTTTAACCCCTATTTTTTCTGCTGTAAAGAGGTGGATTCCACTTCCTGCTCCAATTTCTAAAAACTTTAAATTATTATTTTTAATTATTAATTCTGGCAATTCTTTTTTTAAAACTTCTGTTAATAAATATGAATCTTCTACAGGTTTATATATCATTTTTAAACTGAACCAAAAAAAGATAAGATTTCATTTTTAAAGAAAAATACAGCAATTAATCCTCCAATTAAAATAATTAACATAGCCAATAAAACAAAAATTATTGTTTTTCCTTTTGGTTTAGCTGGTTGAGTGGTTTGTGTGGGCTGAACATAAGCTGATGCTTTTTGAATTGTTTGTGTTTTTACTGGCTGAACTTGAACTGGTTGTTTAACAGGAACGGGTTGAGTTGGTTTAGTGATTGGTTTAGTAACTTGCGCAGGTTGACCATATGCAGATACTTTTTGAATTGTTTGAGGCTTTGCTGATTGAGTAGGTGTTAATTTTGCTGTTTGAGATAAAATTTCTTTAGGTTTTTCATTTGGATCTTTTCCTACAGAACTACTTCTTTGAAAAATAGGGGCAGCTGGACCTGGAGCAAATTGATTTTGTATTGGTTTATTTTTCTCTGCTTGCAAAACTTTAGCTGCTTCTTCAATCTCTTCTTTTAGATAGCCTGCATTATAAAAACTCATCATAGATTGTCTTAAGGTTTGCCCTCGAGCTGATGCTGTCCTTAAGCCTCCTAAAATATCTTCTCTAACCATCTTAAAATTTCAAAACTTTTCCGTTAGATGATAGGTGAGAAGTCTCTCCAAATTTATATCCCATAGTTGATGCAAGTTCTATAAAAGGTGTTTCTTGTTGAAGTGTTCCATGTGCAGGAATTATATGCTTTGGTTGTAACATTTCTAAAATATCTCTTAAATCTTCCCTACTTCCATGTCCATGAACATGAACATCTGTTTGAAGTTTAACACCCATTTTCCTTAATTTATTGTCTAATTTTTCACGAGCTAGAATATTAACAGGAACAGGAATTATGCTTGATGAAAAAATTAAATGATCTCCTGGTTTAAAATTAAATCCTGAATCTCCTTTTACAATTCTATCTAATATTGAGTTTTCCTCTGCTTGATGTCCTGTACAAACAACAACATATCTTCCTCGCTCTTTATTTAATTTATTTAAAAAAGCATCTACTTGTCTTCTATATTTGAAAACTTTTACTTTATTTTTAAAAGGGGCTGAATTTACTTTTGCAGCTGCTTCAACATATTTACTTAAACTCCTTCCTAAAAAAACAATTTGTCTTCTTGTCTTTTCTGCATATTTAACTATATTTGTTAATCTTTCAATATGTGATGAAAAAGTTGTTATAAAATATGCTGAATTTTTTCCTCTTAATTTTGAAAATGCATCTTCTAACATATGTTGAGCTATTCTTTCTCCTCCTGGTTTTTTTTCTGTACTTGAATAGAGAGCGTCTACAACTAAAGCTTTTACACCTTGTCTTCCTAATTCTTTTAACTTCTTGTAATTTGGAGGTCTTCCCATAGTTGGATAATTATCAAACTTTAAATCTAAAGCATAAAAGAAACTTCCTTCTTTTGTATGAAGAACAGGAAATACACAATGGATTGTTGAATGTGTTGTATGAACAAAATCAACTTTGTAATTTCCACTTTTTCCTTTAATTATGTGTGTAGAATCTGGTTGAACAACTTTTAATCTATTTCTTATTGTTAATTTATCATCTTCAATAATTGCTTCTAAAACTTTCATTGTAAAAGGAGTTGCATAAATAGTTGCTTGAGGATATCTGCTTGCAACATAAGGTACGCCCCCAACATGGTCTAAATGTGCGTGACCTATGAAAATTGCCCTAACTTTATTTCTCCACCCTAATTTATCAAGCACTCTATCGTCTGGAATTGCTTCATATTCTCTAAGTTTTTGTTCAGTATATCTTTGAACTGGTTTTCCTTTTTTAAGTCTAGAAGTATATTGTAAAAGATTATCTTCTTGTAATTCTACTATTCCAGGAATATGTAATCCCATATCAAATAAAAAAACATCTTCTTCTACTTTTACAGCAGTCATATTTTTCCCAACCTGCTCATATCCTCCAATTGTACATATTTCCATTTTCTTCTTCTTAAAATCTCCTCTCTTTTATAAACTTAATTGGTAAATGTAGTTTAAAAATCCTTTCAGAACATTTTTATAATATTCTTTCTATATTATTTCATGAAAGCGAATTAAAAATTCTCATTCGTTCGTCTTCAAAAAAAAACAAATGAAACCACTTAAACCATCAATGCGTGAGAAAAAAAGATATTTATTAATTAAAGGTAAGAATCCAAAAAAGGAAATTGAAAAAGCGCTTAAAGATTTTTTAGGAGTTTTAGGTATGTCAAAGATTGGTTTAGGTTGGATTAAAACAGGAAAAGAAAGTGCAATTATTTCTATAAATCGTAAAATGGTTGATAATGTTCGAGCTTCTTTAGTTGTTTGGCCTGAGAAATTAACAGTTGAAAAAGTTTCAGGAACTTTGAAAGGGTTAAGTAAAAAACCATGATAATCTTAATGAAATATACTTATATGATGGAACCTGAAAAAGTTCAGGAAGAACTTAATAGATTATGGGATAAATATCAAATAATTTTAGAAAACCCAAATTCTAATTGGGAAAATGTTAATGAAGCAAGAGCGATTCTTTATTTAACTGGACAAGTTTATTGTGAAAGAATTGCTACTGAAGCAATAGAAAGAAGATTACCTCTTTTAAAAGAAAAGATAGAATTAATTGAATTTTTTAATTTAATAGATAAAAATTCAGAAAAATTGAATTATTTAAGAAAGGATGAATTATTTGTAAAATTGGAGAAATTCTATAAAATAATAAAATTATATAAAAATAAATATAATAAAGGAAAATTTTATCTTGACGAAGAGAAATTTATTGAAAGATATCAAGAACAAAATCCTGAGAAAGATTTGAAAATAGGTTATAGAGGTTCTTTTGATAAAAATAAAAAAGAATCTTAAATTAACCTGCCGAAAACCTTAAAAACCCCTACTTCTTATTTTTTTTGAAGAGAAAATAACACGGTTTTAAATTTATTATAAACTTCTCTAAAATTACAAAAAAATGGATATGCCAACAGACGTACAACATCAAGCAATGGGCTATGATCGAACAGCTACAATGTTTTCTCCAGAAGGTCATTTACTTCAAGTAGAATATGCTGAAAAAACAGTTAGACTTGGAAGTTCAAGCATTGGAATGGTTTGTTCTGACGGAGTATTTATTATTGCAGATAAAAGAATTGAAGATAAATTAATAGTTAAAAAATCAACAAATAAAATTTATGAAATTGATTCTCATATAATTACGAGTGTTGCAGGTATTGTTGCAGATGCTAGAGTTTTGATTGAAAAAGCACAAGTTTTATCTCAACAACATAGGATAACTTATGATTCACCTATAGAACCTGAATTAATTATTAAAGATATTTCAAACATAAAACAACAATTTACTCAATATGGTGGCGCAAGACCTTTTGGTGTTTCATTAATGGTTGCAGGAGTAAATGAAAATAAACCTGAATTATATACAAGTGATATAACAGGAAATTATCTTTCATATAATGCACAAGCAATTGGAGAAAATGATGAAAAAATAAGAGACAAGTTAAGAGAAAAATATAGTGAAGCATTAACAATGAAACAAGGAGTTAAATTAGCATTAGAAATCTTTGAAGAAGTGCAAGAAAAGAAATTTAGTTTAAGTAAATTTGAATTAGTTTATATTTCAAAAGATAAAGGAGAATTAAAAAGATTAGAAGGAGAAAAAATTAAAGAATTATAATGGTACAAACACTAGCACGAATTAAAAAAGCAGGGAAAAATTTTGAGATTTTAGTAGATTTAGATGATGCTTTAAAGTTTAAAAAAGGAGAAATTTCTTCTATTGACGCTGAAGGTGATAAAATATTTACAGATTCAAAAAAAGGACAAGTTCCTTCAACTGATGATTTAAATGAAGCATTTAAAACAACTGATACAAATCAAATTGTTGAAACAATAATTAAAAATGGAGAAATTCAGTTAACACAAGAACATAGAGGTGCTGAACAAGAACAAAAATTTAAACAAGTTGTTAATTTTTTAGCTACAAATGCTGTTGATCCTCAAACAAAAAATCCTCATACTCCTGAAAGAATTAGAAATGCTTTAGAACAAGCACATATTAATATTCAAAATACTCCAATTGAAAACCAAATTAAAGACATTATTGCCGAAGTTAGTAAAATTATTCCGATTAAATTAGAGACAAAAAAAGTTAAAATTACAATTCCTGCAATACATACTGGAAAAGCATATGGAGTTGTTAGCCAATATAAAGAAGAAGAAAAGTGGCTTGATAATGGAGATTTAGAAATTATTGTTTCAGTTCCATCTGGGATTATTATTGACTTTTATGACAAATTAAATTCAATTACACATGGTTCTGCATTAACAGAGGAAATTAAAGATGAATGAAACAAATGAATACATTAATAAACTCCAATTATGCAATAATATGGTTAAGACAGGAAAGATTAAAGAAGACCTAAATCTTTTAGAATTAATAAGAGATAAAATATATTATACAGAAAAAAATGGAAATTAAAAAAAATGAGTGAAAGAAAAATAGTAATCCCTGGAGAAACTATTGAAGAAGGAAATGACTTTCTTCCTGGAGAAGGAACAGAAAAAACAGGGGAAAAGATAATTGCACTTCGATATGGTTTAGCAGAAGAATCAAATAGATTAGTAAAAGTAATTCCATTATCAGGTGTTTATAATCCACGAAGAGGAAACGTAGTTATTGGAAAAGTTGAGATACTTACATTTAATGGATGGGTAATTAATATTGGTACTGCTGAAAATGCTTTTTTATCTTTAGCTGAAGTCCCAGGGTTTGTAAATAAAGATGGATTAGATGAAATTATGGATATTGGAGACATGGCTACAGTAAAAATATCTGGAATAAACAAAAGAGGAGTAGATGTTACAATCAAATCAAGAGGATTAGGAAGAATAGATGAAGGAATAATTGTATCTGTTAACCCTAATAAAGTTCCAAGAATAATTGGAAAAGAAGGAAGTATGATAAACCTAATAAAGGAAGAAACAAAATCTAATATTACTGTTGGACAAAATGGATATGTTTGGATACAAGGTGATAAAATAGAAGATGAATTATTTGCTAAAAAAGCAATTTTATTTGTTACTGAAAAATCTTTTACAAGTGGTTTAACAGAAGAAGTAAAAAAATGGTTTGAGGAAAATAAAAAATGACTTACAAAAGAAAAGACGGAAGAAAAAATGATGAAATGAGAAGTCCTATTATAGCAAAAGTAGGAATTGTTCCAAATGCAGATGGAAGTGCTATGTTTCAAATAGGTAAAACAATTGCAATAGCTGCTGTTTATGGTCCAAAAAAAATGCATCCACAACATTCTCAAAATCCTGAAAGAGGTACTTTAAGATGTACTTATAATATGTTAAGTTTTTCAGTAGAAGATAGAATTAGACCAGGTCCAAGTAGAAGAAGTACTGAAATTAGTAAAATAACTCAATGGGCTTTAGATCCTGTTGTGATGTTAAATAATTATCCTAATATGGTTGTTGATGTACACATTAGCATTACTCAAGCAGATGCAGGAACAAGATGTGCTGGTATTAACGCTGCTGCAATGGCATTAGCTCATGCAGGAATTCCAATGAGAGATATGGTGTCAAGTGTTGCTGTTGGAAAAATGGATAAAACTATTGTTCTTGATTTAGATAAATATGAAGATTCTGAATTTGAAGATGGAGAAGGATCTACAGATATTCCTATGAGTTTTACAAACAATGGAGAAATGACTCACTTACAATTAGATGGTAAAATAACAAAAGAACAATTAAAAGAAGCAGCTAAAATGGCTCAAAAAGCCTCTAAAGAAATTTATGAAATTCAGAAAAAAGCTTTAAAAGAATCACTAGGAGATTTAAAATGATTAAAACACCATATGTAACAGGCGAAAGAATTAGAGAATATTTACAAGAAAATAAAAGATTTGATAATCGAAAAGCAGATGAATTTAGAGAAATTGAAATTGAATTAGGTGTTTCAAAAAATGCTGAAGGATCTGCAAAAGTAAAAATTGGAAAAACAGAAGTATTAGTGGGAGTTAAAATGAGTGTTGGTGAACCTTATCCTGATTCTCCTGATAAAGGAAATTTAATGGTTAGTGCAGAATTACTTCCTTTAAGTTCTCCAAGATTTGAAAGCGGACCTCCAAAATTCCCTGTAATTGAGTTAGGAAGAGTTATTGATAGAGGAATTAGAGAAAGCAAATTTATTGACTTTGAAAAATTATGTATAACAAAAGGTGAAAAAGTTTGGACAGTAATTGTAGATATTTATTCAATAAACGACGATGGAAACTTATTAGATGCAGCTGGAATTGGTGCTATTGCTGCTTTAAAAAATGCTAAGATGCCTAAATTTGATAAAAAAGAAGGTAAAATATTATATGGTGAAAAGACAAATGATTCTATTCCTTTAGCAAAAGAGATTCCAATTTCAATCACAGTTCACAAATTAGGTGAAAGTCTTATTGTTGACCCTACTAGAGAAGAAGAAGATATTAGCGAGACAAGAGTTACTGTAGGTAGTTCAAATGGAATAATCTCTTCTATACAAAAAGGAAATGAAACTAGTTTAAAATTAGAAGAATTTGATAAAGTATTAGATATAATCTCTAAAGTTGAAAGAGATGTTTTTAAGAAATTAGAGAAGTTTTTAAAATAAGAAGTATATTAATAAATATGAATGAAAAAGATTTTTCAAAATATGAAAGAGCAAGAATTCTTGGTGCTAGGGCATTACAAATAGCTATGAACGCACCTCTTTTAATTAAAATTACACAAGAAGATTTAGAAAAAATTAATTTTGATGCTTTAAAAATTGCAGAAGTAGAATTAAATTCAAATATTCTACCAATTTCTATTAAAAAACCATTTCCTATTAGAAAGGAAGAAGAACTTAAAAGAGTTAAAGAAAAGAAAATAAGTGATGAACAAAAAGAAGAAATGGAAGCTAAAGAAGTTGAAGAAATTGCTAAAGAAGGTGAAATTATGGAATTAGCAAATCCAGGGGATGAAGAAGTTGAAGAGATTTCTGAGAATAAAGTAGAAGAGTAATTGTATTATAATAATATTTAAAAAGAGTTAATTTCTTGAAAGTTTATGAATATTGAGAAAAAATTAAACAGAAACGATGAGAAGATGAGAGATCTTATAAAAACCAACCCTTCAAAATGGATGTTGAAATTTATTTTTGAACCAGGATATACTATAAAAAATGTATTAAGTGTTAAAAAAGAAAATCCAGAAGATAAAAAATTGAACATTCTTACTCCCATCGTAATGGGTTTGGAAGTAGCAAGACTAGGGCTATATGGATATACTATATATAAAATTGCTGAATATTTTATTAAATAAGAGATTATTAAAAAAATTAATCATCAAAACTTATAAAAAGCATTTTTCTCTTTCATATTTATGGTTGTTATAAAAGGTGTGTCAGCCAAATCAATATTAGATTCTCGTAGAGAAAAAACTGTACATGTTACAATTAAAACAAATATAGGTAGTTTCTCTGCATCTGCTCCGAACGGAAAATCAAAAGGTAAATATGAAGCAAAATCATATAAAAAAAGTTTAGAAGAAGATATCAAGTTTCTAAAAGATTCTCAAGATTATTTTTCAGAAGAGATTTTGGAGGATTTTAAAGATTTGAGAAGAGTAGAAGATATTGTAGATAGGCATGTAGGAGCAAATACTTTGTTTGCATTAGAATCTGCTGTCTTAAAAGCAATTGCAAAAGAACAGAAAAAAGAGATTTGGGAATTAATCCATTCTTCACATGACTTCTCTGCTAAAGCAAAGAAGCCTAAACTTCCGCGCTTAATTGGGAATTGTATTGGAGGTGGAAAACATTCTGAAGGAAAATCAAAACCAGATTTTCAAGAATTTTTATTAATTCCAAATTTTAAATCTGTTGAAAAATCTTTTGAGATAAATAAAAAAGCAAAAGAAAATGTTAATCTTCTTTTAAAAGAAAAAGGAAAATTTAAAGGAAAAGAAAATGATGAAAATGCTTGGGAAGTTTCTTTAAATGAAAAAGAAGTTTTAGAAATTCTAAAGAAAACAAAATTACCATTAGGTTTAGATGTTGCTGCTTCTAGTTTTTCTAAAAGAAAAAAATATATTTACAAAAATCCTCCTTTAGAAAGATCAGGAGGAGAACAATTTGATTATTTATCTAATTTAATTAAGAACTTTGATTTATTTTATATTGAAGATGGATTTTCAGAAGAAGATTTTGAAAGTTTTGCTAAATTATTAAAGAAGTTTCCAAAAGCACTTATTGTTGGAGATGATTTAACTGTTACAAATTATAACAGACTAAAAAAAGCTATTGAACATAAAAGTATTAATGCTTTAATTGTTAAACCAAATCAAACAGGTTCTTTATTAGATGTTAGTCAAGTTTGTAAAATAGCAAAAGAAAAAGATATTAAAATTATTTTTTCTCATAGAAGCGGGGAAACAGATGAAAATATTCTAGCTGATTTAGCTTTTGGATTTGGTGCTGACTTTTTTAAGTGTGGAATTGATGGAAAAGAAAGAGAAGCTAAGTTAAAGAGATTGATTGAAATTGAGAAGGGTTTGAAATGACTGAAAATTATGGCCCCTTGCGTGGAGAACCAAAACCTCCTGAAGAAGTTGATTTAGAACGAATCGTTAATATTTTGCATAAAGAGGAAAAATTTTTAGAAGAATTAAACACTGTGGCTTATTGGAAGTGGAGACAACCTTTTACAATTTAATTCTTAAGCATTAGGAAGTTTTTTAAATCAATTTCTCTGTAAATTCACATGGCAGATGAAAAAGCTGAGGAAAAAGTTGAAATTCAAACACCTAACCAAGTAGGTCTTAAAGAGAGTGTGCCCTCAATTGACAAAAGCGAAGATAAAGAAAAAGTTGAAAAAGTAGTGGAAGAAAAACTTCAAGGAAAAGATTTAGAAAAAGCTGCTGAAAAAGAATCTACTAAAGCTGAGGAAAAAGTTGAAGAACCTCAAAAAGAAAAATCAATTGAAGAAAGAAAAAAAGAACTTTTAGAAAAAGTTAAAAAACTTAAGTCAAAAGTTGATGCAACAACTACAGAAGAACTTAAAGAAAAAGTTAAAATTAAGAAACGAACTGATATGCTTATTGCTTTAGAAGAATATGTTAAATCAGGAATTTATCTTGGTACAAAAGTTGTGACTCCTGCAATGAAACCATTTGTATATAGAAGAAGAG
Organism: Candidatus Pacearchaeota archaeon; assembly: GCA_023144035.1. Taxonomy (GTDB): domain Archaea; phylum Nanobdellota; class Nanobdellia; order Pacearchaeales; family GW2011-AR1; genus JAFCEV01. Next base: position 2,661 of record JAGLGM010000009.1, on the reverse strand, counting down.
CAGATGGATTAGCTATTTTTAATACTGATTTAATTGATGAAAAATTAAAAGAAGGAATTGAATATCTTTCAAAATTTGATGCTAAAGACATTATTTTAGCTTGTAAAAGACAAGCTGGTTGGAAAGCTGCTAAAAAGTTTAGTGAATTAACAGGAATTAGAGTTTTTACAAAAAAATATCCTGCAGGACTTTTAACAAATACTAACTTAGAAGATTTCTTTGAAAATGAATTAACAATTGTGACTGATTCATGGCTTGATAAAAATGCTTTAAATGATACAATTAATGTTCATAAAAAAGTTTTAATGATATGTGATACAAATAATTTTGCTAAAGGTGCTGATCAAATTATAATTGGTAATAATAAAAGTCCAAAAAGTTTAGGAGTTATATTTTATTTATTAACAAGAGGATATTGTAAAGCAAAGAATATCGAGGCTGATATCCCTGATCTTGAATGGTGGACTGGAGAAATAGAATAGCCCACCTACAATGTAGGATGCTCGCAGACATGGTCGCTTCACATAGTGGACTGGAGAAGTTGATTAAATCTTAAACCATAACCAACTCTTTTCAGGTTTACTTCCGTAATTTGTTTTTATTAAAACAAAAATCCCTTTCATTTTTTTTCCTTTAAGTTTAAATTCAATTTTGCTCCCTAATTTAGATTTTGGGAGTACACCTTCTTTAAGACCTACTTGGTTAGGTGCTGAATCATTTATTAATTCAAAAGTTCCATTGTCCCAAATTTCTACCTTGCCTGCTCCATAATTTCCTTCTGGAATTATTCCTTCAAAAGTTGCATAATCAAGAGGATGATCTTCAACTGCAATTGCTAAACGTTTTATTCCTTTTGTCCTCGGTGGTTCTTTTGGAACAGCCCATGATTTTAAAACTCCGTCGATTTCTAGACGCAGATCATAGTGAAGGTGGCTCGCATGATGTTTGTGAATTACAAAGATTGGTATTTTTAATTTTTTAACTTTAACTTTTAATTTACCTTTTGGTTCACCTGATTTTTTTATGTTTCTTATCTTCTTGTATTTTGTTAAGGTCATAATTACCTAAAGAAACTCTAATATAAAAATCTTTAAAAACAGATAAAATATGCAATTTTATGGAATGTAAAATAAATGGAAATGAAAGTAAAATGGTTGAACTTTATTTAAGTTTAACAAGAAATTATAAACTGGTTCTTGAAGAAAAAGATAAAACAAAACAAGAAAACTATTTATCGAATATAAATTCTTTTATAAAAAAGATACATGAAAGAACTCCAAAAGAAATTCAAGAAAATATAAAAAAAACAATAGATTGTGTAGAAGAAAATATATCTAAACGTTTCTCAAAAGATTTTCCTGAGCTTGTAAAGTTATAAACCCGTCGCTGAGGACTTATTTTGTCTAAGAAAGGTTTATAAAGGGTTTTTATCTTGGTGTAATGTAAACTAAGATGAGTGCTTTAATAAAAAACATTTATGTAAAAAGTTAAGGTATGAAGTATGTAAAGCAGTTACTTAGTTGTTAATTCTCAAATAATATATGCCAGTTGAGTAAACTCAATCAAATTAAAATTTGAATATCGAGTGAACTCGACATAAAGCCAATAGTTAGGAGTTCGTGTGAAGTGTTCTTGACATTTTATCGTCGAGAGTGCGGGATGGAATTATATTTACACCCTATAAGGGTACCCCGAAAAATCTTTTTAAGATTTTTACAAGGGGCAAAATAGTTATGATATCTTTAAATCCAGTTGATCCTGCTGGCGGCTGCGGCTCTCTGGTTTGCAGTTAGACATGCAAGTTTTTTTCTTTGATTCTTCGGGATTGGGGAGAAGGCAGACTGCTCAGTAACACGTAACTAACCTACCCTTAAGTCAAGGACAAGCTCGGGAAACTGAGTCTAATACTTGATAAGAGATATGCCCTGGAAAGACTTATCTCTCAAACTCGTGCTTAAGGATGGGGTTGCGGTGGATTAGGTTGTTGGCGGAGTAATAGCCCACCAAGCCTATGATCCATAAGGGCTCTTAGCGGAGAAGCCCTGAGAGGGAATCTGAGACACTATTCCCAGCCCCACGGGGTGCAGCAGTTAGGAATAATCTACAATGCGCGCAAGCGTGATAGTTTGAGCCAGAGTGCTTTCCAATTTGGAAAGCTTTTGTGAAATGTAAAAAGTTTTACGAATAAGGACTGGGTAAGACTAGTGCCAGCCGCCGCGGTAATACTAGCGGTCCGAGTCGCAGCCATTTTTATTGGGTCTAAAACATCCGTAGCTTGCTTGATAAGTTTCTTGTGAAATTTGATGTCTTAAACATTGAGCGTGCAAGAAGTACTATCAAGCTAGAGACTGGAAGACGTAAGAAGTACGTTTGAAGTAATGGTAAAATATGTTAATCTCAAACGGACTAACGATAGCGAAGGCCTCTTACGAGGACAGTTCTGACAGTAAGGGATGAAAGCTAGGGGCGCAAAACGGATTAGATACCCGTGTAGTCCTAGCAGTAAACACTGCACACTAAACATTAGTACCTCTTCGAGAGGTATTAGTGCTGTAGGGAAGCCGAAGAGTGTGCTACCTGGGAAGTATAGTCGCAAGGCCGAAACTTAAAGGAATTGGCGGGGAGACACTACAACGGGTGACGCGTGCGGTTCAATTAGAT
>JAGLGM010000008.1 GCA_023144035.1 Candidatus Pacearchaeota archaeon | reverse complement strand
TTATAAATAAAACTATAAAAAATATGAAATAATTATATTAATAAAATTATGTTGGTTGTAGTATATTGGTATTACATGCGACTGTGATTCGTGAGAAGAGAGTTCGATTCTCTCCAACCAATTTGCCCCTATAGTTTAGTTCGGTCAAGAATACTGCCCTTTCAAGGCAGAGACGCGAGTTCAAATCTCGCTGGGGGCGTAGAGGCACGTAGCTCAGTCTGTCCAGAGTGCTGGTCTGATATGCCAGAAGTCGGAGGTTAGAATCCTCTCGTGCCTATTAAGGGCTCGTAGCATAGTCTGTTTTAATGCGCCGTTCTTATAAGGCGGAGACCGGAGGTTAAAATCCTCTCGAGCCCATTTAGGGGGTATAATTGTAATGGTAACACGATTGGCTCCAAACCAATAAATACTGGTTCGATTCCGGTTGCCCCCATATGACTCTATAGCTCAACTTGGTAGAGTACTCGGCTCTTAACCGAGACATTCCAGTTCGAATCTGGATAGGGTCATTAACCAACTTAAGCCACGGAGTGTGGCAAGTGGCTGTAACCCATAGAAGGCTGATGCAACTTCAGCAAGTTGGATTTGAGAGTGTAGTAAATTGGAAAATACGCCGTCCTTAGAAGTCGGACTTTAGTAGTTGTGTTGGTTCGATTCCAACCTCTCTCATACGAGGATGTGTCCGAGTGGCCAAAGGAGCAGCTCTTAAGAAGCTGTGCTTAGTGCTTACGCAGGTTCGAATCCTGTCATCCTCATGGTGCAGGACAAAAGGTTTGAAGATTGTCTGCAAAACAATTTATCCCGGTTCAAGTCCGGGCCTGTACTTTTGTCTCGGAAGCTAAAGTGGTGGAAGCGTCCAGCTGTTAACTGGAAGAAAGTACGTTCAACTCGTATCCGAGACGTAAAGGTCTATAGTGAAATGGATTATCACATAACTCTTCTAAAGTTATATTGAGGGTTCGAATCCCTCTAGACCTATAAGACTCCGTAGCTCAGTTTAGCAGAGCACTGCCCTTTTAAGGCAGGTGTCGCGGGTGCAAGTCCCGTCGGGGTCATTTGAGTTTATGGTGTAACGGGAGCACAAGTCCCTGAAGCGGATTAGGAGTAAGTTCAAGTCTTGCTAAACTCATTTAAGTTGAATAGTTAATTTCGGAGAAATCTGAGGAAGGTCCGGACACTATTAAAAAGTTGTTTCCTGAAAAGGAAAATGTCGTAAGATATGGCTCTGGTATAGAGACGAGAAATGTGGAACGAGCATCCCAACTGGTGCAAGTCGTAATTGACGCATAGTTAAATATTAACAAGTTCGGTTTGATTACAACGAACTACATAATCTGGCCTATTTTCAACTTATAAAAATCTCCATAGTTTAATAATAGAACGCTTGGCTTCGAACCTCGAAATATCGGTGTAAATCCGGTTGGAGATATAAACCCCTATAGTTCAGTGGTCAAGAATACAGCCCTTTGAAGGCTGAGACCCTGGTTCGAATCCAGGTAGGGGTATTTGCCTGTAAAGCATAGATAGAGATGTACCTGATTTGTAATCAGGAGATTTGGGTGCAAGTCCCAATACAGGCTTAAGGGGATGTGAGGTCAATGGTAACCTCCCATGTCTGGAGCATGGTTATCTCGGTTCGAATCCGAGCATCCCCATTTATATAATTTACTATAAATATATTTATAAAGTAATAATTATTAATTATATTATTAAAGGAGGTGTAAAAATGAAAAAATTAATGCTTGAAAATTCTCCTGAATATCGTGAAGAAGAACCAAAAGTTAAATTTACTACTGAAGAAGAAATAATAAATCTAAAAAAGAGACTTAAAAAATGTGAAATAGCTTTTGATGGAATTAATAAATTATTCTATGAATTTATAAAAGTAATGAATGGAATATATAAAGATAAAGTTGAAGAAGAAAATAGAAAAAAAGAAAATTATAGTTGTAATGATGAAATAAAACATGTTTTTGAATATTATCAAAATCTATTAGAAGGTGTGTTTGATTGATTTCTTTTTAGTTTTTTAATTTACCATACCTTAACACAACCAACTACAACTTAACGTAACTTAACTAACCTGATAACAACAAAGTTGAATATGAATATAATTCCTTACCTTAACTTATCCCAACTGAACAAAACGTAACACATCATACCGTAACCTATCAATTCATAACCTAACTGAACAATCCATAACTCAAGTGAATATAAGTATGATTCCTTACCATAACAAAACTCAACTTAACTCAACGAATCAAACAAAAACTCATCATAACTCATCATAACCTAACTAAACGCAACTTAGTTGAATATAAAAAATGATAGGGATAATTAAATCCCTACCTTAACTCAACAAAACTTATCCTAACTTAACGTACCTTAACTCAACTCACTAAAACCCAACATAACAATATTGAATATAATAATTAAGTTATTTAATTTTCTTAAATTCTGTTACTTTAAATCTTCCGAATTCAGGTCGATTATCTCCAACACCTTTATACTTTCCAGCTGACTCAAGTATTTGTTTAACATTAGTAACATCTAATGCTTCATCAATTATATCAAATTCAAATTCACAAGACCATTTATCAAATCTTGGTCTATGTCTCATTATTCTTGCTCGATTAATAACTGCTGGAACAGAATCTATTACATATTTTTGTTGGTCTAAAACAGTTTCTACTTCTTTAAAAATAATACCAGATTTGATATAATCTTTATATGTTTTTCTTCCTTTAAAAATAAGTTCTACTCCAGCTTTAGTCATAGAAGCTTTAAAATGTCTTGTTGGTAAACATAATTTACCAGCAGTGTTTCTATATGCAGCTTTTTCAGCTTCATCTTCTGCTATATAAACTCTTTTAGTTCTTGCACTTTTCATAGAAGCTTCTTCTTCTGCAAATCTATGCATAAGTAATGGTGCAGTTCCTTCAATCTTTACTTTTATTGTTTCCATATTTCTTTTTCCTCCTTCTTATTTCTATTTTAATCTTGTTTATACAAGTATGAATATCAGTTTTAATTTCTGTTCCTGAAAAATGTAATATCATCCATTCTTTACTTTTAAAATATCCATTTTTTTTCCTATCATGTTCAAATTGTTTTTTAGTTCGTTTATGCCAATGTTCACCATCACATTCAATTCCGAATTTAATATCTGGCCACATAAAATCAGGACGATATCCATATTTACTTCTAATTCCAGTATCAAAAATATAACCAGTTAAACCAATACTTATTAATCCTTTTTCCATTATTTCTTCTATATCTGTTCTGTATTTTTTTCTCGATAGTTTTTTTCCTTTTGATTTAGATTTTATTCGTATTAATTTTTTCATTTTATTTCACTTCCTTGCAATGTAATTACAGTTCGAAGAACTCGATGCAAAATCTCAATATTAAAATCATCTTCATCTTTTTCAAATTCAATATCAAAATATTTTTCAATTAACCGATTTACTGGCTCATTTTGTGAACCTTTAGTATCCTCACCAGATTTCTTCAACTTAACTGACTCTTCAAAAAACTTTCTTAATTTTTCTGGAAGAATTTTCATAACATCATTATATTTTATTGGAGGAATTTCTTTTTTATAAATTAACCATTCTACACAAGCAAGACTTCTTAATACATAAACATATTTTTTAAGTGAACATGGATTTTTATTTCTAATATATTTTTCATAATTTTGTCTTGCCATAGAAATATAATGTTTCTTTAAAGCATATTTAGAAAATCCTTTTTCAAATATTTCTTTTAATTGAGTTCTATAAAAACTATCAATATAAATAATGGATGAATTTAACCATTCACTACAAGTCGGATTCGAATTAAATAATAATTTTAGAAACTTTCTTATATCCCATGATACTAAATCTATATTTTCTACATCATTTAAACTTTCAATTTGTTCTGGAGGATTAACAAGACTAAGATATTTCTTAACTTTAGATACATGAACACATCGAACATCATAATCTGAATCTTTAGATGCAAAGTTCCAACTCCTACTTCCAGATTCTACTGCGAAAATTACTTTTATATCTTTTTCTTCTTCAATCTTTTTTATTAGTTTTAGAATTTTTGATTTCATTTTTAGTATTAATTCCTTTCCATTTTGTGTATAATGTATTATTTTTTATTTTAAATTTTACTTCATGTTCATTACCACAAACACAACATTCATGAATGATATGTAATGGAATTTCATACCATCGATTTGATTTTAATTCTGGTACTTCTTTAATTAATTTTAGAATTTTTGATTTCATTTTTATTTTTATTTTCTTTCCACCAATTTTTCATAAATTTACTTCTATCGAATTCTAATCCATTAAGTTTATTATCTATATCTTCTTTAATTTGTTCAAGTTGTTTTTTCTTTTTAAGTTTACATTTTAATTTAAAAAATTGTTTTTCTTCTTTTAAATTTCTAATTTGTTTTTTCTTTTTAAGTTTATATTTTAATTTTAAATCTTCTTTTTCTTCTTCTAAATTTCTAATTATTTTATTCTTTCTTATACATGATTTATTTTTTTCATCTCCTTTTTCTCGTCCTTTTTTTGCTTCTACTGCATATAAATCTCCTTCTCTATTTATATAATATAAATAACCAGGTTTTCTTTTGACTATTCCTTTTTTTATTAATATATTTATTTTTTCCATCATCCCTTAATAACCCCCAACGGCTCTAATTTAACTAAAATTTTAACTAGGTCATTTTGATTGACCATGACTTGGTCAATATCTTTATATGCTCCAGATGCTTCATCTAAATCTTTTACATTTCTAATTGAATGGATAATTCCTTTTTCTTCTAATTTAGTTTTTTCCTCTTCTAAATTTAATCTTCTTTGAGCATCTTTTCTTCCCATTTTTCTTCCAGCTCCATGACTACATGATTGAAAACTTTCTTTATTACCTAATCCTTCAACTATGTAACTACAAGTTCCTTGACTACCTGGAATAATTCCTTTTAATCCTTTAGTAGCTTTTGTTGCACCTTTTCTATGAACCATTACATTTTCTCCAAAATGATTTTCCATTACTGCATAATTATGAGCTATATTAATCATTGGTTGATATTCTACATCTATTTTTTTATCATCAAACATAATACTATAAATAATATTTTGAATATCGTCCATCATTTTTTGTCTATTAGCTAAAGCAAATTCAACACAATAATCCATTTCTTCTAAATATGCTTTTCCTTCATTACTATCTAAAGGTAAGAATGCTAAATCATAAGAAGGAGGAATACTTGAAGCCCATTTCTTATTTAATTCTTTAGCAATATTATTATAATGACTTGCTACTTTATGTCCTAAATTTCTACTTCCACTATGAATCATAATCCAAATAAATCCGTCATCTCCTTTTTGCATTTCAATGAAATGATTTCCTCCACCAAGAGTTCCTAATTGATTACTTGCAGATGCCCATTCTTCAGAAACTATTTTCATATAAATTGGTTTAGCTCCTAATGGCATTTCTTTATCTTCACATGAAGTTTGCCTATGACTAAAACCAACAGGAATAGTTTTTCTTATTTCTCCCATTATTTTTTTAAGAGTATCAATATCAAAATCTTCAACTTTTATAGATGTTTTAACAGAACACATTCCACAACCGATATCTACCCCGACCGCGTTCGGGATTACAACATTCTTAGTAGCCATTACTCCTCCAATAGGCATTCCGAATCCTTGATGAGCATCTGGCATTAATGCTATATGCTTAAATGCGAATGGTATTTTAGATAAATTTTTAGCTTGGTCTAATGCTCCACTTTCTATATCAGTTACCCAACTCTTAATTGGTATTTTCTGTTGTTCTTTATTGTAATATATTTGTTTCATTTTATTTTTTATAACACTTCTTTCTTCTTATTAATCTAAATTTATCAGCATCTAATCCACAATGTTCTCCACCACCACAACAATTTTTTATATTAATATAATTAATATTAACAAGAATTCCGTGGACATATATAGTTTCAATATTAACCTTAGTGACTTCATAAATATACATTGGATTACTATAAGCATATTCTTCATTTTTTATTAAAACCACGTGGTCTCCAATTTTAAAAATTGGATTATATTTTTCTTTTTTATTTTTAAATATATTAAATGTCATTTAAACAACCTCATATTATCAAACATCCAATATTGTTCTTCTGTTAATACTCCTGTAGCAAGAGCAGTTGCTGTAAATAGTTTACATCCATATAATCCTTCATCAATATAAAGGTGATGTGAAATATTCCATTGTTCTAAATATTTGGCCATGTTATTTAATGCTTGTTCATCTTTACATTGTAAAACAATAACACACATTCCTTTATTTTTCCATTCTTCAATTAAATATCCAGATGGTAAATTGCCAGCTCTTAAAGGTATATTTTTTTGATTCTCCAAAGCCATGAATGTAGCGTGAGCCACCTGACTTGCGATTTTACCTTTACTCATTTTAGGTTTTCTAGGTACTATTACATATTGTTTGTATGGTATTTTTATTTCGTCTGTCATTTTTTCATTTTAATTCTATAACTTTATCAGCATATTTAAATCCTTGAAATGGTTTTGTCAGAATTGGTTTAATATTTTCCCAAGATTCACTAAAGAAATGAATTTCAATATTATCACTTCTACTATCAAGACTTTCTTCTTGACTTATTGACTTATTTTTTTCTTCACTATAATAATGTGGTGGAGAACACCCTTGTCTATTTCCACAAATATCGTGTATTCTAAAAGAACCAATAATTTTTTTATCAATAGCAAAATAAATTCTATCAAACCTCTTTAATTTTTGAGGTTTATTTTTAAAAGTCCAGTAACAATAATCTCCTTTCTTTCCAATTCCATCTTTCTTTTTATGTTCTAAAACTTCTTTTGTTGTGTAAATTATTATGTCTGTCATTTCTTACCCTCCTGGTCAAATTTTCTCAAAGGACAATCATTTTCTAAGTGATTTCTAACTAACTCAACAACTTTTTCATGTCTTTCTTTAGACCAATTTAAATGAGTAGCAATTCTATTTACCATTTCTGCTCCTAATATTTCATGTCCAATGTAGTTTGATTTATATGTTCGTCCTTGTTTTAATTGTTCTCCAGAAGTTTTTAATGTTTTATTTGTTCTTATAAACGGTTTAGCAATATCGTGTAATAATCCAGCCCATAACATATTCAAATCATCTGTTTCTTTTCTAACAGCTTCAACTACTTTAATTGTATGAACATCTAATTTCCAAGGATGATATTGAGAATTTTGGTCATAGTCACTCATTAGTTCTAATTCAGGAATCATAAATTTAAATAAATTAGATTGCCATAAATCCATTAATCCTCTTTCTACATTTTCTGATTGTAATATTTTATCTAATTCCATCATCCATCTTTCCTTCGATATATTTAAAATTTGTATTGCTCCACTCATCATTTTTTCCATTGTCTTTTGTTCAATTTCATAATTAAATCTACAACTAAATCTAATTGCTCTCAACATTCTTAATGGGTCTTCTTTAAATCTCATTTTAGGATTACCAACACATCTAATTAATCTCCATTTTAATAAATCTTCTTCACCATCATGGGGGTCTATTAATCTTAATTTTCCATCATTTGTTAATCTCATTGCCATTGCATTGATTGTAAAATCACGTCTACCTAAATCAATTTGTATATTTTTTACAAATTTAACATCAGGTTTTCGATTTCCTTTTTCATATTCTTCTGTTCGAAAAGTAGTAACTTCTATCATTTCAAATTTACCTTCATATTCTATTTTAAATCCAATAGTTCCAAATCTTTTACCAGTTAAATATGCTCTTTTACCATCTGCTTTTACTTTTTCTTCAATTTCATCTGGAGATGCATTTGTACAGAAATCATAATCTTTTGGTTCAACTCCTAAAAGTGAATCTCTTACACATCCACCAACAGCATATATATTATAAGGACTCATAATTCTTTCCACTTCTTTTAATAAAGTTACTATTTTTTCTTCTACCATCTTATTTAATATATTTAATTTAAATTAGTATTTAAATCTTTTTATTCATTATAGAATGAAAACATATTATTATAATCTATCATATATACTATATTATATATAATCTATTATAAATATATTTATAAACTTATAATTAATAATTATATTATAAGGCACAAGGAGTTCCTAATATATAATACAATTTGATGTAACCATTTACTCCTCGCCAATTATATTTAAGACATACGAGGTTCCTAATACTAACATTAAAACTGTTAGAATGGGTATATATACCCATTCTATATTTACCTCCCGTCTTAATTAAAAAAAGAAAAATGAAATCAACAATCAAACTTTTCAAAGCAGTACCAATAGAATTACAAAAACTTACAAGAGATTATCCTAGAAGAATATTGGAAGAAACCATTCCAAAAGGATTTATTTTCTCTAAAGAAGTTGTTGATAATTATTCTCAAGTTGAATTAAGTAATTTAATAACTTTAGTAGAAAAAGAAGTTGGATTAACAGGTGAGCAAATGAATAATTCTTTTCACAAATCATGGCAAAAAGTTAGAGATGCAAGTATAGAACAATTAGTAGTTGAACAAATAATTCATTATATTACAACTTATGGATTTCAAAGATTAGGAATTTATGATAAAGATTCTGTTTATATTCCAACCGAACAATTAGATGTTCCAGAAATAGAATTAGATAAAATAAAATTAACAGTTATTAAAGGATATACAAAAGAAGAATTAAAAGAAAAATTATTAAAACTTTTAAATTCAGGAATAGCATTAGCAGAAGAAACTATAATAGATGTTACAGATTTAGCAACTTTTTTAGAAATTACAAATGAAGAAATTGAAAATATTAAAAATAAAGAAGTTAAAATAATGTTATATGATTATCTAAATATTATACCAAGAATTCCAATAGAATTTTTAAGGTATATTGTATATAAATCTACAGGTAAAACTCTTTTAATAAAAAATAAAGATTTAATAGAAGATATTAAAGGAAAAAATAATTTAAATATCAATGTATTATTTACAAAATATAAAAGAAAATATGGACTAGAAGAATTATCAAAAATATTTTATAGATTTAAACCAATATTTTTAGCATTTAAAACTAATATTCAATTAAATAGTTATATAAATAGAATTAGAAAATATGCAAATATATTTCATAAACCAATGCCAGAAGATTATCTTAATAATATAACTGCTAAAATTAAAGATGGAAGTATATTACAAGAACCAATACATAAATTAACAAATGAACTTTCAAAAGTTAATATATTTAGAAAAATAAGATTAGCATATGCATTAAAATTTCGAACAGAAGATGCAGATTCAATTATGTATAAAATTAGAAATGGTAAATCATATTCAACAGATTTTAATTTTGAAAATAAAATAGTAGCAAAACATGTTTTTAAATTAGTTATCGAATCTATTATTTCAGATATGAAACAAAATGTAGATGGTAAAAAAATATACATTCCAGAAAATGTTAAATATACATTACCAGCAACAGAAAAACAATTTACAGGAAATTTACCATCAGGAACTTATATTACAATTCCAAAAGATATGGTATTTGGGATTCATTGGGAAGACGTAGGAAGCCACACTATTGACTTAGATTTATCTATTATAAATGCAACTCAAGGAAAAATAGGTTGGGATGGAAGATATAGAGATGATGAAAGAAATGTTTTATTTTCAGGAGATTTAACTGCTGCTCCAAAACCAAAAGGTGCTTCAGAATTATTTTATATGAAGAAACAAGAAAATGAATCTTTTATAGTAATGTTAAATTATTATAATTATAATGAAAAAATTGAAGTCCCATTTAAAATGTTAGTAGCAGAAGACCAAATAACTAGATTTACTAGAAATTATATGGTTAATCCAAATAATGTTATTGGAATCGCAAAAACAAAAATAAACCAAAGACAAAAAGTATTAGGACTTGTAACAACTGAACCAAATGAATGTAGATTTTATTTTACAGAATCATATTTAGGTAATTCAATAACTTCTGGTAATTTAGAAACTACTGAAAAAAGTAGAAATTATTTATTTAATTTTTATAAAAATGCAATAACATTAAATGATTTACTTGAAACTGCTGGAGCAGTATTAGTTGATAATCCAGATGAATGTGATATTAATTTATCAATGGAAGATTTAGAAAAAGATACCATATTAAATTTATTAATAAAGAAAAATGAATAAATATAAATGTAAATTTACAGATTTAGTAGATGATTTAGTTGAAATGGATGTAATAGAAATTACAATGGATGATTCAGGGATTTTAATTGGCATTTGTGATGCACTTGAACAAAAAGGTATAAAAGTAAATAGAATAAAAGGAACAAATAAGAGTGACAAGGAAAAAGGAAATATATTAACTCAGGATAAAATAAGTGAAGAAGAAAGATAAACAAAATATATTAGATGAAATAGATGAATTCTTTAATAAACATAATATTTCAGGAATAATTAGAATTCCAAATTATGGAACATTTTCTAATTTTAAAAGTGAAGGTGATAAATTATCTATATTAGAATATGCTAAAATTGAACTTGAATTATTAGAGCAACTTAGAAAAAATGAAGTTAATTTTCGTTTATGTGAAGAAAATGATATCTTATCTAAAAAAAATAAAAAACATCCTAAATATATACAATGAAACCTAATAAAGAAATTTTACATCAATTACAAAGTCCTGAAAGAATGTTTTTAAATATTGAAGAATGGTTGAGAGTACATTATCCAAATATTTTAAATGAATATGAAAATACTAAAAGTGGATTACTAATATATGAATAATGGGACGTAAAAAAATAGAAAATAAAAATCAAGTAATTTCAATAAGTTTACCTTATTACCAATGTTTATTTATAAAATCAAATAAAGTTTTTGATTTATCTAAATTCGTTCAAATTCATTTACAATCTTTTATAGATTTATATGATTATAATCAAAAGGAGGTAAAAATAAATAATGACAAAAAGAAAATTAAATAATTATGAAAAACAAATGACAGAAAAAAATTTAATTATTCATAAAGAAGATATAGAATATTTGGAAGAAGTTTTGTTACCTCAAAAACAATTAGCTATTGATACTGCTCAAATAGTTGTTAATAGACAAATAAGAGAATTAAAAACAGAAGTTAGTATGTTTAATAAAAAATTAAGTGAATTAAAATCTATAGTAGAGGTAGGTGAAAATCAAATTTTACACGGAGTAGATATAAAAGAATCAAAAGGAGGTAAAAAATAATGACAAATTTTAATATAATCAGACCATTAACAGATACTGAAAAAACAGATATAATCTCAGTTGATTCAGTAGAATTTCTATCTGCATTTTTAAAAGAACTTGCAAAAGTTCAATCAAAATATCAAAGTAAATACTTACCATATGACTTATATAATGCAAGAATGGATTTCGAAGAATATTCTATAGCAAAAGCAAGTAGTATTGCTTCTTCATTAAATGTAAATGAAGAAAATTATAAACTTGATTTTGATTTTGAAAAATATGGAGAATTAAGTAGATTCACATTTTTAGAACAAAAGGATGCAAAAACTATTAAGTTAAAAGATGGAATAATGCAAGAAGTTAATATTGGAGTAAGATACAGATTTATATGTAAACCAAGAGGAAATAAAATAAGTTTATTTGTTCCAATTAATAAAGTAGAAAGTTTTGAAAAATGGTTAAAGAAAAACTTTACAGATAAAAAAGAAAATCCAGTAGTAGAAAGTTCTGATATAAAAGACGATAAGGAATAAATAATTCCTTATTTTATTTATTTTTTTATTTAAAATGACAGATGAAATTGTACTAATAAAAGATGGTGCGGAAGTAGTTCTTACTGAAAGACGAATTAGAGATTTAGCATCCAAATTTTTAGAAGCTTGTGCCAAAGAAGCAAATATTCATGATGACTTTGGAATGAATAGTAAAATGTTAGATATGTTAATGAAAATGAAACAATCATTCTGGCCTGCAACTGTGAAAAATCTAAATCTACAAGTACAAAACTTTGACGATAAAATGAAAAAATGGATGGAGACAAGAGCAGAAATGAATAAAGCAGAAAAAGAAGGAGTAAAAATAATTGATATAGAAAATGTTCACAATTGAAGAACTTAAAAACGACGAAGACTTATTATTTGATACTGTTGATTTTCTATTTAATTATAAATTATATTTCTATCAAACAAAATTCTTAATGAAATGTTTAAACTATCGAAAGATAGTTGGTAAATGGTCAAGACAATCAGGAAAAAGTCAAGCGGTTGCGATTTATATTTTACTAATGGCTATTTTAGAAAAAACAACTATAATAATAGCAGCACCTATTCAAGACCAAAGTAATTTAATGTATAGTAAAATCAGAGAATTGATAAGTGAAAATCCAGACATTCAAGCTTTATTAAAAAAGGATACACAATCAGAATTAATATTTAATAATAGGAGTGTAATATTAAGTATAACTTGCGCACATGGAGGAAGAACTAAAAGAGGACATACTTGTGATATTTTAATAATTGAAGAAGCAGGAGATATGGAAGATGAAGTTGTGGGTTCTGTACTTATACCATATTTAGCTAGTAAAGGCGATAAAGGACAAGTTATTAAAATTGGAACTCCACTAAGAAGAAATCATTTTTATAGAAGTTGTTATGAAGATACGAATTATGAAGTAATAAATGTAACATGGAGAGACGCAGTAAAAGTTGGACAATATACTCAAAAATTTATAGATGATGAAAAGGCAGAATTAACAGATGTTCAATTTCGATGTGAATATGAAAGTGAATTTGTTGCAGATGCTATGGGATTTTTTCCTCCACATATATTAGAAAAATCTGAATTAAATTATAATTTATTTGAGGTATTATAAATGATAACTCCAACAGCAGAATATAATCAAAAATCAATATACATTTTAGGAATTGACGTTGCAAGAACTGGAAAAGATGAAACAGCATTTGTAATTTTAGAACAATTACCATTTCAAGATGATATATTTGTAGTATATATGGAAGCTAAACATACTCCTGATTTAACAGAAGTAATTGACAGAGCAGAATTTTTAGATAAAATATTTAACTTTAAAAAAATTATAGTAGATACTACTGGACTTGGGGCTGGAGTTACAGATGTATTAAAGAAAAAAATAGGACCCAAAATAGAAGGAATTTGGTATACTCAAAAAATTAAAGTAGAAATGTTTAATAATTTAAAAATATTAATGACAAGAGATGAAGGGAGATTACATATACCACGATATCAAGATACAAAACGAGCTATTGATAAAAAAATGTATTTTCAATTCTTATCTATTACAGCTGAATATCATAAAGATAATCCAGAACGATTACCAAAAATCTCTCATGAAGCTAGAACTCATGACGATATTGTAAATGCTATTGCATTAGCAGCTACAGCATTTTCTATTAAAGGAAAATCAAAACCAAGTTTATTTCAAGGATTTAAATCTGGTGTTAAAATAATAAATTAATATAATTAAAAATTATTGATTAATGACCATGTTTATGCATAACTATATTAAAATCAACATTCATAGTTCTATATGCTTCATTCTTTATCTTAACCATATAACAACTTCCAGCTTCTAATAACCAATCTGCATTTTCCGGTGCTATAGATACAGCAGCTGATGCAAATTTTTCTCCTGGTCCACTACCACCTAAAAACATAGCACTATGAATCATTCCACCACTTGACGATACTATAGGATTTATCCATATAGCTGCATCAATTATACTTCCTATTACTTCTGCATGTCTACTACGATTAAATATTGGTAAAATTACTCCACTATCTGTTACTTGTACATTTTCATAAAATTCAAATATTCCATTTCCATCTGTTCTTGATTCAAGTGTAAAATGTATATCACTTGAACCTGTACATAAAAATATTAATCCAGATGCTCCGTCTGCCATATTTTTAAAATACGAACCCGTTTGATATACGTTTCCAGTTATCATTCTATCTTCTTCTTTAGGAACAATAACTAATCCACTTTCTCTTACTCTTACCCCATCTAAAACTACATTTATATTTCCTTCAGAATTAATTCCTAACGGAGTGGCTGTTTTATTGAATCCATCTATAATTACTTCTGGCATTTATTTATACCTCACAGAAAATTTTATAATAGAATTAAATCCTCCATCAATATTAATTTTTAATCTATCATTTAAAGCCCAAACTTTTCCATAATTTTGTGCCTTTTCATTATTAGAATACGTAGAATCATTTTGTAAAGATAAATATTTAGAACCATAAAATCCTTGTTTTTCATACAAAGTAATATCATATTTTTCTATTGATATTTTTATATTTATTAATTCATGACATTCTATTATTATTCCAGATAATTCTCCATTTATAATATTTGTTAAATATTCTATTTGTGCTTCATTACCGGTATTTAATATAAATCTTTTTTCTTTAATATTATCATCAAGGATTTCAACTTCTATCATTCTTTCTTCAATATTTTTTTCATCTATATATTCTAATTCTTTAATTTCCATTTTATGTTTCTACTGTTATTAATTTAGCTCTTTGTCTATGAGTAGATGTTCTATTTCCTCTATCTGTTCTTTCAATTTCTCCACCTTCTAATTGTCCTCTTGGAGATGATGGGTCTATATCTTCTATACCTTGTAAAGGAACTTCTCCTTTATTTGCTTCTCCAGTTCCTGTATAATCTTCCCAGTCACCAATTACTACTACATCTTCATTTTGTAATGTATCGTCTAATTCTGAATAGTCTGATAAATCTAATATAACATCTCCTGTATGGTCTGGTAAAAAAACAAATCTATCAGAACCTGGAACCCGCACCATTACCATTTTATTTTTCTTCCTCCAATTCTTTCCATATTTGTTCTTGATTTTTATTATAAACTTTCATTAAACAATCTCCACATATTAATTTATTTGCAAAAATAATTATTGCTTCATTGTCACAATTTTTTACTGCACATTCAGGTCTTTTATTAGACAATTTATTTTGCCTCCCATTTACATCGACAACGACCGTGAACTGGAATTATTCCATGAGCTTCATTAATTAGATATTCATTTCCATCTAATGATTCACATTGAGGACATGGCTTTTGAGAAACTAATGTAAATATAACTTTATTTTTATTTTTACTTTCAAATGCTTGTAATGAACCTTCTGCTCTTAATCTTACAGTTTCAGTTCTAGCAATAGCATATGCTCTTTTATCTTTAGATATTTGTAATATCTTTTTTCCATCTTTTTCAATAAATCTATCTTTTAATCCAATTTTTTTAATATCATTAGAAATAGCTTTTAATCCTTTTCCTTCTTTAAATCCTTTATCCATAACATTTCTTAATTTTTCAATTTCTTTTTTATTTAATTTACCAAGTGTTAAATCTTTTTTATTAGTTGCTGCTAAATTTTCAAAAGAATCACTTGCAATAACTTCTAATATATTTTTCTTTATATGTATAAATTCTCCAATCCAATCTTCTAATGAATAATCTTGTTCAAATTCATCAATTTGTTCTTCTACTAATTTATTTATTTCTTCTTCACTTAATACAAATTCTTTCATTAAATTAATTTCTATTTCTTGTGGAGCTTTTCCTGATAATATTAAATGTTCTATATGATGTTTTATATGTTCTCTATTAGGTTCTTTTTTTACTGGTCCATTTTTTTGTAATGGTTGTTCTTTTTGTAAACTTTTTTGTAATTCTTTTTCTTTCTTTTCAGCTTCTTGTTGAGCTATTTCATTTTCTCTTTGGACTATATTATAATCAATTCCATCTAATTCAGCTAATTTTATTTCATATTGTTTTTTTAATCCAGGACTTAATAATATATTAGAAGATAATAATTTTTGATAAGATTCTCTTAAAGTATTTTTTTCTTTTTCTGATTGTTGTCCCCATATAACTTCATATTCAACATCTTTAAAACCAAGAAGTTCAGCAATAATATCAAATATTTTATTCTTAAGTATAAATCCTATTTGTTCTTGATATGATTTTATATTCATATCAAATCCTTCATCTTGAACTTCTGCAGAACCTGAAAAACCTCTATCAGAACCTAAAATAACTTCTGGTACTTGAAATACATAAGATAACATTTTCATATCTAAATCAAAAATATCTTTAAATTTTGACCCAATATCTCCAAAATCAATAACTTTCATTTCAACATCTGGTCCAGTTGCAAATTCAGTACATTCATTCATAAATTGTAATTTCTTTCCTATATCATCTATATCAGATTGTTCAGGATAAAGTTCTTTTTCTATATCTCCTATTTTTACATGTAAAGGACTATTAGCTTTTCTTTTCATTAATTTATGTATTGAAGTACTAGCAGATAAATAATTATCTATAACCGGTAATGCTGGAAATACTAATCCCATACCATATTTAGATTTTCCTATTTTATTAGAATCAAATTGAATTATTCTATCTTTATTTAAAAAATTTATATTTTCTTTAGTTAATTTATTTAAATTATTTCCTAAAAATTGATTATATCCAGTTATTATTCCATGTTTATCTTTTTTTATAAATATTGTATCTGAACTAATATTTACTACCACTGGTTTTTTTCTAAGATTATCTAATCCACTTATTTCCATATATGAAGTTCCTTTTAATAATCCTTCTCTCATCCATGGTTTTAAATGAGCATTTATTTTAGAAGATAATATCCAGTCTTCTAATGCATCTACTAATTCTAAATTATCACTTGAAATATACATTCCAGGTCCAAATGTAAAATCGGTTATTTTATCTATTACTGCTGGAATAAGTCCAAATTTTTTTGCAACACCTTCCACTAATTGATAATTAAATGGATGAGGTTCACCAAGTTTTTTTGTTTGTTCTTTATCAAGATGTGTTGAATCTTGTGCTACATCTACGCTTTTAATTTTTTCAGAAATATTTAAATTACTATTTAATAAATTACTAGGTTGATAAATTAAAAATCTTTCTTCATTCTTGTTTTTAGTTTTAGCTGGCATACCATGATAATTTTAAATAGTAAATTATTCTATAAATATAATTAATATTAAATCATTTAAATACTTTTTATTATTGACTATATAGTTAATAATGTATATAATCTATTATAATAATCTTTATAAACTTATAAATATTAATTAATATTATGAATAAACAAATAATTGTAAAGGTTTGGAAGAATAAAGGAGCTAATCAAAAGTTAGTTACTATACCTAAAAATTGTGATATTGAAGAAGGAGACTATATTAGAATAGAAAAGGTGAAATAAAAATGCCAGCAAAAGGACAAAAATCTCATAGAAAAGGTATAACTTGGAAAGAAGAATATGGAGATAAAAAAGCAAAAGAAATGAAAATAAAAAGAACAGAAGTTAGAAGAAAAAATAATCCAGATTGGTTTTCTGATAAATCTTTTTTTAAAAGTAAAAAACATTTTGAAAAATTAAGTAAAGGTTCAAAAGAAAGTTGGCAAAAATTAAACTTGAATGAAAAAAAAGTTCGTATAAAAAAATCAGTTGATGCACTTAAAAAATTTTATAAAAATGAAAGAAAACAAGATAAAAAAGAATATGAAAATAAAATAGATGAAATAAAAAAATTAATTATTGATAGTAATAATAAAATGAGTATAATTAGAAAATTAAAATTATGTAGAAAAAAATTCGATAAATATATTATTATAAATTTAAATAACAATTATAAAAAAATGTTAAAAGAAAACAGTAAAAAAATATGTAAACATAAACAAACACAAGAAAGAAGAGAAATTTCAATAAAAAATAATTTAAGAAATAGATTAAGACAAATATTTAAAAGAGACAGATTACTTCATGAATTAAAAATATCAAAAGAATATGGTATAAGTTATGAAAACATAATTAATAAATTAAAACCATTTCCAAAAGATTATAATAATTATCAAATAGACCATATAATTCCTCTAAAATTATTTAGTGCAAAGAAACCTGAAAGATTGAAATATGGTTTTGGACCAGATAATATTATTTGGATAACAAAAGATTTACATAATTTAAAACAGCAAAAACTGGTTCATCCTGATTTTTATAAGCAGAAAATATAGAAAATTATATTTTTATTAACTATATAGTCATTAATAAAACGTATTTAAATGATTTAATATATTATATTACATATATTAAATTATAAAAATGCCAGCCGAATTCGATAAACTAAGATTAGCAATTAAATCTCAATTAAAAAAGGATAATCCTGGATTAAATGATAACGAACTTGAAAGTAGAAGTTTTGCAATTGCTACAGCACAATGGAAAAAAACTCATAATGGTAAAGGACCAAGTGAAAATATTAATTCTGAAAAATTAGATGTTGAAGAAAAATTTGATGAACAAGGAAGAATAATTGTTGCTGAAAATTTTAAGTTTCATATAGACGGTGGTATTAGCAGTATAGAAGAATGAGCAAAGATAGAATATTTATAAAAGGTACAGCAGTTAAAGAAGGTATTTCTAGAAATAACAGAAAATATATTCCAGAAGAATTAGAAAAATTTGCACCAACCATGAATGGAAGACCAATTCTTAAAGACCATGAAGGATTTACTGATAATGTAATAGGAAAAGTTACAGAATCTAAATCAATAGATGGTGGAAAAATAGTAGAATATAGAGGATGGATTAAAGAAGATGGTTCAGGAATTATTGAAAAAATTAAAGATGGAAGAATTAGTGAAGTTTCAATTGGAGCTATTGCTGGAAGAGTTGTAAAAGAAAAGAAAAGTGATAATTTTATTATTCCAATAGATATGGAAGCATTAGAATTAAGTACAACACCTACTCCTGGAAATAGAGGAACATCAATAGGATTTGAAAAATCTAAATTATCAGAAAAAGAATTAAAAGAAATTATTACTAAATATGAAGAACAAGAATTAAAAAATAAATATAGAGAAATACAATTTAAATCTGAAGAAGAAAATCAAAACTCACAATCATTGTCAAACGACAATTTTAACATAGAAAATAGAAAGGAGGATACTATGGAAGAAACAAACACACAATCTACTAACCCTGTAGAAAAAGTGAACACTGAAGCTATTGAAAAAGCTGAAGCTTTATCTAAAGAACTTTCAGAAGCTAAATTAGCTCTTGAAAATCTTAACAAAGAAAAAGCATCAGTAGAAGAAGCTAGAAGACAAGATGCTATAAACAGATACAAAGAAAAAGCAGAAGCTAAAGAATTAAAAGTGAAAGACCTTTCAAATTCAAGCATGGAAATGATTCAATTTGCTATTGAAATGGCAGACGAAGCTGAAGAACCTAAAGCAGAAGAACCTGTGGAAGAGCCTAAAGAAGAACCTGTTGTTGAAGAGCCAAAAGAAGAACCAAAAGTTGAAGCTGAACCTAAATCTGAAGAAGCTGAAGAAGAACCTGCGGAAGAAAAATTCGAAGGATACAATCTAGAAAGAGCTGAAGGTGGATATGCTTTCTTTAAATATTATTAAAAATGACAGTAAACCCAGAAGGATTTATACAAGTCTATGATTTTGGAAATCCAAAAGTAATAACAGGAAAAGCTAGAGAAACTATTAGTGGTGGACAATTTGTCGGTGTTTCAGGAGCAACTGGAGTAGTTACATCAGGAACTTCATCATTCTTAAATACGGATGTTGAATTTTATGTATGTGATGATTCAGAAAACTTCGTAGGAGTTGCTATACAAACTAAAACATCAGGTAATATGTTACCTGTTGCTATAGACGCTGGAATTCTTGCAGCATGTACTGGTTCAGTATTTGCAGGAAGACTTATTAAAGCGGTAGCAAGTGAAGATGCAGTTGCGAATTTAGGTTCGCAAGTAGTACCAGCAGATGCGCAAGATGCATCAATTGCAGGTAATATTGCAGGAAGAGCATTCACAGCTGGAGCAAGTGGAGGTTTTGCATTAATACATATTAAATCGTAAAAATGGCAGAATTACAACACATCCAAGAACTTTTACAAACTGGAATAGCTACTGAAGGGTCACTTTTAATAGTTAAAAAAATTCACGATAAATTAGTAGACGAAGTTGAAAAGAGATTAATTCCAAGAAGCGAAGCGGCGCTAATTATAGGGCCATCTGGAATTCCTGGTTCAAGCGTAGATGTTGATAGAGTAATACCTAATTCATTTAAGGTAAGACAAATCGCAGAAGGTGCTGATATTGTATTAGATAACGAAAGTTATAATACTGTAAATATTAAACCTTTAAAATACGGACTTGGTATCAGAATTACAAGAGAAATGCTTGAAGACGGAAAGTGGAATCTATTAGAAAAGAATATTAGTGCAGCAGCAAAAAGATTAGCTGAAAAAGAAACTGAATTAGTTATAACACAACTTGATTCAGCAGCAACAACTAACACTGGTGGTGCAGCATATACAATTTCTGATTTAACTACACAAATGCAAGATGTAGAAGATGAAGATTACACACCAACAACTTTATTAATCGGTAATGAAGTATTAAATGATTTAAGAAATATTGATACTTTTACTGAAGCAGATAAACTTGGAAGTAGAGAAATGCTTGAAACTGGATTTGTAGGAACTATTTACGGACTTAACGTAATGAGATTCTCAACAAATGCTGCGCCTTCAACTACATATGCTAAATATGCTTACGTTTATGATAAACGAGAAGCTTATTATATTGTAGAAAAAAGACCAGTAACAGTGGAAAGATTTATGTTACCTTCTAATGATATGTCAGCAGCTACTGTGACTCAAAGAATAGCTGTTAAAATTATTAGAACTGCATCAGTCTCTAAAACAACTACTACTTAGATAGGTGAATCAATCTAGTATACCCCGCATGTAAACTTAGTTTACGTGCACTTTATTATTTTTTTTAAATTTAATTATAAACAAAAACAACACATAATCAAAAAGGAGGATTATTATTATGACAAATATGAAAGATGGATTAGGCTTCGAAGAAGTTAATCAAGCAACAGCAACTCCAGTAGTGAATGCTACTGTAGTTAGTGGAGCAGATATCGTTAATGCAGAAGGAGAATTACAATCTGTAAGTATTGGTAGTGCAACAGCAACATATGGAGCAAAAATTCAAGCTGGTTCAACAGCATTGGGTGCAGGTTCTAATTTGTGGTTAGAATTTCCAGTAGCATATTCAGCAGCACCAATAGTAGTAGTAACAGATATGACAACAGCTGAACAAGCATTATTAGTAGAAGCTGGAAGTATAAATGCAGGAAGTGCATATATTGAAGGACCAACTGCAAGTGATGAATTTAGTTGGATTGCAGTAGGAATTTAATTTTATTTAATTTTTATATTCACGCCGAAGAGCATGTCATAAGACGATAAGAAAAGGAGGTAAAAAATGGTAAGAAGCAATCGAATAAAACAATATAGATTTCCAACTGGAAGTCTAGTAGCAAATAGTTCTGGTACTTTAGATATTCATATTCCATATCCATTAAATGGTTTATTACAAGCAATTCAGTATACTGGTGGTAATTATACAGCAACTGGAAGTTTTGAATTAACTGTTTCTGGAACAGGTGAAAGATTAACATTATTAAAAAGCGGAATAGCTTTTGGTAATAATGTAGCTGATGGAGATGTAGTATTTCCACGAGCAATTACTAGAGGAACAGATGGTTCATCGCAATCTGGACTATGGTATGGAGAAATTCCAATAAATTCAATATTAAGACTAACTGGTAGTGGCTTAGGTAATGCAAAATCAGGAACAGGATTTAATATAGGATATATTTAAAATGACATCAGGAATATGGAGTGTAGGTTCAGTAGTTGAACAAGTATCTAAATTAGTTGGACCAACAAATGTACCAACTACTATAAGTGGAACTGATATGAATAGTATAGTTGAACAAGAAATTAATTTTGTAGAATTATTTACTTCTGATATAATTGTTAGTTCTGCAATTCCAGAAAAATATCAACCTGCAATTATAGATTTAACTCAATCTAAGATTTTATTAGCAATAGATTCAAACACTGGTGGAATAGATAATATTAAATTAGGTGATTTATCAGTTAAAAGTAATAATAGTAGTAGTGATGCAGAATTAGCAAAACAACTTAGAGTAGATGCAATAACAAGATTAAAAGAATTATCACGTACTACAAGATTTAAACGAGTAATAGGATGTTAAATGTCAGATATAAATACAACTTTAATAAATGGACTAAATAATTTATTTAGTCATGCTGGAATTTCTACAAGTATAAATATAATTGAATATAATTTTATTGAATCAGATTACGATGATGAAAGAATTCAAACTCAAACTGGTTCTAATGTAGTCAGTGGACTTGTATTTCCGATAAAATCTTCTCAAGGAAGTTCAGAAGCTCTTTTACTACAAGAAGGAAAATTATTAACAAATGATAAAGTACTTTATATCGGAAGTTGTAATGTTAGTGGAGCAGTTGTAGTTGAATTACAAAATGATTTTTATACTATAATACCGGATGGAATTCAAACATGGGATGTAAATGGAAGCACTGTTTATTCTAAAATGTTTATTAGAAAAAATTTAGGAGGAAGTACATTATTTTAAGGAAAAATGATTATAAATAATCAAAACGGAGGTAGAAAAAATGAATGAAAATTTAAATGTAAAAGGGAAATTACATATAGTTCTAAAAGATGAAAATGGAAATATAAAATCAGATATAATAATTCCTAATACAATTACAGAATTAATGGATGCCCATATAGCAGACCAAATGTCAGACCAAGGTGATTCACAAATTGGATGGATTGCATTAGGTACAGGAACAGGACAAACTTCATCAAGTAGTGATTTAGCAACTTATAATGCTGGAACATTTTTAGCATTATCAGGAACAGGAGTAGTTCAAGGAACTGGAGCTAATGATAACGATGTGATTTATTCTGGATTTTG
Organism: Candidatus Pacearchaeota archaeon; assembly: GCA_023144035.1. GTDB lineage: Archaea > Nanobdellota > Nanobdellia > Pacearchaeales > GW2011-AR1 > JAFCEV01. The sequence continues at coordinate 4,780 of JAGLGM010000008.1, read as the reverse complement.
GGGAGCAGGAATAGGAACAGCATCAATTACTGAAACAGGAATATTTTTAGGGTCAGCAACAGCAAGAGCTGATATGATGACATATAATGATAGTTTGAATGTAGTAAAAGGTGCAAATGATACTTTAAAGATTGATTGGACAGTTACCTTTGGAGCAAGTTAGGAGTAAATAATGAAACTAATTAAAAAGAGGAATAGCAAATGACTGACAAAAAGATAACTGCATTACCAGAACTTACAACACCAGCTGATGATGATTTATTAGCAATTGTAGACGATGTTGCAGGAACAGCAACAACTAAAAAAGTAACTATGGGAAATATTGGTTCATTAATTGACCATATTGCTATTCAAAATATTGGAACTAATTCTCACACTCAAATTGATTCACATATTTCTAATTCAAGTAATCCACATTCAGTTACATTAGAACAAGCAAGAACTCAAAGTAATTTAGTAACTGGAAGTATAAATATGAATTCTAATCTTATTTATAATTTAAGTACACCAAGTGATGGAAGTGATGCAACAACTAAAGATTATGTTGATTCATTAATTCAAGGAGTTGAATGGCAAGATAGTGTAAATAGTTCTGTTAATTTTGTAACTTCTGAACCTGGAGGACCAAGTATAGGAGATAGATATATTAATACTGCTACTGGAACAAGTAGTGGGACAAGTCAAAGTGTTACTGCTAATTATATTTATGAATGGAATGGTTCTACTTGGACTGAAACAATTACTTCTGAAGGTTTTGCAGTTTGGATAGATTCGGAAGATACTGCTTATGTTTTTAATGGAAGTTCATGGGTTAAATTTGGAAGTACAATTACACATAATAATTTAGCTAGTTTACAAGGAGGAACAAGTAATGAATATTATCATTTAACTTCAGCTCAACGAACTGATTTAACAGATAGTGGAGATTCATCTTTACATTATCATTCTACTGATAGAGCAAGAGCTAATCATACAGGTTCACAAATAAGTACTACAATTTATGATTTTGATGAAGCAAGTCAAGACGCTGTTGGAAATATTTTTAATGATACTTCTACAGTAGATTTTACTTATACTGATGGTACTCCTGAAATAATTGCAGATGTAATTCAAACTGCATTAGACCATACTAATTTTTTAAGTATTGGTTCAAATACTCACGCTCAAATTGATACAGCAATTACCAATTCTGCTGCTCATATAGCTGATAATTCACAAGCACATTCAGATTATATGTTAAATACAGGAGACACAGCTTCTGGAACTTATAATTTTGATTCAAATACTTTAGTTATTGATGCTTCAAATGATAGAGTTGGTATTGGAACTGCAAGTCCAAGTGCAAAATTACATTTAGCAACAGCAACAAGTTTTTTAGAATTTGAGGAAACAGATGGAACAGCAGACAAAAGAAGATATTTAATGCTTGGAGTTACAGATGCTTTTAGATTAAGGGCTTTAGAAGATGATGATAGTTTTGTTAGGGATATAATAACTTTTAAACATGATGGAAATGTAGGTATTGGAACTACAAGTCCTGATGTAGCTTTAGATATTGAAACAACAGATGGAACAGGATTAAGAATATATAGAAACTCAGGAAACTCAGGTTTGCAAATTCAAAATAATAATGATATTGTTTATTTTGGAATGAATGATGCAGATAATATAGCATTAGGTTTTAGTGCAGACCATACAAATGCTCCTTTTCAAATAACTTCTGCTGGAAATGTAGGTATTGGAACTGATAGTCCAGCTTCTCCTTTAGAAACTAAAAGAAGTGATACAGGAACACATTGGACTTTAGATAGAGCAGGAACAGATGTTGCAACAATAGGTGCAAGTTCAACTGATTTAAGATTTAATGTAGTTACTGGAGGAAATATTATTTTAAATCAAGCCCAAGCAGATGTAGATACTTTTATAAGAGGAAATTCTTTAACTTCAATTTTTGCAAGAGCAAGTGATGGTTTTGTAGGTATTGGAACAACAAGTCCAATAGTTAAAACAAGCATTGAATCAACAGGTAATGAAGTAATTGCTTCTTTAAGTGCATTACCAAATGGAGCTCTTAGTTTAGGTAATAGTGCTACATCAGCAATTTTAAACTTTGGTCAAAACACAGGTACTTACGCTTGGATACAATCAAGAAATGAAGCAGCAACAGGAGCTTCATATCCTTTAGTTCTAAATCCTTTAGGTGGATATGTAGGTATTGGAACTGATAGTCCAAGTGAAAGATTACATTTAATTGGAACTCAAATAATAGACCCTAATTCTGCTTCTGTAGGATTAAAAATATTTGGAGATTCAACATTTAGAGCAACATTTTTTCAAGATGGAAGTGATGTTTTTAATATTTATAATTATGATGAAAGTGGTGCTGCATTAGCAGATTTACATTTAGGTAGAACTTCTGGTGGAACAGGATTATATTATGATGCTTCAGTAGATAAATGGGGAATTGGAATTACAACACCTCAATTAAATTTACATATTCATGAAGATAGTTCTGATTCTTCTGGTATTATGTTTTCAAATACTACAACAGGAAGCACTACAAATGATGGATTTCTTGTCGGAATTGATGCTTCTGAAAATGCAGTTATTTATAATTCAGAAAATACAGCTATTAGATTTGGAGTTAATAGTTCTGATGAAATGAGATTACATAGTTCTGGAGGTTTAGCATTAGGGGGAACTTACTATGCTACAGACCCCGGAGCAAATAATTTAATAGTTGAAGGAGATGTTGGTATTGGAACTGATAGTCCTGGTGCAGAATTAGAAATAGCAAGAGATGATACTGCAACTGATGCTCAATTATTAGTTTATCAAGCAGGAACAGGAGATGCAGTTCAAAGGTTTTATGTTGATGCAAGAAGACATTTTGAAATGGGAGTTGATTATACAGGAGGAGATTTTTATATCTCAGAAGGAAATGATGGTTTAACTACAGACACAGCTTTTTTTATAGATGGTGCTAATAAATATATAGGAATAAATTCTGTAACACCAGGTGCTCAATTAGAAGTTGTAGGAGGAACAACAGCTAACTTTTTTAGTGCAAATAAAGCAGATGGAATAAGAATACAAAATTCAGCAGCAGGTTCTATGAGTATTCTTGGTTTTGATGGAAGTGGTTATAATGATTTAGATATAAGAGCTAAAACTGGTTTTGGTGTTCAGTTATTTTTAGATACTTCTGGATATGTAGGTATTGGAACAACAAGCCCAGGAACAGAATTAGAAGTAGATGGAGATATTGGAATTGGAAGGGTAGCAGGTGGATATACTTTTAGAGAAACAGTAGGTGGTGGAGAAAGAGCAGGTATACATTCTGATGCAACTAATGAATTAATTTTTAAATATGGTGCAGCAGCTGAAGGTATGAGAATTGATTCTTCAGGAAATGTAGGTATTGGAACAAGTAGTCCAGATGCTAAATTGGATATTAGTCTTGCAGGTTCAGATACTCCAGGTCAATCAGGAGCAATAAAACTAGCTAGGTCAACAGATACGACTTTAGCTCATATGATTAGATTAGATGCAACTAACAAAAATTTACATTTTGATAGACAAGATAATAGTGATGATTGGTATAGCACAATGACTTTGGAAAGAAATACTGGAAATGTAGGTATTGGAACTGCAAGTCCTAATGCTCTTTTATCTCTTTCTTCTGCTGGTGGAGGAAATATGCTTTCTCTTACAGATACAGAAACCACAGAAACAACAGCAAATCCAATTCTTTCATTTTATTATGGAGCAACTCCCACTAGATTAGGATATGTTGGATTTGGTTCTGAATCTCATAGTGATTTATTTCTTAATAGTGATAGAGCAGGAATTAGAATGAGGGATAGCACTGGAGAAGTTTTTTATATTAATAATGGAAATGTAGGTATTGGAGATGATACTCCTTCTTATGAATTAGATGTTACAGGAACAATAAGAGGAACAAATTATCGTTCAGGTGATGGAACTTTAGGAATGACAGGAACTTGTAATTATAATAAAGATTTAGTAATTAAAGATGGTTTAGTAACTGCTTGTTCTGGAATAACAAGTTATTGGTCTACTCCGGGAATAGCTTTTAATCCTCGAGATAATACTATAGAATTTTCTTCAGATGATTCAGCTAGAATTAATGATTCTACAGAACCTCAAGCTTTTTCTTGTCCAGTAGAATTACCTAATGGTGCTGTTATTACAGGTACTGTTGTATTTGGTTCAGATACAGGTAATACTTGGTTTTTAAGAAGGTCAAGTCTTTCAGATGGAGCTACTGCAATAACATTAGCGACTGCAATTCATGATACAGAAGATACTACAATTACTTCTGGAACGGTAGATAATTCTTTATATTCTTATAGTCTTTTAACAACTATAGGACAAAATGATTTAATTGATGGAGCAAGGATAACTTATACAACATAAAATGAATATAAATAAATTAACTATTAAAATAAACTATATATTAAAATGACATTTTATTTATTATTAGAGGATGGTTCACATATCCTTCAAGAAAATGAAAGTAAAATACTTCTAGAATTACAAAGATATGAAGAATCATTAAATGATACACTTTCTTTATTAGATGTAATAAATAAATTTTCGATTTTTAATCGAATATATTCTGATACTTTATCTTTATTAGATTCATTACAACAATATGCTATATATAATAAAGTATATTCTGATACTTTATCTTTATCAGATGTATTACAACAATATGCTGTATATAATAAAGTATATTCTGATACTTTATCTTTAT
>JAGLGM010000007.1 GCA_023144035.1 Candidatus Pacearchaeota archaeon | reverse complement strand
TGAGGATTTTCAAAGTGAGTGTGTCGGTTATTCTTTTCTTCGGGGGTTTTGCAAAGGGGGTGTCCCCCTGCTTAATAACCACCAACACCTGTTTTTCTTTCTAATAATTCAATTCTTTGTTGAAGATGATAAATTTGATTTGAGAGGTCTTCTAATTTTTCAGTTATGTCTAAAAGACGTTTGGATAATTGTCTTTTTCTATCTCCAGTATCTCCTCTCATAGTTGGATAATCCTCCGAAGTTTCTGAACTTGAAGTTGACGCAGAAGCCATATTCCCTAAAAATCCAAAAGCATTTGAAGTTTCAGATGTTGGACTTGCTACAGAAGAATTTTCAGCTTGCATTTCTACAGCCTTTGCCTGGTCTTTCCTATATTTTTCAGTTAAATCAAGAATTCCTTTATTTCTCCTCTTAAAGATTGCCATAATTTATTTAAGCTCTTATTGTTTATAAATATTTATTTAATTTTATATTTAATACAAAGATTTTTTAAATCAATATACCTTTGTTTTAACATGGTAGCAACATTACCTCAAATTATTGGAAAAATAAACCCAGAACTTTATGCAACAAATGCAAAAGAATTGCTTAAAGAATATAAATCTAAAGAAAATATTCCTACTGAAAAAGTAATCGCAAAACCTTTAGCAAGTCATACATTAGTTTATGATTCAAGTTCAGAGACCTTAGAACCAATTTATTTTTTTATTTTAGATTTAATGAATGATTATGGACTTGCCCCTCAAAAATATATTGATAATTTTTCATCTTCTCCTGGTTCAGGACATTTTGGAGAATTAGGACAAAGAGCAACAGTAATGCAACAACAAGCAGCAAAATTAATGGGAGATGTAAATACTGTATTAAGGAGTATTTTAAATGTTATTTATGATTTAAAAGAATTTAGAATAAGATTACAAACATATGATGATTTAAAATCTGGAGATAAAGATTCTGCAATTTTAAGTTTAAAGCAAATTTGGATGGACAAAGTTGATATAACAAAAGGTAACTCAAGTCTAAAAGCAATGGGATTAGGACAAGCAGGATTTGCAACTTTAATTGATGCTTTTTTAGCTGCTAAAGAATTAAAAGATGTAGATAAACTTGATTTAAATGATAGAGTTAAAAGAATCTTAAAACCAAGGGTTCATGAATTTTATGCTTGGCTTACGCAATCAGAAAGTGAATTAAGAAAAAGATATGAACTTGAAAAAACTTATTTAAAAAGTCAAGTTAATAGTTTAAAACTTTATTCTAGATGGGCAAAACCATATTTAAGAGTAGCACAAGAACTTGAATCAAAAGAAATGGGAAGAGAAGCAGCATTAGTAAAAACATTTAATACAATTATTTTAGAATTAACTTTATTAGGGAAAAATAAAATTGATGTAGAAGCTGCAGCACTTCAAGGAGATCTTCCAAGAGAATTAAAAAAAATAAAAACAAAAAGAGGATACAATAGTTGCGTATTAGTAGAATTTAGATTTAGAGGAATTCCTCAAAGAGTAGGCGGACAACAATCTCATTATACTTTTGGAGGAAGAACAGAAGTAACATTTATGTCTTATGCTTTAAATGACGATGAATTAAAAAAAATAGATGAAGAATTTGAAAAATCAGATGTAAGTGATGTTTTAAAATTAGTTGAAGGAGCAACTACAGAAAGTTTAGATCAATTAGATGATGAAATAAATTTCTTTCTTGAAGAAGAATCTATAGACAAGATAAAATCAAAACCAAAAGATACTTCAAATCCTTTTTTTGCATTAATTGGAAAATATAATAAAGAGTCAGAAAAAAAAGAAGTTCCAAAAAAAAGTGAAGATAAAAAAGAACCTTTAGGACCAATTCAACCAGATACATTTATTGAAAAAACACAAATAAGGGCTTTAGCAATGCACGATGCATCAGAAACTACATTTAATTTATTTGATGTTTATAAAAAAGCACATGGTATGCCAAGTTATACTTAATTCTAGAAGGGAAGATTTAAATAACCTCTTTCTTGAGAAATTTTATGAGTTTCATAAAAAAATATAATCTAAATTACTTAATTAGAAAAGATGAGAGATTTTTACTAAAAAAAGGTTTTAAAAAAGCAAAAGTAGAGGACTTAGAATTGTGTCTTTGTCAAAGCAATTCTTGTTCAGAAAATACACAAAAAATTCATATTCCTTTATATGGAAAAAAGAGAGATATAACAAATTTAATTGCAATTGTAGCAGATGATTTCCCAGAAACATCTATAAGATATCTTAATAATAAAGAAAAATTAAGCAACTTGGTATCCTGACCTTCTTAGATTTGATTCTCCTGTTGAAAATGCTTTTAAAATAGAGTGATAAACTCGTTTAGAAATATTATGTTTAGGAATAACTGTTAATATTTTTCCATACTTATCTAAAATTTGAGTTCCTTCTTTAACTTCTTTTCCAAAATTATAATTCATTTCTAATGCTATTTTTTTAAATTCCCTAGGTTTACTGAGTATTTTTCCACTAGCTAATATTTGTTTTGCTAAATTTTTCTCAAGTCCTCCAGCTTTTTTACTTGCTAAAAATAAGACTAAACCTGCAATTAAAAAAACAAAACCTAAAATTGAACCACTTAAATGTATACCCTCCTGAATTATATTTCCAGTTATACTTTTAAAAGAAGAATTAATAATAAAAACAAAACCAATTAATATAAAAACAAATCCACTCCATTTTAATTTCATATATTTTCAAAATCAAACATATTTATATATTTAACCAACTATAATATATTATGAAAAAACAAGAACAAGAAAAAGTAGAAGATGAAGAATCAGATTTAGAAGAAGAAATTAACATATCTTCACAAAACTCCGAAGAGGAAGAGACAGAAGAAATTAATGAAATAGAAGAAGATAAATTTGTTGATTTCATATCTCCTTCAAGTGGAAATTTTTCAACTGCATTAGGACAAGTTGGAGTAGCAACAGAATTAAGAGCCACTGATTTAGAAAGAGATCTTTCTGAAGCTCCTGTTAATAATACAAGTTTAGGAGATAAAGAAGATTTTAAATATAATATTGAAGCAAGTTCAGAAGAAGAAGCAAAATATATTAGTTCTGGAAATGAAATAGAAAAAACAATTGCTCCTTCAAGTACAGACCTTATGAATCTTGGAAAAAAACAAAATTTAATGCCTAGTGAAGTTGGTTTCTCTGCTTCTCCAAATACAATGGCAGGGACTATAGATGAGCCTGGAAAATATGAACTCCCTGACAGATTTGATGTAGATAAAGCAGGAAAAGGAGACCCTCTTACTAAACAAGATGTAAAATATACTCCTTCTAACGAATATTAAATAAGATAATTATATAAATAAAATCTTAAATGAAAAATTTACCAAACATCTACAAATATCTGAAACTATTGTTTCTTTTTACGGAATAAATCTAAAATAAAAACAATTTTTTGGGTTGAATCATAAGTATATGACAATCTAAAAGGTTTGATATATAATTCTCTCGTACCTTTTCTTACATTTTGCATAGGTTTTCCTACTTCTGGATTTTCAGAAATTTTTTTAATTTGTTTAGCAATTTTTTGTTTTAAAGAACTATCTTTTAATTTAGAAAAAATTATTTTAAATTTATTATTAAAACGTATTTCTACCATTTCATCATTTCTTCTTCAAGATTTTCAGAATCAACACTAAAAAATTCTCCCGCTTCTATTCTTTTCATAGCTTGTTCAGTTCTTTTTGCGAATTCTAAATCTTCTTTCAGATCTTCGGTTACTTTATCAACTTTTTTTAAAATAATCCTGTTTTCATCTTTTATTATTAATAATTCATCTCCTTCTTTTAAATTTTCTCTCATATTAGAAGGAATTACTATCTGTCCTTTAGAACTTATTCTTGTAATATTTAAACTTACCATGGTAAGACATATCTTACATAATTTATAAATGTTCTTATTTTGAAAAATTAAATGAATAGTGAAATATAGAGAGATTATTTGTTAACAAGATTTCTTTAACCATTAAATTAATAAACAAAATCTTCCTAATAAAAACATGGCAAGAGAAGGTGAATACACTGTTAATAGTTTATATCAAGGGGGGCATTCTTCTTTAAGTCCTTCTTATGGAGACATATTTACAGGTTATCAAGTAGATGCAGGAAGCTTAGGAATTACAACAGACCCAAGATCTGCAAATATATTAAAAGAAGTTTCTTCAAAACTTGCAGGTGGTGGAAAACAAGTAGAACTTGCATTAGTTTCTCCAGAGGTTTTTGATTCTATTCCAAAGCAACAATTAAAAGAAGTTCATAGATTAGGTAAATTAACAGGTGTAGATATGTCTGTTCATGCTCCTGTTATGGATTCAGCAGGAATGAGCCAACAAGGATTTAGTGAGGTAAATAGAGAAGCAGCAGAAAGAAGAATGATTGAGGTTGTTGAAAGAAGTAATGAAGTAAATCCAACAGGAAATATGCCTGTGACTTTTCATTCTGCAGAAGGAATTCCAGGAACAGAATTTGAAACTTTTGATGGTGAAAGAAAAGCAAGAAGAATGATTGCAGTTAATAGAGAAAGTGGAAAAATGATTCCTTTAGAAACAGAAAAAAAATATTATCCTAATATGGAAAGAGTAAAACCAGAATATGAAGAAGGTATTAAAAAAGGAAAAATCTCAACACAAGAATTATCAGAAAATAGAGAAAAATATATTGAAAATATTCCTCTTAAAAAAGGAAAAGTATATTCTGCTAAAGAAAATTTAAAAGTAGCAAATGCAACAGAATGGGACAATTCAATATCTCAAGTATTTTTTAATAAAGAAAGAGCAGATGAAATCTTACAACAAAATCATGTACAAATTGCACATTTAATAAAAGGCATACAAGATGGAACAATTAGGCAAGAGGAAATAAATAAAATTCCAGAATATAGGCAAGCAATGTCTCATCATCAAGCTGCAGAAAATTATTTACAAGAAGTTCATACAACTGCAAATGCTCTTTTTAGTAGAGCATATAAATATGGTAATGAAGGAGATAGAAAAATTTTAGAAGGAATTTCAGAGATATATAAAAAAGAATTAAATGAAAAAAAAGATGCTATGGGAGAATCAATAGCTATGCAAAATCTATTAAATTCTTTAAAAAGTGAAGTTAGCCCTCAGATGAATATTCCTATCGAAGAATTTGCAGCTGAGAAATCTTCAATTAGTTTTGGAAACACAGCTTTTGAATCCTATAAAAAATTTGGAACAAAAGCACCAATTATTTCAATTGAAAATCCTCCTGCAGGTTTTGCTTTAAGTACTGGTGAAGATTTAAGAAACCTTATTGTAAAGTCAAGAGAACAATTTGTAGAAAGAGCAATTGAAAGTGGAAAACTTTCAGAATCAGAAGCAAAAGTTCAAGCAGAAAAATTAATCGGAGCTACTTGGGATGTTGGACATATTAATATGATTAGAAAACAAGGAGCTACTGAAAAAGATGTTATTAGAGAAACAGAAAAAATAGCACCTTTTGTTAAACATATTCATTTATCTGATAATTTTGGATTTGAACATACTGAACTTCCAATGGGAATGGGAAATGTTCCATTAAAAGAAATGATGGAAAAATTACCTCAAAAAGATATTAAAAAAATTGTAGAGGCAGGACAATGGTGGCAACATTTTCAAACAAATCCTATAAGAGAATCTTTTGAAGGATTAGGGTCTCCAATGTATACCTCGGGTACAGGACCTCTTTGGAATCAAACTCCTGCTTTTCAAGAAGGTTATTTTTCAGGTTATGGTATGATGCTTCCTTCAATAAATTATGAAACTTTTGGCGCAGGATTTTCAAGACTTCCAGCAGAATTAGGAGGAAGTCGTCAAGGTGGTGGAGGAAGAATGGGTGGAACACCAATGGAATAATATGACATTTATTATTACAAAACATGCTCAACAAAGAATGCTTGAAAGAGGAATTAAATTAGACCAAATTAAAAATACAGTTAATTTTCCAGATTATATCATAAGCAAAGATAATAAAATTGAAGCTTACAAAAAAATTAATAACCAAATTTTAAAAGTTGTTTATAATAAGAAAGGTAAATTTATAAAGATTATAACATTAATATGGAGATGAAGATAACATTTGATAAAGATGCAAATGCTGTATATATTTATTTTAAAGAAATTTCATTAGGAGAAGTAAAAAATACAATTTCCTTAAATGATTCTGTACATATAGATCTTGATAAAGACGGTAAAACCCTTGGAATTGAAATACTCAACGCAAGCAATAATCTTCCTTCAGATACTTTAAAGTCTGCAATAAGTATTTAAGGGTAGATAATTATAAAATTATAAAAGAGGAAGATGGTAAAAAAGAAAATTTCTAAGAAAGTTGTAAAGAAAACTTTTAAGAAAAATAAAAAGAAAAAAAAAGAACTTAGTCCAAAAGATTTTCCAACTTTAAAATTAAAAAAAGAGCATGATATTGCAATGGATTTTGCAGTAAAAGCTTATAAAATTTTTGACAAAATAATTAAGTCAGTTGTTTTATTTGGTTCAACAGTAAAACAAAGTTCTGTTGCAGGTTCTGATATTGATATAATTTTAATTGTAGATGATGCAGCAATAAAATGGGACCAAGAATTAATTGCATGGTATAGACAAGAATTAGATGATTTATTAAAAAAGAATCCTTACCAAGGAGATTTACATATTAATACAGTTAAATTAAGTACTTGGTGGGAAGATTTGATGAGGGGAGACCCAGTTGTTATAAATGTTTTAAGACATGGAGAAGCAATGTTAGATTATGCTGGTTTTTTTAATCCTCTAAAGAAACTTTTAATTGAAGGAAAAATAAAATCAACTCCAGAAGCAATTTATAGTTGTCTTCAAAGAGCACCAATGCATCTTGCTAGAAGTAAATTAGCTGAATTAAATGCCATTGAAGGATTATATTGGGCAGCAGTTGATTCTGCTCATGCTGCATTAATAGCAGCAAATGTAACACCTCCTTCACCAGAACATATTCCAATAGATTTAAAAGAAAATTTTGTTAATTCAGGAAAACTAAAAATGAAATATGTTTTATTTTATAGAGATTTATTAATTCTTCATAAAAAAATAGCACATGGTGAAGAAAAAAGTCTAAAAGGTGTTGAGATTGATGCTTGGCAAGAAAAAACCGAAGAGTTCTTAGACATAATGGCTAGATTAGTTAAAGATTTATTAGATTAATTTTTCTAATCAACTTACTCACTATATTTGCTTTCTTTTGTAGGATTATATTTTTCCATAACTTCTTTTAATTCTGCATTTATATTTCCAAGATAATTTGAATTAATTACTTTTTCAGCTGCAGATAATCTATAAGCTTTTTTAAGGATTTCATATGTACCTAATGCAATTTGTTCATCTTCACTTAATTTTTTTGGATTAATCATAAGTTTTCCATCTTTTTCTTCAGCAGCTTTTTGAGTTATTAAATTATAAGTATATCCTTTTAATTTATCAGGAATATCAAATTCTAATTCAGGATTGAATTTTTTCACACCCTCTACTAAGTCTTCAAGATATGAATCTTTCATAACACTTTCTAAACCTTGGATTATTTGATAAGAAAAATCTGAATTTGAAAGGTAAGTTGGTTCTCCAACAATATCAAGTGATTTATATTGTTCACTTAATTCTTGATGTGCTTCTTCTTTTGCTTTTTTAATTTCTTCTCTATTAAATGCATTTTTTGCTTTTTCTGCACCATTTGTACCATATTTTGAAACATCTGAAGCAAGATTTGCTCCTAAAGTATTTTGAATTAGAGTTCGCTCTAATGTAGATAAAGTTAAATTTCTCATACTTTCTCTGGGTGTAATCTCTTTTGTCATTTTATTCATTTAAACTATTTCCATTTATTTTTTGAACCTTATTTTTTTCTTCAGAAAAAATAGCTGGAGCATATTTTTTTGCTAATTTCGTAGCTTCAAATTGATAATCAAATATGTTTTTTCCATTTGGAGAAATATATTCTTTATCCATAACATATATTATAAGAGAACCTATAACATCAACATCTTTAGTATTTGAGCAATTTTCCATAGCTTTATCTAAAGTAGTCCATACTTCTTTTTCAGTTAAATTTGTAATCTCTTTTGTCATAATATATTTTAGAAGAAGTACTTTATAAATCTTTCTATTTGTTGCGATTATGTAGTGACAACAATATCTCTTTCTTTAAGCGAAGATTCTGATTTATCAGGAATGTAATGAATTAAGCAAAGCGACCACGTCTGCAAGCTTACTTTTTCTTTAAGCAAAGCGACCACGTCTGCAAGCTTATTTTTTATTTAATTCATAAAGAATCTTAGTTTTACAAGGTAATTTTGATTTTATTTGCTTTAAAACTTTTCTAGCAAAATGAGCTGCTTTTTCATTAGGCACTGCCACAAAAAAGATTTTATTACCTGGTTTTAATATAGCTGCTTTTCCAACAGATTTACCATAAGATAATTGCATACCTGTTTGCATTCTATCTGCACCAGCACCAGTAAGCATTTTATTTTCTCTTTGAATATGGTGTGGGAAAGGAATAACTCTAAAGAAATATTGTCCAGCAAGTTCTTGATCTAATTTTTTGTTGATAAATTGTCTACATGCTTCAAATGCATTATGTCTTATTTGAACTTTTTCAGTAGAAATAGCAATTAATTGATGAGGTAATTTTCCTTCATTAAGTAAGCTTTCTTTACCCATAGTAAACTTAACAATCTTTTGATGCGGAACTGTTTTTATATATGATTTTTGTCTTTTTTTACTAACTCTTGTAAAAGGTACAACTTTTTTCTTTGAATATGCTGATGCTTTTCTTAAACTTGCCATTTTATTTTATCTCCACTTCTGTTGTAACTGCTTGACCTGGTAAACCTTTTTCAAATATAGCCCTCACAACACCTTTATTTCCATGAGCAGAAGAAATCTTACCTTTGATTATTTTACCTGCAGGAGATTTCCATTCAACTTCTTTTCCAGCTAGCTTTCCAGCTTTTTCTCGTGTATCAACATCTTCAATTTCTATTAAAAAATGTTTTTCATGAACAGTATGTCGTCCCCTTCTAAATTGAATAACTTTACCTTTCATATAATTTATTTCCTTTAAAACGAATAAATAAAATTCCTATTCGTTTTTATATAGTTAATATCAAGAAAATTAGTTTTTAAACATTGCTATGTACTTTTAATTTAATGTTCTATTACTTATCTTTATTATTAATAAGTTCACATCTCTGATTATACTCAACTAAATTATTTATTAAAACTTCTGCATTTTTTCTTGCATTATCTACTTTGTGTGCATCTAATTTTCCTTTTTTAAATTGAGTTCTTGCACCTACAATGTCATGTAAGATTCTTAAATCTTGAGGAGAAAATTGACCTTTTTTAATAAAATCTTTTTCAAAACTTTTAATAGTTTCTTCTTGTGATTTCTTTCCAACAAGATTTTTTAATAATGAAAAAGCATCTTTGTAAATTCTTTCAATTGTTTCTTCATTTGTTTTCTTTTCAATTTGAACTCTTAATTCTTTTAATCTTTTAATAAATTCATCTGTTTGTTTTAAGAATTTATCAATTTCAGTACCACTAATTTCTTTTATTTTTTCATGTTCATAATCTCTCCAAGTATTAACAATTTTATCTAAGAAATCAATATATTTTTTTTCAATCATTTTTGTATTATAGAATTCTCTTTTAAAATCTCTAACTAATTCTTTTTTAGCATTTGGAGGAGGACAACCATTAAGCATTAACATTGCTTGTGCAGGTGTAGTAACACCCCAAAAAATATTCACAAAAATATCTGATAATAAAGTTCTTTTACTTCCAGGAATAACTTTGTCTCCCATTGACATAAATAAATCAATAGCTTCTGGAGAAGGTTTTAATTTACCCATTCTAAGTAAAGCCTTCCATGGCATAAATGTTCCTTTATCATAAATAGGAACACCATCTCTAATAAAAGTAAACATCACAGGATTAGCATCTCTAACACTGTCCCAAAATTCTGTTAATAAATAGATTTGAGGTTCAAGTTTATTCTTAACACCAGCTAATGCAGAAGCTTCTGAAACATATTGATAAATCATGCTTCTAAGTCTTTCTTTTAATTCTAATCTTGGCATTCTTTTAACATCTGTATCATTAATAATTACAAAAACATCGACGTCAGAATCTTTAGTAGCATCTCCCCTAACTATACTTCCACCTAAAACATAACTAACTACATATTTATCAAATTTTTGAACAACTAATGATTTGTGTACTTCAGCAACTCTTAATGCACCTAAAATACCTTTATCATAAAGTGGAAATGACATTCCAATTGCACTCATTAAATCAAATTTACTATCTAAACAAATTTCCCAAACATCAGCTGCTGTTCTAATATGTAACCAAATTTTTTGTTTTAATCTTTCAATTTCTTTAACAACTTCTGTTTTTATTTTTCCAGCTTCTTTAATTTTTTCTTCTGGAATAATTAAATTAATATGAATGTTTTTTGCAGTTTCTTTAGGAACTTCTTCTTCTTCGATAAATAAAGGAATTGCTTGAGGAGGTAAAACACTTATTGCTTCAACATATGGAAATTTTTTAACAATAAATGATTTTAATTTTTCAATTTCTTTTTTTGTTTTTTCAGCTTCTTCTTGAGCTTTATTCATATCCACACTTGGTTTTTTAGAAAGATATTTATTATCTATTTGCATTTCTGGTATTTCAGATTCAGGTTTTTTGTTATCTTTTACCATGGTGAAAAAAAAGACAAATTACTTATAAATGTTTCCTAAAACAAAGATTTTAAAAGCTAAAAACTTCTTTAAAAATTAGATAACTATCTGTTGTTTTATCAGGCATGACCTTATCTTAAAGGAAAGTTTGGTAAGATACAATTGGTTGTTTATCAGACATAACCTTATTAAAGAAAATTTGGTAAGAATGGTTGTCTATCAGGCATGACCTTATCTTAAAGGAAAGTTTGGTAAAGAAAACCATGGGTTGTCTAATCAGCCTTGAGCAGTAACTTAAAGGAAAGTTTGGTAAAGAAAACCTTGGTTGTCTTTACGGTCCCATGGTCTAGTGGTTATGACATCTCGTTTACACCGAGAAGATCGCAGGTTCGATCCCTGCTGGGACCATATTTATTTTTAAAAATACGGCAAACATAATATTTTCCATGGTTTTATTTACACCGAGAAGATCGCAAATTTCCTAATTTATTTTTATAAATATTTTACATAAATCTTGAAAAAATTATTAAATGTTTTTTTGAATTTTTCTAAAAGAAATCTTTCTAGTTTGGGTTTATATCCTTTATCAAATGCTTCTAGTGAAGAAAAATATGCAATCCTTGCTGTTTTCCTTATAATTAAAGGAGGATAACCTTTTTCTAAAAGAATAGCATTTAATAAAATTCTCCCAATTCGACCATTTCCATCTTCAAAAGGATGGATTTTTTCGAATCTAGCATGAAATTCTGTTGCTAATTTTAAAGGATAGATTAAATTTTTATTTTTATTATACCAATTAATTAATTCATTCATTTCTTTTCTAACTTTTTCAGGAGGGGTTGTTTTTAGATTCCTCATTATCAAATAATTTGGAATTTTTTTAAATCCTATTTGAACTCCAGTATCTTTGACAATAATAGAGTGGATTTTTACTATGTCTGTTAAAGATATTTTTATTTTATTATAAAATAATAATTCATTTGCTTCCCTTGTATTTCTTATTTCATAGACTTCTCTAAGATCTTTATTTTTTGGAACAATATTTTCTTTTAAAATCATTGTCACATCTTTTAAAGTTAAGGAATTCCCTTCAATTGCATTAGATTCATATGTAAAATTAATAGTAAATCTATCTAAGATATCTTTAATTTGTTTTTTAGTAAAATTTTTTAGTATCTCTTTGTATTCTATCTTGATAGACTCTAATTTATTTAGTTGATCTTTTGTAAAAATTGAATCTTTTTTATAATTTTTAAAAGCATACTTTTGATGAGCTTCTATCTGTTTTCTTAAGAAATATTCTTTTATATTTTTGTTATCTTTATCTTTTTGGTTTTTTATTAATTTTGAGATTTTTTTTATTTTTCCATTAGGTAATCTAAAAGAATGCTCTGCGTAAAGATATTTTTTTCCATTAATATTTTTAATTTTAGTGCTAACCATTTTATTTTATACCCTTACATATATTTAAATGTTTCTATATTGTAGGGTTAAATTAAATAAAAATTTTCTCCAAATTTCCCTTAAATATATTTTAATTAATCTTTTAAACCCTCGTAACTATAAATCAATAAACAAAAGGAGGTTAAAATGAAGAAAATAAATAAAATTTGTATGAATCATAAACATTCTGGAGGTTGCATGTATGGATTAGGTTTTCTTGGAGCAGTTATCTATTATATTTCAGCTGCAACTGGTTTTTGGATGGGTGTTTTAGGAGTCTTAAAAGCAATTGTTTGGCCAGTATTTGTAGTAATGAAACTACTAGGAATGTAACTAAGTAGAAACCAATTAATTTTATAAATTCTTTTTTCTAATTGTTTATATCAGGCATGACTCAAATTTAAAGGAAAGTTTGATAAAGAAA
>JAGLGM010000006.1 GCA_023144035.1 Candidatus Pacearchaeota archaeon | reverse complement strand
TGATAAAGAAAACCATGGGTTGTCTTTATGCGTGGGTAGTATAGTGGCCAGTATACGACGTTGCCAAGCGAAGGAAACCTATTTTTCCTACCGCACTACCTTCCTAGAAATAAGAAGGAGCAAAAACGTTGTGACCCGGGTTCAACTCCCGGTCCGCGCATTCCTTGTGCGAGACCCTAGTTTACTTGTCCGCGCATTCCTTGTGCGAGACCCTAGTTTACTTGTCCGCGCATTCCTTGTGCGAGACCCTAGTTTACTTGTCCGCGCATTCCTTGTGCGAGACCCTAGTTTTACTTGTCCGTGCATTTAAACACATATATTAATAGAAGTAATGTAATTCTACAATAACATAATATGCTTGTAACTTTAGAATAACAACACAAGGAAAGATTTATAAAGTATTATTCATGAGAAATTACATGAAAAATTTAGTTAATAAATTCAAAGAAGGTGTAAGACAAGTTGGAAAGAAAGCAATTCTTCCTTTAGCAACAACTGCAATTTTACCTGCAGCAGCAATTCAAAATGTTGATGCTCAAGAAAATATTTATTCTTATGAAAATCATAATAAAGGAGCAACAATAGAAAAAGACAAAATAAGGGTTGAAGATGGACAATATCTTGAAGTAAAAATGATTAATGGAAGAGGAGAATATTTTCAAAATATTCCTTCAACAATCGAAGGTTTCCCAAAAAACTCAAAAAAGATTTCAGATGAAGATATGGCACTAACTTTTGGAGACACTTTACAATTAGTTTCATTTTACAAAGAAACTGCTCAATATGATCTTGATGCATATTCAAAACAATTTTTAGAAGTAAGCTCAGATGAAAGTTATCAATGGGTAAGAGCAAAAGACGCAGAAGGAAATGATATTAATGTTATTCCTTTATCTCTAGAAATAAATTCAAAAACAGGAAAACCAAAAATTTTCGCTGAAATACTTTGTAATGAACAAGATATGAAAAAAAAGGGTACTAATAAAAATGAAAGCTATATTTCAAGAGAACCTCTTGAAGAAATTCTTAAACAACTTACTGATAATTTAAGTACAATGAATTTAAACAGAACAATTAACGGACAATTAATAACTTCAAATTTTTATTTTCCTGCAGCTACTGAATCAACTGAATATTTAATTCCAAATGTACAAGGAAATACAAAACTTAGAATCTTACCTGCAACAAAAAATGAAGATGGGACAACTTCTAGAATAAGACAAGTTGCAATAGTTTCTCCACTTGGTGTTTATGAAAAAGTAAAAACTGATGGAGAAGTAATTATAGGTAATGTACCAATTTCTTCTGTTTCAGGAACAGCTGATGGTGCATATGCAGAATCTATTCAAACAGGAACACAAGAAGAAAAAGAAGCTTCAACTCCTAAAGCAAAGAAAGATTTATATTTAATTTTCGGAGCAAATGCTAATGATAAATTTGTAGAAGGTCAAGCAGGAATTCAATATGGTGGTTTGGCATTAGTAGCAAATGCTGGTAAAGGAGTTAATGAAATTGTTACAAATGTTCAAACAGATCCTTCAACTATTACAGGAAGATATGCTTTAATGAATGAAGAAAATACAGATGTTAATGTTAAAGGAATTGCAGCAGAGATTCATCCATTTCATAAAAGTAATATTTCACCTTTTGTAGGTGTTGGATTAAATAAATGGGATTATACAAAAAATAAATCAATAAAAATGTTTGGAAGAAGTGGTCAACAACTGGGCTCTGATTCAGAATCAAAAACAAATTCTGAAAATTCATATAAAGCAAATGCTGGAGTAAATATTAAAGCAGGAAAAAATTCTAAATTAGGTGTTCAAGTAAATTATGATAGTAAAGCTAAACTTAGTGGCGGAGTAAGATATTCTAGAAAATTTTAAAATGAAAACATTAAAAATTCTATCAATTTTTGTATTTGCAATATTTTTAGTAAGTACTGTGAGTGCTTTTGGATATATTGAAGGAGCATTTGATGATGGAAGTATGGATGGAAGCCAATCTATAACAATTACTGAAGGAGATTCTATAAATTTTAATTATGATTTTATATCAGATAGTTCACCTATGACTATAAATATAAATCTCCACGATTCATCAACAGGAGAAATAGTTATTCCTTTTGTAACGAATCAACCTGTAACTACCCCTTGTTCAGGTTTGCCATCATGGGTATGTTATACAGGACAAGAAATTATTCCTTCTAATATAAATCCTGGAAATTATGAATTAATAATGTTTGCCGATAATATTGGAGATTCAAAGACATTATATTTAACAATTAATGCAATCCCAGATATAACTGCACCTATTATTTATTTAAAAGGATATTCACAAATAACTCTTGAAATTGGAGAGTCATATTCAGAATTAGGTGCGTATGCAGTAGATGATATAGATGGAACTTGGGACTTAATTTCAGAAAATATAGATTCTTCAAGTGTCGATACAGAGGTTGTTGGAGTTTATACAGTTACATATAATGTTCAAGACAATGTAGGAAATAATGCTACTGAAGTTACAAGAACTGTTAATGTTTTTGACCCTAACGATGTTACTGCACCTGTAATTCATTTAAGGGGGAATTCACAAATAACTCTTGAAATTGGAGAGTCATATTCAGAATTAGGTGCGTATGCAGTAGATGATATAGATGGAACTTGGGACTTAATTTCAGAAAATATAGATTCTTCAAGTGTCGATACAGAGGTTGTTGGAGTTTATACAGTTACATATAATGTTCAAGACAATGCAGGAAATAATGCTACTGAAGTTACAAGAACTGTTAATGTTTTTGACCCTAACGATGTTACTGCACCTGTAATAACTCCTGAAGATAAAGATAACAAACTTACTAACTATTACCAAAGTAATTATGATGAAGAATTATATTTAGACCAATTCAATCAAAAGAAAATAGTTCATTTAGAAGAAGATGTGCAACCAATAGATGAATTAACAATATGGCAAAAATTCATAGCTTGGTTAAAAAAGGTTTTTGGTTTTAATTAAATTTTTAAGTTTTTAATTATTGATTGTTTTAAAAGATAAAATGTCACAACAAATAACAGTTTATTATAAAAGTGAAAAACCTGCTGAAACTAAAGATATTGTAAAAGCTTGTGGAATATTTACAAAAAACAAACTTCTTAAACCTGAAATAAAAGATATATTATATCATGAACAAAATTTAAGAAAAATAGTTTATAGTTTTTCTAATGACCAACATATGCCTGTAGGTGCAGATTTAGACGATATGCTTTTAGGAATAATTAATAGCATGGAAAATACTAGTATAAGAATGATAGAAAGTATAAATAAAAATTATAAAAAATACCAAAGAACACCAAAGGATAGAAGAGATAAATTATAATTTATTCTAATCCTTCTACATAATTTTTCATAGAATTTACTTTACCATCTTTTTGACCAGAAGATGCAATTACATCATCAATTCTTAAAATCATAACAGCAACTTCGCTTGCAGAATTAATTGCTTGGTTTTTTATTTTATAAGGTTCAATTATTTTAGCTTCTAAAACATTATCAACTTTATTTTCAAATAAATTTAAACCTGCATTTCTTTCACCAGAATCATGTCTTGATTTTAGTTCTGTTAAAACATCAATTGGATCAATACCTGCATTTTCTGCTAAAGTTGTAGGAATAAACTCTAGAGCAGATGCAAATTCTTCAACTGCTAATTGTTCTCTTCCACTTAAAGATTGTCCAAATTCTCTTAATCTTCTCGCAAGTTCAATTTCAATTGCCCCTCCCCCAGGAACAACTAAACCAGATTGTAAAGAACAAATAACATCTCCTAATCCATCAACTAATGCTCTTTCAATTTCATCAAGAACATGGTCTGTACTTCCATGAATTAAAATTGTCAAAGCTTTTGGATTTTGACATCCTTTAACATATGTAAAAACATCTTCTCCATTTTTAACTTCTTCAACAGTTTGAGCATCGCCTAATTCAAAAGGAGTTAATTCATTTAAATTACTAACAATTTTTCCTCTTGTTGCTTTTGAAATCTTTTCCATATCACTTTTAGAAACTCTTCTACAGGCATAAATTCCTTCTTTAGATAATAAATACTGAGCAAAATCATCAATTCCTTTTTGACAAAAAATAACACTTGCTCCAGAATCTTTAACTTTTCTAACTATTTCTTTTATTTCCCTTTCTTCTTGATTAATAAAATTTTGTAATTGTTCAGGAGAAGAAATAGAAATCTTTGTATCAATTTCTGGATTTTTTAATTCTAATGAACAATCAATTAAAGCAATTTTAGCATCTCTAACAATTTTAGGCATATCATGTGAAACTTTTTCTTTATCTATAACAACTCCAGAAATAAGTTCAGTATCTTTTATTCCATTTCCTTTTGATTTTTCAATTTTAATATCTTTAATATCTATTTTTCCATTATTTTCAATTTGTTTAGAAGCTTTAACAATAATTTCTGCAAATTTTTCTTTATAACTTTCAGCACCTTTACCTGTCATAGCAGTCATTGCAATTTGTTTTAAAATATCTTCATCAGAAGAATTTATTTTAAAGGCAAGCTCTTTTAAAATTTCTTGAGCTTTTTCAGCTGCCATCTTATAACCTTTAGTAATAACAGTTGGATGGATTTTCATATCTAATAATTTTTCTGCATTTTCAAGTAATTTACCAGCAATCATAACAGCAGTTGTTGTTCCATCACCTACTTCACTTTCTTGAGTTCTAGCAATTTCTACCATCATTTGAGCAGCAGGATGTTCAATTTGCATTTCATTAAGTATAGTAACTCCATCATTTGTAACAATAATTTCATTTGTTGGAGAAACAAGCATTTTATCCATACCTCTTGGACCTAAAGTAGTCTTCACAACCTCTGCAACCATTTTAGCTGCCAATATATTATTTCTTTGAGCATCTTTACCCATAATTCTTTGAATATCTTCAGGCATAAGAACAACTGGTTTGTCTGACATATTAATTCATTTACAAAGCTTTTATTTAAGGATTATTATGATTTACAATATATCTTCAAGTGGTAAATAAGATTTATAAGTAAAAAGACCCTATTAAAAGCATGAAAAGTATAGTTGTTGCAGATATTATGACAAGAGAACCTGAAACAATTAAACCAGACACAAATCTTTTAGAATGTGCTAAAAAAATGGTTAAAAAAAAGGTAGGAAGCCTTTTGATTGTAGATGGGAAAAAACTAGTAGGGTTTATTTCTAGACAAGATGTTTTATGGGCATTAGTTAAAAAATCAAAAGAAGACCTTTCATCTATAAAAGCAATTGATATATCTCCTAAAAAAATAGCAACAATAAAGCCTTCTGCTTCAATTAACGAAGTTTTAAGTAAAATGAAAAAACTAAAGTTTGATAGACTTCCTGTTATTCAAGAAAAAGAACTTGTTGGAATGCTAACTATAAAAGATATTTTAAATTTTAATCCAGGGTATTATCCTGAATTAGATGAATTTGCACAAATAAGAGAAGAAACTCAAAAGTTAAAGAGAGTAAATAAATCAAAAAAAAGAATTATAAATGAAGGAGTATGTTCAGAATGTGGGAACCATGATATTTTATTTAGAGAAAACGGCATGTTGATTTGCCCTTCTTGTGCAGAAACAATGTAATTAGTTAAATATTTAAATCAGATTTTATTCTTTATCTCATGGCAGAAAAAGAAAATGTATTTTCTAGTAAAATAAAATATGATGGAGTTGTGCTTTTCAAAGATTTCTATAAATTTTGTTATGAATGGTTAAAAGATGAAACAGAATTAGATGTTGCAGAAACAAAATATACTGAAAAAATAGCAGGACCTAAAAAAGATATTGATATTGAATGGATTGGAACAAGAAAAGTAACAGATTATTTTAAATTCCAAATTAAAGCAACATTTAGAATTTTAGGATTAGAAAATGTAGAAACAACTCAAAATGGAGTTAAGTTAAAAACAAACCAAGGATCTGTAGAAGTAAAGATTTCAGGAACCTTAATAAGAGATTATGATGGGAAATTCGAGGTTAATTCAAATAGAAAATTTATGAGAAGTATTTATGAAAAATGGGTAATTCCTTCAAGAATACAACAATTTGAAGATAAATTAATCTCTGATTGTGACGAATTCCTTTCTCAAGCAAAAGCGTACCTTGATTTAGAGGGTAAAAGATAGAATTTCTATCACAGAAATCTTTAAATAGAAATCTCAATTATTTTTAAGATGAAGAAGATAGCTATATTATTAATAATAAGTTTAATGTTGCCTACACTCTGTGCAATTAATTTAGAAATTAATAAAACAAGTGAAAATGAGATTATGATCTTAGATACAAATGAACCTGCAATCTTTGATTTAACAATAGAAAATAAAGGTGTTTCTGATGAATTTGAGTTTTATACTTTTTTTGCATTTTTAGAAGAACCTAAAGAACATATTTTAATTAATGCTGGAGAAACAAAAGAAATACAAATTAAGTTATTACCTACTTATAGTTTAAAGACAGGATTCTCAACTTTTGATTTATTTATTCGAGCAAAAGATGAAACAGAAGTAAAAGAACAATTAACTATGAGAATTATAAATTTAGAAGATGCATTTGAAGTTGGTTCTGGAGATTTAGACCCTGATACAAATACTCTAGAAGTTTATATTCATAATAAAATGAATTTTAATTTTGAACTTATTGAATCTAAATTTTCTTCTCCTTTTTTTGAATTTGAAGAAAGTTTTGCTTTAGGTCCAAATCAAAGAAAGAATTTTTATGTAAATCTTGATAAAGAAGATTTTAATAAAGTTGTTGCTGGATTTTATACATTAAATGTTGAAGTAACTTCAAAAGGAACAACATCAGAAATTGAAGGAACTATAAAATTTATAGAAAAAGATATTGTAACAACTGTGAAGAAAGATTCAGGATTTATAATTAGTAGAAAAATTGTAAGCAAAGTTAATGAAGGAAATACAATTTATTCTTCAGAAACAATTATTACAAAAAATGTTTTTTCAAGATTATTTACTAGCTTTAGTCCAGAACCAGATATTGTAGAAAGAGAAGGTTTGAAATATTATTATTCTTGGATAAGAGAAATAAAACCAGGAGAAAGTTTAAACATAGTTGTAAGAACTAATTGGTTAATACCTTTCTTAATAATTTTCTTAATTGTAGCAATAGTTGTTTTAGCTAAAAAGTTTTCAAAAACAAATATTAGTTTAAGAAAAAAAGTAACTTTTGTTAAAGCTAAAGGTGGAGAATTTGCATTAAAAGTTTCTCTTTTTGTACATGCTAAAAAATATGTTGAAAAAGTTCAAATTATTGATAGGCTTCCTGCATTAGTAAAAATTTATGAAAAGTTCGGAGGAGAAATTCCAACTAAAATAAATGAAGCTAATAGAAGAATTGAATGGGAATTTGAAAAATTAGAAGCAGGAGAAATAAGAGTTATATCTTATATAATTTATTCTAAGGTCGGAGTTTTAGGAAAGTTTGCTTTACCTTCTGCAACAGCAATATTCCAGAGAGAAGGTGTGATTAAAGACGAAGAATCAAATCGTGCATTTTTTGTAGCAGAGCAAAGAACAAAGGACGAAGAAGAATAATTATTCTTGAGAACAATAACCAATTATTTTATAGTTTGATGTATATAAACAAAAGTTTGGCCAGAAATTTTTTTTATAATAAATTCTTTTTTATTTAATAATAATAAGTCTGTCCTTGCTGTTTGATAAGCTATGCCATATGTCTCCATAATCTCTTTTATAGTGAATGTTTTGAGGGGATTTTTCATAAATTCTTCTAAAATTAACGCCTGTCTTAAATTTAAATAAGGATTTTTATCTATTATCTCTTTTGTTTTTCTTTGCTCTTTTTGTTGTTGCCTAATATATTCTACCATATCTTTTAGAGAATCTTCAATAGCGTAAAGATTATATTTTATAAAATATGTTAAATCTAGATTATCATATTCTGTATGTAAATAAGCTAAACCATATTTTTTTCTAGAACGTAGAATTCTTTTCGAGATAGCCATATATTCAAATAACCAGTATCCTTGAGAAAGCATGTACCAATAAAAAATACTTCTTGCAGTTCTTCCATTTCCATCATTAAAAGGATGAATATAGCCAATTAAAAAGTGTAAAATAATTCCTTTAATTATTGGATGAATAAATTCTTTTGAAGAATCGTTAGCAAAATCACAAAATTCATTTATTAAAAGTTCTACCTCTTTATATGGTGGAGGCACATATGCAATAATTTCATCATAACTAACAATTGTTTCATCATTATCTCTAAATCTACCTTCATCTTTAGAATTGTCAAGAGTATCTTTTGTAACAAGATTTTGCACTTTAATTATAAATTCTGGAGTCAACTTTTCATTTTTATTCTCAAGAATATAACGCATAGTTTCATAATTGTTAAAAATCATCTTTTCAGAATTATTTCTTGGTTTTCTTTTTTCTCTTAACATGGCTTTAGCCACTTTTCTTGTAGTAGCTGCTCCTTCTAACTGGCTTGAAGCAATTGCTTCTTCCATTAAAGAACTGATTATATAACTTTCTTTTAAGTTTAAAGACTCTCCTTTTATTTGAATGTTTCCTGCAAGATTTTTATCAAATAAATGTAATTTTTTATTGAAATCAGGAAGTAGAGAATATTTCATTTTAATTCCATTGAGATTAAATTTTTCATAATTATCTGATCGTAAAAGCATCATTAATGCCCATGCATACTCTCTTTTAGTTTTATCTTTTATACGGTATTTTAATTCAGACCAATAAAGATATCTTTTATTATATTCTGAAACCAACTGCCTAAATTTATCATTTCGGATAAATTTGCTAAATCCTCCTAAATTTTTATCTAGAAGTTTTTTTACATCAAACGGTTTATCTGGTAATTTCATATAAACTTACCTACTAATTTAGTATGCATTAGTATGTATTAGTATTGAACCTTTATAAACTTACCTACTAATTTAGTATGCATTAGTATGTATTAGTATGCATCATTATTTAGGAATTCTCTGTAAGCTTAAATAGAAATTCTTTTAAAATTAAGGACATTTCAAAAAACAAAATAAGAACTTTTAAAAGTGAGATAATTCTATTAATTTTAACCCTGTATGCGAAGTGTATTCTCACAAGCATTGGGTTATTCAACCCTGCGTGGCTCAGTGGTAGAGCGCCTGGCTGTAGTTAAATATATGGTATAACAACCAAAACTAGGGTGGAGATTCCACAAAGGATAACTGTGAAACCTGAAAAGCCAAAATGTTCAATAGAACCCGGGAGATCCCCAGTTCGAATCTGGGCGCAGGGATGTTTTTATTTTATACCACAACAATTCTTAAAAAGAGTATTTTTCTATTATGAAGATGGGTAAAAAAACTAAGGAAGAAAAAGCCGAAGAACCAAAAATATTTCTTGTTGAGAATAATTTGTTTAACTGGGAAAAACCATTAAAACCAGGATATATGAGGAGCGGTATGGCTTATAATGCAAAGACAGAATTACTTGAATCTCTTGGAATGGATATTGTCAATGAAAATATTAAGGGTTATAATATACAAGCAACTGCAGCAAAATATCTTGCTAAAGTAATTCGTTTAGGGAAAGATAAATATAGAGATCCTTCTGATGAAATAAAAGGAACTCCTGAAGATCTAATTCTTTTTAATGGAAACATTGCAATTTATTTGGCAGGGGAGATTCCAGGAACAAAACTAAAAGGTTTTGATTTAGAAAACACAGGAAGAATTTGGTTAGCAACAACTCCCACAGATATTTTAAAAAGTGATAAAGGACTTCACAATTTAATTTTAGGTAATGAATTAACAGAAGAAGGAAAAGTAGAAAGAATTAAAGCTATTTTAAGAGGATATGAGCAAATGGAAAGTGAAGAAGAAATTAAACAGTCTAATAGAGAACATCAAGCTTGGAAAAGTGGAGTGAGTCAAGCAAATGAAGGACATTTTGGAACTTTTGGAAGGCGTTAAAAAATAACTCTATCCCCCCTACTCTTCCGAAGCAAAAGTTATTTTTAATTACAATAATTATTATAAACTATGAAAAGATTAAGAAGTTATGGTTTCACTACTTACCGCTTTAATAATTCAAGCAAACGAAGCAGAGGTGACAACATATGGCCCAGAGGATAAAAAATATGGTTTTGAAATTTATAGCATGATTAGGGAAAAGTATAGGCCTCATTTAACTTCACAACCAGTTTTTGAATCTAAAGAAATTGCAAAAGAAGAAGGGGAAAAAGTTCTTGAACAGATTCAAGAGTTTGATCTTGATATAAAGAGAAAAGAATTATCTGGACTTGTAGGCGACGCTGGCCCAGCAATTGCAGAAGTTATTGATGCTTCTAAAAAATAACTCTATCCCACAATAAAACCCCTCCCCTCAAAGTAACTTTCACTAAATAATCATTCATCTACAGAAATATTTAAAAACTAATTCTTTCTTAAAGAATCAACAAAAAAAAGGGGTTAAAAAAAATGGATAAAGAGTTTGACACAATTCCAAAGGAAGACGACGACGAATTTCTAAAGGATTTAGACTCTCTAGATCTTGATGAATAAATTCATGTTTTAATTTCCAGAATAACTTTATTGTTTTCTTTGTCTAATTCTGGAAAATTTGTTTCAATCTGAAATTCCAATTCATCTACATTTAATTGTGCAATAAAAAGATTGCTCAAAGAAAGAGACCTACCATAACCTATTTCCACAGAATCCATATCTATTGATTTTATTTCTTTACCATCTGCATAAATTAATATTTTACTTGAAGGTGCATCTTTAAGACCATAATTTCTAATTGTAAATTTTGTATTAAGATATCTTCCATCCATAGTAGCAGAAACATTTTCAAGGGATAAATCAGCATAACTTGGAATAATATACAATTCATTTATTAATTCAAGCATGTCCTCGCTAATTTCTTGTCTACATTTACTAATATAATACATTAAATTATTTGAATTTTCAGAATGATTAAATCCAAGAACATGAAACAACTCATGTAAAGCAATATTTGGAGTAGCACATGATGAATCTTTTATTAAAAGAATTGTTCCACCAAATATAACATTAAATTTATCTCCTTGAGTTATATTTGTAGGTCCTCCCTCTCCTGCAATAAACATGCCATCTTCAAGTTTATTTTCACTTGAACATGTAATAGATATTTCTTCATTAAAACTTACAGGATAAAAATCTAAAATAGTTAAGCCTTCCACAATCTCAAAAGCATTTTTCATATCCTCTTGTTTTTGTAAAGTACAATCATCAATCTTATAAGATATATTTGGTTCTGGAAATCTCATATTTTTATAAAATTGCATATCACTATTATTATCTAAACTAAAATTAGTTTCTCTTGTCTTCATAAGAAATTCTGTGCTATCTGAAGGAATAAACCAATAAACAGATAATAAACCCACAACTACTAAAAGAAAAATAAAACCAAAAATAGATTTCCAATTCATTATTATAAGTTATTAAAGAAATATATAAATCTTATTAAAATAAAATAAATAAAAATGTATTTGATTATTGAGCTTGTTCTGTAGGTTGCTCTTGAGGTTCTGCAGGTTTTTCTTCAGCTTGTTCTGGTTGCTCTGTTTGTGGCGTT
Organism: Candidatus Pacearchaeota archaeon; assembly: GCA_023144035.1. GTDB lineage: Archaea > Nanobdellota > Nanobdellia > Pacearchaeales > GW2011-AR1 > JAFCEV01. The sequence goes on along the minus strand of JAGLGM010000006.1, from coordinate 28,332 downwards.
GCAGGAGCTTCTACAGCTTGTTCTGCTGGCTTTTCTACAGGCACTTGAGCTTCAGGCTTTGCTTGTTCCGCTTTTTGTAATTCTGTCGGAAGCGGTGCTGGAGGCTCTTCTGATTGAACTTCTGCTCCTGTTCCTTCTGGTTGATCTGGTAATTTTGGAACTTCCTCTGTAGCAGCTGGTTCAACAGGTGCTTGAGGTTCTCCCTCTGCAACTGGTTCAGCTGGAGTTTGAGGTGTTGCTGGAGTTTGTTCAGTAGTTTCAGGAACTTGCTGTACTTCTTGAGTTTCCTTTTGTTCTTCTTCCATTATATTTTCACCAATTTTAATTATTCTAAATACACAAAAGACTCTTTTAAAGATTTGGTTGATTAATTACAACCTTATCTTAATTTTAAAGATATTAAATAAACCATTAGAGCAAGTAAGATACCTATTAAATCAAAAAATACGTCAACACCAGTACAAAGTCTTCCTGGAATAAAAAATTGATGAATCTCGTCGATAATTCCATAAGCTAACACAACAAAAAAACTAAATAAAAATAATTTAGAGTTTTTCTTTCCTTTAATTAATGAAATAAATAAAAATAAAGAAAGAAAAAAGAAAATACCAATATGATATATAACAGATACATTACTTTTAATTCCTGCACTAGAAACACCTTCAAAACTTAATGATGAAAAATAAAAAATAAATACAGCAATAAGAATTGTAATTATCCAAGATAATTTATTATGTTTTTCAAACCATTTAATTAGATTATTAAAATATTTAATCATATTATAAAAGTCTTTGAGCAACTTTTAAACATTGTTATAATTAAATTATAATATTAGAAAACAAGTTCTTCAGAGCCTTTTTGTTGCATTACACCCTTATTCCTTATTTTTATTGAAGAATCTTTAGTAACATATCCAATTCTTTGTTGTTCAATATTATGCATTGCAGCAATTTCCATTACTTTATCAGGGTCTGGAGTTATAATCACCATCCCTTGACCCATATTCCAAGTTTTATATGCTTCTTTATCTTCAACATTTCCTAATTTTTGAGTATAAGACATAATTTCTGAAGGTTTAAATGGTTCATCAATCACCGCACCTAATCCTGAAGGTTTTAATATTCTTCCAAGTTTTCCTGGAATTCCTCCCCCTGTAATATGGGCAACTCCATGAATTTCAGTTTTTGGTTCTCCGTCATAACCTCCAAACATTTCTACTACAGCACCAGTATATATTTTAGAAGGTGTAAGAATTTCTTTTATCATATTTTTTTCTATATTCCTAAGATGCCAATATTCTCCATAATTTTTTTCCATAATTTTTCTAACAAGAGATAAGCCATTAGCTCTAAAACCAGTTTCTCTTAATCCAACAAGCGAGTCTCCTTCTTTAATTTCTTTTCCTGTAAACATTCTATCTTTATTAGCAAACCATACAACAGCCGCACCCCAATTATAATTAAAAGATCCATACCCTCCAACTCTATTTCCTAATTCTGCAACTTCTCCATTTACTATTGCAACATTTGCATCTTTTGCAGCGCCAATATATCCTTCAGCTAATTGTTTTACTTGCTCAATATATGTTTCACTCCCTTTACTTAAAGAATTTACATCTAAAATTGAACCAATTAAAACTGGTTCTGCGCCTCTAACAATAGCATCATCGCAAACCATGGCAAATAAATCATATGCAATAGTGCTGTGGTCATTAACTCTTTCAGCTAATTCCATTTTAGTTCCAACACCATCAAATCCTATATTCATTAATGTACCAGGAGGTAAACCTGAAACATCAATAGCCCTAACCCCAGAAAAATCATCAACCGGAACAATTAATTCTCCCAACCTTCCTTTTCTATTATTCCAAGTTTGTTTAGCAGCATTATAAAGAATCTTAGAAACATCATCTCCAAGTTCAATATTAACTCCTGAATCAGCATAAGTTGAATTTAATCCCATAAAAAAGAAAAGGAAAAATTAACTTTTAAGTTTTACTATGCTCTATCAATATATTTAAAAATAAGATTCAATTAATTAAATTATGGTATTAAAAGAAAAGGTGAAACTTATTTGGGGTTCTATTTTTGTTTTTCTAGCAGTAGGTTTAGCTGTTTATTTTATTTACTTAGTATTTAATTGGATGATTGCAAATGCAACTGTTATCTTAGCATTATTAACAGCTGTTTTAGCTTTAGCAATTTCTCTTTTAAATAATGTGAAGTTTAAGAAGTGGAAGAAATAATAACTAACAATCATCAAACCAATCTAGTTTTTTGTTTTTAGACAATTGCTTTATAGCATATTCATATTTACATGCCTCAGATTTATCTTTACATAATTTTACTCGAAGAAGTTTTTTAAAACCTTTATTATAAACATATTTACTTCCTTTTCCTTCAGCATGTGCTTTTATTCTCGCATCAACATTATTTGTTACACCAGTATAAAATGAATTATCTTGGCATTCAAGAAGATACACACACCATTGTTTTTCCATTGTAATTATACTTCAATAATTCCTAACTGCCAATCTCTCAAAACTATTCTTGCAGCCCTATCAGAATTAACTTCTCCACCTTTTTTTAAAAGACCTTTTTTATTACCTATTTTTTCAATTAAATCTTCTGAATCTTTAAATTTAATTTTATAAAATTTCTCTAAATTTTTTCTATTACTTTTTACAATTGCATTAACTGCAAGTTCAGGATCTTTAACTTGATTATGAGATCTTCCGCCAACTTTAACATGCTTTGCAATTTTTTCTTCACTTGTCATAGAATATTCTTCTGTAGGAATAACTCCTGGAGAATCTAATAATTGAATATTTTCAGTTAATCTTAATTTTTGAATCCCTTTTGTAAAACCTGCTTCTGCACCTATTTTTGCAGAACTTTTTCCAATTAAAAGATTAATCAAAGAACTTTTTCCTGTATTTGGATATCCAATAACTCCTACTTGAACACGATTATAGTTTCTGCCCTCTACTTTTACATTTGAGGGTACACCTTTAGGTGCAATTTTCGCTGCTTCAATTTTAATTTTATCTCTTAATTCATTAATACCTCTTCTATTTCTACATGAAACTAAAACTCTTGGGTTTAACCTCTTTTCATCTTTACGAGTAAGATCTGATTTATTTAAAACATAAATTATTTTTTTACCTTTTTTCTCAATTAATTTTTCTATTTCTTTATTTTGCATTTCTTTAGCAAATCGTGCATCAAGAACTTCTAAAACAATATCTGAAACATCAATTACTTTTAGTAATAATAAAGGATATTTATTTTTCTGCTTTCTAGCATTTCTTAACATCTTTGATGAACGTGCTTGTTTTTTTGTTGGCATAAAATGTTAAAGAATTAATAGTTTATTAAATAAACCCTCACACAATCTCCCTTACCTTTTAATTAAAGAATAAATAAGGTGGAATAATTAGAATAAAAATAAATAAAATAAAAATAAAGATTTATTCTTCTGCTGGTTCTGAAGCTAGAAACGCCCACCATTGCTTTCTAACTTTTATAACTTCACCAGTTTCAGCATCTATTTGAGCAGTTACTCTTAATTGAGTTTTAAATAATCCTAATACTTTTGCTTCTCTCTGAGTTTGAAGTTCATAAGCCATTTGAGCTTTATCACCTGCACCAACTTCCTTAAGTTCAATTTGACATTCGTTTTCTTCTGAACAAGTTTGTAACTTAAGTCTTTCTAAAGCTGTTTCTGATGCAGTATTTGGCATTACTTTAATTTCTGCTTCAACTCCATTAGACATTTTAGTAAAAAGTTGTGTTTTACTTTCAGTTTTTTCCTGAGTCATTTCACATTCACATTCAACAGAAACACCTTCAGATTCAAGTTGAAATCTATTATTTGTTTGCATTTGTACTTGAAACATTTGTCCATTTTCACCTAAGTGTGATCCATCTTGAACTTGAACTCTTTCTTGAACTTGATCTTCAGTTCCAAGAGGAATTACATCTTGTTCACCATTTGCAGCTAAAACAAAAGTCATAGAAGCAAGTAATACAAACATAAGTGTAATTAATATTTTGTTATTCATATTTTTATACCTCCTTTTAATTTATTTTTAATATATTAAATGATTATATCATTAATTTTTATATATAAATCAATGTTTATCAATATTTATAAAATTAACTTTATTATAGAAGTTTGATTAAAATCTACACAAAGAACATAATACCTTTAGATGCTAAAATAGCAACCATTAAAGCAAAAGTTAAATCACCTAATATTATTGATGCATTTACTTTTTTAGCAGGATATTCTATTGCTGCAAGAAAAAGAATTAAAATATCATTTGGTAAAGGAATAAAACCAATATAAATATAAGCAAAAAAAGGAATCATTTTTTGCAACCATTTTCTTTTCTTAAATACATTAGCAACTTTATTTATTCTTTTGTCCCATTTATTTTTAACTAATTCTCGTCCTTTAGAAAAAACATAAAACATAATCATATCTCCTATTGCCAAACTTGTTCCTGACACTAACCCTAAATATAATGGGTTCATACCTCCAATAGCAAGAGTAATTAAAAGACTAATAAAAGTTAAAGACCCTCCAGCAGAAAACCCTCCAAAAAATGAAACAAGAAATACAAGAAAATATGCATTTCTTACTCCAAGTTTATTTACTATTTCTTCAGGACTTACAAAAAAAAGAAGAGTAATTAAAGCAATTAAAAATATAATTAATGCTGAAAATAAAATAATTTTTTTATAATTCTTTTTGACCATCTTTTATAATTATAGAGAATAAGAGTTTATTAAATAAACGTCCACGCCAAGGGAGGTATAAAAGAATTTAAATAATTTTATAAAGAATTTAAATGTTATTTTTTTATGAAACCTTATGATTTACACAATCATACTTCTCTTTCACCAGATGGAGCAATAAGCGGGAAAAAATTAATAGATCTCGCTATAAAAAATGGAGTTAAGGGACTTGGTATTTGTGACCATGATACCTTTCCTGATGAAAGTTTATATAAATATGCTAAGAAAAAAGGTTTGCAGCTTGCTTTGGGAATTGAATTTTCTTGTGATAAAGCACACATTATTGGATATAACATGAAAATAAAAAAGAAAGATCGAGAATTTATTGAAAAGAGACGCAATAAGATGAAAAAAGATTATATTTCTGCATCAAAAAGATTAGTTGATGGATTAAAAAAAGAAGGAATTGATATAAGTTATAATAAAATCGAAAAATTTTATAATAAAAAAAATCCTCAAAAGTTATTTGTATTAAAATATCTTGCAGAAAAACTCAAACTATTTCCTTCCTGGGCAGAGGCAAGAAAACATTATCAAAATAAAACATACTATGTTAAAGATGGACAAGGAATTTCTAAACTTTCGCCAATAAAAATAATCAAATTAATTCATGATGCTGGAGGCTTTGCTATTTGGGCACATCCGTTTATGACTCCAGAATCAACAAGAGAAGAATATTTTAAGTTGTTTCATAAACACGGAATTGATGCAATAGAAGCGTCTTATGCATATCATGAAAATGGTTATGGTGGAACTGAATCAAATAAAGAATTAGAAAAAGGAATTAGAAAGAAACTAAAAAAAATGCAAATTCCTATTTCTGGAGGATCTGATAGCCACTTTCCCTTAAAAACATACGCCAATCTTAAATCAATCATGCCCGGAGACTTTGGGATAACTCAAAAAGAATTAGAAGAGATTAAAAGAGTCTTTAAGAATTAACTCCCACGCCGAGATGATTGGTGAAATTTAATTATTTCAACCTTTTTTTATGAACAGCAAGATATCTTCTTAAAAAATAATCCACAAAAGCTTCCTGACCTTTTGGGAATGCAGCATAATATGACTTTCTTTTTTTGTATTCAATAATAAGCATTGGATAACCTGCATGCCAAAGAATATGATTCATTAATAATCTTCCAATTCTGCCATTGCCATCTCCAAAAGGATGGATAATCTCAAACCTATAATGAACTCTTGCAGCTAATTCAACAGGATTTAAATTTGATTTATTAGTAAAATTTATGATTTGGTTCATAGTTAATCTAATTGTATTCCAATGAGGAGCAACATATTGTCCAACTCTTACAAGATAATTTCTATATTTTCCTGCCATGTCTGATTTAGTTTCTCCAAAAATTTCATTATGCCACCCTAATATTAACTTATTACTAATTTTTTCTTTTTCTTTTAAAATTTCTAAAAGAACTTTATTATGCATTTCTGTTTCTTTTATATCTCTAATAGGCTTATTTGGAGCAATTTTGTCTTGAATTATTTCTCTTACTTCATGCAGAGTAATTGTTGAACCTTCAAGAGCATTTGAATTATATGTAAAAGCTATAGAAATCTCTTCTTTTTCTTTTTCTTGAATTGATTTTGGGAGTTTTTTCCATTCTTTCTGAAAATGTGTTTTTATTCTTTCTAACTTTTTATAAAGATCTTTTTTTAACTTTCTACTAAACTCTCCTTTTATTTCATCAATATTTTTAGGAATCTTTAATCCAAGATATTTTTCTCTTGTAATTACTTTTTCTCCTTTTCTAAATGAATGTTGTAAATAGTAATACTCTTTTTTTCCTTTTTCCCTTTTAATAACTCTCATAAAAAGATTACCATTACAAAGTATTTAAATATTATGTTTTAGAGCAAAATGTAATGGGAGAACATCCACGCCAAGAGAGGTATAAAAATGTTTTAGTTAGGAATTTCTTTTTTAATATTAAATCTAAAAATAAGTTATGTTTCTTGCAATTCTTGATTTAGAATCTTTTGTTGCACCTTCTCCAATATAAGAATTTCTAACCTTAGCACCCTCTGCAACATTTGAATCATCTATTGTAGTATTATATGCAACCATTGAATTATCTATTGTAGCCTCATATGCAACATTTGAATCCTTTATTGTAGCATCCTTTGCAACCTCTGAATTATTTATTGTAGAACTATGTGCAACATTTGAACTATCTATTGTAGAATTATTTGCAACCTCTGAATTATTTATTGTAGCCTCATTTGCAACCATTGAATTATTTATTGTAGCATTATATGCAACCTTTGAACTATCTATTGTAGAATTATTTGCAACCTTTGAACTATCTATTGTAGAATTATTTGCAACCTTTGAACTATCTATTGTAGCCTCATTTGCAACCATTGAATTATTTATTGTAGCCTCATATGCAACCTTTGAATTATTCTTTATTGCAGAATCATTTGCAACCATTGAATTATTCTTTATTGCAGAATTATTTGCAACCATTGAATTATTCTTCATTGTAGCATTATTTGCAACCATTGAATTATCTATTATAGCATTATTTGCAACCATTGAATTATCTATTATAGCATTATTTGCAACCATTGAATTATCTATTATAGCATTATTTGCAACCATTGAATTATTCTTTATTGCAGAATTATGCGCAACCATTGAATTATTTATTGTAGCCTCATATGCCACAATTGAATTATTTATTTTTTGATTTCTGAAGATAACTGAATTGTAAATTCCAGAATTTTCCATAAATGAATTTAGATCTTTTATTCTATAATTTGTGTTAACATCATCTTTTTCCACAACTAGCCCCAAATTAGCTCCATTAAATCTAGTGTATTTTATAGTTCCATTTAATTTTGAATAAATAGAAGAAGCTACACCTTTTATTAATCTATTCTCAGATTCAAAATATTTTTTAAGTTCATTATTAACATTCTTTAAAGCATTTTTAGAACTAATTTTCTCCTTTAAACTTTTAGTTGCTAACCTATTTAAAAGCCTAAGATGTCTTCCTTCAAATTTTGATAATCTTTCAGTAATTATTTTTTCATCAATAGTTTTTAATCTCATAAAAAACAAAGAATTACTCTATTTATAAACTTTTCCATTATGTTACTACTTTTAAAGAACAATGCGCCCGCTCCGAGCATCATCTCCTTCTTTTATCACTAACAATAAAACCATCTTTTAGTTGAATAACTCTTGAAGCATATTTAGTGTGCCATAATTCATGAGTAACCATTACAATTGTTTGGTTAAATTTTTTATTAAGATTTTTTAAAACTTCTAAAACTTGTCCAGAAGTATGAGTATCAAGATTTGCACAAGGTTCATCTGCAAATAATATTCTTGGCTTTTTTGCAATAGCTCTAGCAATAGCAACTCTTTGTTTTTCTCCTCCAGAAAGTTGATTTGGAACTCTCTCCAACTTATCTCCAAGCCCTACATTTTCTAAAGCTTCCTTAGCATTAAGAAGAGATTCTTTTTTTGATTTTCCTTCCATAAGTGATAAAATATGAACATTTTCTGAAGCAGTCATTTCATTAATTAATGCATAATCTTGGAAAACATATCCTAATTGTGTTAATCTATAATAATTTCTTTCTTCTTCTGGTAAATTAACTACATCAAGATTATTAATTGTATATTGTCCTTTAGTTGGTTTATCAAGTAATCCAAGAATTCTTAACATAGTTGTTTTTCCACTTCCACTTGCTCCCATAATTGCAATAAACTCTCCTTTTTTAATTTCAAACGAAGCATTATTTAGAGCTTTTACAACAATTCCATTTGTATTATAATGTCTTGTCATATCTTTTACTTTTATTATTGTTTTTTCTTTTTCCATCATCTCCCCCAAATTGCCTCCAAGATATTTTTTCTTGTTACAAACCATGCAGGTATAAAACCTGCAATAATAGACATACCAGCCATAGTTAAAATACTCTTAATTAACATTCCTGCATCTATTGCTGGGGAAATTTCCATTGTTTCATAAAACATAATTGGGTTAGCCTGTAAATACAATGCTAATGAAATAAACATTATTAATCCAAGGAAAATACCTAAAACAACATAAAATAAACTAATAAAAACATATGAAATCCTAATTGAATTAGGAGTAATCCCTACTGCTTTAAGAATACCTATTTCTCTTTTTCTATTTAAAGTATTAATATAAATAATAATAAATATAAGGGCAGCCCCAACAATTAAACTTACTATCTTTGACATAATATCCATCATACCCATTGTTTGCAGTGCTTGTTTTATTAGAGATTCTGATTTTTCCTGCCAAGTAGAAATTTCTTCTTTTACACCTAAATCTATAATTTTTTTCTTAACTTCTGCCTCTTCACCTTCATTTTCTATTCTTACAACTATGCTTGACGCTTCTCCATCTAAACCAAGAACATCTTCTAATTCTTTATAGTGGACTAATGCACCTAAATCAGTTAACTCAAAAGTACCTGAATGAATTCCTTTAACTTTGTATGTTTTTTCAACCCCATTAACATATGTCACATTAACTAATGACCCTACTTTAACATCTCCTAAATTATCATATATTTCAGAACCAAAATTTCCTTCAACTAACATAGCTCCAATCATTATTTCATCTCGTGAAAGTTCTCCTAAAAATTCACCCTCACTTACAATATAAGGATATGAAGAAACATCTTCCTCGTCTCTGGGGACAAGCCCTTTGATCGTGGCTCCGACCATCTTTTGATTGTGTTTTAAGGAAGCTCCTGCTTCTAATCTTTTTGCCACCCCTGTAACTTCACTAAGACTTCTAACTTTTTTCAAAACATGATCTGCATTATTAATATAACTATTGTCTTCTAAAGGTTCAATAACAATATTTCCATACTGATATTCTTGAACAAGTCCTACAAAAAGATTCATCATACCACTTATTAAAGCAGGTAAAAATACAAGATTCATAAAAATAAGTCCAAGAACAACTATAATAAAAAACGAAGTTTTTTTATTTCCCCTTTTTATAGAACTTAGTGCACTAACAAATCCAACATTAATATCTTTAAGCATGTTATTTCTTATACTTCTCTAATATTTCTCTTTTGAATTCTTCCCTTCTTCTTTCTTTTTTTTCTCTTTCTGTTTTTGTTTCAGAAAATTTTCTAAGAGATTTCTTAAGAGGTTTTTTAGGAGTTTCTTTTAATTCACTATCAAAATTTTCTCCTTGCAACAATTGATGAATTGTTCTGTCTTTTGCTTTTTTTGTTTTTCTAAAATAATAAATTCCCCATGCAAAAATAGCAATTATTAAAATTGTAAAAATAATTGCTCCGATATTATATTCTTTTTTTAATACATTAAGATTCACATTTGTTTTTATTTCATCTTTACCAAAATCATCATAATATGAAACAGTAATTGGAAATTCAAATTCTCCATCATCATCTACAATAAAAGTTAAAACTGCTGGACCATCTTCATCTGCATCAAGTGCACCAATAAAAGATTGTTTTAATCCTTGAAAAGGATGGTCAACAAATACTTCTACTGATTTTGCAGTGCCGTCACCAGTATTTTCAATTCTCAAAGTTAATTCAACTGTTTCCCCTTCTCTTGGTAATATAGGATTAGTTTTAAGAGAAGCAATACTTAATTCTGCTCCATCACCTATAACATCAAAAGTTATATTATAATCTCTTACAACATCTCCATAAGAAAGTCTTGTTTTAATTACATGTGTTCCAGGAAGAGCATCATTATTAGTTCTCATATGATATGTAAGAAATCTCTCGCTATTTCCATAATTTAATTCAGGAATTTCTAAAATTAAAGGTTCTTTAATTGTAATATCTGTTGGAGGATTTAATAATTCAAAATAAATATTCGCAGGAGTTTCAGTCCCACAATTTTCAATTTGTATACCTACTGTAAATTCCTCTCCAATTCCAATTGAACTTGGAGTAATATCTGAAATCTCTGCTGTTACACAAAAAATAGCATTCACTCCCCCAATTAAAAATACAGAAAACATAATTGTAAATATTAATTTGAAATTCATTCTTACCTCTTTTATAACTATACTATATTAAAAATAATTTATAAACTTAACTAATAAATAAGCACAGCAACATTCTATCTTGGTGTTTAAGTAATTTTAGTTATATTAATTTTGAAATCTTTTTCTCATATAGTTCTCCAAACCTTTCAAATATATTCTTGCTTTTTTCAAGATCAATTTTATTTTTCAATGTAAAATATATTTCCTCTCTAATTTCTTGTATTCTTTTATCTGAATCAACTGCTTCAAAATAAGAAGTAGCTTCATAGCATCTTGTTAACATTTTTTTTGCCCTTTTTTCTTCTGAAATAAAAAAATTATCTTGTTTCAAATAGAATAATTCATATGAATTATTTAATAAATCTGAAACCTGTGCATAAGCATTATTCAAAAATTCTTGTTCATTATTTATAAAATCTTTTCCAAAAAGAGGTATGTGTCTTCTAAACAAAGATATTGCAGTTCTATCAACTATTTGTTCTAATTTTTTGCTTTGAATACTATTATCTTTCTTTTTAAAACCATCAATATAATTATCGACACCCTTTATGGAAATTCCTATTTGAAAAGGATTTCCATTTAAATTTAAAGTAAATTCATCAAGTAAAAAGATATCTCCGTTTGTAATTGCTAAAAAATCATAATCTCCAGGATTCTCCAATACAGAAGAAGATCCAAATAAGGAGAGATTTGATACTTCTAAATCAGAATATTTTGTTTTCATATAGTCTAAAGCTTTTTGACTCAAATCCAAAAAAAGTTGATGTTTTTTCTCAAGAATTTTATTTTTTTGTTCTCCAAATAAATAATAATAAATGTTTCTCTTAAATAATTCAGTTCTCTCACTTTTATCTCTAAAATTTATTTCTTTTATAGAGTGAAAAATTTGCAAAGGATGATTAATCTTAAAAGGAATTTTAGTGAACATTTATTTCTCCTCCAATAAGTTTTAAATTATGTATAATTTTATTTTTGAATTTTTCATCTTTCAAGTTTCTTCTAAGCACATAAATTACATAAGACTTAATTAAAGAAAATTTTAAAAGATTTGGAAGAATAGTTTTTTCAGCTTCACTTAATTTTTGATTTGAATAAAAATCATAAGATTCTATCAATTTCTTTAGGGAATTTGGAGTATAACTTGGAATATTCAAATTTCCTTCAAATAAAGACGCCGGAATAAAATCTTTAATTCTTTGAGAAAATCTAATTGTTTCAGAGTCAATTATTGTTGCATTATTCTCATTCCAGATTAAATTTGATTTGTTTAAATCCCCATGAATTATTTGATTAGGAAAAGAATTTACTATTTGACCCAAAGATTTTGGAAAAGAATCAATTTCTTTTAAGAAAAATTCATTGTTGGAATTAATTTTTAAATCAATTTGCATTGAATTCAAATTACTTTCACTTAAAGAATTCCCTTCTTGAGCTAAAACAATCTCAAGATTATTTTTTAAAATATTTTTTTGATTAAATTCATTATGCATTAAAGCCAAATGTTTTCCAACAAGATTGAAATAATTTTCCATATCAAGAGGAAATTTATTACCTTCTACAAATTCTTCAAGAGCATAAATAGAATTATTGATAGAAATATACCTGAGGGAATTAATTGTTGAAATAATCTTTGGAAAGAAAGAAATCCCTTCCAAAAAAGAAGATTGATATTCAAATAATTCAGAATTTTTTCCCTGATACTTTAACATAAATTCTTTATTTTTTTTAGAAATAATTTTGTAAGTTCTATTCTTTCCTTTTTTAGTTTTTATTTCCAATAAATTTTTAATTTCCAAATTATAATTTTCAACAAGTTTTTGTTTTATATAGTCTTCACTTAAATCTTTTAGATTTTGCATTTCAAAAATAGATTTTGGTTTTTTATAAAAAACTTTACTTTCATTTAAAATTTCTTTTGAAAGGTCTATAATTTCATTAATTTTAGTTATTGGAATTAAATAATTCTTTCCCGAATTTTTAATTAAAGCATGATTGCTTACCCCTTTTATAACGCCTTCTTCTAAATTAGAAATGATTAAACTATTATGGCAATTTGTATCATAAATAGGATTTTCTCCTTTGATGTAAGAAAAGTTATCTTTTTCTCTTAATCCTATCCACTCATATTTTTTCATTTTTTTGATGATATTCTTTTAGTTTAAGAAATTCTTCCTCAGAAATTCCCTCATCACCAATTTCTTTTTTTTCTTTTTCTAACTTATGAAAATCTGTTCCACCAGAAATTATTAAATTATTTTTCTTTGCAAAACCTTTCAGAATATCTTTTGTATTTTCTAGAATTGCATCTTTAGGAGAATAATCCAGTTCTATGCCATCTCCTCCCAACGAAACAAATTCTTCCAATATTTTTTCCATGTTTTCTCCTAAATACCAGGGATGAGCAACAATTGCAATTCCTCCAGCACCATGAATAATCTTTATAACTTCTTCTAATTCTGTTCCTCTTGGCAAAACAAAAGCTTTTCCTTGTTTTCCTAAAAGCGCATCAAATACCTGGTTTCTCTCTTGAAATTTTTCAGGATATTTTTTCATTAAAATATTTGCAATAAAAGGCCTTCCAAAATGATCTCCTTTGGTTTCATCAACTAATTCTTCAAAAGAAATTTCATAGCCCAATTTGTTTAATTTTTCAATTATTTTCTTTGCAGTATCAATTGCATATTTTTTATGCCTATCTGAAATATTTTTTATCTCTTCATTTTTGGAATCTATGAATAGGCCTATAATGTGAAGTTCTTTTACCCCTTCTGGAGGCGTTGCGGTAATTTCTATCCCATGAACATATTCAATTCCTTTTTCTTTTGCATATTCTTCAGCCTCTTTATTTGCTGTTGCTTTATCGTGATCTGTTATTGCCATAGCAGAAATACTTTTCTTAGAAACAAGCTCTACTAATTCTTTAGGAGAAAAATCTCCATCCGAATGATTTGAATGCATATGTAAATCTATTTTTATCATTCTATCTTTAAGTTTTTATAGGTATTAAACATTTCTCTAAATTCAGGAGTATTTTTACTAGCAAAAAAATCCACTAACAAATTATAAGCTTCTTTTGCAAATAAACCGCTTTTTATTTCTGGCCACCTATCCCTATAAAAAATTGGAAAATTATCCTTATTTAAATTAGCAACTCCTCCATAAGGATCAGGACAACCAAAAGTTATCTTTGGAATTCTATGTAAGAGAGAAGTTCCAAAACACATAAAACAAGGCTCAAGTGTAGAATATATCTCAATAGAAGAACCTTTCTTTATTTCTTCAAGAATTAACTTGGAATATTTCTCAATTAATCTATTTTCTGCATGAGAATACCAATCTCCTTTAGTATAAAGTTGATTTCTTCCAACATCAATAAGGTTTTCATTTATTGTTAAAGCAGCCCCTATAGGAAAGTTTCCTTGTTTTCCTGCTTCTTCCGCCTCTTTTAAAGCAAGACTCATAATTTCCTTATCTTTTGGTGAAAAGAACATATTTCTTATAATAAAAACAGATATTTAAATGTTACTCTTTAAAAGTGATTATAATCTTTTTAAGATACCTATCTGAACCCAAAATCAAACAACCTCAACATTCATTTTGCTAAGCTTTTGTTTTAATAAATCAATCAAGTCTTCTTTATTTTCTTTCAATCTTTCATCTCTTTTTTCTTTTTTAAATTTTTCAATTTTTAAGTTATCTATTTCTATACTTCTTTCTTTTATTTTATAATTTAATTTTGAAAGCCCATAATCATTTATACTTTGCTCATAATTATTTATTTCTTCTAATTTAAAATTTGCTTTTCTTATTTTTTCAAGTATTTCTTCATTATTTAATTTAGATTCATCTAAGAAACTAATTATTTGTTTACCATTATCTTTTTCAAAGTTTGTTTGGAAATTTTCTTTATATTCTTTTAAAATTTTCATTTGTTCTTTATTTATATGGAAAAAATTTGCTAATGCTTTAAAATCAATAAGTTGTTTTAAATTAAGAATGTTGTTTTTAGATTCTTCTTTAAATACATTTATTTTTTCCTTTTTTTCTAACATATTTTTATAATCTTCACTTTGTTTAATTTCTTTTATTTCTCTTAAAAGTTCTTGATTATCTTTTTCTTCTTGCTTAATTTTTTCATTAAGAAATACAATTGATTCATTAATTTCAACCAAATCCTTTTCAACAAAATTTAATGAATTTAATTTTGATTTAATAAATTCAATGTTTTGGAATAATTCACCAATTTCTTTATTATGATTAAATATTTTAAGCAAATCTTTAGAAAAAGTTTTAAATCCTTCTTTTATATTTGCCATTTCCTTTCCAATTAAAATAGTTGCTCGCTCATAATTTTTAAACGACGCTTTGTTAAAACTAGAAAATATTTTATCTATTCTTTTAGTAAGTTCAGAAAATTTTGTTTCTTTAAAGTTTTCCAAATTATCCATAAGATTATCAACTGCCCCTATATATTGTATTCTACTATCACTAACAATTCCTTTAATTCTATCTTCAGCTTTTTTTGATTCAACATCAAAATTCTTAAGAAACACTATCTTTATCTTTAAATCTTCATTAAATTCTCTAATTTTATCTTTAACAATAACTAAAATTTCCTTTTCCTTAAATTCATTTTCTTTTACTTTTTTTTCTAACCAACTTTCAATTTCAGAAAAAGCCAGCTTTTCTGAGACTGTCTCCTGAATTTCTTTTTCCTTCCCTAATTTCTTAAGAAAACTAAATATTCTCATGATATCTCCTATGAATAAGGTTATATAAGGATTATGATTTTTCTTTTAAAATTCCTAATAATCTTTTTTCTATTTTTTTAGGTTTAAATGAACCAGAATATTTTAAGAGAACTCTATTTTCATAATCAGAATTTTCTATAGGGAAAAATTCTATTTTTTCATTTTCAAATTTATATTTAGCTGATTCTTTTAAACTCATCCTTACAAAATCCACAATTTTTCCTCTAGAACTTAAGATTCCCTCTCCTTTTAGAGATAATGAATCTTCTATAGCACCATATAAATAATAATCAACACAAACTCTATTCAATAAATCTTTAGAAATTCCTAAATCCATAGATTTTGCAAAATTATCTTCTTTTTTTATTTTATTTAAAGTTGATTGAAGCTTTGAAAATTTGTTTCTATCTCCAGCATGATAATAATAAACCATTGCTTTTTTTGTTAAATTTAAAGCAGTTTCATGCTGTTCTTTTAAAAAATACCGGTTTATTTCTCTTTCCAAAGTTTCAGGACTATTTCTTAATAAATAATTATACTTAGTAATTTCTTCATCAGAAAATTTAATTTGAGCTAACTCTCTTGGTAAAGGCCCCATCATTCTTGGTTGAGCATTAACAATATTATTTGATAAACTAAATACAGTTATTGCTCCTGCAAGTAAAATATTCTTTAAAAGAGATTTTTTTTTCATAATTTAAAGATTAAATCATTGTTTTTAAGGTTACTTATGCTTAATTAACCCTTATCAAAATGTTTTTATACATATAATTCCAATCTTAAATATGAATAAAAAGAGAGAGGTAAAGAAAATTAAAAGTGGTAACTATTCAAAAGAAGAACATTCAAAAGAACCTATTTCTCCAACACATCCAAAACACCTTTATGGAAGAATTCATGCTTTAGTAGAACACAAACTTTGGTTACAAGTTATTTTTGCTTTGTTTTTTGGTATTGGTATTGGTCTTTTAATAGGGCCTGATATTGGTCTTATAGATTTTGAAATTTCTAAATTAATTGGAGAATGGGCTTCATTACCTGGAATTTTATTTTTAAAAATAATACAGATAGTAGTTATTCCTTTAATCTTTGTATCTATAATTATTGGAATAACAGGTGCAAAAAATCTAAGGCAACTTAAACAAATGGGCCTGACTTTAGCAGGTTACTTTATATTTACAACTATTGTTGCTGTAACAATTGCAATCTTACTTGCTTCAACAATTCAACCAGGAAAATATATTTCGCAAGATTCTATTAATTTAACTGATACAGCTAATTTACCTCTTTCTGATGTTTCTTTTTCAATGCCAAGTTTTAATGAAATCCCTTCTTTTATAGACAGAGTTTTTCCGACTAATTTAGTTGGCTCAATGGTCTATGGAGAATTACTTGCAATAGTCTTTTTTGCAATAATTTTTGGAATTGCTTTAATAGCTATTAATCCAAGAAAAGCAAGACCTTTAATTTCTTTGTTAAGTGCTGTTCAAAGTCTTTGTATGACTATAATAAAATGGGCAATGTTCCTAGCTCCTATTGCTGTTTTTGGAATGATGATAAAACTTACTACTGAATTCGGAATCTCTACATTATTAGGATTAGGAGCATATGTTTTAACTGTTTTAATTGGTTTATTAATTTTAATTATCTTTTATTTTATTATAGTTTATATTTTCGCGAAAAAAACTCCTCGCGAATTCATTAAACAAATAAGAGATGCTCAATTATTAGCTTTTTCAACTTCAAGTTCTGCAGCAGTAATGCCTTTATCTATGAAAGTTGCTGAAGAAAAACTAAAAGTAAAACCTGCTGTTGCACAATTTGTTATTCCAACAGGTGCTGTTATTAATATGGATGGAACCGCATTATATCAAGTAATTGCAACAATGTTCTTAGCACAAGTATTTGGAGTTTCTCTTGGAATAACTGCTTTATTACTATTAATTGTTACTGTTGTCGGAGCATCTATTGGAACTCCTTCAACTCCTGGAGCAGGAATTGCTATTTTAGCAATGATTTTAACAGGATTAGGAATACCTTTAGCAGGAATTGCTCTTATTTTAGGTGTGGATAGAATTCTTGATATGAGCAGAACTACTGTTAATGTTACAGGAGATTTAACTGCTAGTGTATTTATAGATAAAGTTGTTAAAAGTACTTAATAAATCAAAAATCTATCATAAATTTATATTTCTTTATAAAAAAGAAGTACAATACAAAAAACTAATTAAAAGCTTTATATTTTATTAAAAGGTTTTTAAGATTTAAAATAAAAATGTCCCAACTAAAATTTGATTCAAATGGAAAACCTATACCTTTAGTTAAAACTAAAAACTTGAAAATTTGGGATTTTGAAAAAGAAAATAAAACTTCAAAAAAAGAATTAAAAACTTCTTCTTCCCTAGAATTTTTAAAAGAGGATAAAACAGTAGGAAATATTTTTTCTTCAGATTACTGGAGTTTATATCAAGATGAAAAAAAACTTGAACCTTTAAAATTTAAAAACAAAAAAACACAGGAAGATGTTGTTCGTGAAATAGTTGATTTATCTAAAAATCATAAAGTTATTTTTCTTCATGGAACTTGTGGTTCTGGTAAAAGTGCTATAGCATTAAATGTTGCTAGAGTTTTAGGAAAAGCTTCAATAGTTGTTCCAGTAAAAGCTTTACAAACACAATATGAAGAAGATTACATAACAAAAAAACATCTTTTTAAATCAAATGGAAAAAAAATGAAAATAGCTATGATAACTGGAAAATCTAATCATGACTCAATTATTCAACCAGGAATTTCTTGCGCAGACCCTCTATTACCTGAAAATATTAAAATTGTTGATAGAAATCGTCAAAAGATTTTAGAATATGTTGAAGAAAATCCCTTTATAGAAAATTCAAGAAACCTTAATATTGAAAATGTAAGAAGAATTACTATTGCAGCAGCAAATCCTTATTGGTCACCAATAATTCCCTCAAATTTTGAACTAAAAAGTTTAACTGACTCTCAAAAGAAAAAATACAAAGGTTGCAATGGCGAAGATTATATTTTTTACCACAGAAAAAGAGGTTGCTCTTATTATGATCAATATCTTTCTTATATTAATTCAGATGTTGTTATTTTTAATTCTGCAAAATATCGTGCTGAAATGTCAATAGGTCGAAAACCTTTAACAGAAGTAGATATAATTGATGAAGCAGATCAATTTTTAGATAGTTTTTTCCAACAAGATGAATTAAATTTATCAAGAATATTATTTTCTTTAAAAAATTTCCATACAGAATCTCAAAAAGTTAAAGATTCATTAGAAAAAATGATTCAATTTATTGAAGCTGAAGAAAAAAATAAAAAAGCATTAGGAATTGATGAAAATCAAATTTTTAAAATATCTGACACAAAAATAAAACCTTTTTTACAAGAATTAATTTCAAATTTAGATTTAGATGCAGAGATTACTTTAGATGAATTAAATTATTTAAATCGTGCTCTTGAAACAGCACAAGAGTTCAAAGACTCTTTAGATAGTATTCATCTTAATTATAGAAAAGACGAGGATGATAATCTTTTCATTAAATTAGTAAGTACAGATATTTCTGGAAAATTCAAAGATTTATTAAATAAAACTAAAACTTTGGTTTTCATGTCTGGAACTTTACATTCAGAAGCTGTTATAAAAAATATTTTTGGAATTAAAGATTATGTAATTGTAAATGCAGAAGAAGTTAATTTTGGTTCAACAGAAATAATAATGACTGGAAAAGAATTTGATTGTAAGTATTCAAACTTTACCTCTGAAAAATATTCTAGAAAAGATTATTTAATTGCTTTGTCCAAATGTATTGAAAAAGCTAAAATGCCTGCTTTAATTCATGTTCATGCTTTCAAAGATTTACCTGCAGAAAAAGAAAAAAAAGAACTTAAAATAGAAAATCTAATGAGCTCTGAAAAATTAAAAGATTTACAAATAGAAGATAGAACAGGAAAAGCTATATCTAATTTTAAAGCTGGTTTAACAAATTCCTTATTTAGTACAAAATGCAGTCGTGGAGTTGACTTTCCTAAAGAAGTTTGTAATTCAATAGTCTTCACAAAATATCCTAATCCTAATGTAAAAGATATTTTTTGGAAAGTTCTTCAACAAACACATTCAAATTATTATTGGGAATTTTATCGTGATAAAGCTTGGAGAGAATTCCTTCAAAGAATTTATAGGGCTCTTAGAAGTAAAGACGACCATGTTTTAATCTTATCACCTGATTTAAGAGTTTTACAGGCTGTTCAAAAATTGCAGAATAATTCAGATTAAAGATGAACGCCGCACGCTGTGAGTTAAAGAAGAAATAAAAATTATTTAAATCAAATAAACTTAAAATAGAAATGGCACAAAAATATTATACTCCACATAAAAAGCCTCCTTTAACTAAAGAAGAAATTAAAGAAAGATATAAAGATATTCAAGAAGAACTTCAAGAAGTTTTAAAATGGAAAGAGGAAGAAGAAGCAAAACTCAAAGACGATAAATTATCTCCTCAAAAAAAAGGAGCAGTTAAGAGAGCCCTTAAAAAAATTAAAAGAAGAATAGATACAGTTCAAGGCCAAATAATCTATTGGAAACTTAGAGTAAAAGGTGAAAATCATTTTAAGGCAAGTTTGGAGAAAAATGAATATTGGGCAAGTTGCAATGAAAAAGCAGAAGCTGAAAAAATGAAAAAAGAAGAAGCAGAATTACCTAATTTATTAAAAAAGAATTTATAAAATTCAAGGCGCCCACACCGAGGAAGGTATAAAAGTGTCTAATTTAGCACTAATCAATCTCAAATAAAATCTTTGCAGCTTCATATTTTTTTCTTACAATTTCTCTTGCTTTTTCAAGTTCAATTTTCTCCCAACTACGTTTAAGTTTTTTTCTAATCCATGAAAAAGCTTCTTCATAGGTTTCTCTTCCGTGAATTGTTCTAAAGAACATTTCTATTGAACGATTTATGTGATCCATTGCATCCGCACAAGATACAATTTTTTCTTCAATTGATTCCCTTTTATTTTTCTTACTTCCACGATGATTTAAGATACATAAAGAAATCAAATTTATTTCTTTTTCAGATATCTCAAATTGAATAAGATATTTTTTTGCAAATTTACTTCCCTCAATTTCATGAATATTATGGTTTTTTGTTTGAATATAGTATAAATCATGTAGATATGCAGCCAAAACAACCACAAAAGTATTTGCACCATAAATACTAGACAATTTCTGAGAAAATCTTACCACATTACTCACATGTTTTTCAAAGACATTATCCAATTCACTAAATCCTTCACATTTTTCTTTAACATAATCATGAACTTTAGAAATTATTTCTTTTTGTTTTTTTGTTAAATTCATAACATAAATGATTGAATATATTATATAAAATTATCTCCCTTAACACCCCACACCGGGACTTTATCAAGAATAATACATTTCCTCAATCATCAATATATTCTGATTGATTTATTATTTCTTTCAGCTTCATTTCGCCTCATCAGTATAGGAATCGTTAACTTATAGAGGATATTACACTAAAAAGAGATTCCAATAATTAGTAATCAATTCATTAGCTACATATTGAACTAACTCAAAATAATCTTCTTTTTTTGTTTCTTTGAGAGGACTTTCATCTGCTTTTCCTAATGAATTTAAATATTCTTTTCTAAACTTTTTCCTGATTATTAAAGGAGGATAATTATTTCTAATTAAAATATAATTTAATAACATTCGTCCTGTTCTCCCATTTCCATCATAAAAAGGATGGATTTTCTCAAACTTATGATGAAATAAAGCTGCTAAAACTAATGGATGAAGCTTCTTTTTATTATCATTGTACCATTTTAATAATAAATTAATATCTGTTATTACATACTTAGCAGGACTAGCTTTAAATCTAGACTTTAAAACTCTAACATCTGTTCTTCTAAATCCTATTCTATCATCAATATTTTCTATTAATTTTTTATGAAGATTTACAATAAAATCTTTATCAATATCTTTTTTTGAGTTTAAAATCTCAAAAAAGACTTTTTCTGTGTTTTGTAAATCAAAAATTTCCCTTAAAGTTCTATTCTTAGGAGTCAATCCTTCTTCAAGTAAATTTCTAGCTTCTTTTAAAGTAATTGTGTTTCCTTCAATAGATGTTGTATTATATGCAAATTCTATTAAGAAATATTTAAAAAAATCTTTTTTTGTTAATTCATGTTCTTTACTAAATTTTTTTATATAATGCTCTTTACAAGCTTCTGTTTCAACAAGTTTCTCATCTAAATATTCATCTTTTTTTAATTTTAATTTGCTAGCTTTTTCTAAATAATAATTTGATTCAAGAAAAGTCTTAATTGTTTTGTAAGTATTTCTTATTTCTTTTTTATATTTAGTGAGTTTATCTAAATTTTTTCTAACATCTTTTAGAGAACTACCTAAATATGCTAAATCTTTTACAACTACTTTTTTATCTTTTTTCATAGATGCTCTTAAGTAATAATAAAGCTTCTTTCCGATTATCT
Organism: Candidatus Pacearchaeota archaeon; assembly: GCA_023144035.1. Lineage (GTDB taxonomy): Archaea > Nanobdellota > Nanobdellia > Pacearchaeales > GW2011-AR1 > JAFCEV01. Next base: position 6,207 of record JAGLGM010000006.1, on the reverse strand, counting down.
TTTTGTATATATAAACCATAATCATTCCAAGAAAGAATACTTTATAAGTCTTACCCTTTACTTTACAATAATAATCTTTAAGGGGTAAACACCTACGCCGAGTACTTAAATTTAAATATGTTTTTTCTCTATTAATCACATGACTGGAGAAATTATAGGACAAAAACAAAAAGGGGATTTAACAAAAATAACAAAACTTGCTATTGTAGGATTTATTGCATCTTTAGCTTTTGCATATATTAATACTATTTGGGCAGTCTATATGGATAGTTTTGTAAATAGTATAGTTTTGGTAGGGTTTATATCTGCTTTTCTTACCCTTATCTCATTTCTTTCTTATTTTTTCTTTATTCCAATAATAGAAAAACAAGATAAGTCTAAAATATATTATTGGTCTTTACTAACTTTAGCATTAGGTTATATTTTATTTGCAATAAACACTAAATTCTATATTTTTGTAATTTTAGCATCTCTTATCACAATTATAACAACTTTCAGAGTAACAAGTTTTGGAATTATAATTAAAGATAAATCTTCAAAAACACAACTTTCAAAAAATGAAGGGGTTATTTTTACTTTCTTAAATTTAGCTTGGGTTTTAGGACCATTAATTGCAGGATATATTGCAAGTCAATTTGGAATAAGATTAGTATTTGTATTATCAGCAATATTCGTGATTATAGCTTTCTTATTGTTTAGATTTTTTAAAATAAAAGATAAGAATATTAAGAAAAAGATAGATAAAAATTTGATTAAGAATCTTTTTGGTTTTTTCAAAGATAAAGAAAAAAGACTTGCTTATTTTATTGGTGGAGGAGTCAATTTATGGTGGGTTTTAATATATCTTTTTGTGCCCCTTTTTATTATTAGACAAGGACTTAGCGTATCTTGGATAGGTTATTTCTTATTTGCAGTAGCAGTTCCTTTAGTATTATTTGAATATAAATTTTCAAAACTAGTTGGTAAAAAAGGATTTAAAAAAATATTTCAAATGGGTTTTTTGATTGTCGCTGTTTTTTCATTCTTATGTTTTTTTATTGGAAATATTTACATTATTATGATACTATTAACTTTAGCAAGTATTGGAATGGCTATGTTAGAGCCCACAACAGAAGCTTATTTCTTTGATATTTTGAAGAAAAAAGAAGAGCTTAGATATTATGGGCCTTATAAGACTAAAGAAGATGTGAATAACTTTCTTGGGAAAATTTTAGCATCCTCACTTTTAATTATTTTACCTTTTAAATACATATTTTTATTATTTGCTTTATTCATGCTAATTATGTTCTTCCTTTCATCTAAAACTAAAAGAATAATTGAAAAGAATTTATAAAATTCAAGGCGCCCACACCAGGACTTTATCAAGAGTTATACACATCAAGAAATTAACTTAAATTATCTTCTTCTACTTCGCTGATTATTTCCTCTACTAAAGTTTCTCCCTCTTTTTTTGATATCTCTTCTAGGACCATCACTTCTTCTAGGATTATCTTGCCTACCTCTTCTGTTTCCATAACTTTTTTCAGAATTATTTTCTCTTCTAGGACTATCATTCCTTCTAGGGCCATCATTATTTCTAGGCTTTCTATCAGAATTATTTCTAGGACCATCACTTCTTCTAAAACTATCATTTCTTCTAAGTCTACTAAAATTATTTCCTCCTCTATTTCCACGTCCCCTATAATCTCTTTTAGTAGGAAGATTCATTTTAACCTTTTCAAACCACGGAGTTGGGACTTCTACAATTTTTAAGTTTTCATCTTTTAAGATATTCCCAAAATTTTCATAATCTTTACTACATAAAACATTTATTGCAATACCATCTCTTCCAGCTCTAGCAGTTCTACCAATTCTATGAATATAATCAACACTCGTTTTAGGTAAATCATAATTATAAACATGGCTAACTCCAGGAATATCAAGTCCTCTAGCAGCAACGTCTGTACACACTAAAACATTTACTCCTTTAGTTGAATTAAACTCCTTCAGAACTCTATTTCTCTTATTTTGAACCATCCCCCCATGAATAGCTTTAACTTTAATTCCAAGAGAATTTAAATTATCTGCAACAAAATCAACATTACGTCTTGTTCCACAAAACACCATAACTAAATCACTTTCTTCTTTCCTCAATAAATGTGCTAACAAGGAAAATTTTAAACCATCTAGAACATTGTAATAAACTTGTTTAAGTTGAGAATGATCTATATGAGACTTAACAGAGACATTTATTGCATCTTGAGTATGTTTTTCAGCAAGATAATCTATCTCTGAAGATACTGTAGCTGAAAAAAGCATAGTCTGTCTTTTTTTCGGACATACATTAATAATTTTCTCAACATCTTTTTGAAAACCCATATCAAACATTCTATCAACTTCATCTAAAACAAGAAACTTAATTCCTCTTAAATCTAAAGTTCCTCCTTGTAAATGATCCAAAATTCTCCCAGGTGTACCAACAATAATATCTGTACGAGGAATTTCTCTAATCTGAGTGCCCATATTAGTTCCCCCATAAATAGGAAGAATATTTAGGTCCTTATGTTCAGAAAGTTTCCAAATTGAATTTGCTACTTGATCTGCTAACTCTCTTGTAGGAGTTAAAACCAGTGCTTGTACTCCTTTATTTTTTTGAACTTTCTCTATTATTACCGAAGCAAAAGCTAAAGTTTTTCCAGAACCAGTTGCAGAACCTCCAATAACATCACGTCCAGCTAATACTAAAGGGATTGCTTTTTCCTGAATCTCAGAAGGAATTTTAATTCCAAGATTCAACAAAGTTCCCAATATTTTTTCATTTAATCCTAATTCTTCAAATGTTTTCATTTTAATTTATCCTACTATATTTAATCAAGAAGAAATTCTTGAAGCAAGCCTTTATGAGCTAAACCCCAAGACTTAAACAATATGTTAGAAGATTAAAGGAGATTGAAGGTTTATAAGAGTATGTATTGTCATTAAATAGACAAAAAAGAATATGTTCACACTGAGATGACTGGGGAGTTTATTTCTTATCTGGATAAAGATTAAACAATTCTTTACATTCCTCTCTCATAAATTCTTTGACTAAGAACATTGTTTTTGGTTTTTAATTTTTTAAAATATTCTCACAAGAAACAACACCTAACACCATAAAACTAGTAAAAAATTAATCCAAAGATAGCTTATAAATTTTTTAAGTTTTTCTAAAAAATTTCTTTGTAACAGCAACCATCCAGTTCCAATTCAAAACTAAATGAATCAAAACAAGTAATCCCATAATAAGACCACTCCAATCATGCCATAATGAAATATTTCTAAAAGATAATACTTTATATGTAGAAATTCCTATTATTTTTATTATCCCAGGCCATTTAATTAAACCTGTAAAAAAGCAAGTAAAAAAAGAAATTATCAATCCAAGATTTATCCAATAATTTAATTTTAAATTATTCATTTTGTAAATTCTCTTGTTTTATTTCTTCTGCCATATCTTTTATTAATGCTGGTGAAAATGCATATTCATCTCGTATAACATCTAAAACAGTATTTGTAGTATAACTTACTTCCAATTCAAATTCATTTACTATTTTAAATAAAAGTATTTCAGAGTTAATTTCCCATAAATCTGCAACTTGTTGCACAGTCAAATCCTTCACTTCTTTTCCCTCAATTTCAACTGAATGTTCATCACCATGTTCATGTTCTTCAAAATCTGAATAAGATAAATATCCTAAAGTCCCAATCAAAATAACTGAAATTGCTATCAAACTAAAAATTATTATTTTTTTCATACTAATTTTAAATAAAAATAATCTTTATAAACAAGAAGAAACAAAAATGTACATCTTACATCCATAATTATTACACGCCAAGAACTATATTTCTAAGTCATTAGGATATTTTTCAAGATAAGCACCAGCTATATCTTCTTCTACTAACACAATACCTTCTCCCTTAGCCCCAGTTGCAATAATATAATTATTACTTGTCCAAGCCACTACTTTATCTTGGTCGTTTAACACGTTTTCTCCTTTATATTCACCTAAAGTTAGACGAGTATTTTTAATCAAAATCCAACTCATTGAATTTTCTACATCTTCCTTACTATCAAATTCGCAAACCATTCCCATGTTTTCTTTCCCATCTTGATATAAATATTGTACTGCACAGCACTTTACTATTTCTTTTTGTTCACCATCTTCTGAATAAACTGGAACTTGTGCTTCTTTAAAACCATATAAAGTTTGATTATATTTATAATCCCCTATATTTTTTTCTATAAGTAATTCAGAACATTGCTTAAGTTCAGGGGGTTTTGGTTCAGCACCAAATAATTTCTTAAACCAATTAATAATTTTCTTCATTAAACCTTCACTTATACATTCTCCAGAAACACAAAAATTACTTTTACATTCAAAATTATTATCACAAGCTTCTGCTTGTAATTGATCTATAAATTCATTATTTTCTGAGCAATATCTTCCTTTTTTTCTATATCCCATTGGATAACATTTATCTTCTAATTCACAGCCAGTACAAATATAGAAAACTTTTTCATCTGGAATTTCTTCTGGCTCTTTTTCCTCTTCTTCAGGAACGCAATTTCCTATCCCACAAGGTACTGGTTCTGATATCTCAAGAGTAATTTCTGCTGTATCTTCAATAGATTTACAAGAACCAATTTCTTTTGTGTAAACTTTAAACTTAACTTCTGTAACTCCTCCAGCTGGCTTTTCTGCTATCCCAGTATGAATAAAATATCCTTTATTATCTGTTTTCTGCAAGTCAGGAGTATGCCATCTATCATCATACATCTGACCATAAAAAGCATAATTAGGAATATGATTTCCTGCTGAATCAAAAATCTCTATTGTAATTTTTACATCATCTCCAATAGCATAAACAGCCTTATTAAAATTTACATCTATTTTAGCTGCGCATACTGTAGGAACTGCCTCAGACTCTTCTGTTACTGGAGTTGATTCTGGTTCAGACTCTGCTTCTTCTTCAGGTATAAATCCAACCTCTTCAACTTCTTCAATAATATCACAAGAACCAAATTCTGTTGTATAAACCTTAAATATAGTTTTTGTAACTCCTCCAGCTGGCTTTTCTGCTATCCCAGTATATTTAAAATACCCGTCTACATCTGTGCTTTGTGAATCAACAGAATGCCACATATTATCATATGTTTGAGTATAAAAATTATAATTAGGAAGATGATTTCCAGATGAATCAAAAATCTCAATTGTTACTTCAAAAAAATCTCCTTCACGATAAGCATCTTGATTAAAGTTTATACTTATACTTGTTGCGCACTCTTCAACCTCTACCTCGTTAGTAGTTTCTGTTTCGTTAATTTCATTAGATTCAGCACTTACAAAATTAATAGAAAGAATAAAGACTAATAATATCCCAATTACCACCCACTTTTTCATATTTATATTAAAACACAATTGTATATAAAATTATCTTTTCAACGCCCAAACGCCGAGCAAGGTATAAAAGTGTCTCAGTTAGAAATTTATTAGAGAAACAAAATTATTTAAGAGCTTAAAGATTTTTTATTATATGTTTAGATTATTCACAACAAAAGAGTTTGATAATGATTTTCTAAAGCTTGATAATTCAGATAAAAAAAGAATAGAAAAAATAATGCACAAATTAAAAAAGAAAGGAGAGGTTGTTGGAAAACCTTTAGGAAGAAAATATTTTAGAGAGAAGAAATTTGGAAACAAAAGATTATATTTCCTTATTTATAAAACTCAATTAATTGTTTTAGCTGTTGGAATAAGCAATAAAAAAATGCAACAAAATACAATAAACAAAATTCTTTTGGAATTAAATAATTATGAAGAATACATTAAAAAATTGTAATCACTTTTTCCACTCTTTTAATCTTCCGTATTTCACATCTTCTAAACTTTTTTTTATCTTATTAAATAATTCATCTTCTATTTTCTTAATTATAACAACATTATCTACTTTTTCAAGTGCAAGTAAAGAATGATCATTTATTTTTAGTTCTGTTCTTATTTTGCTAGGAATTACTATTTGTCCTTTTGAACTTATTTTTGTTATTTCCATGTAAGAAAGTAAGAATTTCCTACTTTTAAATGTTTTGATTTATTTAAAATTTTCCACGCCGAGGGAGTAGAGGATTATATTTTTAACCACTTATACATGCACCATCTTGACATCCATTTGGACATGAATATGTAATCA
>JAGLGM010000005.1 GCA_023144035.1 Candidatus Pacearchaeota archaeon | reverse complement strand
ATAAATGTTTTGATAAATAATTATATTAATATTTTTAGTACTTCATCCGTATTTAGTAGATACGAACTCATCTTACGCCGATAATAGGATTTGCACCTATGAGGGACAAGCCCACGGTTTAGCAAACCGTTCCATTAACTACTCTGGCATATCGGCTTACGCCGCAGGCTGGAATTGAACCAACATACACTAAGGAATCGAGGTTCAAGCTCGACGAGCTACCACTGCTCAACTACGGCAACGCCCCGTGCGGGAATCGAACCCGCGCCTCCGGCTCGACAAGCCGGGGTTCTGCCACTAAACTAACGAGGCAATAGGCGTACGAGGAATCGAACCTCGACCTCCTCTGTGTAAGAGAGGTGTTCTACCATTAGACTATACGCCTTTGTAGACACGTCCGGATTCGAACCGGATTATTACTGGATTAGTTTCCAATAGATTTCCCACAATTTGCATGTCTATATGGACACAAAGGGAGTTGCACCCTTCACAGAATCCTTGCAAAGGATTCTCGCCACTCCGGAACATGTGCGCCCGTATGCGCATAGAGAGAATCGAACTCCCGCTTACTGGTTGGAAGCCAGTCGTCATACCACTAGACTATACACGCATAATTACAATAGACAGAATCGAACTGTCACCTGTGGCTCATGAGGCCACTGTGCTAAACCATTACACCATACTGTATTTATTATCTTTTATATTTAAATAGAATTATCTTATATCAAACATACCCTATCTAAATATTATGAGTGTGTTTAATATAAAATCGACGTAGGTTGTTTCCCCGCAATAAACATCACCCAGTCACAACTATGATTATTATCTTCTCTCAGTTGTATATATCTTCGTGATGTCATTTTATATTTTTAACAGTACCTGCATTCACTTCGGTACAAGCACCTCAAGGTACTTTGGTATACAGGTTTTATCCGTTAATATTATTAATATTTTATAGTTTATAAATGTTTATATAATAAACTATATAGATTAAAAATTAAAAAAATAAGAAAAATAATATTTTATCTATCCTCTAGCTTCTAAAATATCTTTATTAATATTTAAATCAACTTGATAATTTTTATTTTCAATTGTTCCTAAATGATAGTCTTTAATTGTATTTTCTGCCCAAAACCATTCACCTAATGTATAATCTGTTCCATGAATACTATTAAATGCTTTTATTTCATATTTATCTGAAATTATATCAATACATATTCCAATTCCAAATAAAAATAATATTATACCACAAATAATAAAAACAGCCTTTAATTCTTCATTCATTTTCCTTTTTACCTCCTTTCAATTCTTCTATTTCTTTAAATATTTCTACTATTTCTTTTTGTAATTTTATTATTTTATTATCTTGATTATTTCTAATAATTGTTAATTTCTTTTCTATTTCTTTATGACATTCTAAATGAACTGGAAATGTTGGAATATTAGATTTAATTAATAACATAGTTTCATGTAATAATTTATGTTCTGAATCTGTTTTAGGAATTTTAAATGTTTCATATAATTTCTTTTTGATATCAAAATGATTAAATAAATGATGTTTAGAAATAATATTTTCTATTATTTTTCCACAATACCAACATTTAGCTTTTTTTAATGATTCCATTTTTTGATTTATATTTTATGTTTTAATTTTTTTTAAAAAATTATTAGTATTTTGTAAACATTCAGCTAATTGTTTTCCATCATTAGTTAATGTAATACTTTTTGTTCTCCCTTTTTTTATAAATGTAATTAAATTAGACTTCTCTAAAGATTGTAATGTATTTGAAACATGACAAAATGTACAACTAATATTTTTTGCTAATGAAGAAGGATTTTGAGGAGTATTAGTATTTAATAATGATAATAATATTAAGGTGGGCTTTTCTTTGAATAGTAGTTTAAATATATCTCTCATCTTTTAATATTTATAATCTATTATTTATAATAAACTATAATATAACTATAATATAATAGTATTTAAATCTTTATTATCATTATATAATGAAAACAAATGTTTATAAATAAAAATATATTATATATAATATGTCATATATATGTAGATTTTGCAATACTGAAATTATTGGATTTGATTGTCTTTGTCAAAATAGAATTAATAATAAAGACTTATGGAAATTTAATCCAAGAAGAAAAGATAAAAGAACTCACATTAAAGTAGAAGGTCGTATATATTTTCATAAAAAGAAACCACTAAAAAAGAAATCAAAAAAATAAGATGACATTTCATAAGTATACTAAAATTTATATTATAGGACATGAAGAAAATCAAGAGATTTTTCAAGACCCAGAAGACGATATCATAATTGAAGAAAAAATAGATGGTGCTAATTTTAGATTTTATATTAATGAACACGGACAGATAATATTTGGAAGTAGAGCACAAGAATTATCAGAAGATAAAGAACATAAATACGCTAAAAATTTTCAAAGATGTATAGAATTTATTTCTGATAAATTATACAACGATAAAATTGATTTATCATTATATAAAAACATGATATTTTATGGTGAATGTTGTGTTAAACATTCATTAAGTTATGATTGGGATAAAATTCCTCCATATTTAGGATTTGATATAAGAAAAAAAGATGAAAGTTATATTCCATTTATTGAATGTCAAGATGTATTTTTAGAATTAGGATTACCTTTTGTTCCTGTGATAAAAATTTGTAAAGCAAAAGATATAACAAATATAAATGAAGATATGGTTCCAATATCTAAATATTCTTTGAATCAGGCTGAGGGTATTGTATTTAAAAATTATGATAAACAAATATTTGCTAAATTTGTTACTGATAAATTTAAAGAAAAGAATTCAGAAGCATTTGGAGGAACTCCTAAATACGGAGTTGGTGATGATGCGAAAATAGTTTTAAAGTATTGTACAAATGCAAGAATTGATAAAATGGTATTTAAATTATTAGATGAAGAATGTAAATTAGAAATGGCTATGATGAAATTTTTACCAAACAGAGTATTTGATGATATGATAGAAGAAAATTATAATGAAATAGTTCATAACAGAGAGTATAAATCTATTAATTTTCAAAATTGTAGAAAATTAGTAACAAAAAGATGTTTAAATGTATTAAAACAAATAATTACAAATAATGCTTTGAATAAAAAATGAATAATAAAGAAGTAGAACAACAACACAATAAATCAATCGAAAGTATAAAAAAATATGCTAAAGAAAATGGTTTTGAAATACCTGAAATTTTAAAATATAAATGTGTAGCAATAGGATATTTAAATATAAATGAAGAATTTGAAAAAGGTGAAGTTTCTAATAATTTCTTAGTAAAATTAAGAGTTCTTTATAATGAAGGAGGGGTTACAGGAACTTTAGGTTTTCACGAATGTGAATTTTGTATTGATGAAGGTAATTATAAAGAAAGAGGAATGAGTAACACAGAAAAAGAATTAGTAGATAAAGAGAATAAGATAAGATATAAATTTCCTGAAATGATTTTTCATTATATTACAGAACATAAATTCAAACCATCAAATGAATTTATAGAGTTTGTGATGAGAAGTTAAAACTATAAATCTCTAGCTTGTAAAGACCTTCTTCTATTTTGTTTTGCTCTATCAATAGAATCATCAATCATTTGTATAACTTTTTGTTCTAATTTTATTTTATATTCTTCAGTTACACTTGATATAGCATTAGTAGGTTCTAATTCTCTTACAACTTTTTTTACATTAGATTTTATTATTATTTTCATTGTCTATTTGTTCTTTTTTCCAATCATCATATATTTTATTTATTAATTTATATAATCTACTATTTACTGGTTTATCTAATGCTGTTAAATTTCTTATATAACCATGGTAATTATTATATGCTTGTATAATAGTATCCTTATTAGCATTTTTTTTAACTGTCATGGTAAACATTTCTGCTAATTCTCTTTGTTGTGCAAGTAAATCATCTAAACTCATTTAATTTTCATTTTTTATATTATTTAATTTTTTTTCAAGTTTACTAAATGATTTTATTTCTTTATCCATATTATAACCACAACTTTGATAATCTTCTATGCTAACTTGAATTAAATTAATATAATTTTTCATCCAAAAATATGTCTTATCATGTTTACTAATTATATAATCACGAATTAAAATATTAATTACAGTTTTAGCATATCTTTCTAATTTTCTAAATTGTTTATCTGTCATTCCCAAAAAGGTACAAATTCTGATTTAATTCTATCAACCCCTTTATCATTTGCCCAAGCGTCTATAATCCAATATCCTGTCATAGCTGGAGTTTGTTTTTTCTTCATAAAAATTGTTTGGTCACAAAGTGTTCCAGCATCAAAGTGATGAACATTTCTATAAAACATATACATAGCTTTATGATAATGACCCTGTAATAATATATCTGGTTTTTGTCCTCCAGGTAATGCATTTAAATATTTTTGAGCTTTATAAGAAACCGCATAAGCTGTTCCATCTCCAGGATGTGTCATTTTTATTTTTATTTTATTTCCTAATTCTATATCTGCTTCATCATATCCTAAAAATTCAAAGTTTTCTAATCTTCTATCCAATTCAGGTCCAACTTCGAATCCCATATTTCCTTTAGAACTAAACCAACCATCATGTGAGTTACGAGCTGTTATTGCATACATTGGTTTATCTATTTGAGATAATTGTTCTATAGCATAATTTAATTGATTTGTTGCGCCTATATGACTTAATTCGTAAATATGGCCATCCCTTCCAGACATTCCCTCAATTATATCTCCTGGAATGCAATAAAACTCACTACCTTGCTTTTTTGAATTTTCAATTGCATGTTCTAAAATATCAGGTCTATATCTATTATGTCCAAGATGTAAATCAGATATAACTGTAAATTTAATATGATTATCTTTAAAGTCTAAGTATTTTAATCTTCCACTTTCTGGTTTACTTTTTTTAGTTGATTTAAGAATACTTTTTAATTCATCTTCTGAAATATTATGTTTATCTAATATTTTTTCTAGTTTACATGGTTCTTGTTCTATTATTTCTTTTTTTATTCCAAATCTTGAAAAGACTTTTCTCATTGTATTATGTTTTACATTATATATATCTGCAACTTCTTTAGCAGTCATATTTTTAGTAATATATAATTCTTCTAATTTTTCTTTTTCATATTTTTTCTTCATTTTTTACCTCCTTTTAATTTTTCTTTTAAATATTCATGTAAATATCCTTGAATATTAAATAAAATTGCACAAAGAGCTTCTTCTATTCCTTCTTTAGTTTTTATTCCTCTATGTTCACTCCACCAATCCATAAAATGTCTCCATCCTGATTTCATATAAGCGTCTTTTGGAATTCCTTTTTGCCAATTATCAGAATCTCTTAAATTTCCATCTGATTGAACTCGATGTTTAGTCATATATTCTCCAAATCTTTTTAATACTATTGGACTTAAATATCCTTCATAATCATGTTTATCAGAATCTGTATCTCTTGTTGCTCCGGTATCGAATTTTCTAATTTTTTTCATTTTGTTGTTTTATTATAAATTCTTCACAATCTTTAAAATTTGTAAATATTTTATTAGAATGGTAAACTAACCAAGGATGATTCTCATGATTATTTGTAACTATTAAATATATTTTTTTCTTATTTATATAACCATAAATTATTTCTTGAATTGTTCCATAACTTAATGCTCCATCAATAATTGCAATCATACCATCACATTCTTTTATTAATTTTATATCTTCTTCAACTATATTTTTATAATCTAATTTATTATAATAATCTCCACCAGAAGTATCTTCATCTTTAAAAAGTTCAAATTCTCTCATAGGGTAAAATGGATTAACTAACTTATGATTCGTTTTCTTTTGGAAATCTTTTGTCCATTTTTTTATTTTTTTTCTAGAATCGAAATGGATGAGCGATATATATTTTCACTGCATTACCTCCTTAAAAAATCCTATCCAGTAAGACCTTTTATAATTCGTTTTACTATGACATGAATTACACAATGTTATTAAATTATTTGGATTATTATTTTTCTTATTATAATCTATATGATGAATTGCTAAATTTATTTTATTCTCACAAATAAAACATTTATTGTCATCTCTTTCTTTAATTGTTTTTTTAAGTTTATTATTAAATTCAAATCCATACGGTTCAAAAGATTTTCCACCTTGCCAGTTATGATTATTTGGTCCTAAAATTTTATTTCTTTGTTTTTCTATAGAATTATTTGTTCTTTTATCCCCTTTTTTAAATCTAGTTTCAAATCCTCCAAAAACTTTATGACCATTTAATGAATTTGCATATTTTTTAACACGAATATCTGTTTTTTTTGTTAATCCTTTATTCCAAGCTATTTGTCCTTTATTTTTTCCTTTCATAGATTCACTTCTTTTTCTTTTATGTTCTTCTGTTTGTTTCAATCCCTTTAATTTTCCTTTATTAGATTTACTAATCTTATTTTTTGTTTCTAAAGAATGATTTTTTCCAGTCATACCTTTTCCTTTTTTATATGCCATTTTATTAAATAGTTTTTTGATATATATTTTCATATTTTTCTTTTGGTATTTTTTCTTTTTGATGTTGACAAGTATATGCTAATCCGTAAAACACAGCACCCAATAATAATCCAACAATAATTTTTTTGATGTTTTCTTTTTTTCTTACTTTATAATTAGGTAAATATTCAATATTTCTATGTTTAATTTTAAATTTATCATCAATAGTAAATTTCTTTTTACCTGTATATATCATTGTTTATATAAAGATTCTTATATTTTTAAATTCAATATAATTAATGATTTATCATTTTTATACTTATTATTTTTGACTATATAGTTGAGCATATTTTTATTTAATTTATATAATTATTAATATTTTTTACTTTATAAATATTTTTATAATAAATTATATATAATCTTTAATAAATAAATATTATCATTATATAATGAATACAAACATTTAAATACTATAATATCTTTAATATATTAAATAAAAAGAGCACAATCAGCTCATTAAAAAATGCAAAATAAAATGGAAAACGGAACACAAACAAATAATGTCTCTATTATAGAGATGAAAGATAGCATAAAAATTGCTAAGAATTCTAAGGGTTATACCTATGAAATTCGATTAGTTGGAAAAGAAAATGTTTATACATTAGACCAACTTGACTATGTGAGAACAGAATTAGTAAACCGAATTAAAAAATGGGAAGCTGAAGATTTGAAAAAATGATATCAGTACAAGAACTTAAGAAAATAAATGAAAAACATTTTAAAAAAGGAACTAATTCAATTCTTTTTTGTAAAGAATGTAATTTAAAAGAACAAATATATTGTTCTAAATGTGCACAAAAACAGATAAATAAATTAAAAAAATTTTAAAATGGAAGAATTAGATATATATCAAGAAGATTTTCTTTTAGAAGAAGCAAGAGAAAAAGATTACGAAAGAAAAGAAGAAATGGAAATTGTTGAATATGAAGAATAAATATATTTATTTTTTATTTAAATCTACGAACCAAGTTTTATCACAATTAGCACATTGATACATATCCCAATTATGTTTTTCATTATAAAATATTTCATACATATTAAAGGTTTTACAATAAAAACAATCAATTACTTCTTTTCCTTCTATCATTGCATCAATAGCATTATCTTTCATTCCAGAATCTATACAATATTTTCTAAATTTAGATAATGCTCTACCTACTTCATTTGTTAAATTTTCAAGATTTTTTTTATTACCTTTATTTGAACTCATCATAAATTATCTCTCCTCTTTTTTTTCCTTTTTTTGCGATTAATATTTTTGAAAATATATTATTAGCTAATAACCATTTACATTTTGCGCGTTCTGTTTTATCTAAGTAGCCATTTGATTTTACTTCTACTCCGATAACTTCATAAGGTTTTTGTTTTTTAATTTTATCAAACCAATAATGACAACTTCTACATAACCATACAAAATCATTAATATCTCTCTTGTATTCTCCAGAAATATTTGCTGCTTCAATAATTCTTCTATTATTAGATTCTAAACCACAAATCTCACATTTTCCTAAAAATTCTTTATTACTCTTTACCCAATCATGTAAAGCACTATAACCAACATTATCTCCTTTCCAATTAACATTTTTTTCTTTTGATGTAGTTTCACTTTTAAATTGTCCAGAATTAGGATTTTCTTTCATAAAATTACTATGCTTTTTCTTCATCTCATCCGCCTTTTCTTTACCATATCTCTCTTCGTAACTTTCAATAGAATTATCTTTTATTAATTTACTATTTTTTGCTTGTTCTGATAATTGTTCAGAATTCCAATAGCATTTTCCACAACAATATACCTGACCATACCATGTAGGTTTAAATATATTCCTACAATTAGGGCATTCTTTTTCTTTTAAACCTTCTTTTTTTAATTTACATTTTTCACAACAATATTTTGATTGTTTATAATAGCAAACATATTCTTTACTACAATTAAAACATTTTTTATTATATCTCATTTTTTAGTATTTCTAATATTTCTTTTCCATTTATTCTTCGCATTACTAAGAAATCACAAAAACCAGTTCCAATAGCCATTGGGATTCCTGGTCCTCGGAATTTATGCTTTGCTGGAATTAATCGATTAATAAATAATCCTTTATTTTCCATATCTTTTGCATCTGGACAAGGCTCCCTTAAATCAACATTATTCATCCATTTTGAAACAATCCAATTTTTATCTTCTAAGTCTTTACGCACCTTTAATTCGAAACGAGCACCTGCTGCTCGATTTTTTTTACCTTGACTAACTCTTTTTGGGTCTTTTAATTTCATTTTTTATTATTTATATTGTAATTGTTTAATCATTGAAGAAACAAATTTACTAAAACCCTCAGCCCATGCTTCAGAATCTCCTAAACCATAATAATCAGCCCAGTAATGTCCTAATTCATGCCAAAGTAATTCGATTGGTGGATTCTCTTTATCATCTACAGAAAGATAAATTAATTTTTCATTAGGTTTTATTGTTGCTAAAGCATCTTCTCCACAATTTTCACATTCTAAATCTTTTTTACTGACCAGTATAATTTTATATATTTCTCCATTTAAGATTATTTTATTTGGTATTTTCATTTTTCATTTTTTCTATTTTATTTTTAAAATAATTATTTCTTTGATTAAATCGAATCTTTTCTCTATTATTTTTTTGATAATTCTTTGAAGCTAAGTTTGAATTACATATCCAACAACGTCCACTTTTATTTTGTGCTCTTAAATGTTTATCACATCCAGGTTCTGAACATTTACGAGCCCATTTTGTTTTCATTTTATTTCTATTTAAATATTTTATATAATACAAGTACAATCATACCAATAGATAATACAAATCCTACAGGAATCCATAATGGACTTAATACCCACCACCAAGACCAGTCTATCTTATCACATAATTTTAGAGTAATGAATAACAATGATAATAATCCTGCAAATCCTACTCCTCCATTTATATTATATTTATTTTCGTTTGTCATTATGTATGTGTCCCCCAAACAACTTGATGAGGATGAAATAAATCTTGAACACAATATCCAATTTCATCAATATATATTTTTAATTTAGGTATTCCTCTTAAACTACTTTTATCAAGTACTTGTGAAAATACCATTACTTGATTTTCATTTACTCCAAGATTTTTTATAAAATATTCTTTAACCATTTCAGTAATCACTAATACTATTGCATTTTCATCTTTTTTTAATTCTTGAGCAATATCATAACTCTTCCCTGTTTGTCTTGGTTGTATTTTAATTTCCATTTTTATGCTCCTTAATTATATTTTTATAAATATCTGAAATGGTTTCTCCGCCTTTATTTAATGCTTTTAGAACTTTTAATTTTTGAAAATTTGCTATTCGACATATCCTTTCAGCTTTCTCTTCATTCATTCCCCCACTTCTTATTAAATCTTTAACTTCAAATTCTATGTTCATTTTATTAATTTATCTCCAAATTCTTCTTTGAATGTATCATCAACAATTATTTGAATAGTATTCATTTCATTTATTTTTTTATATTCTTCAATAAATATTTCAAACTTTTTTTTAATTATCTCTTGAGCATTTTGTATTTTTTCTTTGACATCATCTTTAAAAAATCCCTTTCTAAATTGCATAGATTCTTTTGGTAAATTGATTTTGATATCTTTTATATCTGTTGGAATTAAGTCATCTAAATCACAAATATTTGTTAAAATATTACATTCTCTATCGCTTAATTTTTCAATTTCTTCATAAATCTCCCAATCAGTTGCTTCAAAATCTGGAATGGAAAACTCTTGATGAACACATAATTCACCAGTTTCAGTTTTATATAAATTCAACATTTTTTGTGATTTTAAAAACCAACCTCCGTTTTTTCTTCTAACTTTCTTCCCTTCTTTAATCCACTTAATTGCTTGTTGAAAATCAGCCATTTTATTATATAAGACGAGGAGTAATTTGCCAGTTATAGGAACTCCTTTTGTCTTAATATAATTAATAATAATTAATTTATAAATATAATTATAATAGATTATATATAAAACTCTATATATAATTATATGATATATAATTTATCATTTTATAATGAATACAAACATATATAAACTATAATATTTTAAATATATTAAATAAAAATGACAAATAAACCAACATGTAAAAAATGTGGAAAGAATTTTAAAGTTTTAACTAAAGAAGGATATTGTGCTATTTGTTCTCTAAAAGTAAATGGCGAATGGCCAGCAGAGTTTAGAGGTAGTGATAATAAAAGGAGAAGATATTAAAATGATGATTATAAAATTGAAAGGAGGTAAAGAAAAAAGATGGAATATGAATTTAAAAAAGGAGACAGAGTTAGAAGATATAAAAACGGACGTGTAAATGGTACGGATGAAAAAGATACTGGAGTAGTTACTACAGATATATTTACAAATGATGGTGAATATTCACTTAAATATATTCTTGATAAAAATAATCAAGAATCAAGTGGTTATGTAAGAAATTATGAATTAATTTCTCCAAAGGAAAAACCAAAAGCTCCAACTTACTTAGTCGTGTGGGAAATAAAAGGTTGTGGAGACCCATGTAGATTTTTTACATCAGAGAAAGAAGCAAAAGAATATGTAAAGACTTTATCTGAAGATTCTAAGGTTGACCAAAATAGTGTAATCTTAGTTGAAGTAAAATCTAGTAAAAAAGTATCAGTTAAAAGGTCTGTAGTCTTTGCTCAACACAAAATATAAATATATTTATTTTTTTATATTTTTTTATATTTTATATTAAAAAAACAATTAAAATGACAATAGAAAAAACCAAAACTATGATAATATTGGAAAAAACTACTAATAATAGTTTGAAACAACTGAAACTAAATTTGAATATGAAGAATTTAGACGAAGTAATCCAAATGTTATTAAAAAATCAAAAGTAAATAAAGAATAAAATAAATTATATATAATATATTATAATAATGTTTATAAAGTTATTATTATTAATTATATTATAGTTATTATTTAGAAAAATGGGAAGATATGCAAAACAATTAGAACAAATAATAGAAGAATCAAAAGAACATCCACTTGAAGTATGGGATATATTTTCTGAATGCATTTATAGAGTTTATTCAAGAGATTTAAAAGAAGGAGAGAGATTTAAAGTTTATGATGAAAAGTTAGATGCTGAAGCATTAATAATGACTGATAAATATTTTAAAATATTTGGGAGTAAATATAAATGAGTAAAACAAATAATCAAAATTTAATAATAAAAATGATGAAAGAAATAGACCAAGCAAGTAAAAAGCGTTTTGAAGAATTTCAAAGTCAAATAAAAAAAGACTTTAAAAAAATAAGAAAAAAATATGGAAGATTATTAAAATTTGGAGGGGGAAGTATAAATGAAAACAACTAAACAAAAAATAAAACAAAAAGAAGATGAATTAAAAGTTCTAAAAAAGAAATTAATAGAAGAACAAAATAAAAAAGATTTTATTTATATTAAGGAATTAGACATAGAAGTTCAAAAAGAAAAACATCACTTAAATAAATCTTATGATGATTTAAAAGAAGAATTTGGAGAAGAATTAGAAGAAAATTTGCTTACTTTTAATGAAGCACAAAAATTAAGAAATCTAGAAGCAGAAGGAAAATATAAACTTGGTTTAAAAGATACTTGGGAATTTTGTAAACAAGAAGACATAATATCAAAAAAGAAAGGAAGAGTTGCTAGGTTCTATGCGGATTCTGATGGTCTGGACTTGGGTGCTGACTGGAGTTCTGATTACTCTTTCTCTGACCTTGGGGTTCGGTTTGTAAGGAGAAATATTAAAAATAAAAAATGATAAACAAAATAATTGAAGATTTGAAGAAAGAGATTGAAAGACTTAAAGAAAATCATGGGAAGAAAGTCTATTTATGTTACCCTAATATTTCTGATGAAAGAATATTTAATAACATAAAGTTAATACAAGAATGTAAAACAAAACTCCAAGCATACGAAGATACTCAAAGGATAGTTTGTAAAGAAATAAAGAAATTAAAGTTTACAGGAAAGTTTAAAGGAATAGATGAACCAACAGATAGAGCATATCAAAAAGGAAATAATGATGTGCTTAAGGAACTTTTAAAAAAGTTTCAAGGAGGAGGAAATAGTCAGGTAAAAAATAGAAATGTGGAGGAAATTAGAGAGTTAAAAACTTGATGTGCCTCATAATCAGCAAGTTGCGATAGTCTCTTGTTGTTTAAGGTATCCATACAATTCAAGAATAAACTCTCTGCCTGACACTTAATATAAAATGATAAACAAAATAATTAAAGATTTGAAGAAAGATATTGAAGAATTAGATAAAGAAATACATAAGAAAAGTCCATCTAATTGTCCTAAGTGTGGGGTAAGATTATGTTCTTATAAAGCAATTGAAAATCATGTTAAGAAATATAAACACTATGGAAATTATAACAAGTTTGAAAATATTACTCCTGAATTAACTGGGTATTTTTTTAAGAGATATAAAATTACAGAAGCAAAACTCCAAACAGTTCAAATGATTCAAAAGATTTATAATAAAAGAGTTAAGAAATTGAAGGAAGAATTATGTTTAGGTTGTGAAGGTAAAGGTTGTTCTAATTGTGAAAGAATTGATTCCATAATGGGAGAAGAAAAATGAAAAAAACATTAATTGAAAAAAAGTTTAATTTGTATGGACAAAAAGAAATTAATATTGGAAATGATTTATATATGGATATAGATGTTGCTGAAGCTGTTAAGGAATTGAAGGAAGATTTACAATTAACAGTTAATAGTTCTTTTGATTGTGATAATCAAGAAAGAGCAATAGCTTTTCAAGAATGTATTGAAAGAATTAACTCCATAATGGGAGATTTTAATCATAGTCCTCATGTGTCGTCAAGACTAAAGGGTAAGCCTGTCACCTCTGAGGATATTCCAAAAGGATGTGGTAAATCTATAATTCATGAATATAGAGATAATGAAAGATGTGGAGAATTGTTTTGGGGAAAGATTATTTTGTGTTCGAAGTGTTCAAATCAATTACTAATTAGTAGCAAATTAGTAGATAATAGTAATGAAGTTTGTGAATGTGGACATATTCAAAAAAATCATTATGGTTTTTTAGAAGAATGTTTAGAAATTGGAACTGAAGGTCAATGCAAATGTAAAAAATTCAAACCAAAGAAAACAGAAGAAGTTTGTGAATGTGGACATGCAGAAGATAAACACAGGGAAGAAGAACTAAATCAATCTGGTTTCTGTATGGGAATTGGTTGTAAATGTAAAAAGTTCAAACCAAAGAAAACAGAGGTGGAGGAATGAAGAAAATATTAAATGAATTTGGAGATAAATGGATGATTGCTTTACAAATGGATGATGGAGAATTTGAACATGTTATAGCAAAAAGACATCCTTTTTTTCTAAAATTAAAAAGAGAATTATTAAAGAAAACAGAGGTGGAAGATGCAAATTAAGTTTAAAGGATTAAAAGTAGGGAGTTTGATTTTTACTAATGAGAAGAATTTACAAAATATAGAAACCACTTTTGATGAAGATGATATAGAGAGAGTTTTGAGATTATTAAAAAAAGAACTAAAAACAGAGGTGGAGATAAAATAAAATGATTAAGATGAAAGAAAGAAAAAGAATGGCTCATATAATTTACAAAGATATGATTATGAGATTACATGAATTGGCTGTAAAGTCAGAAAAGGGAGAACTTAATGATGCTTATTTTATTGCTTTTCAAGTAGGATTAGAAGCAGATATAGAAGATAGTTTAAAGAAATTAAAAACAGAGGTGAGGAAATGATATGTGAATATTGTAGAAAAGAACTACCTCAAATAATTAATGGAAAAAGAGAAGTTTGTAGTTGTAGTAAAGCTAATGAAGATTGGAAATTATCTATGAGAATTGAACATTTAAAGAAACAATTATCTCAAGCTAATAAAGAACTATCTAATTTAAAAGAGAAAACAGAGGTGGAAGATGAAGCTTGAAAAAGAAAAGATAAGAGAAATAATATTAGAAAATAATGGAAGAATATGTTCATGTAAGCACAATATATTATTAATGAAAAATCAGATAAGTGGATTAACTAAACAAAATAAAGAATTAAAGAAAACAGAGGTGGAAGATGAAGCTTGAAATAGACAAAGTTATTGAAATAATTGATGAAGAAATAGATAGATTAAATAGGTTAGATTTAAATATAGGTGCGATAGATTTAACAAAAGTAATAATAACTCCTTTAAGAAATATTAAAAGAGATATAAGAGAACTAAAAACAGAGGTGAGGGAATGAGTGAAGAAAATGTAACTAATAGTAAAGAAAAACTTGAAACTGTGAAAGATATCTTAACACAAGAGAGATTTGAAGTTCCTAATACAGGAATTATTGAACGAGATTTAATTGTAGAGATTAAACAAAAAGCAATTAAGTGGGTTAAGGATATGAATTCAAAAGGGATTTATGGATTTGCTAAACCTTTTATGGAATTCCACAACATCACAGAGGAAGATTTAGAAACAGAGGTGGAAAATGCCATTTAATTGTGATGTTTGTGGAGAAGAAGTAAGTTATTTAGGACCAGTATTTATATTAAGAAATAATGCTGAAATTGTTATTTGTAAAAAATGTATAAAAAAAGAATTAAAGAGAATTAAAAAATGAAAAAAGAAAAAAATAAATTTGAATTAACAGAACAGAAATCAAAACCAGGTTATGCAACTATAACTATATCTAAATATTTATATTCAGTAAATCCATTTGGAGTTGAGGGCGTACAAGTAAATTTAGAAACAAGACCTAATTGGTTCTTTAGAATTTGGATGAGATTCTTTTTTAATTGGAGGTTTATAAAAATATGAAGTTTAAAACTTTGAAGGACATGAAATTAACTGAAGAACAAATAGAAAAAGGAGATTTTTTTACTGATGTAGCTTCAGATGATTTAGAAAAAGAAGCAATTAAGTGGGTTAAGTATTTTAGAAAAATAAGAAAACCAATGACAGAAAAGGATTTTAAGAGATTTCACAACATCACAGAGAAAGATTTAAAGGAGGTAAATAATAAATGAAAATAATACCAATAATCATATTAGGAATATTAAGTTGTATAAGTTTAGGAATTAGTATGGAGAAACATGGAAATTATAAAACAGGAAAAGAAAATGCTTGGATAGGCATTCTCTCTTTAATATTCTGGTGGGGAATGTTGCTTTGGATAATCTCACCATAAATAATCAGAAGGAGGCAAATAATAATGACAAAAAAATCTAAAAAGAAACAATCAGAATATCAGAAAGATAAAAAAGCAAATATAATATCTAAAGTTATTTTAGGAGGATTAGTTACAGCTTTAGCTAGTTCTATATGTTATTTTTCTATATCATCACCATTAGTAAAACAAAATAGTAAATTCGATGCACATGAAAATACAAAACACTTAATTGAATATAAAACAGTGAATATCAAAGGAATTCCTGGTGTTATGGCATCATATGATTTAGATGGTAATGGAGAAGAAGATACAAATGCATTTTTTATATCTAGAAGTTATATTAATAATGATAATTATACAGACCAATATGCTAAGATAGTATTAGTAGATAAAGATAATGACGGAAAATTAGAATATATGTTAATGGATACTGATGATAATTTCACTCTCGATGAAAAAGTAACTCCAAGAGATTTAAAAAAGATGTATGAACCTGTTAAGAAATTAGAATCAACATACGATTTAGTTTAAAATGAAAGGAGGTAATAAAATGAATAACCTTATAAAAATGAGACTTGAGTTAGAAAGAGAAATGATAATTTCAAAAAGTGTAACAGAAGAAGATAGAAGATACTTAATATTATTAGAAAGTATATTATCTTTAGACGATTAATATACCATTTTACCACATTCTGAACATCAAACATTAATTATTTTTAATTTATTAGTTATTTTGTATTGAATGTTAACATCAAAAGTATGTTTTTAATGATTTTTTATTGATTTTAAAGATATATGAATATTAAATTTTATCAAGTATTTCTATATTACTTCTTAAACGCTCTAATAATCGTTGTTGCTCTTCTTCCATCCGCCTTCTATCATTCCAACTCTTACTATCAGTTCTCTGACTTCTTGATTTGATTAGGGTAAATCCTATATTCCCGTTTTCTTTGTTTTTGGTTTTCATTTTTAATATACTACCAAGAAACACTAAATAATGATTTAATTACTTCTTTTACATAATCATTTAATAATTCTAGCTGTTCTGGATGTGTAAATGTTTTTGATAAAGCTTTAAAAGCTTTACGTTCTTTTTTATTCATCTTAATTATTACCTCCATTATCCTTTTCTAATTTATCAATTAATTTATCCATTGTGATATTTCCGTATTTCTTTCTTAATTGTTCCATGAATAGGTTAATCTCTATCGGCCTTCCTGATATTGCTATTGTTTTATTCATTTTTTAATAACTCCCTTATTACACATATAATTAGCAAAATCAATATTTCCTATTTGTTTCCAGTAGTTAATACAATTTTCATGATTAATATTCATTACTTTTATTGAATGAATTAAATCTATAACATTAAAAATAATATAAATTATTATAAATATTATTGCTATTATTATTAATAAATTATATTGTTTAATAAATTCTTGATTATTCATTTGATTCCTCCATCTATAGTTTGCTTTGCTAATTCATCTATACATTCGAAACAGACAAAGGTTTCATTATCATAAACTTTTCCTTCGTCATATTCAAAGTTACAATTACATTGTTCACATTTCATTTATTGATTTCCTCCGATTTAATAACTTGTTTCCAAACTTCTAATTCGGTTTGTAATAATTCAACTTCATGTATTTGATGAGACATACCACAAAATTTACATTGAATTACCGGTACTTTCTTTTTCTCTTCAATCTTCTTTTTCAATTCTTCAATATATTTTTTATTTTCCATTTTAATTATTACCCCCTTCTTCCTTCTCCTTAAATTTACTTCCACAACTTCGACAATAGGCTTTAGAATAATCCTTCCAATTACTCCATCTTTCATTATCAGGATTACTTAATGTTTTCTTTCCACATTTAGGACATTTTATCCCTTTTACTTTAATCATTTTTTATTCTTCATCCTCCATTCCTTCTCTTAAACAATCAATACACATTCTACCTACTCTTGTCCCTGGATACATTGTTTGTAATGCCTTTAGAACTTTTTCTCCTTTCTCTATCTTTCTTCCGCATGCTACACAATTACTTTCATGAGCTGTTGGTTTTATTTCAAATTTTATTTCCATTTTATTCAATTTGGGCTACTGTCCACTTACCCTCCTTTATATATTTTTCTATTTCTTCTTCAGTCATATTTCCACTTATCTTACAACCAAATTCATTCCTTAAAACTGTCCATTTTTTGTTTGTCATTTTATTTATTTCTCCTTTCTATTTTTACTTGGTTAAGGAATTCATTAAGTTGTTCCTTTGTTTGGTTCTTCAAACCTTGGTTTGAAAGATGAGGGAAAAATTCCTTCAACTCTTTAATTGCTTGTTTTTTTGTTTCCATTTTATTTTGTTTCCTTTAATATATTAAAGATATTAAGCTTTATAAAGCTTATTGTGATATAACATATATATCAAAACATATATGTCTTTATAAAGGCATTTTAGAATTCCTTTATAAAGCTTTTGATAAAACCTCGATTCTAATAAACGATTATTTTTTAGAACTATCAAAATTCAATTATCACTATTATCTTATTATATCAGGCGTTAAAACGCAGATTTCAGCATGTTTTAAAGGGAGATAAGAAATCCAAAATACACCTTTTGTTTATAAAGCTTTTGGTTGAAAATCCACCAGTTGGTGTCATTCTATAATGAATACATATGTTTATATACTTTAATATCTTTAATATATTAAAGGAAAGGAGGATAAAAAAACAAAATGAAACAAGAAACAAAAGAAAGAATGAATAGATTAGTATTATTAAATGCTAAGAAAAGATTACAAGATGCAAGTGAAGAAATTATAGTTGACTTTAAAAAAGAAGGATTTGACAGGTCACAAATATATAGATATATTTATGAAATAATAACTGAAGACGAATAATCATACTCACTAAAATAAACAAAGGAGTTTAAAAGCACTCCAGTGGTCAAATCGAAGCCATACCGAAAGTAAAGATTTAGTGCTTTGCTTTCATTATATAATGACAACATAGATTTAAATACATTAATATATTTAATTTAATATAAAATAAAATGACAAATAAAAAAGAAACAGCACTTGAAAAATTAACTAGAACATTTACGCATCCTGAACAATTTGATTTACTTAAAGATTATGTAGATGATTTAATGAATAAGCAATTATATAATATAAAATCATGCTAATATAAAATTTCATTAGTAACCTGAGTTTTTACTTGGGTTGCGTTCATACTTTTCTATATCCATATTGAAGTGACACCCCGGAAAGACGGGGATTTATGGAGAGCATGTGAAAGTGCATTTGATAAAACAAGTAGCTGGAATCTGACGAGAAGTAGGTTCGAATCCTACGCTCTCCAATTATAATCAAAATGGAAAAACAATACTGTATGAAATGTGGAAAGTTATTATCAATTAATGAAGTCGACAATGAATTATGTGAAAAGTGTCGAGACGAATTCTAAAGGCCGCTTCGCGACCGATTAATGATATTTGGAATTAAATTGTTCTAATTTAGTAATTCCATTATTTTTTATTATAATTTTGAATAGTAACTCTCATTATATTCAAACATCGTTGTTCCCAATTCTTTTTAGTTAATGCTCTTTCATCAATAAAAATAACCATCCAATTATTTTTTTCATATATTTGTCTACAATATCTTTTATATTCTTCAACACTATTATAATTTCTATTTTTATACCAAGAATAAAAAACTTCAATTGCTATATTATATTCTTTATGTATAAAATCAGGATTCTTATTATCTATCCAAAATGCTCGATGACCAGTATATTCAAAACCTAGTTCATATTTATAATTTAAAGAAATTATTTTCTTTTCAAAACATGATATTTTTATACTTCTTTTAAATATTCTATCTCTTTTACCAGATTTTACAGCTTCCCAATATTTCTTATTTCCATTTCTAAGTTTAATATGTAATTCTTTATTTCTCTTCTTTCCATACATGCCGTTCTTTATACCAATATGAGAAATACTTTGTTTAAATTTATATTCAGGAGAATTATAAGAATAATTACGAGGCATTACTATTCTTGATTTTCATCCATTCATCAAGAATATTTCTAAATTTATCTCTGAAACTCTCTCCCTTTTTACACAAACTTTCTAATGTTTTATGGTCCTCAACGTAAATAGCAATTGTTGTTATTGTTTTTTCCATTTTCTATATATATTATAAAGATAATAGGCTTTATAAAGGTTATTATAATAGATTATATATGTTATAGTATATACATAGCTTTATAAACTATAAGTTATTTAAAAATAAATCACCTCTTTTTGCCCAAGGGACGCTTCAGGTGAATTTTCACTTGGAGATTCTCTCAGGGTTATAATGAATTATAAATATATTTATAAAGTAGAGATGATTTATAATATTGGAATCGAACGCTGTACATGAAACTTGGTTTGTTATTTTTCCATTAAAAAATAACTGGTCCCCTTATTTAAGAGTTTAATAAAATTATTTTACAATCTATTTTTAATTTTTAATAAATGATTAATAAATGAATGACATAATTTAATAAATGATTAATAAATGAATGGATTTTTAATATGTCTAAAAAATAAATAACCAATAAATAACCAATAAATGACCAATAAATGGTTAATAAATGAAACTCATGTTTTCTTTAATATATTAAATGTTTTGACGTATAATTATTAATTATATGGAAAAAGTGGTGATTCATTTATTAATAGTTTATTGGTTATTTATTGGTTATTTATTAGTTTCAAATACTTTAAACGGAATTTTTTTGCTGGTTTCAAGTATTTAAATCCTATAAAAACATACATATACTTATATATTTATCTATTTATTTATTAAATTTAGATTTAATTTAATTTTTTTATCCATAAAAAAAAAGTAATATAAAGGACCACCATAAATTAATAAATGAAACTCAACCTCAAATCTCTACTTTCACCCACCGATTATATAAAATTAATAATTATATCAAGATTTACAGAATTCTACGAAAAAAAATAAGTAATTATCTTTTCCTTTTTGGTTTTTTCAATGCTTTAATTTCATTATCAAGGTCTTCAATTTTTGCTACAAGACGATTTATTATATCATCATTTAACCTTTGTTTTATTTGCTCTAATAATCCATCACTATTCCCTAAATTCAAACAATCAGCACCATTGACTCCAAAAAGTCTATTCTTCAACCTATTCAATTCATTTCTACAATTTCTATCTTTCATCTCTTTCACCTCCATTATATTCAATATCATAATCAACGCCCAAATAATCCAATAATTCCTTAACATCTCTCGAATACGAGACCTCGCCTTTCTTTGCCCAAAACGAGTACTTTCCTGCTTTCAGAATCTTAACTTTGTTTGTCATTTTTTAGTTTTCCAATTAGGATGTGCATCATAATAACATTTAATACAAATCATTTGTCGCCGACCTGTTGGCAGAAATCTACTATCACATTTCTGACAATTCCTATGTAGTTTTACTTTCTTCATTTTTTCCTTATCTTATATCTACCTTGTGATTCCATAATTCTATCAAATTCCTCTTCAGATATATTACTATTAATATCCTTTGAACCACAATGTATACATTTAATAGAATAAGAAATCCAAACATCTAAGCAGATATTACATTGTTTCATTTTAATTCCTTAACCTTTATCCATTTAATTTTTTTACATTTAAGACATACTAAACCAACAATCCAATCTTTAAAAATTATAAAATTATTTTTATCTCCAATCCATTCTTCTTTTGGAAAATTATATTCTTCTTCTCTATTAACATTTACTGGTTGCCATTTATGTTTACATTTCATTTACAAACTCCTCCATCAATTTAATATAATATTTAACATATTTAGTTTTACATAATTTATCAGATTCACATTTACAAACCAAACAACGCACTCCTAAAACCATGAACTCTTTATAAGTTCCACATTTAGGACATTTCCATATTTGTTTATTAATTATTTCCATTGCTTCTTTTATATCTTCCATTGTAATATTTTTATTTATCATTGTTTCATTTTATACTTGTACTCATATCACATTCAGTACAACAATATCCTTCTAATACTTCTTCCCAATATACTTTTCCATTACAAACATCTCCAATTACTTCAGTTCCGTCTTGTTTATATATTACTGATTTATGTTCCATTTTAATATATTTTAATTTATATTCTTCTGGTTCTATAGCCATTACTTTCATTTCTTCAAATTCCCTTTCATCTTCAATTTCTTCTTGTAATGGAATACTTTTATAATTTGTATTTAATTTCATTTTAATTATAATGGAGATGACAGGATTCGAACCTGCGTCCCGAGTCTTTACCATGGTAGCTCGGATGTTATTCCGCTAACACTACATCTCCTTAAATTATCTATTCATTTCTTCATTTAAAACTCTTTCAGCAATTATTCTTGATTCTTCATATAATATTGTTCTAACATCTATAATACTTAACATTGTATCTTTTAAATCACTTCCTGCTCCATCTCCATGTTTCTCTATAATTCTTTCTAAAGTTTTATTTCTTAGTTCTTTTATTAAATCTATTTCTTTCATTTTATAAAATAGACCAAATAGTAACCATTGTTATTAACCAACTTAATGTAAATCCTATTCCGACTAATATTGATAATATACCTAAAGCCATATATTTTTCTTTTCTAGCTAATGCAATAATTCCTAATACAATACCAGAAAAAGGAATAAACCAACTTGTACATAAACCAACAATACCACATACATTTCCTATTTTATTTTCTTTTTGTTTTTCCATTATTCTTTTAAACCTCCTTTCATTCCTTCTTCAAAATCAATATCAATTTTAGTTTCTAATGATTTAATTTGCTTATCATTATTCATAAGTTTTGTATGATATTTTATTATATTGTTATATTTATTAACTAAAACTTTCAAATATCCAATTTCTTCTTTTTTCATCCTTTGATTTCCCATTGAACATTCAGTTTTAAAACCATCATTAGTTACTTCAGTAAATATTCTATATTTATGTCTTTTGTTCATTTTAAAAACTTTCCTCCATTTTACACCATCTATAATTATCAAGTGCATCTATAAATGTAAAAACTATAGGAATGAAAATAATTATACTTAAAAGAAATAAGGACATAATAATTATTTGTATTAAACTTGATAAAAAAATAATACATACAATAATACATATAAGAGGAGCACCTATCCACCAACCTGTGACATAAAAATTCCAATCAGACATACTTTCTCTCCATAATTGTAAAAATGAAATTCTCATTATTTCTCATCTCCTTTCATTTTAGTAAATTTATCACTTTTTCTTATAACTTTAATAGTTCCAATAGTAATAAAAATACATCCTATAATAATTAAATAAGCTGAAAGAAAAATCCAAACTCCTATCATTATAATTAATAAACCACATATGATTAAAAAATTAACCAAAAATCCTGGTTTATATTCATTTTTCATAATTAATAATAACTATTTTACTTTATAAATGTTTTGTTTAGGTATTGTCATTCTATAATGAATATAAATCTTTAAATACTATTATTTTATAATATTAACATAGAAAATGACAATAAGTAATATAAAAAAAATAGAACATGATTTTGAACGTGGAAAAACAATGAAATGTCCAGAATGTAATAAAGTTGTTTCTATTAGCGAATGCTCATGGGTAGAAGGAAATTTAACTATATTAAGAACTTTAAGAGATATTAATAATGAAAATTCAAAAAAAATAATGAATATAAGAATGTCAAAAAATGGAACTATTCAAAAGATGCATAAGTTTATTGGATATATGTTAAATATAATGACTGATGAACAAAGAGAAAAAGCAAAAAAAATTAATAAAGCAATGAAAGATGAAATTAAAATGTGGGAGAAATTAAAAAAATGACTGAATATTGGTACAAAGCATTAATATCAGAAATGACAAAATATGTTTTATTAGATAATTCTGGAGATATTAGAGCATCTGCTCCAGATATAGATGGAATAATTTTAGCAAGACAATATTATGAATGGGGTAAGGTTCATAAATGCACTTTTAATGGAAAAACATTAAAAATAGGAAAAGAAATAAAATGACAAAAGAAAAACAAAAACTAGACCGCTACGGGAAATGTCCAATCTGCGATTTCGATTGGGATGGAGGAGATATTCCGAAAAACATAAGAAAACATTATTCAGAACCTTACAAATGGTCAAAGCTTATAGGAATAGAAGTTAGAGAATTATATGATGGAATAAGTTTTTGGCAATGTCCTGATTGTAAAACTAAATGGGATAGATGGACTGAGGAGGTTGTGGAATGACAGCCAAAAAAGTAATAAACCTTGAAGAACTAACAGTGAAAGATATAATTGAAACATTTGTAACTTATGACCTTGAGCATTGTAAATTTCCACATAACTATTTTATAGAAGTAATGTCAAGAATTCCAAGAATTGAAGGAGTTACTTTAGATGACCAAAAATTAATTTTAATAAATAATGAAAATGGATTGGAAAAAACTAGACAAGTAATTATTCATGAATTATTACATACAAAGCATTATAGACAAGGAAATTTAGAATTAAAGAGAATAGAAAAACAAGTTGTAGCAGAAACAAAATTTAATTATATGAAAATATATGGAGTAAATCCTTTTTAAAATGACTATTATAAAAATAATTAGTGAAATATTATTATGGATTATAAGTGCTTTTCTTGCATGTTTACTTATCTTTTTTTTAACTTGGTTATTTGAAAATATAGTAAAATTAATTAATTATATTAGTAAAACAATAAAAGAAAAAAATAAACAAAAAATTAAAAGAATGTTTAATTATGGAAATATGTTAGCTGGATTAATTCTTATATCATGGTTAGTAAAAATGTTTTTGGAGTATATTTTAAAATGAGCTTATTTTGTAAACATAAATGGAAAGAGAAAGAAAGACATAAAATTATAAGAACTTACTATGATGGTGATAAAATTCCAAATTGTATATTAATACTCCAAGAATGTGAAAAATGTGGAAAATTAAAAAAAGAGTATATACCTTAAAATGAAAAAAATAAAAGTTAAACCAATAATTAAAGAAACTAAATATTGTCCATTCTGTGGATGCTTAGAAGTAGAATCATTATCAACAGGTGAAATATTATGTAAGAATAAATATTGTATGAAAGTTAGTGTTCCAAATATTGATTTTAATATTAATAAACCAAAAAGAAAAAAGAGAGTTAAAAGGATAAATAAAAATGAAAATAAATGATAAATATATAGATAAATTTAATGAATTAAAAGAAACAATAGAATTATATATTTCTGATTACGGAATATGAGAATCAAAAGAATATGAAATAAATTCAGATGTTTATAGTGATGCTATTGAAGTTGAATTAACTATAAATTTAAATTATAATAATAGAAATCCAATTTATATTTTCTTTAAAATTTCAGAAGAAAAAACATATTTAATGACAGGTCCAGATAGAGAATATGAAGAAGAAGTTAATGGAGAAAATCTATGGAAAGCTTTATTCTTTGAAATATTATAAAATTATTAATTCTAAATAGCTAAATCTAAATAATAAATTATATATAATTTATTATAATTATGTTTATAAATAACTAATCATAATAATATATATAATAAACCATGGTGACAACAAAATGAAAGACAATCCTGACCAAATAAGAAAGTTAGTAATAAAACCTGATGAAATAGAAGACGACAATTCTTGGAGAATGCCTTTAAATAAAAATTTACATTCCTGTGAAAGTTGTAATTCTAATTTAACTTATATGAAATTGAATTGGGGAATAGTTGCAGAAGATAATTGGTATGGAATTATGGGAAATCAAGATAACAGAACATTTGCATTAAGAGAAATAGGAATAGTTATTTCCTGCGCAGAATGTGGCCGCTTTCACGAGCATTATTCAAAATGGTTTTATCCAGAAGATAAATTAGTTATGATATTTGATGAATTAGGAGATGTAGAGATGGAAGAAATTAATCATTGTTTAAATCAATATGACCAAAAGAAAGATTTCACTCCATTATATAAATGTTCGGAATTAAATTCATTAAAGGAAAATTTAGTTAAATATGAAAAAAAATATCCACTAAAAGATATAAAGGAAATAGAGGAAAATGAAACCGGAAGAAGTATTTAGATTTGAAGATGAACCAGAAAAAAATACTTATGTAATACCTATTTCTTGTAGTAACTGTAAAAAAGAAAGATATTATTATATTCCAATAGGACGTGAAGTATCAGAATTTTTAGAAAATGAAATATGTCCATTTTGTGAATGTAATATAATAAAACAAAAAATAAAAAAAGAATGACAAAAAAATATATGCAAACTTTAGACTCTTGTCCGATTTGTGGAAATAAAAAATTAAAAACATATAGGAATGCAAATAAAATTATTATAAATTTTTGTGATAAATGTGATACTGAAATTGTAAATAGAGGATACGATAAATGAAATGTAAAATTTGTGAACAAGATTATAAAATAAAAACATTTATTCCAAAAGGTAAAGATGGAAATCCTATATTTACATATAATTTATGGTTCTTTGCATATTGTCAATGTAAATGTGGAGAATTTATTATAAATAAGGAACAATTAATAGAAGATGATTAGTGATTTATGGGAAAAATATAAAGAAAAACAAGTAAGATTAATTATAATGGATGGAAATAAAATATATCCTCGAGATGGAATATTTAAAGACATAGATGATTTTCATATTTTTTTAAAAATAGAAGGAAAATCAAAACCAATCCCTTTTTCTAGAAATACAATTAAAAGAGTGGAAATTAGAGAATGACAAAAATATTATGTGAAATATGTAATAATATAATACTTAAAAATGTTAATAGTAAAAGATTTTGCAGTATAAAATGTAGACAACAAAACAATGCTAATATTGGAGGAAGAAAGAGAAAAGGAAAAACATATGAAGAAATTTTCGGAATTAAGAAGGGTAAAATATTGCGAAAAAAGAAAAAGCAGTATTGTAATGGTAAAACATTTTTTAGTACAAAAGGAATGACATGGGAAGAAATACAAGGACTTAAAAGTGCAGAAGAAAGACGTAAAAATCAAAAAGAAAGAAATAAAAAAAATAAAAAATGGCAAAAAGAAAACAATCCTGGATTTAGAAAATTTGGAAATTTAAATGTGATGTCAAGAGAGGATGTTAAATTAAAACATAAAAAATCTATTAATAAATTCTGTAGAACACCCAAAAATAGAAGAAAACACAGAGAAAGTAGAATAAATCAAATAAGGAAAGATGGTGGACATTTACAAATTGGTACTAATGAAATACAAATTTTAAATGAATTTGAATTATCAAATAATATTAAATTAATAAGACAATATGAGAAATGTGGATATATTATAGATGGATATTGTAAAGAATTAAATTTAGTTGTTGAAGTTTATGAATCCCATCATAAATATCAGATAGAAAAAGATAGTAGAAGAAAACAAGAAATTATTAACGAATTAAATTGTAATTTTATAGAAATAGAGGATAATTTTTAAAAATGGATGAAATAGAATTAAAAAAGAAAAAAGAAGAATTTATTAGAGAAATTATTAAAAGACAACCAGATATGCAAGTACTTTTTATAGATAAAATTAATAACAAAGGATGGCAGACTGAAAAGATTATAACTGATTTAACAAATGAAGAAAAATTAGATGTAAATCTAATAAAAAGTTTTAAAAATGAAATTATATTAGATATTGAAGAAAGATATAAATTCAACGATATTAAAAATAAATTAGATGATTTAAAATGGTCTTATGAAGTATATGATACATCTTCGAGAGGAATACATATTTCTATAAAATTTGATAATTTAGCAGATAAACCATTAGAATTAAGAAATAGAATCCGTAAATATATTATAAATTTATTTGAAACAGATGATAAATTATCAAAAGAATCACAGTGGATTGCAATTCCTTGGGGTAAACATTTTAAGACTGGAAAAGAAAAAACATTACTAGATATAGTCAATACTGGAAAACCAAATATTCTAAAATTAGATATAATTGAGTATGCAGAGGATGATTTAAATAATAAAAAGAAAAAACAATTAGAAAATAAGCAAATTATAAAAGATTATCATAAAAACGACCCATATCTAAAATATGTAATGGAAAAAGTAATTGAAAGTGGTGATAGAAATAATATATTATTTAAAAATTTTGCAATTGGATTAGTTAATAGTGGACTAACTCGAGAAGAAATAATTCCTTATGCTAATACTGTTGTCGCAAATTGTCCAGGAAAGAATGTAGGAGAATTTATGGGTTGGGTTGATAAATCTTTAGTAGGTGAACTTAATGATTATAATAAATCAGAAATGAAACAATGGTCTATGAGATATGGACATCCTGTTATGTATGAAATGGAAACAGATGAAGCATTTGAATTAATGAGTATAAAACAATTATGGGATGAAATATGGAATCATAAAATTACTTCACAATCAGTATGGAAAGATTTATGTTTTTATAATTTAATTGGAACTTTAATTGATGAAAATAAAGAAGACTATAGAGTTAATTTAATTTTTTCATCACCATCAGGAACAGGGAAAGATGAAGGTATGAATATAGTTAGAGATATTTTAGAAAGATTACAATTAACAGTTTATCAACCCGCAACAATAACTGACAGAACTTTACTTGGAGCTGTAAATCAAAAAGCAACAGAATATAATACTCAATATGGATTAAGTGAAATTGAACCAATTAAAGGAAATAAAGAATGGAAAGACCCTGTAGAAAAAGGAATACTTGATGATGCTAATTGGATTGGATGTTCAGAATCAGAATTTATATTTAAACCTGGAAGTTATAATCGTAACATTCAATTAATATTAAGACAAGCAATGGATAAATCAAGATTAGTATCTAAGGGAGTTGGTGGTCATATTATTCCAGTAAAAACAAATACATCATTTATATTAACAACATATTCTATGGATACAATAATTAACAGTGTTTTACATAATGGATTATTTCAACGATGTTTATTTTATTGTAAAATGTTAGCAAAAGGTGAACATAAAACTATAAGAAAACATATTAATAAACATAGTTTTAATACTAAATATAGAGTAGAATTTAATGAAGATAAATTTATTTCTAAATTTTTGGAGAAATTAAGAAACATGAAAAAATGGTATATTGAACATAAGAGTGATATCGAATTTGAAGAAGGTTCAGATACATTGGTTGATAAATTATGGGATAAAGTTGAAGCTGATTATGAAACATATTTTGCAGAAGATAAAAATATATTAGATTCAATGGTTAGAAGATTATCTAAATATGTTGAAAAATTAACAATATTAAATGGTGTATGGAATATGAATAATAATATAAAACATGACCAAATTAAAGAATCATTTGAATTAATTAAAATTTGTATTGATAGTGTTAAAGATATGGTTATGAGACAAGATAAAAATAAAAAGATTCAATATTCTATTTTAAATACGATTGCAAAAGAAAGTATATCTAAAATGGTTTTACATAAAGCAATGGATGAAACATATAAAATTAAAAGTCCAAATAAAAGAACACAAATTATTAATCAATTAATTAATAAAGATTTAATATCAACATTTAAAAGTGGAAGGAATGATATGCTTATCATTACAACAAAAGGAAATGAATACTTAACGTATGAAGAATGATATAAAAGATTATATATAATTTATTATTTATAAATTATTATAATTATGTTTATAAATATAAAAATATATATAATAATATGAAAAATAATAACCCACAATTAAATAAAGACCTTGGTATGGTACGTATCGAAGGTGGGAAAATTGTAAGGAGGAAAATAAACACATGACAGAAGAATATAAGCTTGAAGACCTTGAATACGACAAAGGAAATGCATTATCTGATGATGAGATGAATAAGCTTGATGGATGTAGAGTTCCGATTGCATCAGTAGAAATTATTGATGATACATCAAAATATCAAGATGGAAAATTATTACCAGATGACCAAGAGATTTCAGTTAAGAAAATTGAATTAACTTCAGCACCATTTGGAACTGCTTTAATTGGTAGAGATATTGTTCATAAGGAAAGATATAATTTAAAGAGCAAAGATGGAGCATGGAAAGTAAGTCTACATGAAAAATCTAATACTGGACAATTTTTAGCGAAGTATGGAGTAGATAAATTTGAAAATGCAGTTAGTAAAGAAGTTGTATTGGTTAAAAAAACAAATCCAGAAACTAAAAGAAGTTGGATGAAGATTAGTATTTAATAGCTAATCAAAATTTATTTTTATTTTTATTTTTATTTTTAATTATTAAAAACAAAACAGGAGAAAAAAAGAAATGAAACGTATATGTAAAATTAGAAAAATAGTAGTAGATAATACAAAAAGAAAAACAACATCTTATGGAATTTCTATTCCAAGAAAGTTCGTAGAGAAATATAAATTACTAGGAAAAAAATACATATATATTAAATTTTTGGGATTTTTGATATTAAGGAAGGTTACAAAATGAAACTAAGAACACAATTTGAATTTGACTCAGCTCATAGATTAGTAGGATATGATGGTAAATGTTCTAATTTACATGGACATATATGGAAATGTGAACTTGAAATTGAAAGTGTAAATCCAGAATTAATTCCAAAATTAGATGATACAGGAATACTATGGGATTTTTCAACAGCTAAGATGATAAAAGATTGTTTTGACCATAAAACAATTTTAATGTGTTGCAAAGAAAATAATGAATTACATAGAGCATTAGTTAATACATGTGGAAGAGATAGTATTTATATGATGAATGAAAATCCTACAGCTGAAAATTTATGCTTAGAAATAGGAAAACATTGTAAAATGTCAAATTCAAAATTAATTTATACAATAAGAGTTTGGGAAAGTCCAAAATCTTATGCGGAGATAACAGTATGAAAAAAATATATTATAATTGGGAAGAAACTGGATTATTAATAAAAGAATTAATAGAAAAAGTTAAAAGTTCTAATATTAATTTTGATGGAGTATATGGAATACCGAAAGGAGGACTACCTATTGCAGTTTCATTATCATATGCATTAGATATACCTTTATTATTATCTCCAACTGAAAAAACATTAATAGTTGATGATATTAGTGATACAGGAAAAACATTAGAAATTTTCAAAAAGAAAAAAATAGCTTGTTTATTTTTAACAAAATGGACAACAATGATTCCTGACTTTTGGATTAAAGAAAAATTAAATAAAAATGAATGGATAGTTTTTCCATGGGATGAAAATGTTGATTAATGAAATGTTTAAAGGGATGCAAGGAGAAGGAGTGACAGCTGGAACTCCAGCTTTTTTTGTAAGACTAGCTGGATGCAATCTTGAATGTGATTTCTGTGATACTAAATATCATAAAAATGGAAAAGAGATGCATGTTAATGATGTCGCTAATGCTATAAAAGAAAGTAAATTAATTAATGTAGTTATAACGGGTGGAGAACCAATGTTACAAATAGATGAATTATATGATTTAATGTATGATATTCCAGAACGACTTATTTATAATAAATTTCATCTTGAAACAAATGGAACTATTTATTCTGATAAAGTAAAGGAGTTTACTTCAATAAGTTGTTCTCCAAAACAACAAGACATTAAACATAAAACTAGTAAAGAATTAAATTCATACAAAAAATTTAATAAATTAAAATATACTTCATTTAAATTTGTATATGAAAATAAAGATAATCAATGGTGGGTAAATTTTAAAAATAAGGTAGGCATTCAAGATAATAAAACATTTATAATGCCAGAAGGAGCTACAAGAAAAGAACAATTAAAAAAAATGCCAGAAGTAATGGAATATTGCTTAAATAATAATTATATGTTTAGTCCAAGATTACACGTACTTGGATATAATAATAGGAGAGGAGTATGATAATTGGTTGGATTGGTTTAGGAATATTAATGAGTTCATATTTATTATTAATAACTAAATGGTATAAATGGTTTTTACCAGTTGATGTTGTGGCAAGTATTATATTAACAATTTATGCTATAATGATTAAAGATGTACCATTTATAATTGTTAATGGTTTTATAGCTATTATGTTATTTATTAAAGTTTTAAAAGGAGGGTTAAAATGACTGAAAGACAAACAACATTACCTGAATTTGAAAAGGAGGATGAAGAAGATGAAAATAAAGATAGTGAATAATATCAAAAAATTTCAAGATATAATAAAAATAATTGAAGGATTATGTTTAGAAGTAGATTTTATATTTGAAGAAGAAAAATTATTTATTAAAATAATTCATCCATCAAAACATACTTTAGCAATGTTTAGTATTAATAAAGAATTTTTTGATGAATACGAATTTGATAAAATAGAAACCTCTACAATAGATACAACAGAATTCGGAAAGTTAGTAAGAAAAATAGGAAAGAAAGAATTATTAATAGAATTTAAAGATGATGCAATGTATTTAAGTAATAAAAAAGATTCATTTAAATTTAAATATTATATTGGACCAAAAGAAAATAATCCTTTACCATCACCAGAATTTATAGTTAAATATAAAATAAAACCAACAGAATTATTTTCAGTTGTAAGTGATTTATCTTCTTTTAATGATGTTTGTAATATTGTTAGTGATGAAAAATTAAGTATTAAAGTAAAAGGTAATTTAATTGAAGGAGAAACAATAACAGAAGCAGAAAAAGTAAGTGGAGAGAAAACTAATTGTTATTATGATTTAACATATTTAAATTGTATTTCTGGAATAAAGAATTTATTTAAAGAAGTTGATTTTAATTTTGGAGAAGATGTTCCATGTTATATTAAAGGAGAAACAGATGAGCTAATATTTGAATGGTTTTTAGCTCCGAGGGCAGAATGAATAAACAAGAACAAATAATAAAAGAATTTGAATTTATGAGAGAAAATGCGGAATTACAATCTTTAAGTAAACTTAGTTTAGAAAGACCGTTAAATGATTCTGAATTTAAAAGATTTAAAGAACTTGGAAATAAATATTTATAATGAAAAATGGAAAAGAAATCAAATATTTTAGCATGTTCACAGGAGTCGGAGGATTTGAACTCGGACTCGCCAGAAGTTTTGGGAATGTTGAAAGTGAAAGTGAAGAAGAGACAACACGAAACTCCAATAGAAATAAATCAATATCTCAAGGACAAAAAGAATCTAACAATACAAGAAATAACAAAGAAATTAAAAATACCAAAAACACAAACAGAACATTACTTCAGAACAGACAAGAGTCGAGCAATTCCAAATCCAGAAATATGGAAGAAATTAAAGGATATACTGAACTTAGACAATCGTTACGACAAACAAGTGATGGAATTTTACGAAAAGGAGATGGAATACGAGATGACAAGAAGAATTTACAATTCAGAGAAGATAAGCCCAACATTAGCAAGTTCGAATGTGTTGGTTTCTCAGAAATCGATAAATACGCAAGTGAACTCCTCAAACAAAAATTCCCAACAGTTAAAAATTGGGGAGACTGCACAAAAATTAATCCAAATGAATTACCAGACTTTGATATGCTCTGTGGAGGATTTCCTTGTCAAGCATTCTCAATTGCTGGAAAAAGAAAAGGTTTCAATGATACCAGAGGGACATTGTTTTTTGAGATTACAAGAATACTTAAAATTAAAAGACCTAAACTTATTCTCCTTGAAAATGTCAAAGGGTTACTCAATCACGAAAAAGGGAAAACTTTTAGTGTCATCATTCAAACGCTGGAAGAATTGGGGTATAGAATTCAATGGATGGTTCTTAACAGCAAATTTTTTGGAGTTCCCCAGAACAGAGAGAGGGTATTCATTATTGGAAGTCTTAGAGGAGAATCCAGACCAGAAGTATTACCTTTCAGAGAAAGCAACAGAGAAATTAATACGAATAACAAATTCAAAATATCCAACTCAAGTGAAAGAGAATTTAAATGGCAAGATAGAGCACCATGTCTTGCATCAAGAGATTATAAAGAACCAAAACTTGTACAAATGAATAATCCAACACATTCAAATAATAGAATCTATAGAGAGGAAGGATTAAGTCCATCATTGAATACAGCTCAAGGTGGAAATAGACAACCAAAAATTAGAGCAGTCCTCACTCCAGATAGACCAGAAAAAAGACAAAATGGAAGACGGTTTAAAGAACCAGGAGAACCAAGTTTCACAATGACTGGTCAAGATATACATGGAGTTTCAGATGGAATGAAAATAAGAAGATTAATACCAATAGAATGTGAAAGACTACAAGGATTTCCAGATAATTGGACCGAAGGATTTAGTGATACTCAAAGATATAAAATGATGGGAAATGCAGTAACAGTCAATGTAATTAAAGCAATAGGTGAAAAATTAATAAGATGAATAAAATAATAAATGGTGATTGTATCGAAGAATTAAAAAAAGAAAAAATTCAAAAGAGTTTATTTTAAAATGCAAAAAAATATATTAATATACGATATTGAAACAGAAACAAATGGAAATTTAAAAGATATTGAACAACATAAATTAAAATATTTTGGAGCATATAGTTATAAAAATAATAAATATTATTTTTTAACAGATAAAAAAGAAATTCAATTATTAATAAAAAATCATAAAATATTAGTTGGATTTAATACTAAAAATTATGATAATCCTATATTAATTCGAGGAGGAATAAATTTAGATTTTAAAGTAATAATAGATTTATATAAAATAATTGAAAAAAGGGCAGATTTAATAAAATTTAAAGAATCATTTTTATCATATCATTTAAAAAGTTATTCATTAGATACAATTATAAAAACATTAAATTTAACAAATGAAACAAAAAAAGAAATTGATTATAAATTATTTGATATTAAAAATCCAACAAATGAACAATTAGAAATAATGGAAGAATATACAATAAGAGATATTGAATTAACTAAGAGATTATTTGAATATATTTACGAACAATTTGATAATTGGAAATTTCATCTAGAAGAATCTGACCAAAAAAAATTAAAACATTTGTCTTGTGCTCCAAGTGTTTATGCATATAAAGTTCTTGCAAAAAGATGCGGATTTAAAGAAGAATATAGAAATGTAGAAGAGAGAACATATCAAGGAGATGGAGGATATGTTTCATATCCTGCTATAGAAAAATTAACTGGCAATATTTATTGTTTAGATTTTGCATCTCTTTATCCTCATATAATGATACAATGTAATCTATATGGAAGAAATAAAGAGGGTAAAGGATGGCATGGAAATAATAAATTTAATATAGTTGGATTTTATGATACTAATGAAATGCATCCTGTTAGTAAAGTTCTTCTTGAAATTTATAATGAAAGAAAAGAACTTAAAGAAAATAATGACCCACGAGAATATGGATTGAAAATTACACTTAATACTTGTTATGGATTATTAAGAAACCCAGTATTTAAAAGTGTATATGATAATATTGCAGGAACTGATATTTGTTTAATAGCTCAACAATGGGTTAAAATGGCTATAAAAAGATTTAATGAAAATGGATATCATGTTGTTTATACAGATACAGATAGTATCTATTTTGAAGATGTATTTGATGACGAAAAAAGATTATTAGATTTAAAAAATGAATTAATATTAGAAATAAAAAATAATGTTCCATTTCCACAAGAAACATTTGATATGGGAATTGATTATAAAATATCAATGTTACATTTTTTTAAAGGTGGACATAAAAAAGATGATGATGAATTAACAGAAGAGGATATAAAAAATAAAGAATTAGGACTTATGAAAAAAAATTATATATTTGTATATAAAGATAAAAAAACAAATACAGAAAAAATGATGATTAAAAATTTAGGAATAGTTAAAAGAAATAATACAGATTTAAGTAAAAAAATATTTTGGAAAAATATGGTTCCTAAAATTATAGAAAATAAAGAATGTAAATTTCCTCCACATGAAATATATAAATGGATTAAAGAATATTTAGAAGAAGATATTTCATATATTGCAAAGAGAATATCTGTTGGAAATTTAAAACATTATAAATCAAAGAGTGCAATTCAAATACAAGCTTATAATTATAAACCACAAACTTCAGATGATATTTTAGGAGAAGGGATTCATTATTTTATTCCAAATTTTAAAATTGGAATTGGAAAAGGAGTAGTAAAATATTGTACGATTGATGAATTTAATAAATTATTAGCAATAAGTGATATATATACTGATATCGTAGTACGGGAATTACGATATTTTAATCAATGTTATATAAAACCAACTCATAAAAAAATTAAAGAAGTATCTTATGAAGATACCCTTATACAAAAAGCACTATGGTAAAAGAATACAATTTAGAACAAGCAATAGATAAACATTTAGATTCACAAAAAAGAAATCCATCTAATAGAGATTACATTTATGTAAGTGAAATAGGGAAAACAAAGAAAGCTATTTATGAATCTATAAAATTGAAAAAACCATTCGTAGCTGATGCAAGATTAAAAAGAATTTTAGAAAATGGAAATAAAATGCATGAAAGATATATACAATATTTTATTGAAATGGGAATATTTGTTGCTGCAGAAATAGATGTAGTTAAAGAAGATTTTTTACATGGAAGATTAGATTGTATAATTACAGATAAAAAACAAAATTATGTAATAGAATTAAAAAGTTGTAGTCAATGGACTTTTAATAAATTAAAAAAACCATCAAAACAACATAATTTACAAGTTCAATTTTATATGTATTATGCAAATATTCCTCAAGGATTTATACTTTATGAAAATAAAGACAATCAAGTAATAAAATGTTTTCCGGTAAAATTAGATAAAACAATGGTTGAAGGATATATAAAAGAATTAAAAAAATTAAGAGAAGATATTATTAATGGAGTTCCTCCATCAGATGAAATAACTAACATAGAAAATATAGAATACAATTAAAATGGAATTTATATTATTTATTAAAATAAAAAAAAGATATGAAAAGAGATTGATTATCCCACCTTTGGATAGTGGAACTAAATTCTTTGAAAATTTGAATTTATTAATACAAGAACAATTAGATATAATAAAAAATGATATTATGAGTTTTTCAAATTCTGAATTTAAAATAAGTTTAAAAAGACCTATTCATCCAAAAAGAGAAATTCAAGAAAAACTAGATAAATTAATAAATATCAGAAAAGTAAATATAGAGACATATGAAAAAATAAAAGAATTATTAAAAGATATAGATTTTATTATATGTAAATTTTGTAATAATAAAATGAAGAAAATCCCAATAGGCATTCCTTATACAAAAATAGGAAATAATTATATTTTGAATGGTCAATTTAATAATATTAATTATAATTATATTTGTGAAAATGATAATTGTATTCATAGTATTAGTGAAGAATGTTATAGTCAAATTGTCATGAATTTAGATTTAAGAGAAAGTTTACTAAAAAAAGGATATAATTATGTGCCTAATAGATTTGGATTTTGGCATTTTATTAATGATGGTAGTGATGAAATAAAAAAACCGGAAGAAGTATGTTAAATATATAGTTTATTATATATAATATATTATAATTATATTTATAAATAATAAAATATTAATAATATAATAACTATATAGTATGAAATTAAAATGGAGGTAAATAAAAAATGACAAAAACAAGTAAAGAATTAAAAGCAATACAAAATGCTATTCAAAAATATATTGATAAACATGAAGGTGATGTTCAATTTGTTGGAAGCTTTATGGCTTTCGAAGGAGAAAATTCTAACGTA
This sequence comes from Candidatus Pacearchaeota archaeon, assembly GCA_023144035.1. Lineage (GTDB taxonomy): Archaea > Nanobdellota > Nanobdellia > Pacearchaeales > GW2011-AR1 > JAFCEV01. The sequence continues at coordinate 23,404 of JAGLGM010000005.1, read as the reverse complement.
GTTGACGATTTAGTAATGGCTTATGGATTTAAAGATATACTATTATTAGATTTAAAAGAAATTTTAAAAAATATTAAAAAAGAAGAAGAATTTGTAAATTGGTAATTAAAATAATTAAACATAAGGAAATTGGTAATAAGGAAATATAGGAATATAACAACCAAAAGAGATTTAACATTAAAAATAATACAAGATTAAGAAAAATAAGAGTTATCGTAAAGTCTAATAATATGTCTGATGTATATGGAGTAGTTTTACCTCCTAATATAGTAAATCAATGGTTAAATGTTTATGTCAGAGTTAAGGAAAGTGGAAATGCTATAATATTAGAATCAGGAGCTTTGCCTATTCCATTATCTAAAATGCAACTTAAAAATAATTCTAAAAAAATAGATGAGGTTTATATATGAGTATTTGTAATTATTGTGGAAAAAAAATAAATATTAAATATCCAAGTTGGAAAAGAAAATATCATGAAGAATGTTATTTAAAAATAAGAAAAGGTAAGTGTACAAATACAGGAAGAACACAATTTAAAAAGGGTATTAAACCATGGAATTATATAGATGGAAAATCAAAAGAACGATATAAAGATTTTAATAAATGGAAAGAAATAGCTAAAAAATGTTATAAAAGAGATAATTATACTTGTCAATTATGTGAAAAAAAAGGCGGAATATTAAATGCTCATCATAAAATACCATATTCAATTTCTAAAAATAATAACTTAAATAATTTAATTACATTATGTGTATCATGTCATGCAAAAGTTCATCATAATTTCAAAGAGATAAATAAAATAAGAATAAAAAAATCTCAGGAGGTGAGCCAATAATATGGATAAGAAATATCGAGTAGGTATATTATCCGATAGCCCGTTTTTGTGTACGGGCTATTCGTAGTTCAGACCAAGCTAAATCACTAGCAAATAACTTAATTGAAGAAGGTCATGAAGTATTTTATTTTGCTCAAGCTTATACAGGGCAAAATGTTGTTCCTGGAATAACATTTGAAGATGGTAGAAAATTAAATTTTAATATTATAGGACAAGGAAGAGAACCTTATTTTAAAGATTTAATTTCGAATTATGTAAAACAATATAAAATAGATGTTTTAATAATTTTATTAGATACTTTTATGCTTTATCCGTGGCTATTAGAATTAGATTTATCTCCGGCAAAAACAATATTTTGGTTTCCTAGTGATGGAGGTGGAGCGTTACCAACAGGATGTGAACATATATTAAAAAAAATGAATTGTCCGATTGCTATGGCAAAATTCGGACAAGAACAATGTAAAAAGGTTCATAATTTAGATGTACATCATATTCCTCATGCAGTAGATGTTAAAAATTATTTTCCTTTAAAGAAAAATGAAAGAGATGAATTAAGAAAGAAATGGAATTTAAATGATAAATTTGTAATTGGAGTTGTAGCTAGAAATCAGGGAAGAAAAATGTTAGATAGAACAATAAAAATGATGGCTTTGTATGCAAAAATTAATCCTAACGCTATATTATTAATGCATTGTGATGCAAATGACCCTGCTCAAGTATTTCCAATATCACAATTAATTAATAGATATGGAATACAAAATAGAGTTCTTTTTACAGGAACCACTTATTTTAAAGGATTTGATTATAAAAAGATGAATGATGTTTATAATTTAATGGATGTATTTTTATTAACAACAAGCGGAGAAGGATTTGGAGTCCCCATAATTGAAGCTATGGCATGTGAAGTTCCTGTTATTGCAACAGATTATACTACTACTGGAGAACTTGTATTAGATAATAATTCAGGAGTTGGAATTGATTTGGTAGGAACTGAAATAGAAGAAAATCCAAGAATACATGGAGATGAAATATTAAATGGAACATTAACAGGTTCCTGGGCAGTTGAAAGGGGTATTTGTGATATTAAAGATGGAGCTAAAAAATTAGATTATTTATTTAAAAATTTAGATAAAAGAAAAGAATTTGGATTAAATGGAAGAAAAGCAGTATTAGAAAAATATGATTGGAATGTAACTAAAAAAGCTTGGTTTGATGTTATAAATAAATTAGGAGGAGATTATTGATGGTAGAAGACAAAAATTCATTAGAAGAAATATATATGATAGAAAGAAAAAGAGCTATAAATGGGACATTATTAGAAGAGAAACAATTATGTGTAAAATGTGAATCAATTAAAGATGCAGAAAAAATATTTGATAAAAAATGGAAACAAAATTAGATAAAAAAGTAAAAAGAAGAGCAACGAAACAACAAGTGGCAGACGATGAAATAATTAAATGGTGTTGTAAAGAACTTGGAGTGAGTAAAAAATATTTAAGTGGGCAAGATGTGTGGTATGGTATTTATTGGATTATAAGGAGGTTTAAAAAAAATGATTGAAATTAAATTTGAAGATAAAGAATATTTATTAATGTTTAACGAAAAATTAATTATATCTACTAAAAATATTAATAGAATATTAAGAGAAACAAAAAATATTTTAGAAAATATAGATATTAATGTAAAAAGAGGAATGATAAAATGAAAAAAGAGAAAATGTCAAATAAAGAACAGTTGATTGTCACAGTTATGGGAGATAATTGTATTAAATTTATAGATATGTGTTTTAAATCTATAATTGATGCAGATAAAATAATATTTTGTTGGGGAAAAGGAGATAAAAAAACTTTGGAAATATATAATAAATGGAAAAAAGAATATCCTAATAAATTTGAAATTATTCAAAACAAATTCATACAAGACGACCCATATATGATAAGTAAACAAAGAAATTTTTATTTAAAATATCTAAAAGAAAATTATAAAGGGTGGTATTGTTTAGTACTAGATGCTGATGAAGTAGTAGATAATTTAGATGAATTTAAAAAATTTATTAATAATCATAAATGGGAAGATACAGATATATTTAGTCCAAGAATGAGACATTTAATAGGAACTTTAATAACAGAAGATAATTCTAAACCTATTCATTATGTACCTCATAGATTTTTTAAAATTACTGATGATAAATTTTATCCAGATACAGAACATTGTTTTTTAATATCAGAACAAAAATTAAAATCTTGTCCATTTAATAATGGTTTAATATGGCATCTTGGTTATTTAGATAATATTTGGGGTATTAAACAAAGATATGATGGACAAATGAATAGAAAAAAAGGAAATTCTCATCCTGAAAAATTTTTAAAAAGATGGAAAAATTTATTATTGTTTGGAGAATATCCAATTAAACCATTTAATCCGGTAGAATTACCTGATATTATTTTAAATAATTTTGGAATAGAAAAGGATGAAATTTATTTTGCTAATAGAGGACTAGAACTAAAACATTTTATTGATGCAATTCATTGGAAAGAATTTTTTAAATGTAAATCATTATTAGAATTTGGATGTGGAAGAGGACCTAGAATATATGCATTACAAAATATTGGTGTCATAGCTGATGGATTAGAAATAAGCGAATTTGCAGTAGAAAATTCAATACCTTCGAATGGTTCTGTGATGACTGGTGACATTACTAAAGATATATCTGATTATTCAATACATGATTTAACTATTGCTTATGATGTATTAGAACATTTAGAATATAAAGATTTAAATAAAGCAATAAAAAATTTAACGGATTATACTAATAAATATATTCTAATTTCAGTCCCATTCGAAGGAACATCTAATTGTGATGCAGACCCTACACATATAATTAAAGAAGATAAAGAATGGTGGATAAAACAATTTACAGATAAAGAATTGGAATTAATTCCAACACCAGAACATTTTCAATTTAAAGAACAAATTTTAATATTTAAAAAAAAATGATTTCAATAATTATACCAACTTGTCCAGGTTCAGAAGAAATATTAGAAAAATGTATAAGTTCAATAATAAAAAATACACCAGAAAAAAATTATAATATAATAATTATAAAAAATAATTTTATAGGATTTGCTAAAGCAATAAATGAAGGATTAAGAAGAACAAAAGAGGATATTATACTTCTTAATGACGATACAGTTGTAGTAGAAGGATGGATTAATGATATTATAGAAACAAGTAAAGAATACGATATAGTTGGACAAAAAGGATATATGAGACCAGAGCATTTTCCTTTTTGGGGAGTATATATAAAAAGAAAAGTAATTGATAAAGTAGGATTATTAGATGAAAGATTTATAACAGGAGAATGGGAAGATGTTGATTATTGTATAAGAACAATAGATGCTGGATTCAAATTAGGAGAAACAAAATATTTACGTATATTACATTTACATCCTTCAACAACTTTAAGGTCTATAAAATCAAAAATACCAAAAGAAAAACAAGAAAAAATAAAATTAAATAAACAAATATTTTTAGATAAATGGAAAGGAACTAAATGGGAAAAAAGAATAACAGGAGAAAAATGGTAAAAAATGTTTTAATAACTGGTGGATTAGGATTTATTGGAAGTAATTTAGCTCATAAATGTGTTAATTTAGGATATAATGTTACTCTTATTTCTAAAACTAAATCTAAAAAAGAAAATATTAAGGGAATTGAAAATAAAGTTAATTTAATTATAAAAGATGTAAAAGATATTAATCAAGAAGTAATTGGAATGGATTTAATTTTTCATTGTGCATCAACGGGAGATAATTATAATATTCATAACGAGCCATACAAAGATATAGAAGTAAATTGTAATGGAACAATTGCATTATTAGAAGCATGTAGATATAATAATAAAAAAGTTAGAATAATTTATCCTAGTACTTTTTTTGTTAATGGAAATCTTAAAACTCTTCCAGCTACATCGGATTCACATCTTAATCCTCTTGGATTATATCCTGCTACTCGTTTAGTTGGAGAATATTTTTGTAAGATTTATAATAATGTTTTTGAAATGAATTCAGTAATTGTAAGATTTACAAATGTTTTCGGAATAAGAGAACAGAAAGATAATAATAAAAAAGCTGCATTTAATAGAATGATAAATACAGCTATAAATGGAGGAGAAATTCAACTTTATGATAATGGAATTATTAAAAGAGATTATATTTATATTTCAGATGTTATTGATGCTTGTTTAATTATTGCAGAAAAAGGAAAAAAAGGAGAAACTTATTATATTGGAAGAGGTGAAGGAGTGAAATTTAAAAAATTAGTAGATATAATAATAGAAGAAGCTATGAATGGAACTATAAATCTAATAAATTCTCCTAGTTTTCATAAAGCAAGTGGAATAAATGATTATTATTGTGATAATACACAATTAAAAAAGTTAGGATGGAAACCAAAAATTTCTTTAAGAGAAGGAATTAGAAAAACAATAAAATGGAGTAATAAAAATGACAATTAATTTTTCAAAAGAAAGTTATATGAAATATTCAAAAGATAATCCTTTTGGTTCTCAAGCAAAACTTTTACTTCATTTTGAAAAAGTAGCACAGTTTTTAAAAACCGGAGATACTAATGGACCTATTTTTATGGAAATAAATCTAACTAATAATTGTAATTTAGCTTGTTATTGGTGTATTAGTGAAAATTTTAGAGGTGATGAATCTTTAAAGATAAGACCACTTGAAAGATTTTTTAAAGACTTTAAAGAAATGGGCGGAAAAGCTCTTACATTTTCAGGGGGAGGAGAACCAACTCTTTATAAGCATTTTGTAAGAGCTACTGAATCAGCTAAAGAAAATGACCTTGAGTTAGGATTAATGACAAATGGAGTTTATACAAATAAATATAACTCTTCGATAGGAAATAATTTTGAATGGGTTAGATTTTCATTAGATACTATTAATGAAAAAAACTATAAGAGATGTAAGAATCATAATGCTGTTCAAAAAGTTTTAAAAAATATAAATACTTTAAAAGAATATCCTGTTAATGTAGGGGTTAATTGTAATATAGGAGATAATTTAAATGTTAAAGAAGTTAAAGATTTAGTTAAATGGTTTATTAAAAAAAAGCCTGCAGATTATTTACAATTTAGACCTATTTTACATAGATATTTTAAGAAAGAAAATTCTCTTATAAATGAAAAAGCATGGGATTATTTAGATACAATTAGAGGAACACCACTAATAAATTTTAGTGATGATAAGTTTAAAGATATAAAAGAAAATAATAAGTTTCCTTTTAGAAATTGTATAGGTCATTTTTTTGAACCAATTCTTAATGCAACAGGAGAAGTTCAAGTTTGTATGTATCATCCAAAAGATGATAATTTTACTTTTGGAAATATATATGACCAATCATTTAAAGAAATATGGAAATCTGATAAAAGGAAAAAAGCTATAAAATATACTAAAAATTTTGATTATGTTAAAGGATGTCAATTCTGTTGTAAATTAACAGAACCAAATAAATTATTAGATTTTTTATCACATCCTAAGGAGGTTTCTGATGCAAATTTTTTATAATTATAAATTAAATCAATTAAGGACAAAATGGAATGGAGGAGTATATAATGAATATTAATTTTTATTCATTTAATTCAAATAGATGTGATTATCTAACAGATGGATTACTTTATGGTTTAAAAAAATTATATAATGTAGTTGATTTTCCAAAAAGAGTCGTACTTTACGAAGATTCATATAAGAATAATTTTTATACTAATAGAAATCTTTGGCATTTTGGAAATTTAGTAGACAATATAAATAGAGAAGGAACTATTAAACCAGACTTATTAGTATGTGATAGTGTTGTTTTATATAAAAAATATAGTATCCCTTCTGTATATTTATTAACAAACGACCCATTTGAACAAAAATACCATGTTTATCCAAATATAAGGATAAATACTCCTATGGCAATAAGAGAGAAATGTATGCATACCAATGAAATAAACAAGAAAGATATAAAAGATTTTCCTTTATATTTTACAACATTCAAGGAAGATTGTAAATATATGGATTCAAGTTTAAGAAAAGGAATTTGGGTAAGTTTTTTATATCCAACAAAAGAGAGAGAAGAAATAATAAAAGAATTTGGTAATACAAAATATAATACTAAGGAAGATTATTATAATTCATTAAGAAAAGCAAAATATGGAATTGGAGTATATGGATTAGGGTTTCTTTGTCAAAGAGATATTGAAATTGCTGGAAATTGTTTGTTATGTAGAAAAAGACATAAAAAGTGGGAATATACTGATTTAGATTATAAAGATGGAGAAACTTGCATAGAGTTTTCAACAATAAAAGAATTAAAAGAAAAAATGAAATACTATGATGAGCATCCAAAAGAGTATAAAAAATTACTGAAAAATTGTTATAATCATACAATTAAATATTTTATACATGAGGCACAAGCAAAAAGATTAGTAGATTGGAGGATGAAAAATGGATATTAGTTTAAGAAAAAAAGATAAATATAAAAATTTAGAAATTTGGTATGGAAATCAAGATATTGGATATTTAATAGAAAGAGAAATGATGATAGAACCAATTATGTCTAATTTTAATTTAAAGACCACCAATGGATTAGATATTGGATGTGGTAAAAGAAAAAGTTTACCTACTGCAATTGGAATAGATAAGGGAAGAGGATTTGCAGAAACTAAATTAAATCTTATTAGTTTTGCTAAACCAGATTTAGTTTGGGATGCAAAAACATTACCCTTTAAAGATAGTACTATTGACTGGATAACTTCAAGTCATGTTATAGAACATTTTGAAGAACCAGTAAAGGTTTTAAATGAATGGTTGAGAGTTTTAAAAATTGGAGGAATTATTAGTTTAATAATCCCAATTGCAGAATATGTTGGTACAATTGAAAATACAAAGGAAGATATGACTCATGAGCATGATTATTCAGTTGAAAGTTTTAAAAGAGAAGTAATTGATAAGTTAAATGTTGAAGTTGTTAATTATAAAGATTTAAATAATAAATGGAGTTTTTTATGTGTATTAAAAAAAATAAAATGAATTTAGTAATGGGAGTAGCTGTAAATTATGATTGGAATCAAATTAAACCTTTTATTGTTTCATTAAGAAAATATTATAAGGATGATGTAGTTTTATTTATATCTTCTAATGCTAATGAAGAAATGATGGAAAAATTAAAACAATATAAAATTAAAACTATAATACATGATATGCAAGGAATATATAAAATTGTTAAGATGAGATATTTTCTTTATAAAGATTACTTACAAAAAAATAAATATGATAAAGTAATAATAACAGGTGCTAGAGATGTATTATTTCAAAAAGAACCATTTGAATTTGATGAAGGATTACATTTTTTTGAAGAAGATAGTAGAATGACAATCGGAAAATGTCCTTACAATTCTAGTTGGATAAGAGAAATTTTTGGAGAAGAATTATTAAAAAAATATACAGATAAATTTATTTATAATGCAGATGTTAGTATGGGAACATATAAAGATATAGTGATATATATAGATTTAATGTGTAAATATTTTAATAAGTTTAGTTCAAAAAAGATTATAGACCAAGGACTCCATAATTATTTAATTTATGAAAAGTTAATAGATAACTTTACAACTTATAAAAATGAAGAAGGAATAGTAATTACAATAGGATATATGCTTCCAGATAAAATAAGATTTAAAGATGGACAAGTTTTAAATAAAAAAGGAGTACCAGCAATAATCCATCAATATGATAGATATCCTCAATTATTTAATGAGAAATGGAGATTAAAATGAATAAAAAAATAATTATACATATTTGTTCTAAAGATAGGGCGACAGAAATTGGATTATTACTTCAAAGTTTAAGAACTCAAACATTTAAAGATTTTAATATATTAATATTAGATGATGGAAGTAATGTTCCATTAATGAATTTTTATTTTATACAATATTTAATACAAAGAATGAAAATAGAAGGACATAATATAAAAATAATAAGAAATAATATTAGTTCTGGAGTTTCAGGAGCTAGACAACAATTAGTTGATTATTCTATGGAACACGGAAAAGAAGAATTAATATGTAGACTTGATGATGATGTAATTATTGAACCTGAATATTTAGAAAAATTAATAGAAGTTATTGATAAAGGTTATGATATTGCAAGTGGAATTACAACTCCATTCGTAGGACCTGATATAAAAAGAGATACTAAATTTGTAGACCCTATAATTGGTTATTGTGAATTAAATGACAAAGGAGAATTAACCTTTAATGGTGATGATTGTGGGTATGGATATACAGAAGATAAGATATTATTATCGCCTCATTTTAGAAGTTCAGCTTTATATAAAAAGAAAATTCATATAGCAGGAGTAGATTATAAATCAAGATTATCTAAACATGGATTTAGGGAAGAACAAATTTTTAGTTTTAAAGCAATTTTAAAAGGATTTAAAATAGGAGTTAGAACTGGAGCAAATGCACTTCATCTTATGACACCATCAGGTGGAGAAAGGTCAACAACTAATATGACACAATTTAATCAGGATATTTTTGAGGAAACTGTTAAGAAGATGTTCGAAGAACATGGTGATTTTTTATCTAAATATTATAAAGATAATAATGTTGAACCTAAAAAATTAAATGAAGATGAATATATTAAATCAACAAATTTGGTGAGTAAAAAATGAAAAGTTTTAGAGATAGAATAAAATTGACAAGTTCACAAAGAAATGAAGTAACAAGATATTTAAATTGTTTTGAAATATTAACTGAAGATACAATATTAAAATTGGTAAGAAAGATGAAAGAAATTGAAAGACGAATGGAGGAAAAGAAATATGAATAAACCAAAAATATTAATTTTTGATATTGAGACAAGTCCTAATCTTGGTTATATATGGGGTAAGTACGAGCAGAATGTTATAGATTTTAAAGACGAATGGTATATGTTATGTTTTGCAGCAAAATGGTTAAATAATAAAAAAATAATTACATCTAAATTATCAGATTATAAATTATATAAGAAAGATAAACAAAATGATTTAGAAGTTATTAAAGAATTATGGAAATTATTAGACGAAGCAGATGTTGTAATTGCTCATAATGGAGACCAATTTGATATAAAGAAATCAAATGCAAGATTTATTTATCATGGATTAAATTCTCCAAGTTCGTATAAAAGTATTGATACAAAAAAAGTAGCAAAAAGATATTTTAATTTTAATTCAAATAAATTAGATGATTTAGGAAAATATTTAAATGTCGGTAGAAAAATAAAACATGAAGGTTTTGATTTATGGTTGGGATGTATGAATGGTGATAAAAAATCATGGAATAAAATGATTCAATATAATAAACAAGATGTTTTATTATTAGAAAGAGTATATAAAAGATTCTTAGGTTGGATTATTAATCATCCAAATTATGGATTATATCAAGGAGAACAATTCGCATGTCCGAATTGTGGTTCAAAAAATTTAATAAGAAGAGGATTTGCATATACAAAAATAAATACATATCAAAGATGGATATGTAAAAATTGTGGAGCACAAAGTCAATCTAGAAGATGTGAAAAGGATACTATAAAACCGAGGTTGAAGAATTAAAATGAAAAAATTAAACATAATAGGAAATTACTTTGGGTCGGATGGATACAGTTCTCACACTAGACAATTAGCTAATGCTCTAAATAAATTAGATAACATAGAAATTTCTATGTCAACAGGTAAACCTCATGATTGGGTAAGGTGGGTAAACGACAACGAATTAGAAATGTTGAAAAGAAATTCAGAAGATTGTGATATTAATTTAATGATTGCTCAACCTCATTTTTGGACTACTCATTTATGTGAAGATAAACCATTCATAGGATTCTTAGTTTTTGAAGGAGATAAGATTCCAAAAGCTTGGATTGAGATTTTAGTAGATGAAAGGGTTACTCAGGTTTGGGTTGCTAGTAATCATACTAAGAATGCCATAGTAAATACAGTTGAAAGTTTAATACCAGGAATATGTGAAGAAAATCATGATAATATTTATGGAAAAATCCGAATAGTCCCTCACGGAGTAGACCTAAATATTTTTAAACCAGAAAAGAAAGAACATTCTAAATTTAGATTCTTAGCAAATAAAGGTTATCGAGGGGAAAGAGATAGAGGAGGACTTCAGTATTTGTTTAAAGCTTTTAATGAAGAATTTGCAAAAGATGAAGAAGTAGAATTATTAGTTAAGATTAATGCATCATATGGAGTTGTTGATTTTGGAGAAGAACTAAAGAAATTAGGACTAGTAGAAAATAGAGCTAATATAAGTATAAATACAGAAAATATTGAATATAAAAAATTAAAAGATTTTTATAATGAAGGAGATGTATTTGTTACTACCTCTCAAGCAGAAGCATTTAATCTTCCTTGTATTGAAGCAATGGCATGTAGCCTTCCAGTTATAGCAACAACTTTTGGTGGACAATCTGATTTCGTAAATGAAGAAAATGGATGGTTACTTGAAGAAGGAACTATGAAAGAAGTTAAATGGGACGTAGAATATGAATCTATATCTTGGAAAGAACCTAGTATTCCTGAAATTAGAAAAGTATTAAGAGAAGTGTTTGAAATATATAATGATACTGAGCAGCCTTGGATTAAACGAGGTGGTAATCAATACTGGTGTTTAGAAAAAAGAGATTTAGCTTTGAATACTGCTAAAGAATATACTTGGGATAATTCTGCTGAAAAAGCAAAAAAATTCTTAGATGAGATAAAATAACTAAAAACACCTGTTAATTTTATAGGTTTAAGATATGTTAAACCTATAAATTTAGTAGGGTAAATCTGAAAAATACAAAATACACGTTTTAAAGCTCATATACACATTTAAACAGCTCTACCTATAATTATGGGTTATTGCTTTCATTTCCGCTATTTTTTTAAGGAATTCCTCATCAGAACAATCAGAAGTAAATCCTAATATATCTAATTCTTTATAGAATTTTAGAGTTAGTAATTCTATTTGTTTTTTCTGCCAATTTTGATGCAATTTTCTTCTTTTATGACAATCTTTACATAAAATAATTAGATTGTCAAATGTATCTGTGCCACCTTGTTTTAAAGGTTGTATATGATGAGTTTCTAAATTATAACCAGATTTACAATCAGACATAGAACAATTATTCATTAATTCTTCATATACTTTCATAATTTTTTTATAACTATCTTGTTTTGAACGTTTTTTACTACTAAAAATTTTAAATTTATTTTTTGATTGATTTTCATTAATTTTTGGAATATTAAATTTAGATTTTTTATAAGAGTTATTAGTTTCTTTTTCTTTATTTTTTTTATAATATTCTTTCCGACGTTTTATTTTACAATTAATATCATAACAATAAATTTGATTAGATAATGATGAATACCAAATAAATTTTTTATTACAAAATTTACATTTTCTTTTTTCTTTAATAACTTTTTTCTTTATATACTTTTCATGATATTTTTTATAACATTCTTTAGTACAATAAATTTGAGTAGGATATGAAGAATTCCAAATAAAATTTTTATTACAATTTTTACATTTTCTTTTTTCAAATCTTTTTAAAAAGCTTGAGTTTTTTCTATTAACCTTTAGACGACATTCATTTGAACAATATATTTGTATTCCATGACTACGCGAAGAATTAAATTTAAATTCTTTATGACAAATTTTACATTTTCCTTTAGCTGTTTTTAGTCTTTTATATTCTTTTCTTAACATCTTCTAATAACTTCTTAATAACATCACACATAGTTGAATGTTTTGATTTTATTTTTAGATACATTAATTTTTCCCAAGTTTTGATATCTATTTGTATACTTTTCATATAAATATATAGATTTATAAGTTTATAAAGATTATTATAATAAATTATATATGTTATTATCTATAGTTCCCACTATATTAATATACAAATATTCTTTACAGAATATATATTTTACAGAATTATAATAAAAAAATAAAAAAATAAATAAAAAATTAGATTTATAATCTAACTTCTGGTGCTCCTATTAATTTTAAACTATCTACTTCTCCGTCTTTAAATTCGACATCGAATGTAGCAGTATACTTTTCATCTTCTTGTTCAAAATTAACAGTAACATCTACATTAGCATCTCCATCTTTAAAGTCTAAATCATTAACAGTAACTATATCATCTAGAACTTTTAATCTTTCTAAATCTTCCTTTTGTAATTTAACTTCATATTCCATATGTTTATCTACATATTCATGATTTAACTCATTAAATGCTTCAGCTTTTACTGCTGTAACTGCCTTAGCTTTAATTTCATTAGTAAATATAATTCTATCTACTAATCCTTCAATTTTATTATCATCTAAGTCTAATGTATTAAAATTTACATTACCATCACTTTCATTTAAATTTTCATCTAAATATTCAAGAACTAAATCTAAGTTTCCGTTATCGACTAATACTTCTTCTGTTACTTCCACAATTTTTGCTGGTTGATTTTCTAATTCTAATACTTGATTTTGTAAATCAGTTACTTGTTTATTATCATTAAAGATAAATCCACCTACTAATCCACCAACAACAAGAGATGCCACTCCTACAAGAGCTGCTACTTTTCTACCTGTATTTTTAGCCATATAATTTTACCTCCTTGTATGTTCTATAAGAATTAAAATTAAGAGTTATATGATGTTTGCGATGTAAATCGACGTCTTCCATTTTATAAAAATAATAAGGGATTTTACTTTATAAACATTTTTATAACGAATTATATATGTTTATAATTATATATTTTATGATTTATTTTATTTATGTTAATTTTTTTCCAGTTCGATTTTCATATAAATTTTTCAAGAAATATATTATTGGTGTTGCGATTAAAGCATATTCTACTGGAAGTTCTGCTAAAACTGCAATTAAAAATGGTACTAAAAGAATTGCTGAATTCTTTATAGTTTTCCAAAGTCCTTTCCAAAAACTGTATTTAATTTTTTTTGTCATTATGAAATTAATTTAACATATAATCCAATAACAACAATAACTAATGATAATGCTGTTGTTGCTATCCATTTATTTAATTTAACTTTACCATTTGTAATTTTTACATGAGCTTCTATTTCTAATAATTTATCATAAATTTTTTGATTTGTGATTCTGACGAATGTATCATTATTTTCTGTCATTTTTTTTATTTACCATTTAATCCAACCAAATAATCTCAAACAAATATAAATAATATTTGAAATTATTTTTCCTAATTTATATTTTCCTGCATTTTTATATTTATTTAAAAAGCATCTTTTTAATCTTTGGTCTGCTTCTTTTCGACATATTGGTTTTTTCCAATAATCTACATCATGATTGTAACAACATTTAGTTAAATCAACTCCAAATAAAATATCTGGAATGATATCACAATAATTATTTTTTTTCCATTGTTTTCCCATTTTATTTGTTATTTATTTTCATTTTAATATACACTCCTTGTTTCAACAATAGCATTAATCCAATTATGAGAAGTACCTGAATGTTCTATTTTGAATAATATAACTAGTCCAGAATTAGGATAAGAATTAAAAACACTTTCATTTGAAACATTATTATCACTCCAAGGTATAGAATATTGTATAATCCATGAAGAATTTCCACTTGCAAGAAATGATTGATAAAGATATTTACGATGACCACCATTAAAAAGGTCTATACCATTAGTTATAGTATTCCCAAAATTAGTTCCAGATAATTGTATTCTTCCGACTCCTGTATTTCCTAAGTCAGTTGTTCCTTGTATATTTAACGTAGTAATATTTGCTAAACTTCCTGCTGGGATAACAATACTTCCACACACTGGTCCATTATTAATGGCTGCACTTCCTACAGCTATAAAATCATTTTTAGTAATAGTTAATCCAGTATTTGCAAATCTATTTGCTTCACTTGCATATAAAATATCACCATCTGCTTTTGGAAATTCTCCTTCATTTGTCATCTTAAATTATTATATATATTTAAATTAAGTATCATTTTTAAAGTTATTATGGTTAACTATATAGTTAATATATCCTCCTTTCTTTTATTTTCTCAATTACATTTTTGTTCTTACTAGGATTTTTATCTCCTTTCATATAAGAGTAATCTGTTCCGTTATGTCCCATTTTTTAATAAACTTGTAGTGTAAATTCTATTCTTAATTCATTCGAACCATCGAACGTCAATGATGGAATAACATCTCTACTCCAAATACTTCCAGTTAATGCTGTACCACTTGTTAAAACTGCAAATTCTGATAATTGAATTCCACTCATTTCAACACTATTCCAATCTCCTTGCATTTTAACTTTTTGAGTTGTTGGGTATGTTGTTGAAGTAAATGATTGTCTATCAACTGGTGTTACTAATTCTGTATCTGATGATGTAATTGTTGAACTTCCTGTTCCAATAATATAATCACTTAATGAATCTGTTATACTTCCACCTAATAAAAGTGTTGCTCTATTTTTTCCGTAATTAACTATAACCATATATTTTTCCTCCTAATTTTATTTTAAATATCATTTAGAAATATCCTCCAGACCAAAAAACATGTAATCCTGAACGTGAATCTCCAAGAACATTAATTCCACTAGCTACTACACTCCCTAATATTCCTCCAAATGTTGGTCCAGCTACACCGTGATATCCTTTTCCTAATATAAATGAACTTCCTAATCCTCTAGTACTTACTGTAATTCCACTAGGTCTTATTCCTATACTTCCTGCTGCAATTTCAAATCTTGTTATTATATCTGCTGTATCTACATCTTGTGATTGTATTGTCTTAACATCATTAATTAAAGATTTAATTGTATCTGCTAAATCATCAATTTTTTTATTAACATCAACAATTAATACTTCTTCTTTTAAATTATTTTTTTTATTAAAATTATAATTTGCTGATATTATATCATATGTTTGACTAACAACATTTTGATTAGGTAAATTAACGAAAGCAGTTTGCGACGGAATAACATCAACCACACCTTTAATATTTAATGTTCCTTGTTTAATAGGAATAGGAGTATCGTCTAATTCTCTTGTTAATCTTTTAACTGCAGTTTCTGGGTCTTTAATTTCTTTATCAGTGATTTTTTTAACTCTTTTTCCATATTTATTAATACTTTCTTGATTTCTTCCTACTTTAACAATAGGTAAACTTCTTTGATAATCAACTGTAATCATAGCATTATTTTCTGGAATTGATGAATAACCTAATGTTGTTCCACTTGTAAAAATAATTTGTTTATCGAAAAAATCTACTAAATAATCTGTTCCACTTGCAGGAACAGCAGACATACCAAATACTCCACCAACTTGTCTTGTTGCTTCTGTAATAGGACTACCAATATCTATAATTGAATTATGAGGTTTATGAGTTAATGTAAAAACACTTCCAGTTCCGTCTCCTGTAAATTCTTCTTTAAAACTATCTAAATATCTATCTCCATAAACCCAAACTTCATTAAAAACTGTATCTCTTCTTTCTCTAAAATTAGCTCTCATAACATTAGTATTATCAAATGTTTTTCCACTACTTGTAGCTGATTTATTTTTAAAATTTAAATCTTTATCATTATCTACATAGAATGTAAAATTAGCTAAATCTGATAATTTTTTTACTGCATCAAAAACCGGAGTATGATTAAAAGCAATTCTTTCTATAGTTGTATTAGAATCTTCTACATTATTAACAGTAATATCATCTGTATATTTATTTATAATATCTTTTACAATACTTCCAGCAGGTAAATTAGTATAAACTTCTGGTTCAACTGTTCTATCCATTAATCTAGCTGAATAATCTCTTCCTTGTAAAATTGTTTCTTCTTTTAATGCTCTACTTGGAAATCTTTGATTTTCAAGTATGCCTGTAAATATATTTGTAGTTGGAGGATTAACATCTTTATCTGCAAATATTTGAACTTCATCTCCTATAGTATAAGTTGATGCGTTTTTTCCAGCAAAATTATCTATTGTTGTTGTAAATGTTGAAGATGAATTTGCATCACCAACTATTTTTTTTACTTCTGTATTAAAAGTATCACTAACTGTTGAACCACCAATTGTTAATTTTGAATATATAACCATTTTAAGTACTAATTTTATTATTTAGTTTATCTTGTAAAGAATCAGCAATATCTTGTGCATCTACTCCTTGAATTACATTATCTTGAATTATGATTGTTAGTCCACCCATTCCACCTGGAGTTTTTGTTGCTATTAAAGTATCCTGAGGATGAGTTTTTACAATAGAACCATCTGGTCTTAGAATTGCATCTCCAACAGATGTAAAATTTGTAGAATTAAAAGGATTGGTAAGTGTAACTGGTAAAAACTTTTCTGGAGTTAAAAATGCAGATTGTATAGTTTGGTTAAAGTCTTTTTGAAAATCAAAAGTATCCATTCTTCCTTGTGGTCCTACTCCAGTAATAACTGTTCCTTGTCCACCTCCAAACCCAACTCTTTCTAAATTTGACTTTGCTATTGCTAAATCATTAAGTAAATCTATTGAAATTGAAACTGCACTATTCATTTTATCTAATTCTTCTTTTGTAAATCCTGCTTCATCTCCAAGAATACCTAATGCTTCTGCTGCTTCTAAATTTTTATCTTTAAATACTATAAGTCCTGTTATTATAGCTCCAATAGCTATAATTAATAATCCAAATGGTCCTAGTAGAATAGAAGCGGCAGTTCCTGCAACTGTAAATGCTGTAGTTAATCCTGGAAGTATTAAAATTGTAAATAATGTTATTATACCACCAAGAAGAGTTAATGCTGTAGTTACAGCTGATACTATTATTATTAATTTTTTTTGATTATCAGTTAAATTTGAAAACCAATCAGTTATTTTTTTTATTAGAGGTATTAATATATCTTTTATTAATGGTGCTAATATTTCTCCAATTTCTATGGACATATCTGTTAATGCACTTTTAGCTAATTCTAATTGTGATGCAAAAGATTCTAATTGTTTATTAGCAACTTCTTTAGTTGTATCTCCTGCCTTCCTTAATTCTTTTTCATATTTTCTTATATTTTTTGAAGTACCAATTAAAGGTAAAATTACTCCTTGCACTCTTGCTGTAAATCCAATTGCATCTAATGATGCTGTTCGTTGTTCATCTGACATACCTGCAAATGCATTTTCCATATCTTCAATAATGTCAGCAAAATTTTTCATTTTTCCTGATGAATCAAATACTTCAATACCTAATGCATTTAATTCATCTTTATTGTTAAGAGATGCTTTAGACATTAATCTCATAATTCTACTTAAATCTGTACCAGCTTTTTGACCTTTAACTCCTTGGTCTGCCAATGCTGCTAATACTGCTACCCCTTCTTCAACATCTTTATTAAAAGTTTTTAATGCTGCACCAGCTTCTGATGTTAATGCTTCTGAAAATTGTTGAACTGATGCATTTGCTAATACATTTGCTTTAACTAAAACATCAGAAACTTTTTTCATATTTTCCATATTTTTAATAGAATCATTTTTTATTGTTAAACCTAATGCTGATTGTGCATCAGTTAATAAATCAGTTGCTAATGCCATATTAAACATACCTGCTTGTGCAAATGCTGCAACTTGTGGTAAAGCGGCAATTGATGATTTTGCATCTAAACCTGCTGAAGCTAAGAAAAAATATGCATCAGCTGCTTCAACTGCTGAAAATGTTGTTACTTTAGCCATTTCTCTTGCAGCATCAGACATCTCATTTCTCATTGTATCTGATAAATCTCCCATAATTGCAGTTGATTTAGTCATTGCACTATCAAAATCAACAAATGTATTTATAGTACCAATAAATGCTTTAGTCATTATAGCTCCAACTGCTACTGCTGCTGCACCAATTGCAGCCATCTTTTTTTGAGACATAGTAAATGTTTTACTAAATTGGTCAACTGCTGTTATAACTATTGCTATGTTTGCTCCACCCGGAATTGTTCCTCCTAAATTTACCATTTATCTTTTTTTACCTCTTTTTGCTTTTTGTTGTGCTTTCTTATGTTCATGTTTTTTTCTTTTTTCTTGTTTATTAAATTCTCTAATAAGTAAGTTTATTTCACAGAGTAATAACTTAGGTACAGTAAAAAATGTATATCCTCTTTCATGTAAAAAATAATAGAAGTTATCTCTTCTTTCATTCTTTACTGTGTCTGAAAATTTTGTAATTCTTTTTCAATAACAGCTTTTTTACCTTCATCAACTAATTGTTTTTGAGAAATACCTGAACTGATACTGAATATTGCTAAAGCAATTGCATTAGTATATACAATTTTAGCTGCACTCATTAGTCCTACTCTATCATCTTCTGTAAATGATGGTTCTTTACAATGATTAATAATTACATCAATATCCGTTTCTACATTAGTTTCTGAATCTTTAGATTTAGACATGATATCAGCTAATTCACCTTTTGTAAGTGGAGTAACTTTAATCATTGGTTTATCTGGTAATGTTGTTAGAGTTACCTCTATTGGTATTACATTACCTTCTCCGTCTCTATCGAAAAAGATTTCTTCTTTTTTTAAATAAGTCATTTTTACCTCCTTATACTTTTATTTTAAAATAAAATAAAAAAAATTACCAAGGGTTGTGAAGCTCTATTAAATCGTCAGTATTGATATTACAAGATTGTGGCATAATTGTTATGCTATACTCATTAATTCCTTCTGCTGGACTTGGATTTTCAAATGAAGTAATTCTACATCCACTCATTATAATAAATCCTTGTTCGCTTCCTGTTGATAATACACTTTCAATCATACAATTAAATGAACTTCCACCATTCCAATATTGTTCTTGAAGTGTTTTACCCCACGTACTATTTCCATCCATTGTAATAGATAATTCATAATCTCTATTTATTGGTGTTAAGTTTTCTGCAACTCTACTTCCATTATCATAATGACGTCTTTCAATATTATTATTTAATGTCCAATTGATTTCAGTAACTTCTGTTATATTTGTTCCAGATGGTAAATGTAATTGAACATCTGCCCAAAGATATGGTCGAGTTGTATCTTCATCTGCTATTGGTACAATATCAGTAGTTTTACTTCCTGTCCATTTATTTTGTGCAATATAATTTATTTCACTTTTCACTGGTTCACCTTGTGAAGCATTAAATGTAATTGAATTAATTATAGCACCTCTATATTTTCTAATTTCATGTTCTCCGTCAGATTGTCCTTTATGTTCATCATAAACAGTAAATGATGGAAAATTATGATTTGCTCCTGATGTAAATGCCCAACTATCATTACTATTAATTTCTGTAATTGCATGTGCATATGGTGTTGGACTTCCACTATCTACGATACTACCCATTGCATAACCAAACATTCTAAAGTTTTGTAAATTAGTTGATATAGTTCCTTCAAAATCTTGAGCACCTCTAACAAACATTCCTGGATTTCTACTTGAAGTTCCAGTATATCTAATTGTTGTTACATTTTCTTCTTCAGTTGGTGTATGGTCTCCAACTAATCCTAACCATGTTCCTGATTCTCCACTAGGATTTGCATACGTTCCACTTTCTGTAATCATAAGTACCTTATTAATATCTCCTATATATAAACTCATATTTTTTAAACCTCCTTATTATTCTGTATATCAAATTTAATTTTTTGATTATTTGTCATTTTAACTTAATATTGCTCTATACTCTATTCCTAATACTTTGGAATGAATTGTATTTTCTCCTTCTAAATCTACTATTGAATTAGCTGATGTGAGTGTGAAACCATAAATATCTTCATTATCGGTTCCATTTGATGAATATTGTGCATCTCGTAATATATCAATAACTGAAGCTGTAAGTTCATCTATTTCTTTTGCATTTCTTGCCCATACTCTTACTTCTAAATCTATTACTGCTTCATGAACTTCTGAAGACATCCCTAATTTTCTTGTTGTTATATTTGTTTGTCTGATTGTAATTATTGGATATTGAATTTGTCTTTTCGGGTACGCAGTTAGGACAAATCCTGATTTTCGTTGTAAGGGGTCATCTATATTATCTCTAATTAAATTACGAATAAATATTACTATATCAGATATGAATGTTGAAGTTTTTATTACCATTATTAATTTCTTATTCCACAAATTGGACAAAGTCCTTTATCAGTTATTTTAGGTAATTCCATTTTACATGAATTACATAATATTTTAGAAATCACTTCTTTCTTTTCTTCTACTCTCTTTTTTATAACCTCGCTTGGTTTCTTATGTTTCATTTTGTCCTCGCTTGAACATTTAATTTATTCACTCGCTTGTGAATATATATTTAAATATAATATCATTTTTAAACATATAATTATCAACTATATAGTTTTTACATATATAATCTATTATAAATATATTTATAAACTTATAAATATTAATTAATATTATGAATAAACAAATAATTGTAAAGGTTTGGAAGAATAAAGGAGCTAATCAAAAGTTAGTTACTATACCTAAAAATTGTGATATTGAAGAAGGGGATTATATTAGAATAGAAAAGGTGGAGTGATATTAAAATGAGTGATAATTACAAAAATTTAAATTTAGATATAGTATGTGGATTTATAAATGGTGAAGGATGTTTCACTAATAATAAAGGTAATCCACTTATGACTATATCAGCATCAATAATAGATAAAAAACTATTATTACAAATACAAAAAATTTTGAACCTTGGAAAAGTTTATACAGAAACAAATATATATAATACAAGAAAATGTGGTATGTGTTCTTTAAAAATTCATGGAGATAAACAATGTCAAAAATTAATAAAATTAATAGATGGAAAAATATTTGGAGTGAAAAGAATAGATTTTGAAAACTTTAAACATTTGGTAAATATAAAATATAAAGTTAAAGAAGATATTCATGGAAGAAAATTTACTAAAGAATTTTGTAGTTTTTATCGTAATATACAACCAAGACAGAACAAGAAAAAACAAATAATAAAATTTAATGGTAATATATTATATTATAAGAAAATAAAAATAGATAATGGTATTCCTATTAGTGAGTCATTAGAAGGATTAAACGAAGATGGGACCATCAATTTTTAATATAGTTACGTTGCAACCTTTATTGCATTCTTTAATATATTTATAATATCTTTTTTCTTTCTGTCAAGAGAATTTCTGAAATGTCTACGCTCTGGAATACTCATTGTCCCGAATTCCATAAACACACTTTGAGGAACATTACTACTAATAGTTGCTGAATTTTTAAATGAAGATGATATTATTGAATCTAGGAATTCACCTGTATCTACTGAACGAGGTTCTGATTTATGACCTGCAATACTCTCTTTAACTTCTTCCTTAACATCTTTACCTATTTTTTCCATTTCTTTTGCGATGTTAATTTCAATTAATTTTTTTGTAGCAACTAATCTTGTTGTAGTTTTTTGAATTCCAGTAGTTTTAATACTGAACGTTTTAGCCATTTTTAATTATAATCTTCAAATACTTCTATTTTTAAGTCATGATTATTTGGTAATGTTAATATACTTCCTGCTCCAAAAGTAACTTGAAATTCTCCAAACCATGTTCCTACACTTCCAGTATCAGTAACTCCTTCCCATCTATATTCAATTTGTCCTGTTGTACTACCTGTAATTATACATGCTCCTGAAGTTAGTGGTTCATATTGTAAATTACCTAAATTGAAATGTATATCAGTTGCTTCAGTTAAATTTATTGCAGTTCCATCATTATATTGCAATGTTGCTGATATTACTGGTTGTGTATCATTTTTTTTGATTTTAAAACTTTGCACCATTTATGTATCCTCCCTTAATATTATATTTTGATTATTTGTTTTGAATATAAAATTATTATAATTTAATTTAAAAATAAATGAATGTTCATTTGATTGTGTTATAAAATCATTAATTAATGTTTTTAATATAAATGATTGTTTATCTATTTTAAATATAAAATCATTATTTTGTAATTTAAATATTAATTGATTATCTATTGTATTAAATGTAAATGAATTATTATCTATATTAAAATTTAATAAATTTTTGTCTGATTTAAATATAAAATTATTATTTAAAATTTTAAATAATAAATTAATTACATCTAGTGATAAAATAACATTTCTTTGTACAACACTAATTATAACAGTTTTTATTAAATCATCTGATAAAGATAAAGTATCAGAATATACTTTATTATATACAGCATATTGTTGTAATGCATCTGATAAAGATAAAGTATCAGAATATACTTTATTATATATAGCATATTGTTGTAATGAATCTAATAAAGATAAAGTATCAGAATATGTTCGATTAAAAATCGAAAATTTATTTATTGAATCTGATAAAGATAAAGTATCAGAATATACTTTATTATATATAGCATATTGTTGTAATGAATCTAATAAAGATAAAGTATCAGAATATGTTCTATTAAAAATCGAAAATTTATTTATTGAATCTGATAAAGATAAAGTATCAGAATATAC
>JAGLGM010000004.1 GCA_023144035.1 Candidatus Pacearchaeota archaeon | reverse complement strand
AATAGCTGTAAAAATTAAAGGAAAAAATAATTTAGAAAAAGCAAAAAATAATTCAGAATTAATTTACAGTAAAGTTATGCGTGCTATTCCAATGGGTGTTGGAAATACTAACAAAGGAAATTTAACAGAAAAAACAAAAAAACAATTTAAAAAAATTATGACAAATTTTGAAAAAAAAGAACATGATAAAGGTATTTTACAATATTTAAAAAGTGTAGCACCAAGACATTTAGGAACTTTAGGAGGAGGAAACCATTTTATTGAATTAAGTTCTTATAAAAAAGAACTTTGGTTAGTAATTCATTCTGGAAGTAGAGGTATAGGTCATAGAGTTGCAAAAAAATATATGATAAAAGCTTCACAAAATAAAGATGACTATGAAAAAACATTTCCATTAGATGTAAAATCTAAATTAGGAAAAGAATATCTAAATATTTTAGATTTTGGACTTGAATTTGCTTTATTGAATAGATTAGAAATGAGTTATAAAGTCACAGAAGTTTTAGAAGAAGTTTTTAAAGAAAAATTAAAAACAGAATTATGGGTTAATAAAAATCATAATCATGCAGTTTTAGAAAAAGGAAAATACATTCATAGAAAAGGTGCAACTCCTGCAAAAAAATCAGAGAAAGGGATTATTCCAGGAAATATGAGAGATGGATGTTTTCTCGTCGAGGGATTAGGAAATTCAAAATTTTTAAACTCTTCTTCACATGGAGCAGGAAGAATAATGAGTAGAAAAGAGGCAAGAGAGAAAATAACAATTGAAGAATTTAAAGAAAGCATGAAAGGAATTAGAGGAACAGTTTCAATGAAAACTTTAGATGAATCTCCTATGGCTTACAAAAATATAAACAAAGTTATGAAAGCACAAGAAAAAAGCGTTAAAATAGTAAAATATCTTCAACCTTTTATAAATTGGAAAGGTTAAACAGCCCAACAAAAAATCTTTAGAATTTTTGAATTATATATTGTTGAATTTGCAGCAATTATTACAGATTTAACATAAATATCTTTTTCTAAAGCATCAATATCGCAAACAGGATTCACACTAAAATCACATAATTTACCTGTACAATTCAAATATGTTGGAACTCTCGAAGTTATGTGGTTTTTTAAATAAACATTAAAATCTTTAAATTCAACAGAGGTTTCACCTATGCCTAAAATATAATTTCTGTATGTTGAGTTTAACTGAATTTCTCTTAAAATTGCATTTTCAGCAACATAAACTTTATTAGAAATATCTTTTTTTTCATCCCCAAAATCGTCTATAACTAAAATTAAAAAACCAGAAATTAATAAAATTGCAACTAATGCTTCTACAATTCTTATCCACCCTCGTTTATTTTTTTTATTTATCATTTTTTTAATCAGACCCTATTTTAAAGGAAGTCTACCATACTTCCACCTTTAAGAAACCAAACATAGTGTTTCCTTCTTCATTTAAATATTGAATAGGAGTTTCTTGTACAAAAATACTTATTCCTTCAGGAGGCACATTATTTTCTGCTGAAATTATAGGAGGCTCATTTCTTTGAGAATCATAAATATAGAAATTAAATTCTGTTCCTTTTGGTATTGCTAGTTCTGTTTTTAAAGCTTCATAATCTAAATAATAAGATTCATTTAATTCTAACATGTTTGATTCAAAGAGTTCAACAGAAATTTTAATATATCCTGTGGGATAAGAATGAGGGTCACAATCACCCTCTCCTTCATAAGGGAATTTAATAATTTCTTCTGAATAAGTCAGAGTTATAATTCCTGAAAATTCACTTCCCACATCTACATAAAGGTTATTTGAGTTTTGTGCATAATAAGTAAACTCTTGATCTTCTGATGTAAAGCTAAGATGATTCATCATTTCAAAAGGGATTTTTCCTTCTTCAGAGGGGTCTCCTTCATCAAGAAGAATTCCTTGTAAATTAATGCATGTTTTTGAGGGAGGACTTATAGGATCTAAAACATTAACAACCATAGTTGTTAATTCTCCTGTAGAACTTTCAATTAAATTCAAATTTATATAATCTAAAACATATTCTTTGCCTTTTTCCCTAACTGTGACAGGTTGAATAATAGTATATAAAAAAACCAAGAAAGTTATAAATATCACAAACGATACCATAAAGCCAACATGTGAACCTCTTTTATTATTTATTTTTTTCATTTTATCCTCCCATAAGTATATTTGCACCTGCAGATATAAAAAATGCAAGTAGCATTAAAGCAAAAGAATGTTTTATACCTCCTTTAACATTCCCTTCTGAAAGTTTTCCAATTGCTAGTCCAGTAAAAAATCCTTGGATTAAAAGCATATATAAAAATGAACTTGACATTTCGTCTTGACTAATCCCTCCTGTAGATCCAACAGAGCCCATACCTGCAATACCTATATCTCCTATATCAGAAACTCCTGAAACCATTGGTAATATTTGAAATTGCATAACAAGAATAATAACTAGAAAAACAATAAAGATAATATAACCTTGAACAACTAAAGTAGAAATAGCTGCTTTTCTTTCTTTCTTTAATTTATCAGACATGCTTACAGCACCTGCAACAGCTTCTAAGATTTCTCCAATTTCTCCACCTGCTCTTTCTGCTTGTCCAATTAAAGTGATGGCTCTTGAAACAGTTTTATTGTTAAGATCTCTTGAGAAAACTTTAAGAGCTGTATTTAAAGGAATACCCATGATAATCTGATTAGCTAATTTTTTAACATGAGGGCTTAGTTCACCATATGCTTTATCTTTAACATTAATAATACTTTTACTTATAGGAGTTCCTGTTTTAACACTTTCAACTAAATTTCTAGAGAACTCTAAAAACATCTCCTCTTTTTCAGTAGCAACTTTATTTTCATGCATAATTGAGAGAACAAAAGGAGCAAGTCCAACTAAGAATCCTAGACCAATTAATAAAAAGAAAAAATTAGGGTTAGATAAAACAAAAGCCATACCTATTAACACTACTGCAAATCCAATTCCAATCCAGTGTGATTTACCTATATCCATTTTTAATATTTGTTTTTATTTTAATCTTTTTTTAGTTCTAAAAATGCCAAAAAGACAATATTTATTATTGAAACTCCTAACACCATAATTAATGTAATTGTATTTGTACTCATGGCAATACCTAATCCGCTAATTTTCATCATTATTAATAAAAGCATTAAAATCATTGGAGCAGCAACAACTAAACTAATATAAATATCCATAAATGTTTCAGCTGATTTAGCTTGTTTTTCCATCTCAAGTCTATGATCAAATAACAAACTTTTTGATCTTTCATCAAAAAAGTTAGGAAGGTCCCCACCTGAATTTATTGTTGTTGCAAGTCCACTAAATAACTCAGATAACTTTTTACTAGGACTATTAAATGAAGCATTTCTTAATGCCCCAACAAAATTATAACCATGAATATTTATTTCATTCATTATTTTTGTAAATTCTTTTGATAAATGAGGATATTCTTTAGTTGTTATAATTATATTAAAAATTTTACTTGGATCAATTAAAGAACCAGAAATAGCAGCCATATTTATTGCTGCAAAAGGAAGTTCATGATCAATTCTATGAGCTGTAGATTTTTTTTCAAGAGAAGGATAAATATACATAATTAAAAAAGTTATTGCTGGTGTTGCAATTAAAAGCCAAATTACTTTTAAAATTCTTAAATTTAGGTTTTCTGTAATCAAAGTAACAATAGGAAGTTCAGCACCTATTTTAAAAAATAAAAAGAAAGCAGTAAGAAAAATACCTACTAAGATTGATAAAAAAGTTGTATAAAAAATCATAGAAATATATGTTGTAGGAGTATATTGCAAATTAGCTTTAATTAAATCTCTTTCCAAAGTTTTAAACATTTTCTTATCAAGTAACTTAATTGAGTTTTTAGAAAAAAATCTGTTAGCTTTTTTAGCATAATTGTTTGGTTTTTTTTCTTTCTCTTTTTTAACTTTTTCACTTTTTTTCTTTAATCGTTTTAAAGTTTCTTTTTCAAGTCCTTCAAGCTTAAACATTTTATCTAATTTAATTAATTTTTTTCTATTTGTTGGATTTAAAATAACATCTATATCCGAACTTTGAGGCCTTGTAATAATTGGTTGTTTAAGAAGGTCAACTGGAACAATTTTAGTTTCCTTTTTTTCAAGAGTTTTAGATTCTGCTTTTTTTGCAATATTTGGAAGAGGTTTTGCCAAATACATTGACCTTAGATTTCTAGAAGCTCTGTTATTAGATTCTTTAAGATGTTTTTTTAAAGATTGTAGTTGAGAACTCACCATCTTTTTTTCCTCATCACCTTTTAATTTAATAAAATGTTTATACAAAATATTTAATTCTCTAACAACCTTTTTTTCTTTTTCTACATTGTTTTTTAGTTCTTTTATTAGGTTTTCTATTTTCATTGTGCTATTTCACCTATTTCCTCAAAGATCTTTAAAATAAATCTTTTCATTTTATCAAAATTTAAATAATCTTTTTTTTCATAATATTCTTCTAATTTTAATATAGATTCATCTAAAGTAGATATTAATTGATTAAGATTTTCTAACCCTCCTTTTTCAGGAATTTCCCTCTTTTCTTGCATGTCATAAAGAAACAAATTACGTATAAAAAACTTCTTATTCAATACCAAATTTTTTCAAAACCATTTGAGGTTTTTTATAATATTCATTTATAATTTCTTGAACTTTTTCAAATTCAAATATTTTATTTTGATATAATTTATAAATTAATTGTGTTCTTCTCCTAAACTCAAGGTCTAAAGTTTCTGCATCTAAACCATATCTTTTTCTTATTTTATCAAAGACTTTGCTATTTCTCTTAAAATAAAATTGATCTTCTGCAGGGTCCCAAACAAAAGGGGTATTTGTCATAGCAACTCCTTCATTATTTACATTAATAATTTCCACAACTTCTTTTAGTTTTCTTGTCTCTTGTTTATTTACAATTGCATGAGTCATAACACAAACAGCATCTAATACATTTAATAGAGAAGGAGATAATTCAATTGGAGGAGTTTCTAATCTTTTTATAACAGTATCAATAGAATCTGCGTGAATAGTGCTTATAGAAGAATGTCCAGATGCCATACCCTGAAATAAAACAGAAGCTTCTTTACCTCTTACTTCTCCAACTATTACATAATCAGGATTTTGTCTAAATGATGCTCTCAACAAAGTGAATAAATCTATTTCTCCCAATCCTTCAACACCTGTTGCTGACCTAACAACACTTGGAAGCCAATTATCTCTAGGAAGATTTAATTCACGAGTATCTTCAATACTTACAACTCTTGATTCAGGAGGAATAAAAAAAGCAATAGCATTTAACAAAGTAGTTTTTCCTGAAGAAGTACCTCCTGTAATTAAGAAATTCATTTTATATTGAACTAATAACCACATATAAGCTAAAATTTCGGGACTCAAAGTTCTAAAAGCAATTAGTTGAGGAGGAGTCCAAGGAGTTTTTGTGAACTTTCTAATTGTAAATGTTGGACCTTTACTTGTAATGTCTTTTGTATATGTAGCATTTACTCTACTTCCATCAGGAAGACTCCCATCTAAAATAGGTTTTGCATATGAAATATATTTTCCACATCTTTGTGCAAGTTTCTCAACAAAACTTTCTAATCTAACAACGTCTCTAAAAGCAAGATTTGTTTTTATGTTTCTATAAATTCTATGAACAATAT
This sequence comes from Candidatus Pacearchaeota archaeon, assembly GCA_023144035.1. Lineage (GTDB taxonomy): Archaea > Nanobdellota > Nanobdellia > Pacearchaeales > GW2011-AR1 > JAFCEV01. The sequence goes on along the minus strand of JAGLGM010000004.1, from coordinate 509 downwards.
AAACAGGAGTTATTGCACCATTACATTCTATATCTTCTACAAAATAATCTCTAAGTAAAGGATCTGTTTCATTAAATCCTATGAAATCTCTAGCAAGATAATAATAAATTTTCTTAAAGCTATCATAAGAGAGATTCATTCCAAGTTCAATAGCTAAAATTTTAAATCTTTGATGAATATATTCTAATAAATTTTCATGATTTTTTTCAACAACTTCTTCAAAGTTTACCATGTCTCTCATAGCCATGATTATTTCAGCTCTGTATTGTTCTTCTTCCTCGTTTAAGATAGGTTCTTCAATATCATAAACTAATTCATAAATTTTAGAATCCCAATAAATGTGTGCAAATGTAAATGGAGAAATTAAAGGATACCTAACATCTACTTTTGTTTGATCTTTTACTTTTTGAAGAGGAGGAATTTTAGGATTAAAATCTATAGAAATTTTTGGATACTGGTTTATATTGTTTATTATTTGATTTTCTTTAGCCATTTTTTGTTATTCTTTT
>JAGLGM010000003.1 GCA_023144035.1 Candidatus Pacearchaeota archaeon | reverse complement strand
ACAAAATCTTCCTGATTTTAGTTTATCCATTTTAATTTAATTCAATATTTATAATTGTTTTACCACTTTCATCTTTTCCTAAATTTGATATAAAAATTTTATAAGGTGTAGTAGCTTTACTAAGTATCTTTAAATTATCTTCTTTATAATAAGTAATATTATAATCTGAATAATCTCTAGTAATATTAATTAAACCCAATTTTCCAACTTCTTCTGTTGATATATTTAAATTTCCTTGTTGAATGTTTTCTCCAGGTTCACTATAAATATATTTTCCTTCAAATTCAAATAAAAGTTGATCATTACTCCCATCTAATCTTAAATCTCCTTTTCTAATAGCAACTTCAATAACTCTTTTATTTCCTGTACAAGCTTGAAGAACTTCTGTTATAAGAATATCTAAATCTTCCATCATTTCAAGAGATTGTTGTAAAATTGATTTATCTCTAAGTTCTTCTATTTCTGGTTTTGCAAATCCTAATACAAGAGCAATCAATGAAAATGCAATTAAGGTATAGATTACTGTTTCTACCCATATTTGTCCTCTACGATTTTTCTGAGAAAAATTAAAGTAGGAAATCTTCGATGTCACCTTTTTAGTCATATATTAAATAGTAAAAATCAATTTATAATATTTTCTTTTAATAAAATATAAACCTCAAGTACAAAAACCTATGTCTGTGAATAATTCTCCATTACATAAATTGTCTCCTATCTTTGGAGCAATTTCTATTGAGGAAGGAAATTCAATAATGCTTGTAGCAATATATGTTGAACCTGAATTTTTATTTGGAATTTTTATTTGATTAGTTATATCATAATTTAATAAGTTTGCAATAGTTGTTGATTCATTTGTTAATTTAAAACTTGTAGCAGAATCTTCATATGCAATAACTATAAACAATTCATCAATAGAAATATCTCCTACTTCAACAGAAACATACATTTCATCATTAGCCCTGTCATAACAAGTATATTCACTATTTACAGAAACTTTGCCAATAAGATCATAACAATTTTTTGCTTCCTCTAAACCTTCGTCAACTGTTTTAGTTAAAACTTTCCAAATAATCGCGGTTCCTGCCACAACAATAAATATCAGAAGCATAATAGTAATAATTGCAGACATAGCTTTTTTGTTTTTCATTTTAGGCGATTACATAACCATATTGCTCGCCACAAGCATAAGTTTTTTTGTCCCCTTTATCTGAAGTGCCAATTAATACAGGCATAATAATTATTTCGTCTTGGGCCCCTACTGCTGAACTAATATCTCCAGAATAAATTCCTCCTTGCCTTAACCCAACTTCAGGCCAATCAGGAACTACCTCATTTAATTCAGATGTTTCATACCCTCCTGGACTTTCTATTTTTAAATTTAATTTAAATATAGGCACATTTCCATCATTAGTTACATATAACATACCGTCAGAATAACTCGCACCTAATAAAACTTCTTCACAAACTAATTCTATATTTTTACCAAATTTTTCCCCATAATCTCCTATTATACCTCTAAACCAGACAAAGATAATTAAAGCAATAATAACCACAATTGCAATTAATAAAGTAGTCGCAATAACAGGTGAAATTCCTCTTTTTTTAGAATTCTTTTTCATATTATTTTAAACAATCTTTTATTTTTAAATCTTTTATTAACAAGTGATTTCTTCTTTGATTTTTGCATTTCCACAACTAGCAGTCCTATTTCTGTTATTTATTTCTTCAATTCTTATAGGAGTTAATTCAATAAAATAAATAGTTTCTGTACCTACAATATCAAATACATTTATTGCTTCTTCATTTGGAGCAAAAGAATTTCCTGAGTTAGATTCATCAAATAAAACAGAATTCCCTATAGTTACTCCTCCAAATTGCACCACAAGTTTTTGTGACAAATCAACTGTAGCTAATTCTTGACCAGAAACATTTGCAATTCTAATAAAATATCCTGCAACATTAAAATTACCATTGTTTTTAATTGTTAAATTTAATTGGTTTGAATCACAAGTATAGCTTTTTATAAATATAGAAGTTGTATCAGGACATTCAAGAGCAGAGTTAGGAACATAAGTTTTAAGCCAAGTATAAACTATGACGCTCATTAAGATAGCTGCACTTATTAATAAGATGTAACCTATCATAGGACTTATAGCTTTTTTATTTTTCATTTAACCTATTGCAACAAAATATTCTCCTTTAATTTCTTGAGAGATTAAATAGTAAAAATTTTCTATAGGCATTAAATCAAATTCATGATTAAAGTTATTTAAATTAAAAATTATTTTGTCATTAACATCATCTATTGTAAGACCTGTAACACTTGAATCATCACCATTAATATATTTTGTAACTTCTATATTTGGATTACTTCCTTTTATAAAATATAATTCAATCTCACTTCCTAAATAACTTGAATAATCTATTCCATATGTGTTCATAGGATTTCCTCCTTGCGAAGCTTCATTTTCTAAAACTTTTTGAGTTTCTATTTTTAATTCTTCTTTTATATCATTAATAATTATTGGTTGATTTGTTTTAGTATAATTTACAATTGCAATAAGACCAATTATAAGAGATATAATTATCATTCCAGCAATAAGATAAAACTGCCCACCTTTTTTCATATAAACAATAAGAAATGTTAATTTATTAATTTAATGATTTGAAATTAGTGTAGACCGAGTAGTTAGCTCAGAGATAATTAAAAAGCTACCTTTATTTTTCCTCAGTTCTGCGACCCATCAAGCATCTGAATAAATGTTTAGGGCTGCTCCGATCAAGGTCTGACCCAGTTCGCATCTACAAGATCAAAACGGACAAAACGTCAACGTCCAAACAAAGACTTTCCAACGCACTATTCACGCCCTACTCGTAGTCTGCCATAAAGTCCATTTGCAAATAGCAGAGGACTAACCTGCTGATCTAGTCTACATAAAAATAGAGAAATATGAGTATTTAAGATTATCTTTTTAGATAAATGCTCCATCTGGGAGTTATTTCAAATCTATTGAAGTTAATTTTTTTCTACAAGTGCAAAATAATCCCAATTGATAAATCCCAATTGTTGATGAAGTAAAATTAACAAGGATTGTTGAAGTTTTTTTGACTTCTCCATAACCTAATGTGATATGAGGCCAATATTTTTCAAAACAAGAGGTTGTTTTAAAATTGTCTACCCATCCTAATGTCAATTCATTGATTGTGGAAGGTTCAACAAACGCTTCCTTTGTTGCTTTTTGATTCATGAATGGACTCAATTTTCTGATGATTTCTTCATGAAATTTTTGTAATTCATTAGTTTTTTCAATTTCAAGAGCAGAAAATGTCTCTCCTGTTTTAAGTCCAATGATTTTTAATTTAAAGGGCTTATACTTTTGAATAATTTCTTGTATAATTTTATTTATTTTACTAATATTCTCTTCAACCGTACAAAACATTGCCAACGAAATATGTGGTAAACAATCTTTTGAATTAAGAAGTATTTGGTTTCTTGAATCTACTATACTTTCACTTAATTTTATTGATTCTTCTGAAATTTCAATTGAAGGAATTAAAAGAATATCAATCGCAATTAATTTTTTCATAAATAAAACAATGAATTAGAATATAAAAACATTTTCTCAACTCCCGCTCCGAGCGTTGAACCATTCAATAACTCCTCCATAAGACCAAGCCACCAGAACTATCCCTTAAGAATAAAGTGTCTCCTGAATCTGTCCAAACATAATTTTGATTTTCCCAATATAAATTATTTTCATCACTTTTTTCTCCAACAATTATTTTAATTTTTTCAAGACTTTTTAAAGTAAATTCAGGAAAGATAAATTTCTTTCTACCTTCATCTTTAATTTCCCAAGATGTTAATTCACAATTAAAATTACAGATATTTTCAAAGATTAAAGTCTCTTTATTATAATCAAACTCTGTTAATTTAATACAATTTGCACATACATCTCTTGATATTTCACATAAGTTTTCATTACATTTTTCCCATGCCTCCATAAATTCATTATAATGAATGTCTTTTCCAGAAGGAAAATAAAAATTAGCATAACCTTCTTCTACTAATTTCAAATTAATATTTTCATTTCCAATATAAATATAAGCCAAAGTTCTTCCATATCTATCTTCTCTTTCTTTTCCAAATTCCAATCTAACTGTTTTATTTAATACTAACTCTTCTAAAAATTCTTTTGCTTCAAGATAATATTTTTCACCTCTTTCAGGAGTATTAATTCCAAGTAGCCTTATTGAAGTGTCATTACTTTCTACAGTATCACCGTCTATAACTCTATCAATAAAAGCAGTTTCATGATTTATTAAATATCCTTGTAATTTTAAATCTAAAAAAGGATAAATTGCTAAAAAGATACCTAATAAAAATAAACTTAATGCAAGAATATGTTTTGTCTTTTTATTCATTTTAGAATGTTTGAGACATGCGAGGGACAGGATTCGAACCTGCGTAAGCACTAAGCTACAGCCTTTCTAACATTTTACAAAACCTCTCAGCCTTGAGCCAAACTCAAAGGAAGGTAGTGCGGTAGGAAACCTTGGTTTCCTGTGCCTTAAGGGCTGCCTGTTTGACCACTCCAGCACCCTCGCTTAATTTTTTGAATAGAATATAGCTTAAAAAACTTACTAATTAGAAACCAAAGCAATCTCTGTACTTCATCATGCTTGCATATTTAAGGAACAATTTTGCATCACTTATTTCACTTTCAACCCACATATCACCGTTTGCTTTAGAAGATTGAACAACATCACATAAATCATTTTCATTTAAATCAAAAATATATTTTGTATGCATAACTAATGTCATATCTTGAGTTCCAGAACTTAAAAACCCTTCTTGTCCAATTAAAAACCCGCTTTGCCAAATTCTCACTCCGTCCACAAAATCATAAAATTGTAAACCAATAACTCCATTTTTTGGAAGGTCTGCAATAAATTCGCTAGATAAAATATTTTGCCCTAGAATATTAATCTGTTCTTGACTTAAAGGAACAATTTCTATTTGCTCCCCGCTTCCTTGATTAGTTGCTGGAGAATTTACAAGTTTAAGAATAACAATAAGAATAACTACTACTAAAACTATGATTATTCCTATAATCCACCACTTTTTATTAGATTTCTTTTTTTTCATTGAGCTTTGTTTATTTTAACACCAAGTTCTTTATGCGAAGCGACCACGTCTGCAAGCATCCAAATTTATTTGGTTAATTTATTAACTATGCGAAGCGACCACGTCTGCAAGCATCCAAATTTATTTGGTTAATTTATTAACTATGCGAAGCGACCACGTCTGCGACCATCCAAAGTTTACGAGGACTATGAGCTTGGGGTTTTTTGTTGTTGCATTTTAACACCAAGTTCTTCAAGTCTCTTAACATGGGCTTGCATAACAGCTTCAACATTTTGAATCATCTTAAATAATTCATTTCTTTCATTAACCAAAGTGTTTAATGCTCCTTGATGAAAACCTACTTCTGTTTCTTTTGGCATTTCAACAGCTTCTTCTTTATCAAAAGCCTTTTCAAGATTATCTTTATTTACTTTTACCATCTTTTTTAGAATAGAATTTTGTTTAAAAATCTTACTTTTCTTTCATTAATTCCCTATAAGCAGTATTAGTTGCAATAGCTCCTTGCCCACAAGCAGTAATAATTTGTTTTAGTGGATTATTTGTAACATCTCCTGCAGCAAAGAAACCTTTGACATTTGTTTTTTGTTTATCACAGACTTTTATTTCTTTTTTATCTATTATAACTCCTAAATCTTCTGCTAAATCAATATTTGGAAGACCACCAACTTCAACAAAAATTCCATTAACTTTTATTTCTTTTTTATTATTAATTTCAATTGCTTCTAGTTTTTCTTTTCCAATTAATTTTGTAATTTTTGAATTAAATAAAGGTTCTATATTTTTACTTTTTTGAACATTATCAATCCAAATTTTATCTCCTCTAAAGAATTTATCTTTTCTATAAATAATATATACTTTTTTTGCAAACTTTACTAATAATAAAGCAGCAGTTAAAGCAGCATCACTTCCTCCAACAACTCCCGCAACTTTATCTTTGTAAAAAGCAGCATCACATGTTGCACAATAACTAATTCCTTTTCCAATTAATTCTTGCTCTCTTTTTATCCCTAATTTTTTCCTTTCAGAACCTGTTGCAAAGATTATTTTTTTTGAGTCATATTTATTTTTATTAGTTATAATTTCAAAACCTACTTTCTTTTTTTTAATATCAGAAACTTCTTCATTTGTTACCTCTACATTTAATTCTTTTACTTGGTCCAACATTTTTTTTGCTAATTCAAATCCTTTGATTTCAGGATAAGAAGGAAAATTACAAATATCACTAGTTTCTGCGACTAATCCTCCAGGGATTTTACCAATAACTAAAACATTTATTTTATATCTTGCAGCGTAAAGTGCAGCTGTCAATCCCGCAGGTCCAGCACCTATAATTATTAAATCATATTTTTTCATAGTAATTTTATAAATTTAATTTTTTCTTTTATTTTAGGTAAATCTTCTTTTATGATTATCCAAATCCTACTTAAACTTGCTTCAAAGTATGAATGCGCAATAAAATCTCTGAACAATGAAACTTTTTTCCAAGGAATTTCTTTATTTAATTCTTTAACTGAACGTGGGATTTTTTTACTTGCTTCTCCAATTATTTCTAATCTTCTTATAACAGCATCTTGTATCTGAAGATTCTTTTTAAATTTTTCTTCAGAAATATTTTTTGTATACTTTTCAATTTGCACTATACTTTCATTAATATCTTTTAGAAATAATTTGTAATTCCTGTTCATATTTTTATCAGCACCTCTTCCTTTAAAATAATCTCTTTTAATTCAGGACGAATAGTTTCATATTCTACTAAATCAATCTTTTTTTTAATAACCTTTTCTAATTCTAATTTAATCCCAATTACATCAAACAAACTCAAATGTTTTTCTAATTTAACCAATAAATCTATATCACTGTTTTTCTTTTCCTCTCCACGGGCATAACTTCCAAAAAATCCAGCTCTTTTTATATTATGTTTTTTTAAGATAGGAATTATTTTTTTTTCAATTTTTTTTAGAGTTTTCATAAAAAAAAGACGAGAACAACATTTATTAATCTTTTTTATTTAGATATTATATGAAAGAATTGGTGGTTAAACTTTTAAAAAAAGCATTAAAGGAAAAAAGAATAAAATTAAAAGATGAAGAGATAGAAAAACTTCTTGAAGTTCCTCCTACAGCAGATATGGGAGATTATGCTTTTCCATGTTTTTTTTTAGCAGAAAGATTAAAAGAAGAACCAAAACAAATAGCATTAGAAATAAGAGAAAAAATAGGAAATGCTCCTACAACTGATTTTGAAGATATTCAAACTGCAGGTCCTTATGTTAACTTCTTTTTTAATAGAAAAAGTTTAGCTAAAAAACTTGTTTGGGAAGTAATAACTAAAAAAAAGGATTTTGGAAGAAGTAAGATTGGAGAAAAAAAGAAAATTGTTGTAGAATTCTCTGCACCAAATATAGCAAAACCTTTTGGAATAGGACATTTAAGATCTACAATAATCGGAAATTCAATAGCAAATATTTGTGAATTTCAAGGATTTAAACCAATACGTTTAAACTATCTTGGAGATTGGGGTGCACAGTTTGGAAGGCTTTTAGTAGGCTATAAAAAATTTGGAGATGAAAAAAAGTTACAAAAAAATCCAATTAAACATTTATTAGAAATTTATGTTAAATCAAATAAGAAATCTTTTGATAAACAATCTGCTGAAGAATTTAAGAAATTAGAAGATGGAGATAAAGAAAATGTAATGCTTTGGAGAACTTTTAAAGAATATAGTTTAGAAGAATTTGATAAAGTCTACAAGGAATTGGGAATTAAATTTGATAAACAATTAGGAGAATCAATGTATAACAAGAAAATGAAAGAAATAATTAAAGAACTAAAAGAAAAAAAATTATTAGAGAAAAGCGAAGGAGCGCAAATAGTAAATCTTAAAGAACATAATTTAGGAGCTTGTCTTATTGAAAAAAGCGATGGAGCAACATTATATGCTACTAGAGATTTAGCTTCTGCAATAGATAGACATAGCAAATATAATTTTGAAAAAATGATTTATGAAGTTGGTCAAGAACAAAAATTACATTTTAAACAAGTGTTTAAAGTTTTAGAATTAATGGGGTATAAATGGGCAAAGAATTGTATTCATGTTGAGCATGGACATTATTTAGGTAAAGATGGAAAAAAGTTTTCAACACGAAAAGGAAAAAGTGTATTTCTGAAAGATATCTTAAATGAAACAAAATCTTTGGCAAAAAAAGAGATTAAAAAAAGACTTCCAAAAATAAAAGAAAAAGAATTAGAAAAAAGAGCTCACAAAATTGCAATTGCTGCAATTTTTTATGGGGATTTAAAAAACAATAGGAAAAATAATATTGTGTTTGATATTAAGAAATTTGTTTCATTTGAAGGAGATACAGGGCCTTATATTCAATATAGTTATGCAAGAGCAAGTTCTATTCAAAGAAAAGCAGAGAGCTCAGAAAAATTTAAAGTAAATAATTTAGATCCTCAAGAAATAGAATTAATTAGAAAGCTTTTACAATTTCCAGATGTAGTTTCAAAAGCTTATAATTCTTTAAGCCCGTCTATAATTGCAAACTATACTTATAAAATTTCTAAATTGTTTAATGAGTTTTATCATGCTTGTCCAGTAATAGGGTCTGAATCAGAAATGTTTAGATTAGCTTTAGTAGAAGCTTTTAGACAAATTATAAAAAATTGTGCATATTTATTAGGGATTGAATTATTAGAAAAGATGTAAAGAAAATTATTTAAACTAAATATGTTTATTTAAATTAAACAAAATCATAAAGATAAAAGGAGGTAAAAATTTAATGGTACAAACAAGAAAGATGAATGAATCTTTTTTCGTTAAGATGCAAAAAGATCTTACTATAGCTGGAGAATTAATTAGGGCTAGACAAGATGAAAAACAATCTATTTTAAATGAATTTGATTTAGAGTGTAAGAGGTTTTTCTTTGGTAAGATTTCTCAAAGAGCTCTTGCAGGTTCTGTGAAGAAAACAAATACAGAACTTCAAAGATTAGATAAAAATATAAGAGATTCAATTAAAAAAGCAAGAAATCTTTCAACTAGAGAAATGAAACTTATTGGAGATCAAGCACCAATAGGATATAGAGCATCAATTTCTGGAATAATTGGAGGATCAAAGAAAAAGAAAGCAGTGAAAAAGAAAGTTAAGAAAAAACCTGTAAAGAAAAAAGTAGTAAAAAAGAAAACTTCTAAAAAGAAGAAAAGATAAACAATCCAAACTTATTTAAACTATTTTTATTTTACAAGTTTATCTATTAAATAAAAAGGAGGTAGATATGGCAAAGACAAAAACAAAAGGAACTCAAGTTCTAAATTTTATTGTTTGGTTGACAGGAGTAATCGTGTCTCTTGCAGTAGGATTTGGGCTAATCGGAGGAACATTAAGCGTGCCTTACATAGGTATTGTTAATGTAATTGCTGGTTGGGTAGTAATTGTAACAACACTTCTAGGTGTAATACTAGCTTTATTAAAGTTATAACTTTAATTTTTTATTTTTCTTTTATATTTTTTTAACTTAATGTATATTCAATAACAATAATATTTTTAAATTAAGAAGATAAATAGTTTTTATGCAGAATACAATTAGAAGTAAATTAGATATTAATAACAAAAAAAGATTAATAGAGGTTGTTGACACTAAAAAACAATTTTCTAGTATTTTTAAGGATTTAATAGGTAAAAAAATTGTTCTTGCATATAATTCTAAATTATCAGATTCTGGAGAAATAGTTCAAGGAGGTTTTAGAGGAGGTTTGTTTAAAAAGATTGAATTTTATAAATCTGAACAAACACCAAATAGTTTTGATGGTCATATTTGGTTTTCTCATGAAGGTTATGCAACAGGATTAAGTAATCTTTATGATATTGCAACTCTTGAAATTAATAATAAAAATTTAAAATTAGAAGATTTAAAGATATTTAGATTTGGAGCCCATGCAGGATCTGAAGATGAAAATGCCCATATAATTCATAAAGATGTATTCTCTGCTTACAATTCTTTGTTGGAAAGTGGGGAAATTAAATCAAGAGAACAATATTTATACGAAGTTATTAAGATTACCCCTGGATTTTTTGTTTATGAACATAATTCCCATTGAGGTTATTAAATTAATTCTAAAAATGAAATTATAAATAAATTTTTTAGAGTTTATTTACAAACTCTTGACATGGGCTTTATAGCTAAAAGAACCATTACTCCTAAATACCATCCCCAATGTACTCTCATTACTAAGTCATGTAATCCAGGCCACACAGTTATTAAGAATAGTATAAAAGCCATAGAACTTAATTTTATTAGTTTAAGATCCCAGACATTTAATTTTTTAATTTTCTTATTAAATTTTTTCATCATCATTACCTCCTTTCACACTCTTTTATTATTTAACTGACTTCATTTCTCTCCAAGCAAGTTCAAACATCTGTTCAAGAGCCTGAGCAAAGAATTCTGTACTTATCCAAATTCCAATATCATAGTTTTGATGAAATTTCTCATCATCTAATAACATAAACATTAATTGATTTGAATCAATAATAATAAATCGCGCTTTAATTTTATCCATATTTTTAACTTCTGCAACTTTTCTTAATTCCTTTGCAACTTTCATATTATTTTTATCAATTGGAGCAGCAATTTTTATTTTAACTCCTCTTTTTTTACATTTTTCTAAACTAGGCATTAAAGCTTCAAGTTTTCTATTAAGTCCTTCAGCTGTTGTAACAATTGTAATTGTTTTTTCAGCATCTCTTATCATCATATCTAAATGGTTGTAAAGATTTTGTCTACCTCTTAAACTACCAGATAAATCAGAAGGTTCAACAAATTTTATTCCTTTAGTAAATAAACCATTTAATTCTTCTAAAACTTCATCTTCTTTTAATACTTCTAATCTTTTTGTTCTTTCTTTAGCTTGAACCATTAAATTTTTCTTAACTCTTTCAACAACTTCATTTGGTTTTAAAGCAACAAACTTGATTGGTTTTCCAAGTTTCATAATAATGAATCCTTTTTTTTCTAAACTTTCTAAAATATCATATGTTCTTGATCTTGGAACATCAGAAATATTACTTAATTCTCCAGCAGTAGAGGTTCCTCTAGATAATAATGCTGTCCATACTTTTACTTCATAAAGATTTAAATCAAATATTTTCCTTAACCGACTTAAAAATTCTTCCTTTACAATCATTTTTTTATTAACCTCTTTTTGTTTTTAAAGATTATTATGCTAAAAGAGTAACCTTGAGGGATTACTTCTTAGTAGTCAATAATCAGTATTTGACCTCTTTTATCTTTTATTTTAAAGTCAATTTTCTTTTTAAATCTTTCCTTGATAGTTGTAACAATTTCAAGTTTCTTTGAGTTTGTTCTTTCTTTTATAAGATTTTCTTGAATTTTAAGAATTTCTTTAAATTTGTCGTCGGTAATTATTACTAAATCTATTTTATTCTTTTTATTTAATCCTAAATCTTTTCTAAAGGATTGAACTTTTCGAGACATTTCTCTAGCATAACCTTCTGCTTCAAGTTCAGGTGTTAAGGAAATATCAAAACTAACTTCTAATTCTTTTCCTTTTTTTAACTGAATATCTTTAACATTTAGCTGTTTTTTAACAAGCTCAAAAAAATCCTTTTTTACCACTCCACCCTTTATAATTGCTTTAGATAAAGGCCATTTTAATCCAATTCCTATTTTGTCTCTAGCACGCAAACCAAGAGATACAATTTTTCTAACCAATTCCATTTTTTCTTCTAAAGAATTATTAATTAATTTTGGATTTTGTTTAGGCCATGATTCTAAATGAATTGATTTTTGTTTTCCATTTAATTTTCTAAAGATATCTTCTGTAATAAAAGGAATTATTGGAGCAAAAATTATTAAGATTTTTTCTAAGACATATCTTAAAGTACTTTTAGCATATTTATCTTCTTCTAAAAATCTTTCCCTAGAATTTCTAACATACCATGTTGAGAGGGAATCAAGAAATTCTTTTATTTTTATACAAGCAGGGATTGTATGGTAATTCTCCAAGTCTTTGTTCACTTCTTTTAAAAGATTCTCGGTTTTAGACAAGATCCATTTATCCACAATATGTTCTGACTTAGAATAAAGATTATTTTCTTCTTCTTTATATTCTAAATAGAATTTACCCACATTTTGTAATAAAAGAGGTATTTTTCTATATACTTCTTCTAAACCCTTTTCAGAGAAGTTAAAATTATCTGCTTTCATCAAAGGAGATTGTAATAAATAAAATCTTAGAGCGTCTGCCCCATATTTTTCTATAATTTTTTTTGGATCTGGAAAGTTTCTTTTAGATTTAGACATTTTATTTCCATCTTCTGCCAAAATTACTCCTGTTGTTAAAACATTTTCAAAAGGGATTTTATCAAAAAGAATTGCTGATAAAGAAAGCATATAATAAAACCAAGCACGGGTTTGTCCAATATATTCTACAACAAATTGCGCTGGAAAATTATCCTCAAAAAACTTTTTATTTTCAAAAGGATAATGAAATTGTGCAAAAGTCATTGAACCAGATTCAAACCAACAATCTAAAACTTCTGAAATTCGAGTATATTTTTCCCCATCAATATTTAATTCTACTTTATCTAAATAATCTTTATGTAAATCTATTTCTCCTTTAGGTAATTTTTTAGCATATTTTTTTAATTCTTTAATTGATCCAATAACTTTAATTTTTCCTGATTTAGATTTCCAAATAGGAATTGCAGTTGCCCAATATCTGTTTCTGGTAATATTCCAATCTGGAGCAGTAGAAATATTGTGTTGCATTCTTCCTTCTTTTAAAAATCTAGGAATCCAATTTATCTCTAAATTCAATTTTAATAATTTTTTCTTTATTTTTTGAATGTCTACAAACCAAGCAGGTAATGCGCGATACATTAATTTGGTATCACATCTATAACAAAAAGGATATTCATGTTCTACTTTTTTAGACATTATAACCTTTCCTGCTTTTTTTAAATCAATAACTATTTGTTCATTAATATCATGAATGTATTTCTCAGAATAATCTTTTACCTCTTTTGTGAAGTGGCCTGTTTCATCTACAGGTTGGACAAGAGGAATTTTATATTTTCTACACACAGAATTATCTTCTTCTCCAAAAGCAGGGGCAGTATGAACTATTCCTGTTCCTTCATCAGAAGTAACAAAATCTCCTAAAATAAACTTAAAAGCATTTGGTGTATCTTTAAAATAATTATAAAGTGGTTCATATTTTTTTCCTTCCAAATTCCTTCCTTTAATTTTTTTTAATATTTTATAATCTTCTTTTGATTTATAGAAATTTTTCAATAAATCTTTTGCTAAAATATAAACATTCTTATCTAATTTGTCTTTGACATAAACATAATCAAGATTAGGATGAACTGTTAAAGCAAGATTTGAAATTAAAGTCCAAGGAGTGGTTGTGAATGCTAGAGCATAACCTTCTTCATTAGATAATTTAAATTTAATAACTACACTTAAATCTTTAATATTTTTATATGAGTTATCCATAGCTATTTCTGATTTTGCTAAAGGAGTAGAACATCTTGGACAATACATTAATACTTTTTCTCCTTCATATAAATAACCTTTTTCATAAAGTTGTTTAAATGCCCACCATGAAGATTCCATATAAGGAGTATCCATTGTTTTATACCCTTTTTTAAAATCAACCCATCTACCTATTCTATTAATTGTACTTTCCCATTCTTTAGCAAAAGTCAAAACGCTTTTTCTACAGACCTCGTTAAATTTTTTTACACCTATTTTTTCAATCTCATCTTTTGAATTAATATTTAATTGTTTTTCAACAACATTTTCAATAGGTAAACCATGGCAATCCCATCCCCAATTTCTTTTTACATATCTCCCTTTCATAGTAAAAAATCTTGGAAATATGTCTTTAAGTACAGAGGCTAGCAGGTGCCCATAATGGGGAAGGCCTGTTGCAAAAGGGGGCCCATCATAAAAGATATAGGGTTTCCCCTTTTCAGTTTTTTTTAAAGATTTTTCAAAAGTTTCATCTTTATTCCAAAACTTTAATATTTCTTCTTCTATTTCTTGTGGATTATACATTTTAGATTTTTAATAGTTCACTTATAATATCATCTTCCCAATTCTTTTTAAATTCTGTGGTTAAAAATTTAAATCCAAATTTTTCTTTATAAAACTCAAGATATTTATGTGTAGTAAAAGACCAAGAGTTTTCAAATTTAATTGGTTTTGTTATGATTACTGGAGTTGTGTTTTCTTTTAATATGGACAACATTTTACTTATATCCATTAAGATTTTTTGTATGGTTTTTTCTTTGCTTCTACTTTGGGATTTTGCAGTATGAGAAGAAATTGCAATTATAATCTCTTTATTATTAGGATTTATTATACAAAGATCATGAGATCTTCCCTTTGAAGCATGGTTTACCTTGAACCCTTTTTTAAGAGCTTTTTGCATAAGAGTTTTTGCCTCTTTTTCAATTTCTAAAAGAAAATCATCTGGAGTTAAATTAAATTCTTTCCATTCGCTTAAATTAATTTTAATATGAACTGGAATAGTTAATGTTTTTTTGTTAGAATCTTTAAACATTCTCCACAAATCATTTGGAAGTGCTTTATTAACAACAATCTGAATATAAGGATGTTTTCCAGCATATCCTTGTAAACTTATTCCTTTATTTTTTATTCTTTTAATTTCAACATTAGAGTCATCAATAAAACTTATTGAAATTTGTCTTTTTTCTTTTTTTCTTTTTTTTATTTTATAAGCAAAGTTTTTACATGTAAATCTTATAAATGCTCTTCTACATTTTTTCTTATATATGCTCTCTCTATTTTTGGACTTCCATTTATATCTTTTAATAGAAATACCTTTTTCTAATGTCATGGACGCAGGAATGGTTAGGTTGTCCATATAATATAAAATAATAAATTATATTTAAATGTTTATATTAATTTTATTGTGTTAATGAGTTAGAAATATTTTTTTTGCTTCAGATTCAACTTTTTTAAAATCATACATACAATATCAATAGAATTCAATATTTTTAAAGATATTCTATGGAATATAAATTTTTAAAAATACTCTTTCATAATAAAAAATATGCCTCACATAAATGACAAAATAGAAAAATTACCTTTAGAAGAAATAAAAGAATTTAATATTTTATTACATGAATCTCTTAATGATAGGACTTAGTGTGAAATGAATGGGGTAAATTATACTCAATTAGATCTCCCAAGTGTTTTTAGAGCAAAAAAAGCATTATATCTAGAAAAATATGGACTTGTAAAAACATCTAATTAAAATTCTTCAACTAAAAAAGGAACCAATTTATTCTCAGCTTTTCTCAAATTCTCCTGGAAAGTTTGCTTAGAAACTTTAGATTCAACTGCTAATTTATTTAAATCAGTTTTTCTTGGAAAATTATAATATCCTTCTTTAATTGCAATTTTCATTGCATGCATTTGTTTTTCAGAAATATTTGGTCTAATTTGAGGCAAAAATAAATCTACCCCTTTAATTTTTTTAATAGATAATAATTCCATTTTAAAATCTGGAATGTCCATTATTTTTATTAATATTTCTTTATCCCAAGAAGCAATTTCCCAAGTTTCAAATCCATCAATATGTTGTATAACCGGCTTTGTATAAATGATTTTTTTATCAAATACAGGAGAATAAGGAGAATGGCTTTTTTTGGTTAAAACATTCAAAGTGATAATTTGATTCCCATTAATTTCTATCTTTTTCAAGGATTTGTCTTTTTTGAATTCTTTAATAAAACCTTTAACATCTTCCTTTTCACCTTCAAGAATATGAAGTTCTGTATAATAAAAATTACCTTTTTCTCCCCAATGATTTAACAAATAAACATAATCAGTAACCTGATACTTTACACACAAAGGTCTAATTAGACAAGTCTTATGCCAATTTCTAAACTTTGCAACCCACATAGAATCTCAAAGGGAAATGACTATTTAAACCTTATATATCAGGTATAAATGATAAGTATGTTTTATGTGTTACCATTCCATGATAGATACAAATTACAAAAAAGTGCAACTAGTCTTCCCAAGTGGTGGATCTAAACTTTCATCAACAGGAGTCATTCCCCCAATTGGAATTATTCAATTAGGAAGTTATTTGAAATCAAAAAATCCAAATTTAGATATTGAAGTAATTGACGGAGAAACAATTTCACAAAAAGAAATTATTGAAAAGTTAAATGGAGATATTTTAGGATTAAGTATTACTGGGGCAAATTATCTAAATTCAATGGAAATTGCTAAATATGCAAAACAAAAAGGCGTGCAAGTTGTAGTTGGAGGTCCCCACTCAACAATAAACCATAAAAAAATATTAAAAGAAAATTCAGAAGTAGATTATGCAATAAGACGGGATGGAGAACAAGCGTTTTATAAATTGTTAACAAACACCCCCTTAGAAAAAATAAAAAATCTAACTTTTAGAAATGATAAAGAAATCAAAGCAAATGAGCTTGAAACAATTTGTGAGCAAATTAATTTAAATCAAATTCCAAATCTTAATTATAATTTATTAACAAATTCTGAAGAGTATGAAAAAAATTTCAAAAATCATATTTATAATTCACAAGGATTTACAAAATTTGTGGGTATGGAATCACAAAAAGGTTGCCCAAAGGGAAATGCAAAAAACACAAAAAGATGTTCTTTTTGCGCAAGAATTGATAAAGGATTAAGGAGATTAAGCCCAGAAAAATTCTGGGAAAATGTAGAAAATGTTTATGATCCTAACGGAAAAACAATGATTTGGGATTTTTCAGATAGTTTTACTGGAAAACCAAATAAAGAAGATAGTTGGCTAAAACAAGTTAGAGATTTTCAACCAAAAGAACTTAAAGACAAAGTTTATTTCAAAATTTTTGCAAGGGCTGACGAATTAGATAAAAAAACAACAAAAATAATTAAAGAGTTGAATGTAAAAGAAGTTTTCATTGGGATTGAATCTGGAGATCAAGAAAAACTTGATTCAGTAAACAAAAGATTAAAAGTTGAAGATTCAATTTATGCAGTTAAAAATTTAAAAGATGTTGGAATAAAAACATACGCAAGTTTTATTTATGGATTTCCTAATGAAGACTCTGAAAGTTTACAAAAAACTATTTTCCATATGGAAAAAATTATGAAAGCTGGAATTATTGATTCCGTTGGAGTTAGATGTATGTTTCCTATGCCAGGAATGAAAATTTATAAAGATTTAGAAAGAAAATTAGGAAAACTCCCAAAAGATACAAGAGAGTTGCAAAAACTATGGATTCAAAATATGACAAATACTTCTATTGAAGAAATTCAAAAATATCATAAGCAAGCAATTAAGATTGCAAATAAAAATAATGTTCGAATAAATGATGGAAAGAGGTTATTGTTAGGATGATAGATTTAATTGATAAATTTATAAAAAAAAGGAATATCTTAAGAGATAAAAAAGAAATTAAGAACTTTGAAAAGATAGGTGATTATAATTCTGCTGCAATTAAAACAGAAGAAATGGGTTATGTTAGAAATGCTATGATTTTGTATGCTAAATCCTCAGAAAAAGATTCGCATGGGCCAGGAAAAAATCCTGATACAGGATATATCAAGGCGGGATGGTTAGCTGAAAAAAATGGACTTATTCAAAAAGCATTAGAATATTATGAAAAAGCAGGAGATTTAACGGGAACTTATTATTGTGCAGAATCTTTTCTAAAAAGAAATAATATGCCAAAAGAAGCTTTTGAATTTGCTAAGAAATCTGCAGGAAAAAATACTTTATTAGAAAATTCTTTGCCAAAAGAGGCTGTAGAACTCAATCTCTCAGAAACAGCTTTAAAATTATATATTAAATGGAATTGTTTTGAAGAAACATTGAAAGTGTGTGATGAATTTGGAATGATAAAAGAAAAATATGAATTTCTAAAAAACAATAAAAAGAAATTGATTGATTTCAAGGAAGAGAAAAATGAAGAATATCGAGCTTATTTAAGATCAGATATTTGGATATATCTTATTCATGAAGCACTTGGGGGAGGTGCTCGTAAGTTAGAAAACCCAAAAAAATATTTTAAAAGATTGAAGGGAGAAGTGTTAGAAGTTTTAATACCAAAAGATTTTTCAGAAATTAAAAAACGATTAAATATAGAAAATTCAGAAATAAATTTGAGAAAATTAGAATTTTATAAAAATAATTAAAATGAAATCAAAAAAGGATGTTTATCTAGTTTCTCTAGAAATGGGTGACGGAAAAAGAATTGGAGGGAGAGAAGGATTTGAGGAGTTAATGGAACCATTAGGTCTTTGTTATGTTGGTGGAGCCATTAAATCTGCTGGATATGGTGTTAAAATTTTACAACAGCATAATCATACAGATGAAGAAATTATTAATGAAATTAAAAATGTAAATCCAAAATATGTTGGATTTACTTCAGTTAGCTCAATATATCCTCGAGTAAAAAATATAGCCCAAAAAATAAAAACTGAAAATAATATCACTCTTTTAGGTGGAATTCATGCTCAAAAAAATATTCGAGATGTTGTAGGCGATTTTGATTATACATTTACAGGAGAAGGTGAAAAAACAATTGTAGATTTCCTAAATAATTCAGAAAATTCAATCAAACTAAAACAAATTAAAAACTTAGCTTTTATTGATGAAAATAATCAATTTCACTATAACGGGCCCTCTGGAAGAATTGAAAACTTAGATGATATTTCACCATTAAGGGAAAATTTGCTTTATGATACATATAGTTTAATTCCTCCATCTCCAAAAAGAACAAAAAATCTTGGTTCAATTGTAACCTCTAGGGGCTGTTATCACGATTGTTCTTTTTGTACAAATAAATCCACTTGGGGAAGAAATATAAAATCACATTCAACAAAATATGTAATTGATGAATTAAAAAAATTAAAAGAAAAGGACGTAAACTATGTTTTTTTCCATGATGAAGATTTTACTGCAAACAAAACAAGGCTTGAAGAAATATGCAATGAAATTCAAAAAAATAATTTAGATATTGACTGGATTGTTATGGGGAGGGCAACAGATATTTTAAAAAATAATAATGAAAAACAAGCAAAGGAGACCTTAAACATGATGAAAGAAGCAGGATGTACTCAAATTGGTTATGGTATAGAATCAGGGGACCCAGATATGCTTAAACATATGAATAAAGGATTAAATATCAAAACTGCAAAAAAAGTTTTGAAATTAACTTATGATACTGGAATTATCCCTACTGCATATTTTATATTTGGAAATCAAAATGAAACAGAAGAAAGTGTTAAGAACACAATAAATTTTATAGAAGATTCTCATGCTATAAGAATTAGAATAGGTCATGAATATCCATTCAAGGGAACACGAGACAGAAAAATAGTTGATGACAATAATTTGTTTATTTCAGAAAAGCATAAAAATTTTATGAATGGTGATACTCAAGTAATAAAATTAAAAAACAATTTTCATGAAAGAATTCCTTCTGGTCCAGATGTAGCAAGAAGAATTTATCAATCAGAAAATTATAAACAAAAGTTAAATGAATTTATAAAAAAGACACCACATATTGATTGGGATTCTTGGAAGAAAATAATTGAAAATTAAATAATATCTCTATTAAAATTCTTCTAATACTTCTTTTTCAACAAAATGCATTTTTGAAGGTAGAATAATACAATAAGGTTTTCTAACTCCTGAAAATTCTTTAAATTCTTCAATTGTTTTATAAGATATTTTTCTATTTCTAGTTCCTAATCTTTGACATAAAACTAATCTATTTAATTTAATATCATATGCTTGTGCAGCTTTTTCAAGTTGTTCTAAAGCTTCTTGAAATTCTAATCCTATATCAATTAAAATTAAACTATGTGCTTTACTTGATTGATTTTCTTGAACAATTTTCATAAAACTATCTGGTTCATAATTTTCCTTAGGCTTCCATTCTGGCATGCTTGCAATCTTACCAAATTTATATAATTGTAAACCTGTTTCTGCAACAGCATCAAATACAGAAGCATTGTAAATAACTTTTGTTTTAATTCCAGATGCTTTAGCTTCTTGCAATAAAGTTATATGTGTAGTAGCTGTTAAAGGACTTCCATAAATTAGTAACGCAACATCTAGTTTTGCAGCTTCATCAATAATTTTCAAACCTTCTACAAATTCCCTATCAGCATTAGTTATTTTTTTATTAACAACTTCTTCTACTTGGTGTTTAGTATAGGGAAGATCTACAGTATAATTTTCCAAATAAACTTTTTTACATTTTTTGACAATGTCTAGTCCAAACTGAGATATTCCATCAACATTTAATCCTAATCCTATTAAATATAACATAGAAACATGAGAAATAGAGGGTTTATATGCTTTATTGAAACTTTTTTATTCTTAAATCAAACTTTTCTCAAACTTCTACTAGTAACAAGTGCCATAAAGAAAAAACTAAACATTAAAACATCACTTCCAGTGAATATTCCAAGAACTCCTCCCATTAAACTAATATAAACAATTATTTTAAACCATTTTTTACCTGATTTTAATTCTTCTTTTGTTTTTTTAGCTAAAATGTTTCCAATAGGAAAAGCCAACACTAAAAAAGCTACACCTATTAATAATTTAAATATTTCTTGCATTATTTATTTAAACAAGCAAGCTTTAAATTTCTTATGGATAAGTTAGTCAAACAAATTTTAGAAGGAAAAATCTTTATTTATCCTACAGATACAATTTATGGAATAGGATGTAATGCAGAAGATAAAGATGCTGTTGAAAAAATAAAACAAATAAAACAAAGAGATAAAGATAAACCCTTGTCAGTTATTGCTCCTAATCTTAAATGGATAGAACAGAATTGTGTTATAGATGTAAATTTAAAAAAATATTTACCTGGCCAATATACAATCCTCCTTAGAAAAAAAGACCTTCTTTTTCTTAATCATGTTTCTAATACAGAATTTATTGGAATCAGGATTCCAAAATGTAGTTTTTCTAAAAAAGTAGAACAAGCAAAAGTACCATTTATAACAACTTCTGTTAATTTATCTGGAGAGCCTTTTGCAAAGAAGATTAGTGAAATTTCAAAGAAACTTTTAGATAAAGTAGATGTTATTATAGATAAAGGAGAATTAAATGGAAATCCTTCAACAATAATAAAAGATGGAAAAGTTATAAAAAGGAAATAAAGACTTTTTTCAAACCCATATTATCTATTAACCAAAATAATTTAAATAAATCAATACTCTTAATTAGATGTATAAAAAATATTTAATTATTGCAAGTAAAAAAGATAAAGCAGGAGTAAATATAACTACTCAGTTATCTCAATTCCCAAAAGAGAATTTCAGTTTTTATTTAGTTGAAGAGCATACAGTTTACACAGAAAATCTTGATTTAGAAAAGATAAATCAATTTGATTTTATTATTTTTGCTTCAAAACATAAATCAGAAAAAAAAGAAAAAACATTATCAATTCATGCTCCTGGAAATTGGAGAAGCGCACAATTAGGTGGAGAAAGTGAGAAAGTATCAAAAACCTCAGCATTATTTCAAAAACAATTATTTGAAATATTAAATCAAAATGTAATTTCTTCTGGATTAAAAGATAAATATAAAGTAACTTTAGAATGTACTCATCACGGCCCTTTAATTGACAAGCCATGTGTTTTTATTGAAATTGGTTCAACTCATGAAGAGTGGGAAGATAGAAGAGCAGGATTTATTTTAGCAAAAACAATTTCAGAGACAATTAAAAATTTTAAATCAAATCCATATAATGAAGTTGCAATTGCAATAGGAGGTCCTCATTATTGTCCTAATTTTAATAAATTACAATTAAACTCAAATGTTGCAATATCTCATGTAATTCCAAATTATGCTTTTCCTTTAACAAAAGAAATGGTTGAAGAAGCAATTGAGAAAACAGAAGAAGAAGTAGATTTTGCTGTTATTGATTGGAAAGGAATGGGCAAAGCAGAACAAAGAGACAAAGCTTTAGAAATTTTAGATAAATTATATATTAGTTATAAGAGAACAAGTGAAATAGGTAAGTAATTAAATTTTTTATATTTTTTAATTCAAATTCTCTTTTTATATTTCTTAATAATTTCAAAACCCTCATAAGAAATAATTACAGCTAATATAAGGAATATTATAGAGATAGTGGCTAATAACCAACTCCCTGTGAAAAGATATCCTGATTTATTAAATAAACTATAAATTAATGCAGCAATTGTAGTAATCACCATAAAGGTTGTAGGGATAATTAAGAATCTTATATGTTTTTTATGTTCAATAAAATAAGCAGAGATTGTTATCAATGCTATTGCTGCAATTAATTGATTGGCACTTCCAAATAATCTCCATATGTTTGTATAAGAATTTGTAACAGCTAAAATATAAGCAGGAATAATTGTGATTAATACTCCAAACCATTTTTTCTGAAATATCTTTTTCTTAAAAGTGCTTGCAACTACTAATCTTGATAATCTTGTCGAAGTATCTAAAGAAGTTAAGATAAATTGATTTACCATAAATACACCAATTAAACTTGCAATTGCAAATCCTAAGAAAGGAATTCCTATGCTTCCAACAATATTCCCTATACCATTACCAAATGCAATTATCCACCCTTGATCTAAAGAATTCAAAAAGTTTAAAGGCCCAGAATCCCAAGCAAGAGTAGAAACAAATAATAATACTAATAGGGCTAACAAACCTTCTGCAATCATTCCACCATACCCAATAAATCTTCCTTGTTTTTCTTTTGATAATTGTTTAGAAGTTGTACCAGTAGCTACAAGGGAATGAAATCCAGAGATTGCACCACAAGCAACAGTAATAAATAATATAGGCCACATTGGAAGGTTTCCTTTAATTATCATTGGAACAGCCATTTCTGGTCTAACAACAAATATTGATACAAACCCAAGAAATAAAAATAAAATTAATTGAATAGAACTTAAATAATCTCTAGGTTGCAAGAAAACCCAAACAGGCAATAAAGAAGCAATTGCACCATAACCTAATAAAATTGTTATCCAAAATAATTTTTGAAATTGAAGTGTAAATGGTAAAGCAAGAGGAATTTTATATCCTACCCACATAAAAAAGAAAACAAGAACCAATGCAATTAAACTTGAGATTAAAACATTTTTTTTAAATTTATATACTGCTAAACCTAAAAAAACAGCAATAAATGATATGGCAATTATAGGAATAACTAAGCTTGGTTGTGCAATTATACTATCTGCAGCAGAGACAGAAAATACAGTTACAAGTAATAAAAGTGTTAGATAAATCATTATTGCAAAAACCTTTCCAGATTTTTTGTTTAAAGTTTTAGAAGTTATTTGTGATATTCCTTTTGCTTTATTTCTAACAGAAATCATTAAACTAAGATAATCATGAACAGCTCCAATAAAAACAGTACCTAATACAATCCAAATAGCAACAAAAAACCATCCAAAATATGAAATAGCTAAGATAGGTCCAATAATAGGTCCTGCACCTGCAATTGATGCAAAGTGATGACCAAATAAAAAGAATTTATTTGCAGGATAAAAGTCTGTTTTGTCTTTATTTATATGAGCAGGAGTTTTCTTGTTAGTAGGTTTTATTTTATTTTCTACATATTTTCCATATAAAAAGTAATTTGCAATTAAGAAGATAATACCAATCAAAGCAACCCATATAGCATTCACCATCTTTTATAAAAAATCTAATAAAGGATTATTTATAATCCTTTGTTTTTAAGAAAAAACAAACGCCTAAAGGAGTCACAATACAAATAGTGAAAAATATAAACGCCCAGAGTAGGAGTCGAACCTACGCACCCCGAAGGGTCCGGATCTTTGCGTTAACTTCTACAATCCATTAAGGGAAGGTAGTGCGGTAGGAAACCGTTGAGGTGTCCTGTGCTTAGCAATCCGGTGCAATAACCACTATGCGATCTGGGCATAATTATAGAATAAATTAATAGTATTTAAGGTTAATTATTAAGAAAGTTTGAGAGGGTGAATTTATTGAGAAGTATAATTTTAAAGATTATTAATAAAAGCTTTTCAATGGCTGAATAAGGAATTGTTCAAATTTTGCAAGAATATAATAGCGAGGGCGGGATTTGAACCACGCGACCTCCGGGTTTCCTCGTATAATCCTAAGATTATGCAGGAATGAAAAATCCTGCAAGGATTTACTTATGGGCCCGACGAGCACTCCAGACTGCTCCACCTCGCTATAATAAATCATATGTGAATCAACTTTTAAAGCTTTCTAATAAACGAACAAAGTGAGTTTAAAGAAGATTTTGAAAATGTGAATAACCATTTAATTTTTCAATAAGAAAATTATTCAAAGAAAAGGCAAGACATTTATGTATTCTTCTTCGTCAAGATGAATTAACTCTATTTCTATTTGCTCGTTTTCAAATAGTTTTTTTATTTTACTTATTTCATTTTTTATTTCATTTTCTTCTTTGTAGAAAAATTGTATTATTGAATTTGGTTTTTGCAAATTCAAAATTAGAGAGTTAGTGTTTTTTGAGTTTCTTGTGAATTGTTTTATTTTTTGCTTGTTTTCTTCTGAAAATTTTTTTATATTTAAAATGATTGCTCCATAATTATAACCCAAAATTTTATTACTGAATTGTATCCGATTTCCTAAGATTATCTTGTTTTCTTTTAATTTTTTTAATCTGTAAAAAATTGTTGTTGTATTAACCTTTAATTTTAAGGAGAGGTCTAAAAGTTTTATTCTTCCGTTAATTGAAATTTCTTTTAATATTTTAAAATCTAATTTATCAAAATTTATTTTTTTACTTGAAATATTTAAAAGTTCATAATTTTCTTTTTCTTTATTGTCGATGAATTTTAAAGGATAAAGCTCCGCAAAGGAAGGATTTATCAGAAGATAATTTGCCAATCTATTTTCTGCTTCAAATAATTGTGAAATAAATTGCTCTAATTCATTATTGTCCTTGAAAATTGCATTTACATATAAGTCAAATTTCTCCAGAATTTTTCCGTAGGAGATACAATTCTTGTTTTTTGATAATGTTTTGGCGAATTTTTCTGCTAGTTTTGGCGTTTCAAATTTCAAGAATAAAATAACTTGTTTTTCAAATCCTAATTCAGAATAATTGATTATTGGGACAAATTGTTTTATGAGTTTTGTTTGAATGTATTTGTTTAAACGATATTCTACTTTATCTCTTGATATTTTTGTGTTTTTCGCTATTTTTGATGTAGGTTCATTATAATTGTGATATAAATAGTTGAGTAATTTGAAGTCAATTTCTTTTAATTCCATATTAATCAAAACCCATATTACTTTAAATAATTTGTGATTATTTTGAATAATTTAGGACTTTTTAATGGGAAGATTTAGATAATTGGTTATCATTTAATTATTACAATGAAAATAAATTATATTTACCAAGATAAAACTCCTGAAGAAAACAAGTGTGGTATACTTTCCTGTCCTGCAATTTATGAAGGATTTAAAGAAATAACTCCAAGTAATAATCATTGTGTTATAGGTGCTTGTCCTTCTATCTTTGAATCAAAAAAAGACAAAGATGTTTATTTAATTATTGGGAAATTATTACCAAAAGAATCATTGAATAATGTTGGGCTTGGTGATTTGGAGAAGAAAATTGGTGAAGATGAAGTATTGATTGAAGTCCCAAGAACATTAATTGATAATAAGGAAAAATAAATTTTTAATTCTTAATTTTTTAAATATGAAGCAAAAAATTATATCGCAAGTTTATAATTTAATTTCTGAAAATTCTAAAGTGATTGATATTGGTTGTGGTAATGGAGGATTACTTTTTGAATTATCCTCTAAGATAAACTCTGGTTTAGGAATAGATATTAATAATCAAAAGATAAAATCTAATAAAAAAGAATTTATTCTAATTTAGACTTTGAAGCCATCCATTTGGCTCAATTTAATCAAGATAATCATTTTGATTATTCTGTTGCAATGTTTAGCATCCATACTATGAACTACTTTGATCAAATAAACACCTTAAATATTATTTCAAAAATCTCTGACAAGACCTTTCTTATAGATTTTATTTCGTCAAATTCCAAACTTGAGAAAACTTTAATTATGTTTGATGAAATACTAGCAGGACATTATTCTAAATATAAAAAATATATTGAAAAAGGAATGGATAAACTAATAAAAAATTCTGATTTGAATTTAGTTGAGCAAATAAAAGGAGTTTATAATTTTTATAATATTTGGGTTTGTAATTAAAGAAATATGCGCAAGTTACCTAAATATAAGCAAAAACAAATACATAACACAATAATTTAAAAAACTAAAGGTTTTTCTATAGCACATGTTAGAGTTAGGAATTGATGATGCAGGAAGGGGTCCAGTAATTGGTCCAATGGTTTTAGCAGGTTGTTTAATTGACGAAAAAACTGCAAGAAAATTTAAGAAATTAGGTGTAAGAGATTCTAAACAATTAACTTCTAAAAGAAGGGAGTTTTTAACCCAAAAAATAAAAGAAGAAGTAATAAGTTTTGAAATTGTATTAGCTGATGCAGACGAAATAAATAAAAAACAAGATTCAGGAACAAATCTTAATATGTTAGAAGCTATAAAGACAGCTAAAATAATCAATAAAATAAATAAAGAAATATCTTTAAAAGATAAATCTGAAGCTTGTAAAATAAAAGTAGTTGTAGATTGTCCTTCTACAAGCATAATTAAGTGGAGAGATTTTTTAATGACAAAAGTAAAAGATTTATCAAATTTAGATATTGTATGTGAACATAAAGCAGATAAAAACCATGTTTCTGTTTCAGCTGCTTCTATCCTTGCTAAAAGTACAAGGGAAAAAGAAATGGATAAACTTAAGAAAAAGTATGGAGAAGAAATAGGTTCTGGTTATACTTCTGATCCTTCAACTTCAAAGTTTTTAACAAAAAATGTAAGCAAACATAAAGATAGTGGAATATTTAGGAAAAATTGGATTACTTGGAAAAAAGCTCAAGCAAAATCAGAGCAAAAAAAATTAGATTTTTAATATCCTAATCTTTAAAAATCCAGCTTCTTTCTTTTCCTTATGGCTCATATAAAAAAACTGGTGATGCATGGATTTAAAAGTTTTCCAAGAAAAACAGAAATACCTTTTACAGAGGGTATAAATGTAATCTTAGGTCCAAATGGAAGCGGAAAATCAAATGTCTCAGACGCTCTTTGTTTTGTTTTAGGAAGATTAAGTATAAAATCTATGAGAGCAGCAAAAGCAAGGAATTTAATATTCTTAGGAACAAAAGCAGCTAGTCCTGCAAAAGAAGCAAGTGTTGAAATGGTTTTTGATAATTCTAATAGAACTTTTTCAATAGATAAAAATGAAGTTTCTATAAAAAGAATAGTCAGAAAAAATGGGCAAAGCATTTACAAGATAAATAATGAAACAAAAACAAGACAGCAAGTTTTAGGATTACTTGCTCAAGCAGGAATTGATCCTAATGGTTTTAATATAATTCTTCAAGGCGAAATTCAAAATTTTGTAAGAATGTATCCTGATGATAGAAGAAAGATACTTGAAGAAGTTTCAGGAATATCTATTTATGAATCAAGAAAAGAAAAATCACTAAAAGAATTAAATAAAACTGAGGAAAAACTAAAAGAAGTTGCAGCAATATTAAGAGAAAGGACAGCTTATTTAAATAATTTAGAAAAAGAAAGGCAACAAGCATTAAGATTTAAGAAACTTGAGAAAGATGTGAAGATATTGAAAGCAAGTGTAATTTCATATGATATAAATAAAAATAAAAAAGAAATAGAAAAGATAAATGAAGAGATTGCTAAAAAGAATAAAGAAATTGATAAAATTAAGAAGTCAATAATAATTTTAAGAACAAATATAGAAAATTTTGAATCAAAAATTAATTACATAAATAAAACTATTCAAGAATCAACTGGATTAGAACAAGAAAAACTTAATCAAGAAATTGCAAATATTAGGGCAGAACTTGCAGGATTAAGTGTAAGGTCTGAGAATTATGGAAGTAAACATTCAGTTCTATTAAAACAAAAACAAGAATTTGAAGAAACTATTAAAGAAACCGAAGAGTATATTCAAGATTTAAAAAAAACTGTATCAAAAAGTTCAAGCTCTAAAAAAACACTTAAAGATAAAGAAGTTGAATTAAAAAAACAAGAATTAGAAAAATTAGAAGAACAAAGAAAAAAATTTTATATGGCTAAATCTGAATTAAAATCAATTAAAGAAAGATTTCAAGATAAAACATCTCTCCTTAAGAATTATGAAAATGAATCTGAATTTTTATTAAGACAAATGAAAATTCTTTATGAAGAATTATTTGATAAAAATACTAATAAAACAAAAGTAGAATCTCTAAGATTATCTTTAGCACAAAGAAAAGAAATTTTAGATTCTATAAATAAAAGAGAAATAGAATTAGAAAGAATATCTTCTGCAAATGAAAATGAAATTGACAAAGAAAACAAATTAATTGAAAATATTTCTAAAATGGATGTTTGTCCAATATGTAAGAGCAAAATAACAGAAGCACATGTTCATGAAATAAATCAAGACACTTTACCAAGGTTAAATAATTTAAATTTAGATATTGAAAAATCAGATAAAGAATTAGTAAATATTCATAATAAAAAAGATTTAATAAAACAAGATATAGATCAACTAACTTCTGAAATCTCAAAAAGAGAATCTGATTTAATGAAACTTTTAAATATAGGAGAAAAGAAACAACAACTTAAAGAAATTCAAGAAAGAGTTCAAAAGACAAAAGAAGAGTTTACAGAATTAGATAAAATAAAAAAGAGGCTTGAAAGGAATTTTGAAGATAATCAAAATATTGAGCAAAAATATGAAACTACAAGAGTAGAAGTTCAAGAAATTTCTTTAAGAAACGAGGAAGATGTTGATTCTGAAATATCTTTTAAACAAAGAGAATTAGATAGGTCAAAAATATCCTTAAAGCAATTATTAAGGGAACAAGAAGATTTACATGAAGAAATAAAAGCAGTTCAAAATGTTATAGATGAAAAAGAAAAAATTCTCGAGAAAAAAAATAAACAAGAAGAAGAATTAAGTAAAAAGTTTCAACAATTAATTTCAGAAAAAGATAATTTTCAGAAAAAGATAAGAGAAAATGAATATGAATTATCAGATAAAAAAAATATTATTTATAATATTGAACAAGATATAAACAATTTTAAAATTGATAAAGCAAGAGTAGACGCGATTGTTGAAAATCACGAAACAGAATTATTAGAATTTAAAAATATTCAAGTTATAAAATCAAAAAGAGAGAATCTTGTAGAAAGATTAGTAAAAACACAAGACATGTTGGCTAGAATAGGATCTATTAATATGCGTTCTTTGGAAGTTTATGATTCTGTAAAAAGAGAATATGATTCTGTTAGAGATAAATCAGAAATTATTACAAAAGAAAAAGAAGGAATTTTAAAAATAATTCATGAAATAGATATTAAAAAGAAAAAGGTTTTTTTGAAAACATTAGATGAATTAAATGAAAAGTTTTCAAGCAATTTTACTTTATTAAGCACAAAAGGACAAGTTTCATTAGATTTAGAAAATAGAAAAGATCCT
This sequence comes from Candidatus Pacearchaeota archaeon, assembly GCA_023144035.1. Lineage (GTDB taxonomy): Archaea > Nanobdellota > Nanobdellia > Pacearchaeales > GW2011-AR1 > JAFCEV01. The sequence continues at coordinate 72,130 of JAGLGM010000003.1, read as the reverse complement.
TTTGATGGAGGGGTTAATATAATTGTTAAAACAGGTCATGGAAAATACTTTGATGTTAGGTCTCTTTCAGGAGGGGAGCAAGTGTTAGTAGCTTTGTCATTAATTTTCGCAATTCAAGAATTAAATCCTTATTGTTTTTATATTCTTGATGAAATTGACGCAGCATTAGATAAAAGAAACTCAGAACGTTTAGCAAATCTTCTCCAAAAATATATGAAAAAAGGACAATATATTGTAATTACACACAATGATGAGGTAATATCAAACGCAACAAATCTTTATGGAGTCTCAATGCATGATGGTATTAGTAAAATTATAAGTCTTAAAATATAATTGTTTCATGCACCTATTTCATAGGATGCTCGCAGACATAGTCGCTTCGCATAGTTCTTTCAGAATCGTTTCACGAATGCTCATAAACCATATTTCGCATAATGCATGATGGTATTAGTAAAGTAATTAGTTTAAAGATTTAATTTTCAAACTAAAAATTTATATACTATAGTTGTTCTATAGAATTATGATATCTACAATTCAATTAAGTAATCAAGTAAAAGAAACACTTAACTCTTACAAAAAATCTCCAAGACAAAGTTATGAAGAAGTAATTCTTAATTTAATAAAGTCAGTAAAAATTCAGAAAGAAGAGAGAAAAGAATTAATGATTGAAGGATGTAAAGAAATGGCTGAAGAAAATTTAAAGATAACAAAAGAATTTGAAGCAATGGAAGATCTTTCGAAGTGGGAGTGGGAAGGTGATCTCTAGAGGAGACATAGTTATTGTTGATTTTGAACCAGTTAGAGGCTCAGAGCAAGGAGGGATTCGACCAGCCATTGTTATACAAAATAATCTTTATAATAAATATAGTCCTGTGATAATTGTTGCTGCCATAACTTCAAGAAATTTTACAAAAAACTTTCCCACAAATGTTTTTTTATCTAAAAAAGATTCAAAACTCAAATTAGATTCAAATATTTTATTAAATCAATTAAGAACAGTTGATAAATCTATGATTAAAAAAAGAATTTCAAAGCTAAATCCTTATCTGATGTCTCAAGTTGATTTGGCAATTAAAATAAGTTTAGATATTGAATAATGTTATTAAAAGAGATTGTGTAATTTGTGGAGAGAATCTTAAAATAAAATTAAATAAAGATAAAACCTATGTTGGAGCAAATTATTTTGGAAAGATGAAATTTCCAATTGGCAAAGGAAGATATATTAAAGTAGGAAAGACAAATTTGTTAGGTAAAAAAAGTTAATGTGGTTAAGTGGAATAGAAAAGAAAAACAAATAGAATATTTGGAGTGTAATAAATGTTTCAAAAGATAAAAATTTGCAATGAAAATAATTAGTTTAAAGATTTAAAATGAACAAACCCCAACTTATAGAACATCTAAAACAAGAGAATTTCCCAGAGAATATCTTAGATGCTTTTTCAAAAGTTAAAAGAGAGAATTTTATTTCAAATCAATTAAAAGATAGAGCATATGAAGATGCACCTCTTTCAATAGGAAAAGCACAGACAATTTCTCAACCATATACAATAGCAGTTATGTTAGAGATGTTAGATTTAAAATTAGGTCAAAAAGTTCTAGAACTTGGTTCTGGAAGTGGTTATGTTTTAGCTCTAATATCTGAAATTGTAGGCAAGAAAGGAAAAATCTATGGGATAGAGATTATACCTGAATTAGCAGAAAAATCAAAAGAAAATACTAAAAATTACAAAAATATAAAAGTTTATAATAAAGATGGAAAGCAAGGACTTAAAGAAAAAGCACCATTTGATAAAATATTAATAAGTGCTGCTTGTGAAATTATTCCTAAAAAGGTTTTATCTCAATTAAAAGATAAAGGATTAATTGTAGCTCCTGTTGGTCCAAGATATAATCAAAATTTAGTTATTATAGAAAGAAAAAGAGGTGGTTTTAAGATAAAGAGATCTAAAAAAGGCTTTATATTTGTCCCATTTGTTTGATTAGCTTAAAAATTATTCTTGTCTCATTCTCTTAGCTTCTCTATCAACCATTCTTATACAATCTTTTACTTCCTCAGTCATTGGAAAAGAATTAGAAGAATTAATTACTTGTTCTAAAGTATTATCATCTTCATAATCAATTTTAGGATTATATTCTGGTTGTTTTTCGTTGTAGTTTTCGTTTGTCATTTTATTATAAATTATATTTATTTTATTAATATAAAAAAGGGAGAAAGTACTAAAAAAAAGTAAAAATAAAAAAGGAATTAGTAATAACTTTCTCCGAATTCTTCAGTTTTTTGGGGTTTCTTTCCTAGTAATACAATTAAAACAACTAGTAATACTAAAAATACTATTGCTAAAATAACTGTTAAAACTGCGATAGAGTTTGATTGTTTACCTTCAGCATTAAGGCTAAATGTAATAACTCCTTCAAGGTTGTTTCCAGAAAGCACATTCACATTAAAAGTGTGTTCACCTTCTTCAACAGCATTTGCAGTTACAGTAACTGTCTTACTTGTTCCAGCAGGAACAGCAATAACAGCAGTGTTAGCATTTGTATAAAGATTACTGTTAGATTCAGTAACGATTTGATAAACCTTTAACTGATTAGTTGGGTTTACAATCATGAAACTATATTCAGCATCTTGACCAGTTGCTACAATTTTTCTAAAACTATTTACAATTAAGTTTCCAGCTGAGAAATCATTTTTAACAATAATTTCTTCAGATTCAATTACGTTTAAGTCATCATTTGATACTTCTACTTCAATAGTATAGATTCCTTCAAGAGCTTCGTATGGAACTCTTAAATAAAATCTTCCTTTAGCAAAATCATCATTGTCATTATCTTCTAAAGATACAATATCTCCAAAATAAGAAGTTTTTTCAATACCAAGTGCAGGAATACTTACAGTAACATATGTATCATCAAGATCATTGTAACCAATGTTCTTTAATACAACATCAACTGGTAGCATTTCACCAGCAACAACAGTTTGACTAACTTCTATAGACATAACATCTGCATTGAATGAAGGTCTTTGAATTCTTAAAATAGTGCTATATTCTGACTCAGTTTCACTATTCCAAATTCTTACATTAAGATTAAAATCTCCACTTTGAACATCTTTAAGTTCGTAAGGAAGAGTTAACTCAAGAGATTTTGGATAGGTCTTGTCAGCTTCAACATCAAAGAATGCAGTTTTTTCACTAACATCAACTTTAGTTCCTGTAAGTTCTGCTTCAATTCTTACATTAGAATTATCTGACAGAGCAGTGAATAATACTTCAATATTTAAAGTATTACCAGCAATAACAGCAACATTATATCCGTTTGTATCAACACCATTAACTTCTACAGAATCAATTGTGGCTATCTCAGCAGCACTAACAAAAGCTACTAAGAATAAAACAATTGCAATAGTACAGAAAGAAACCATAAGGTTCTTTGTGTTCATTTTTGTGTTCATTTTTATTTAATTAATACAGAATTTTTTTCTGTATTTATATTCATATATTCTGATTTATAAATCTTACTATCTGTTGTAATTTAATAGTTACTACTAAATACCTAATTGTTAGTTACATGTAGTGACTTGTTTGTAAAAAAGAATTAAGGGAAGTGCATTTCTTCTTGCATCTTTTTAAAAAATTCTGGAAAAGAGTCATATCCTTTTTCATTCATATCTTGATTCCTTTTATAGTTAATTTCATATAAACTACCATAATCTGTAATTTGAGTACCATAGTTTTTGTTCATAAAAATATACATAGCTTCTAGAGAAGGTCTTATTTGCCATTTACTATATTTTTTTCCATATTCTTTTTTATCATTAATATAAATGTTGGTTGTGTGTTCAACAATTTTTTTTAATTCAACTTGTTCAATTAATGTGAGATTTAAATCATACCACTTCTTAACAAATCCTCTTGCTTCTTTGAAATTATCACTTACAGATTCTTCATTATTTTTGTTTACCATTCTTTCCAGATAAATAATTCATATAAAAATCTTTCTAAAAATCATAAACTTAATAATTGAATATTTGTATCAGTTGTTGCAAAGTTACTAGCAACTAAAACTTTACAATTAATTTCTTCTGCAACTTGAATAATCGAATTTGTAACAAGACCGTCAATTACTATTGCTAAAGGATTTAATCTATTTCTTCTTAAAAAACTAGTTAAACTTCTTGTTGAAATTAATTTTATTTCTTCTAATTTATCATTTAAAAGAATTGCTTTTCCAGAACCTTGATTTTTTTTAGAAATTTCTTTAAGTTTATTTTTATCATCTTCATTTAGTTCAAACTTTTCAACTTTTTTTGTATCAGAGTTTTGTAAAGGAGCATTCCTTGCTTTAAAAGAAACCTTAGAAAAGAAATCTTTTGCAGGAACTTTCTTTCTTAAGTTTGCGATGATTTCTTTTCCAGTTAATTCTTCAACTTCTTTTCCGTCAGGTGCTACTGCAATGTAAACTATTTTTGCATTATCCATAACATTTTGAGCAATTAATTTTCCCCCTCTATCTCCATCAATAAAAAGAGTTATCTCTTTTTCTTCACTTAATTGCTTAATAGAATCAGGAAGTTTTGTACCATTCATAGCAATTACATTCTTAATGCCATTTCTTAATAAATTAATAACATCTGCTCTACCTTCAACAACAATTACTTCTTTTCCAGAAAGATCTCCACAAGGAAGTTTATCATCTCCATATTCTGAAACTCCAGCAATTTTTTTAGAATCTTTAATTTCATTTGAAATTTCTCTAGAATCTGTTGAGCCTTCAATTTCTTGCATTAATTTTTTAGCTCTTTCAACAATGTAATCTCTCTTACTCCCTCTAATATCTTCAACTCTTTCAACTTCAATTTGAGAGTCACATGGTCCAATTCTTTCAATAGTTTCAACAGCAGCTGCAATTAAAGTTGTTTCTGATTGATCTAAGGCAGTAGGAATTTTGATTTTTCCAGTTGTTTTTCTATCTTTTCTTTCTAAATCAACTTCAATTCTACCAATTTTTCCTTCTTTTTGTAATTCCCTCATTTCTAAATCAGCACCAAGTAAACCTTCTGTTTGACCAAATAAAGCACCAATTACATCTGGTTTTTCTAATGCACCTTCGGCTATAAAAGTTAAATGTATCATGTATTTTATCGATACTGGACTTATTTTTGCCATTTTTTCTCCTATTTAATTTAATTTATTAGAAAAATAACTGACTTATGTCAGTTCACCCTCAAAGACAAAGTATAAATCTGAAATTAATTGTGATCGTGATTAATAATAATCTATTGTATCTTTCTAATATAAATTAGAACCGGAGTAGGTTTTTAAAGCTTACTAAATTCTTGACTAAGTCCACAAAGTCTTTTCTGTCCATAAACTGTCTATTAAATTTTTTTAATCTCTCCACAATTATTCAGTTTAATTAAAGACTTTACACTGACTGTTCTATCTTTATTACGCTTCTTTTCTACAAGATTTACCTTAGCTAACATACTTGTATATTCAACAGTTATACTATAATTTAGTTTCAATAACTTACTTAATTCTGTTACCGTTCTTCCTTTTTGAGAACATAATTCAATTATCCTAATTCTTTTTTCATTAGCTAATGCAGAAAAGACATTCTTTAATTTGAGTATGTCAATCTTTGTCATATTGTTTATATTACCGAAATATTTAAATATACAGATTGTCATATTTGACAAGGTATAAAATGGGATATAAATATGTGAAAGTGAGAGGGCATACGAGGAGGATTAAGACTAAAGGCTGTTTTATAGCAACTGCTTGTTATGGTAAAGATAGCGAACAAGTCAGGGTTTTAAGATATTGGAGAGATAACAACTTGCTAAAAAATTCTTTTGGAAAAGGATTTGTTAATTTCTATTATAATAATAGTCCTCCAATTGCAGATTTTATTAGAGATAAACCTTTCTTAAAAGGCATTGTAAGAGGGGGGATTTCCCCATTAACTAAACTGATTACATTCTTAAAATGAATAAAGTTGAAAGGGAGGTTAAATAAGCGAAAATGAATAAGAAATTTTTAATAGCAATTATTATTGTTGGAGTTATTTTAACAGTAGTTGAGGCAGGATTAATGCTTTATTATGCACAAATAACAGCAGATATTGAAGTAATTCAACCAATTACAGTTACAGGAGATTTATCATATACTTTTGATGCAATGGCGGGAGAAACTGTTGGAACAGGGGAAAATGTTTTAATACAAAATGATGCAAACTTTCCTATAACTATTACAGTATCTAATGATGCTCCTGACGGAATAAATGTAGTTTATGAATATGAATATGAACCTAACCTTTTTTACAATATTTTATTAGAAGGTGAAACAATAACTCTCTCAGGAAAATATGAGAATGCTACCTCTCAGAATTGGGTAAGACTTTATGTTTCATATGAATTAGATAGTATGTTGGAAACTGGAACTTATACAGTAACAACAACCATAGACCAAGTTGAATAAATCCAAATTAATTTTTATTTTTAAATTTCTTTTGAATGAAGATAATTATAATTCAAACTATAATGGATACTCTTACTCTTTTGTCCTTTCTTTTTCTTTGCTCCCTTTTCTTTTTGAACAACTAACTTCGTCTCTTTTAATGCTTTAAGATATTTTTGAACAGTAACATAAGCAATACCTGTTTTTTCTGATATCTTATTAGCAGTCATAGACCCTTCGCTATTATGAATACTTTTAAGTATTTCCATAGCTTTTTTATTAACTACTATTTTCTCTTTGTTTGTTATCATTTTCTTTTAAGAAAATTACTAATTTTGACTTCTTAATTTTGTCTAATGTTTCATCTTTTTTTGTTTTAAGTACTAAATCAAAAATACTGGAATCATTAAGACCTGATTTTAATGCTAAAGATTTTGGGATTTTGATTGAAAATTGATTTGCTTTTTTGTCGAAAAATACTTTCTTAGATTCTCTTACTTCTTTGCTCTCTCCTAAAGCGTCTATTATCTTTTTTTTAAGAAACATTATACTCTCATCTGGATTGATTTTTTCTTTCATTTTCATTATTAGTCTATAATACTTAGACTTTTTATTATATAAACTTTTGGTTTTTTTAATCATTTTCAGTCTTTTTATTATTAATTAATATAATGTTCAGACTATATATTATCAAAAATAGATACATTTATATACCTTTATATCATTATTATTTAATAATATTCAGTCTAAATATATATAAAATGACAATGACTACTACACTTCCTGTGCTTAAAAAACAAGAAAATTACCTTGAAACTGAAAGAGCAAGATTTCTAAAAATTTGCTCTGAATTTATTGATAATGCTGTTTTGAACATGCCTCAATATGAAGGAAGACCAAGATTCAATTTAAATGATATTTTCAAATCATTATTAATCCTATCTTTGAATGGTCTTTCTTATCGTAGAGTTCAATCAGACTTACTTTTAGCAAAAAGTTTAGGTGTAATTTCATCAATACCCAAACGAAGCACTTTAAGTAAATATATGAATGACAAGACCTTAACAAAAAAGTTAAGCAAATTAATACAAATTTCTGCTATGCCTTTTCTTAATCAGGAAAATACTTTGGCTATAGACTCAACTTGGTTCGGACTTAAAATGTATGTTGGGGGTTATTCAAATAAACCAAAATCTAATCCTTCTGCCCCCTCATTAACCAAAACTAAAAAGTTACATATTGGTTGTTTAACAAACAGCAAAATAATTGCTTATGCTATTCCAACTCATGGAACTCAACATGATTGTCCTATGTTTAATGAGATTGTTTCTAATGTTTGTAAAAATGGTTTTCTTATCGAAAAATGTCTCGCTGATGCAGGTTATTTAAGCAAAGATAATTATTCTTTATGTCAGGAACTTGGAATAAAGGAAGTTTTTATTGATTTCAAATCAAATATAACAGGTAAACATCCAAAGAGTAAAGCATGGAGTGATGCTTTCCATCTGTATAAAAATGAAGAGGAAATTTGGCATGAATCGTATCGTTATAGGGTTTTAGTTGAATCTGTTTTTTCAGTTATGAAAAAGAAACTTACTAATTGGTTGCGAACAAAAACCGACACAGCAAAGGATAATGAAATGTTATTAAAATCTTTGTGTTATAATTTGACTGTGATTGGGAGATATTCTAATTAATTTTACGATTTGGTTACTGATTTAAGTATGTGTGAGAATTTTATCTCTAAACCCGAAGTAAATAAAATTAACGCCCCTATTGTAGATAAGATAGCGTTTAAGTATGTCGGCTGAAAAGGATAAAAGATAATTATGAGTCCAGCAATAGCTCTTACATATAAAAATACAACAACGCTCCAAGTTAATTTTTTATCCATGTTTAATTAAGACATAAAAGATTCTTATAACTCCTACAATTATAAGTAATAATCCCACATTAGCAATATTATTATCTTGACTTAAAAATTTCATTGCCAATCCAATAATCAAAATTATTAAACCCCATCCATCAATTACATTGTTTCTCTTAGCCATTTCATCCTCTTTTTTTATATCTTTATTAGGTTTTTTCATTTTTTAAATTTACCTCCTGTTGTTTATTTGATTAGAAAAGTTTATAGACGGTTTATGGACAAAAATTTACTTTAAGGACTTAGTCTAAATTCTTTTTCCTCAAACTTTTTCATAGCATAAAATTCTTTTAATCTTCCTAATTTTTCATATAATTCCATTAATTTTTCTTTGATTTCTTTTCTTTCTTGGTCTGTTATATTCATTTCAAGTAGTTTCTCGTATATTTTTGCAGCATGATTTCTTTTTAGTTCTCTTTCATGTTCTTCTGCTTGTTTTTTATAAAATTCTTTAACAGAAAAGTTAATTTCTTCTCTTTCAACAGAATTAGCTTCATTTAAAGCATTTCTCATAGAATAATTTGCTTTATCAAAAAATCCAGCCTTAATATAATATTGAGTAGCATTTAAGTGGTTTTTTATTTGTTCTGAAAAAGCAATTGATATTTTTGCAATTCCTTCATACATTTTTGCAACATCATTAAACATTTTTTTCCTATCATAAATCTCTATTAATTTCAAATAAACAAATTTTTTAGTATCTCTATGAAGTTTTTCATTCAAAAGTTTGCTTAAATAATCAATGTTCACAAAATCTCCTTTTCCAATTAATTTTGATTCAACATCTGATTTAGATAATTCACTTCCTAACATGAATTATTAAATTATAATAGGTATTTAAGAATTATTGAGGTTCAGAAGTCTTCTTTTCATCAATTAACCTTTTCACAGATTCATAACCTTGAATATATATTTGAGCATTACAATCAGATTCATCCTTCTCACAAGTTTTTAAAGAATATGCAGCAGCATATGCAAAATCTAGTGATACTTGGATAACTTCTTTCATTTGAGGGGTTAAATTAACTTCTTTAAGTAATCTTTCTAATTTAATCTTATTTCTAGAAAAGACATCAGACATATTTTGTTCATTTGTCATCTTAATTTTTTAGAACTATTCTCTAAAGTCAATCATTTTTTTAGACTTATTTCTTCTTAGTAATTTCAATACACATACCAGCAGCAACAGTTGCACCTGCATCTCTAACTGCAAATCTTGAAGTATATGGGTTGTCTTTTTGAGTTTCTAAAGCTAATCTTCCTTGAGGCTTAACTCTAACTTTAGCAACATCTCCATTTTTTAAGAAATCAGGATTTTCTTTAATAACTTCACCAGTTTTAGGATCAATTTGTTCTATTAATTCTATAAATTGACAAGGTACTTGAGCTGTGTGTATATGGAATACAGGCGTGTATCCTTTAGCTAATACAGTTTGGTGATTAATAACTGCAATTTGTGCAATAAATTCTTCAACAATTGGAATTGGGTTTGCAGCTTCACAAATAACATCCCCTCTTGCAATATCTTTTTTACCTACTCCTCTAACATTAATACCTACATTATCTCCTGCTTGAGCTTCTTGCATTTGTTCATGATGCATTTCTATAGTTTTAACTTCACCGTCAATACCATCTCCAGTTCGTCCAGGCAACACTTTAACTTTTTGACCAAGAGTCATAACTCCTGTTTCAATTTTTCCAACAGGAACAGTACCAATACCTGTAATTTCATAAACATCTTGAACAGGCATTCTCATTGGTAAATTAGTTGGTAATTCAACACTAGGGAATAAATCAAATTGTTCAAATATTGTTGGTCCTTTATACCAATCCATATTTTTTGATTTTTCAACAATATTATCTCCTTTTAATCCAGAACATGCAATAAAAGTAGTTTGTTCAGCATTAATACCTACTTGTGTTAATAATTCTCCAACACCTTTTTTAACTTCATTAAATTTATCTTCTTTATAATCAACAGCATCCATTTTATTTACAGCAATACATAAGTTCTTAACACCCATTGTTCGTAATAACCATAAATGTTCAGTTGTTTGTGGTTGAACACCTGCAGGAGCAGCAATAACCAAGAAAGCAGCATCTGCTTGCGAAGCACCAGTAATCATGTTCTTAACAAAGTCTCTGTGTCCAGGTGCGTCAATGATTGTAATTTGTCTTTTTGGAGTCATAAGTTTCTTATATGCTAAATCAATAGTAACTCCTCTTTCTCTTTCCTCTTTAATTTTATCCATAATATATGCGAATTCAAAACCAATTTTACCATGTTTTTCAGCTTCTTCTCTTAATTTTTTCATTTCTTGTTCAGGAACAACTCCTGATTGAAACATTGTTTGTCCAACTATTGTTGATTTTCCTGCATCAACATGTCCAACAAAAACAGTATTCATATTTGGTTTTTCTTTTGCCATAATTAACTTTACTAAAATTTACTTTATAAACTTTTTGCTTAAGGAATTTTTAAAAAAAATTTGTTCAGAATTTCAATTATCTTTTTTAAAAAATTTAATAGTATCGCCGTAACATTCTGGAACCAAATTTAATTCATGCATGTAGATATTTCCAAAAGCCCATTTTGACCTAACTTTATTTTCACCCTCATAAAATCCAATGTGAGAAGGTTCTTTTTCTAATTTAGTATCAATATACAAAACCATATCCTTTCTTTCTGGAATTTCAACTTCAGAATATCCTTTTGTAGGTGACCAAAATGAATATGTTTCTAAATCAAAAGGAATATTATTTCCAAGTCCAAAGAAATAAACAAAGCAATTAAAACCTTTCATCGAATCTTTCTGAAAATCTCTTTTTTCAATGAGTTCAATTCCTTCTAACCCTTCTAATTTACTATCACAACCATATTTTTCAGAAACCATTAATTCTAATTTTTTCCTATATTCATTGGTTTGTAAGTCCATAAAATTTCAATACTTAGACTACTTATAAATTTAATGAAATTCAAAATATTTAATAACTTAGTTTTATTTTACCAATTATGTTATTAACAATTGTAAGTATTTTAGCAAGTATTACAGGGATAATTATGAGTCTTAGTCATTTTTCTCAAGCCTATAAAATTTACAAAAGAAAAAGTGCTAAAGATATTAGCTTGATATTTATTTTAGTTTTTACAATCGGAGCATATGTTTGGTTAGCTTATGGATTAATTTTACAAGAATGGCCTGTGATTATAAGTTTTTTAATAGCATGTTTTGGAACAACAACAGTTTTATTTCTAACTTTGAAATATAGATAATTATAAAAATATTTTTAATCTTCTGGAGTGGGGGTTCTCCTATTACAGAACATCTGGAATTTTTAAATTAATCACAATAATCTTTTTAAGCTATCACTTTATAGATTTTTTATGGGGGCTCCAACTGACATGCTTGTTGTTGTTGCAACAATGTATGAAAATCCAAAAGGACTTACAAAAGAAGAAGTCTTAGACAAATTTGATAAAATAAAATTAAGAGGCCCATTAGGAATCGGAGAGGAGTTAAATTCTGGACTTCATGGGTTTTCAAGATTATTTAATTTGGAACATACCAAACAATATTTAGAAAATAAGGAAAAATATTGGGATGAAGAATATAAATATTCTTCAAAAAGAGAATTAATTCGGAAAAATTTTTATAATGTTATTGAAAAATCTCATCAGAGTGTAGGAAAAACTGAAATGCAATATGAATCGATAGATTTATCTGAATTTGAAGAAAATCTTTTTAAAGGGCATAACGTGGGAGAATATGTTTGGCAAGGCCATTTTACAGAGATTCAAATCCCAGATAAATACAAAAACAAAAAAAATTCTTTTATTATTAGAAAAATTCTAAATAAAGAAGTTACAAAAGAAGATTTTAATTGTACAAAAGTGAATGAAATTTTGGAAGTAGAAGTTGTTCAATTCGATTCACAAAATTTTAAATTTGATTCCTTTGAAGATTTATGGAAAGCTTATCCAGAATATCATCCTGAAAATACACGCAATTTTAATCAAGAAAAGGGTTTTTTATATCCCCATGAAGCATACAGAATCCATTCTAAAAATCCTTCTTTTAGGTGGATTAAAAAAGGAGAAAAATACTTTTTAGATTTTGAACATTTCTCAAGAATATTAAATCCTAATAACTATTTTGGGAAAAAATGCTGGAAGCATCCAGAACAAGAAAAAAAATCAACATATTCCCTAACCGATGTAATCTTAACTTCTGAAGCTATAAGAAGAAGAAATTGGAGAAAATTAGACTATAATGCTTTTTTTGGAAATAATGAAAATTTTATTTATAAAAATGAAAAAACTTTTAAGAGATATGAACGTGCAGTTTTAGAAACAGAACTTATAGTTGAAGCCCAAAAAAAAGGTTGGACAAATTTTGAATTTTTAAGGGAATATAATACAAGAATTACCCATAGAAATCAAGTTCCTCATAACAATATTCTAAAGATGTTAAAAGAAGAAAATAAACAAAGAGGAATTGAAAGGAGAAAAAATACAATAAGGTTGAAGAAAGAAGAGAATGAAAGAAAAGAGAATGGACTTGATATTCTTTTTTAATTTTAAAAATTCCCCCCAAGAATATTCATTACTATCCTAGACGGCGGCGTAAGCGCCATAGTTTTTAAGTTAAATTTATTAATTACCAAACTTTCTATCTTTATGGAATTAACAATAATTCAACAATTAATTTTAGGAATAGTTCAAGGAATAACAGAATGGTTACCTGTAAGTTCAAGTGCTTTTTTGACATTAATTATGGCAAACTTTTTTGGAATTACTAATATAGGAGTTTTAATTGAAACAGCATTATTTTTTCATATAGGAACTTTCTTTGCAGCATTAATTTATTTTAGAAAAGATGTTTATGCTCTAATAAAAACCTTGTTTAAATTTAAAAAAGCAAGTCCAGAAAATCAAGAAATATTTAAATTTTTATTAATAGCGACGATAATTAGTGGAATAGTTGGTTTAGGAATCTTAATAGGGTTAAAAAACTTTCAAGACCAATTAGTAATCACAGGAAAAACAATTACTTTTGCAATAGGACTTCTTTTATTATTTACAGGAATTTTACAATTAAAAGCAAAATCAAAAGGATTGAGAAAAGAAAGAGAGATTAAAAATAAAGATTCTATTTTGCTTGGATTTGTTCAAGGAGTTTCAGCACTTCCAGGAATCTCTCGTTCAGGAATAACTGTTTCAACTTTATTATTAAAAAAGTTTGATGACACAACTGCCCTTCGTTTAAGTTTTTTATTAAGTCTTCCAATTATTTTATTAGGGAATCTTTTTCTTAATGTAGGAGATGTTGTTTTCTCAAGCACAGCAATCTTTGGAATTTTAGCTTCATTTGTTTTTGGACTTTTGACAATAGCAATTTTAATGAAGTTATCAAAGAAGATTAATTTTGGATGGTTTGTATTAATCTTTGCAATTTTAATGATGGTTAGTGTTTTGATTTAGATTAATTTGTTTATTAGTAATTTTTAAGAAATCAATATGGGCACAAATAAAAAGGTTTATAAAGATGTGCCCACATAATCTTTTATGGTATATCATGAAATAAGAAATATTAAAGGGAATAAAAAGAATTATCTTATTTATAATAGAAGGGAAAAAAATAAATGGTCAAAAAAAAGCAAGTTTATAGGGGTAGGAAATATATCAAAAAGCAAAGTTTCAGAATTAAAAGAAAAATTTGAAGAAGAATTAATTACAGAAAAAAAGTATCTCTTCTTAACTAAAGAACAGATAAAAGAGATAGAAAAAAATAAGAAAGTTTTTAATGAGAAAATAAAAAAATTAAACCAAGAAGAATTCGAAAGACTTGAAAATTCTTTCTTTACTGAATTAACTTATAATAGTAACGCAATTGAAGGTAATTCTTTATCTTTAGAAGAAACTTCATTAGTAGTAAATGAGAATCTTTCACCTGAAGGAAAAACATTAAGAGAAATTTATGAAGCAAAAAACCACATAAAAGCATTAGAATTTATTAAAAATTATAAAGGAGATTTTAGTGAGAATTTTATTTTAAAATTACATTTAATTATTTTAAAAGAAATATCTGAAAGATTTGCAGGAAGATATAGAGAAACACAAGTTAAAATTTTTGGAAGCAATGTTAGATTTCCTACTTCAGAAAAAGTTCCTCAATTAATTAAGAATTTAGTTTATTGGTATAAAAAAAATAAAACAAAATATCACTCATTAGAATTAGCAACTTTAGTATCTCTGAAATTTGTTACAATTCATCCTTTTATTGATGGTAATGGAAGGGTTTCACGACTTATTATGAACTTTTTATTAAATAAAAAAGATTATCCTTGGATTAATATCTATAAAAAACAACGTCAACAATATTTAAAGGCAGTAAGAAAATCAAATGATGAAGATTATTCATTAATTTTTCCTTTTTTAATTAAAACATTAAAAGATAATTTAGAAAGCTTTGGATTTACTGATTAACAGCTAAACCTTTTCTATCTCTTATTTTCTTTATAACAGTTGCTTGTAGATTTGTTGGAATTCTTTCAAAATCTTGTTCTAAGATTGAAGATGTTCCTCTACCTTCTGTTGCAGACCTAAGATCATTTGACCATCCAAGCATTTCAGCCACAGGAATCTTTGCCTTTACTTTTGAAAGTGTTCCTTCTTGTGACATATCAATCATTTGTCCTCTTTTACTTCCAACTAATTTTGTCATTACTCCTGTAAATTTATCAGGAGCTTCAATAACATGAACTTGTAATGGTTCAAAAAGAGCAGCACCAGCAGTTTTAATAGCTTCTGTTACACCTTCTCTTACAGCAGGATAAACTTGTGCAGGACCTCTGTGAATAGCATCTTCGTGAAGTCTAATATCCATTAATGAAGCTTTTACTTTCATACATGGTTCACGTGCTAAAGGACCAGCATCCATAACCATTTCAAAAGCATCTAAAACCATTTCAATAACTTCCCCAATATGAACTTCTCCTCGTGTTTCATCTAAGAAAACATTTCCTTTGTAAACATTTCTAACATTTCTAATTTGATCTCCACTCCAACCTAGTCCTGATAAAACTTCTGCAACAGCAGTACTTTTTTTCTTTACTCTTCCTTCTGGCAAAACTCCGCTTCTAATTGCTTCATAAATATTATCTTCTAAAGGTTCAAGTTTAATATAGAAACTATTATGTTTATTTGGACTTCTTCCTTCTTTTGTTTCAGAAGCTTTTGTAACTGTTTCTCTATATACAATAATAGGAGCAGAAGTTTTAACATCTAAACCTTTTTCAGTTTTAATTCTATTTTCTATAATTTCTAAGTGTAATTCTCCCATACCAGACATTAAACTTTCTCCTGTTTGTTCATTAATTTCAATTTTAATAGAAGGGTCTTCTTTTCCAACTTGTTTTAAGACTTCAACTAATCTAGGAAGGTCAGCTGCTTTTTTAGCTTCAATTGATTTTGTAACAACAGGATCAAACAAATGTTTAATTGCTTCTAAAGGTTCCATTGGTTCTTTACTAACTGTTTCACCTGCAAAAGTATCTTTTAATCCAACAATTCCAACAATATTTCCAGCACTAACTTCATTAACAATCATTCTTTGTGCACCTTTGTAAACAGAAACTTGCTGTGCTCTAACATTTCTTTTTGCAAGATTCATATAAACTTCGTCACCTTGTTTTATAGTTCCTGAAAATAATCTTCCTGCAGCAACTTCACCTGCATGTTTATCAACTACAATTTTAATAGGCATAAAAACAGGAGGTCCGTTAGGATTACAATTTATTAATGATTTTCCAACTTCAGAATCATGTTCTCCATGCCATAGTTTAGGGATTCTATATTTTTGAGCATCAACAGGATTTGGATGATGTTTAACACTCATCTCTAAAACAACTTCATGTAATGGTGCTTTTTCAGCTAATTCTTTAATATTTTGTTTTAGTTTATTTTCATCTTCTTCACTGTAAGCATCAATTATATCTTTGAAAGTTAATCCTTTTTTCTTCATATATGGGAAACTCAAAGCCCAATTATGAAATGCAGAACCAAAAGCAACACTTCCTTCTCCAACACCTACTTTCCATTTTTCTTTATATCCTTCAGGAGCAATGTTTTCAATTAATTCATTAATATGTTCAATAATAGAAAGGAATTTTTTTTCCATTTCTTGAGGAGTTAGTTTAACTTCTTTGATTAATCTGTCAACTTTATTTATGAATAAAACAGGTTTTACTAATTCTTTTAAAGCTTGTCTTAAAACTGTTTCTGTTTGAGGCATTACACCTTCTACAGCACATGATAAAACAATACAACCATCAACAGCCCTCATAGCTCTTGTAACATCTCCACCAAAATCAACATGCCCTGGCGTATCAATTAAATTAATTAAATGATCTTCTCCACCAACATTATGAATCATACTTACAGATGCAGAATCAATAGTAATTCCTCTTGAAGATTCATCCTCGTGAAAATCAAGTTTCAAAGCTTTTCCAGCTTCTTCTTGTGACATCATTCCTGCTCCTAAAAGCAAATTATCAGAGAAAGTAGTTTTACCATGATCAATATGTGCAGCAATTGCTATATTTCTAATTTTGTCTTGTTCTTTCATTAATTTTACAAAATCTTCTTCTGTTGCCATGTATATAAGTTAATTTAAAAAATAGTTTATAAAGTTTTGCAGGAGTTAATCTCCGAGGTAATTTTCCAACACTTTTTTGAAGATATCTTTTTTATCTTTATTTACACTTAAAATAAATTCCTGCTGAAAATGATTATGTCTTATAATTACTTTATAAGAATGTTTTAATTCATCATATCCTTTCAAATCTAAAGTTGATTCATTTGATTTTATTTTTCTATAAGAACCAAGACCAATTCTTTCAACATATTTTATAAATTCTAAAGCATCTAAAAAAGGAACCATACACTTTGGAATACTATGTTTTTTATTATAAATTTTTGTAGTTTCTCTTGATTTTTCTTTTGACATATAAGAATAAGTTAAAATAAGATTTATAAGAATTATTGTTTTCTAAAAGTTATTATCGCGCTGAGTCAGCTTGAGCCTCGCTTTCTTTTTTCTTTTTAATTGCAAAGCTTTCACCATTTTCTTCAGAAGCCATAATAATTTCTTCTGCTAATGCTTGAGAATAACTTTTCTTTTTATTAAAAGATTTATCTGAAGATCCATGAACAATATGCTTTAAAGCTAAGTTAACTCTTCTTAAAGGCGATACATCAACTGCTTGAGGATATCTTGCTCCTCCATATTCAATAACAGTAACTTCATCTTTTGGAGCAGAGTTTTCAATTGCTTTAACAAATACTTTAACAGGATTTTGATTTGTTCTTTTTTCAACTAATTTAAATGCTTTAAGAACAATATTCATATTCCTTGTATATTTTCCTGTTGCTCTTCCAACAATTATTTTATGTTTTTTCCCTCTATGTCCTGCAACAGCAACTCGATTCATCAATCTTTCAACAATATTTACTTTTAATTGCCCAAACTTTTGAAAATTTCTTCCATAATCTTTCAAAACTAATTTAGGTTCAAGATTAATTGTATTTTTTAACCCAGGATCTTCTACTTTTATTTCAGTGATATCATATAAATCAAATATTTTAAAATTTATTTTTTCTGATTTTAATGTTTGAATTTGCTCTTCCATTTTATTCATTTAATAAATCCACAAGACCTTTATGGATTTCCTCATTTAATTTATTATCTTCAGAAAATTTCATGTTTTTATCATAACCTATATTTCCATTTGTATTTTTAGGAAGTCTTACAAAATCTATTCTTCCTTGACCTTCTACACCTTCAAAAGTAGAAAGAATTTCTCCTTCATTAATAGTTAATCCTTTAATTCCTTTAACATATTCTAATATTTCCAAATATTTTTCACTCTTTAATTTATATCTTTCACGAGTATTATTTATTTCATTTAAATTAGCAATTCTTTTATCTTCTGGAATATATAATTTCTTAGCCATTTTATCTTCTACCTTTTTCAATCTTACCACGAACTAATCGTGCTAAAGGTTGATCATTTACTTGAATAACTTGAAATCGAACACCTGGAATATCTCCTTTACTTCTTCCTTGCTTTCCCCCAATTCTTTCAATCATAACTTCGTCGTGTTCATCAACAAATTTTTGCGCTAAGTTTCCAGGAATAAAAGCAGTAACTTGCTTACCATTTTTCTTTAGTTGAACTTTGCAACATTTTCTCATTGCTGAGTTTGGTTGCTTTGCTTCTTTCTGAACTTTTTGTAAAACAATTCCTTTTGCTTGGTTAGCTCCTTCTAAAGGATCTGATTTAGCATAAAGATTTAGAGTTCTAACTTTATATTTCCGATCTTTCCATCGGAATTTTTTTCTATTTTTTATACTTTTTGTTGCTGATTTAAGTCCCATGTTAATAATTAATCGAGAGAAAATTGATTTATAAACATTTCTTATACTATTCTAAAGTCTCTTTTGAAGAAATCTTTAATTATCTTTTGCATTTCTAGAAGTCTTCTTTTATTTCTTCCAATTAAAGCTGCTTTACTTTGACTTCCTGCAGTTAAGATTATTTCATTTGGAGTAATTTCTAATTCTTTGAATCTAACAGGGCTAACAATAGCGGCAATAAATGATTTAGCATCTTTTACATCTTTTGGAAGACCAATAATTTTTATTCTTTTATTTAATATTTGGCTCATTTGCTTTGCATTTTTTGCATTTTCACCAAATGCTTGAGAAATTAATCTTTTAGGAACACAAAAAATAAGAGCTTCATTATATTTGAAACAATATCTTGTACTAATTCTTGTAATTTTACCGAAGAGATTTAAATATCTCATATCTTGCATATCAATAGTGTTCACCATTTTCAATATTCTGATTAGAAGTGGTTAGTTTTTAAACCTTTTTATCGTCGATTATTTCTGAATAACTTCATATTCTAAAGTTTTTTGCCCAGTAACATAGGGGAATAATTCATTTATAAATTCTTTACTATAGTTATGTTCAAAATTAAAAAGAAGAAGAGTTTCTAATTGAGTTTAATTATCAATTCCTTTTTTAATACTTTTTCCAGCACTTAAACAATTTCTATTAAAATATTGGTCTGTTAAATGCCGTGGTTTAATTGCTAACCAAAGAGTTCTTGCCCTCTCATCAGCAAAAACTTCTCTAACTTCCAAGTCAGTAATTTTTTCAGGATTAAAATCTACCTTAATAGGATTTATAATAAAATCTTCCATAGAATAAATTTCTATTTATACTTTTTAAAGATTTATATAGTAAATAATTATTTGTTGACCTCTTCAACAACCTTTGTTTTAGCTTTTTTCTTATCTTCCTCTTTTTTTATTAAAGGTCCAACAACTTTAACAAGAAGTCCAGGTAGACCAGTTCCAATTGGCACTGGTTGATTAAGTAAAATATTTTCAATAACACTTGCTAATTTATCTCCGCTTCCTTTTAGAGTAGCATTCACAAATTGCTTAACAGGAGTTTCGAAAGTAGCTCTTGCTAATATTGAAGATTTTAGAGCAATAATACCCATTCTTGTAACTCCTTTAACTCCACCAGAATTAGTCATAGCATCTGCAACTAATTTAAGATGTCTTATATCAATATCTAATCCTTGACTTTTAAGAACTTCTGAAATTTCATTAATTATTAATTGACGAGCAGATTCAATTCCAAACACATCAGCCATTTCATAAAAATCATTTGAAATTAATTTATCTTTATTAACTTCTTTCATATTTATCATTTCTTTTAGATTTGTTCCTAAAGTAGTTACAACAAAATCTCTATCTTTTTTTACAATTAAAACTTGTTTAATATCTTTAATGCCTGAAATTATAGTTTCTTTTAATTTTTCTTTAAGTTTATATATTTCTCTAAATTCAAATTCAGCAACGTTTAAAATTATTGAATTTGATTTTTCTTTAACTTTAAATCCAGCTTCATTTAATCTTTCAACAATTTTATTTATAGAAGCATGAGTTTGTTTTAATCCTTTATCATCAATTTTTATTTCAATTTTTTTATTTCCAAAATCCAATATAATTTCAGAAGAAATTTCTTGTAATTTAACTTCTTTAATTTTTTCAGCAAAGATTTTTGCATTTTTTTCATTGTTAAATTCTTTATTTAGATAAACTTCCATTTTAGGTGAAGAAGGTTTTTTTCTTGCATCAAAAATTTCTATAATTCTTGGTAAACCTTGGGTAACTTGCATCTCTGCTACACCTGCCATATGGAATGTTCTTAAAACCATTTGTGTTGAAGCTTCTCCAAATGATTGTGCAGTAACAATTCCTATTGCTTCTCCAGAATCTAATTCTCCTTTAATATGGAGTTTGGTAACATCTAATCCATCATCTCCATATTTAAATTGAATAATATTATTATTACTATCTCTAATTGTTCCATCATATTCTTTTCTCAAATCTTGTAAAGCATTTGCTAATCTTCTATATAAATAACCTGATTTAGGTGTTCTCAAACCAGTATCCATAAGCGAATCTCTTCCTGTAATTGCTTGGAAAAAGAATTCATCTGGCCTTAAACCTTTAATAAAAGAATTTCTAATAAAACCTCTTGATTTTGGAGATAAATCTCCTTTTTGGAAAAATGAAAGTGTTCTTCCTGTATAACCAAAATCAACTCTACGATTTCCTAAAGCTTGTTGACCAACACATGAAGCCATTTGAGTAATATTAAGAATATTTCCTCCTCCTCCAGATTTAATCATATGGTTAACTGGATTTGAAGCAGGGAATTCTCGTTTAACAATTTCTCCAATTTTTGTTCTTACTTCATTTAAAGATTGTAAGATTTTTATTTCTCTTGATTCTTCCTTTGTTTTTCCAGGAATACTTTCTAAAGTTCCTTCATTATAAGATAAAATTAATTCATTTGTTTTTTTCTCAGCTTTTTTAATTATTTCTTCACCAGCTTCAATTACTTTTTCATCTAAATCTAAATCTTCAACAGAAGTTGTAATTCCATGATCAGTAAGATAATTTTTACCTAAATTAAAAGCTCGTTTAATAGTTTCAAAAGTTTCAGTTCTACCTACAGTTTTATCAAGTTCTTTAACTAAGTCTCCATCTTCATCACCAAAAGTAGTTTTATCTATAACTCCTTTAGTAATTTCTCCATCTTTAATTGTTATAGAATCATTTGAAAAATTAACTTTAGGTAATATTTTCGAGAAGATTTCAAGTCCAGAAACCATTTTTTTTGAAACAGAATAATCTAATCCTGATTTGTATAAAAGTTGATTTGTATCTTCTTTAGAAAGTTCATTAAAACCTAATAAATAATTTCCAGTAATAGCATCTCCAATACACCCAACTAAATTTGTATTATTTTTAGGAGACATAAGATTTCTTTTAACATCTAAAAGTATTTTTGCTTCTGCTCTTGCTTCTTCTGTTTGTGGAGAGTGTATGTTCATTTCATCACCATCAAAATCAGCATTATAAGGAGTAGCAGCAGCAGGATGTAATCTAAATGTTCTTCCAGGCAATACTTTTACATAGTGAGCCATAAGACTTCCCCTGTGAAGACTTGGATGTCTATTAAATAATACAATATCTCCATTTTGTAAATGCCTTTCAACTTGATAACCTGGAGAAAGTTCACTAATAATTTCTTCTCTTAATTCTTCTGTTATTTTTTTTCTTTTTCCATCAGGACGTATAACATAATTTGCACCAGGATATGTTTCTCCTTGCCTTACTAAATCCTTTAATTTCTCAAGATTAAGATCATTAACTATTTCAGAAACAGTAACAATTCTTGCAATTTCATGTGGAATTCCTACTTCATTTATATTAATATAAGGGTCAGGAGAAATAACAGTTCTACCAGAATAATTCACTCTTTTACCTGCAATATTTTTTCTAATTCTTCCTTCTTTACCTTTTATTCTTTCTGTAATTGTCTTTAAAGGTTGACCGCTTCTATGTCTTGCAGGAGGAATTCTTGTTGTTGTATTATCAAAGAAAGTTGTTATATGAAATTGTAACAAATCCCATAAATCCTCAATAATAACTTCAGGAGCACCTGCATTTAAATTTTCCCATAGTCTTTGATTAGCCCTAATAATATCTGAAAGTTTATGTGTTAAATCATCTTCACTTCTTTCACCTGATTCTAAAATAATACTTGGTCTTACTGTTACAGGTGGAACTAATAATGCAGTTAAAACAGCCCATTCAGGCCTACAATTATCTGGATCAACTCCAATTTTTTTTAATTCGTCATTAGAAATATTCACTAAAAGTTCTCTAACTTCTGTTGGAAATATTCTTGTTTTTCCTTTAAAGAAATTTGTAGGTTTATCTAACTTAGTTTTAGTTTGAGTTGCTTGACAATGAGGACATTTTTTAGAATCTTTTGCTTTTTTAGCTCTTTGACTTGGAGCTAATTTTTCTAAATTTTTATCTTCTAACATTAATTTACCACAATCATGACAAAAACATCTTAAACACATTTCAATTAAAGGAATATATTTTAAGTGAATAACTGGTCTAGCTAAATCAATACTTCCTGGGTGTCCTAAACATTCTTTTAATCTTCCCCCACAAGTTCTACATCTTACACCAGGATCAATAGCACCTAATCTTAAATCCATTAAACCACCATCAACAGGATAACCGTCAATATCATAAAGTTCAGGAGTTACAATTTTAGCAGAAGATATTTTTTTGATTTGGTCAGGACTAATTAAAGAAAATTTAATTTCTCCTATTTTTTTTCTAACTGCTTTTGCCATTTTATTTGTTTTTTGGTTTTTTATTTTTAAGGGAAGGTAGTGCGGTAGGAAACCGCGAGGTGTCCTTCGCTATTCGTATTTATTTTTTAAGTCAAATTTACTATGAATATGTAAACCTTGTAATTCTTCTAATAATAATTTGAAAGCATAAGAAACTTCAACAGGCTCAATTTCTTCACTTCCACACATAGGACAAATAATTTTATTTCGTATATTGTCATCAATACCGATTGAACCACACTTTGTACAAATTGGTAATACAACTTTATCAGAATCATATCTTTCTTTTAATAATAAAGAAGCACCATGAGCAACTAAAGCTTGCTGTTCCATTTCACCTAATCTTAAAGCTCCTCCTCTTGATCTACCTTCAATAGGTTGTCTAGTTAATAATGCAACTTTTCCAGAAGCTCTACCGTGAATTTTATTTCCAACCATATATTTAAGTTTAAGATAATATAAATTTCCAACAAATATTTTTGCTTCCATTTTTTTTCCAGTAATACCATTATACATTGTTTCTTTTCCATCAAATCTAAATCCTAATTGTTCTAATTGTTTTCCTAATTCTTTTTTACTTGTACCTGAGAAAGAAGTACCGTCTATAACTTCACCTTTTAGACAACCAACTTTACCCGCTAATAATTCTAATAAATAACCGACAGTCATACGGCTTGGAAGACCATGAGGATTAAACATAACATCTGGTTTAATACCATTTGATGTAAAAGGAATATCATTTTCAGGAATAATCATACCTATAACACCTTTTTGACCGTGAGAAGTTGCAAATTTATCACCTAATTCAGGAACTCTTTGATCTCTTGTTTTAACTTGAACAATTTTATTTCCTTCAGAATCTTCTGTAACAAAAACAGCATCAACAATTCCTTTTTCTTCTTGTCTCATTGTTACACTTGATTCTTTTTTTGTTCTAACTGAAATTTCTCTCGCTTCTGATAGGAATTTTGGAGGAGACATTTTTCCAATTAAAACTTCTCCTTCTTTTATTTCTGCTTCAGGGAAAATAACACCATCATTTTCTAAAAATCTATAACTTGATTCCATTTTATAACCAGAAGCATCTTTTTCAGGAATTGCAATTTCATCTTTTAATCCACCAGCATAATTCATTTCAACTGCAGAATAAGGCCTATAATAAAAACTTCTTCCAACACCTCTATCAACACTTCCTTTATTAAATACTAAAGCATCTTCCATGTTATAACCTTCATAAGTCATTATAGCAACAGTAAGATTTTGTCCAGCAGGATAAGTATTTAATGTATCATATATGAAACTTCTTACAATCGGTTTTTGAGGATATTGTAAAATACTTACATCTGTATCAGTTCTACACAAATAATTAGCAGAATATAAACCTAAAGCTTGTTTTTGTGTTTTACTTCCTCTATTTAATCTTGAACTTTGATCATGATTTCCATATGGAACTAATCCAGTAACAACACCAAATAAAGCAATATTGTCTATTTCAAGATGTGTATGTTTAGGAGTTAATTCTTCTTCATATAATGCAACTAAAGTATTTTCTTCCTCGGCAGCATCAAGATATTCAATAATACCTTTTTTAATTAAATCTTCCCATTGTATTTCATTTTGTTCTAATTGAATTAAATGTTCATTTTTTAATCTTGGAGCTCCATTTTCTAAAATTATTAATGGTCTTAAAACCCTTCCAGGTTCTGTTGAAATTGAAATAGTTTGAAAACTTTCATCATCTCTTATACTCATTTGAAGAGGCAGTTCATTATTTCTTCTTTTTTCCCTAATTTCTTGAACAAAGTCATTGTGGTTTTCAATACTTCCAACAAATCTTCCATTAAAGAAAACTTCACGTCCTTTAACACCTTCTTTATTTAATCCTAAAGATTCTAATTCTTTTAAAAATTTATCTTCATTTAAATCAGTTCTTGTTGATACTTGACTTAATAATGCAAGATTTTTTCTTAATCCAATTTCTGTTCCTTCTGGAGTTTCTATTGGACAGAATCTTCCATAATGAGTTGGATGTAATGTTCTTGCCATAAAATTTTCTTGATCACTTGGAAGCATACTTGAAACTCTTTGTAGTTGAGAAATTGTCGCAAGATAATTTGTCTTATCCATATTTTGTGTAATTCCACTTCTTTCACCAGTCCAACTTCCTGTAGCAATTGCAGATTCAACTCTATGTGAAAATAAAGTAGATTTAGCAAGAACCTTAATTGAAAAGAATTTTTTTCTTTTTGCTGATTTTTGCAACGAATATTGAATATCTCTAATTAAAATACCTAAATTTACTCTAAATAATGTTGATAATAAATCACCTGAAAGTCTAACTCTTTTATTAGCATAATGATCTTTATCTGTTCTTAATTGAGGATTTTCTTTAGCAATTAAAAACTGTTTAATTAATTTACAAAGAGTTACTGCTTTTTTCATCCTATCTTCTTTTTTATTTCCAATATGTGGAAAAAGATAAGAATCAATTCTTTGTTTTGCTCTATCTAAAATTTCTTTTTTTGTACCTTGAAGATTTGTTTTTTCAGCAATATACATAATTGCATCTTCCCTAGTTGCTAAATTAACAAATTCATATAAGTTAACAATAACACTGTCTGTTTCCTTTCCAATATATTTTGCAATATCTGATTCTTTTGTTAAACCTAAAGCTTTTAAGATTACAATTGCTGGCAAATCTCTAAATCTACTAAATGATAATTCAAAAATACCTTCTTTATTTTCAATTAAATTAACAGGGATTCTGTATGTTCCTTTTGAAGAAAACATTTTTAAAATTAATATATCTTTTTTATTTGTTTCTACAAATGGTTGGTTTTCTGCAAGATCTTCTGCCATAACCATAACTCTTTCATTACCTTTAATTATAAAATATCCTCCAGGGTCCATACCATCATTATAATTTGCAATTAATTCTTCTTGACTCATTCCAGCAGTATTACAAACTTTACTCTTTACCATTATAGGTATTCTTCCAATTTCAACAGTTTCAGAATCAACTTGATCATCTTTTCTAACTGTAATTTCTAATGTAATAGGAGCAGAATAAGTTAAATTTCTTAATCTTGCTTCAGAAGGCATAATTAATGAAGAACTTCCATCAGCTTCAATAACTTTTGGACTACCAACTTTTATCTTTCCTAAATTAATTTCAAAATCATCACTTTCTATTCCTTCAGAGATTTCATTAACAATCTCTTGTATTCTTTTTTCTATAAAATTATTAAATGATTTTATATTAGATTCAACTAGAGAATGACCTTTCAAGTATTTTTTAACAATTAAATGTTGACTGTCTTTTACCATTTAAACAACCACTCTAAAGTATATATTAACTTTATCTCCTTCTTTTCTTTCTATTTTAAGCACATCTCCTATTTCACATCCTTCTGGTAAACCAGCATCTGTAAATAGAATTTTAGGTAATTGTGCTTTAGAAAGATTTAAATCTGTTAACAATTCTTGAATTTCTTTTTCATTAAGTTTAGAATGTTTGGGTTGTAAGATGTGCATGAGGGATTTTTAAGTGAAATTGCATAGTTTTACCTAACAATTTAACAACTTTATAATAATAAAAGATACTTAAATTTAGTTTTTAAATCTTTCTGTTAATTCCTTATTAATTGATAAATGGCCCCGGGGGGATTTGAGGCTCACCAGAGTCATCCTGTGAGGAAGGCTCACCAGAGTCATCCTTTGTGGAAGGCTCACCAGAGTCATCCTATTGGGAAACCCCTTGGGGTGAAAATTCCTTTAATAGATTTTTGTTTAGAAAAATGGCCCCGGGGGGATTTGAACCCTCGACACCTGGATAACTTCTTGTTTTACCAACTAAAAGTCCAGTGCTCTGCCAGGCTGAGCTACGGAGCCGTATTTTGTTTATGGCGAGTGCGAAGCAACTTAGAGGCTGAGGCTTACATAAAATGTAAGTCATCCCTTGGGAAGCTACAGAGCCATGATTAATTTAGAGGAATTTGCTTTATAAAATTATTCTTCAGCATAATTATCTTTATAATCTTAAAAAATAACGATTTTTATATGAAACTTGAACAACTCTTTCTAAAAAAAGAAGAATTGCCTATTTTATATGGATCTTGTTTTCAAATACCTATTCATTCAAAACTTTTAGATGAAAGTATAAATTTAGATCCTTTAATTGCAAAAAAGATTTTCCCACAAGTAGCAGAAGAATGGTATGCTGATCTAAAAGAATATGTAAAAATAGAAAAAGATCAAGATAAAAAAGAATGGTTTGAAGAAGTATTTCTTAAAGAAAAGCCAAAAATAATTCAGAGGACAGGATATCAAATTTTTAGAGGTTGGGAAGATAATATTATGGTTCAAGAAAATGGATTTGTAAGTGGATTTTCAATAAGCAGAGATGGAGGGGGAAGTTTATATTTTAATAAAGAGGATTACAATTGCGAAACACTTGTTCCTAACTCCTATATAAAATTCACAGAAGAAAAAACAGAAGAATTTAAAGCACTAATTGAAGGACATTCAAAATATTTTACATATTCTTCCCACAATATAGATTCTCTTCCAGGAGCATTATTTTTAAGAAACTGGGCTATTAAATATATGAACGAAGTGTTTAAAGAAGTATTTTAATAGAATTAACTTAGAGATGTTTATTTAGTTTCTCTTCAAGTTCTTCTGCAGATATTGAACCTGTAAATTGTTCAATTACTTCACCATCTTTAAATAATACAAAATTAGGAATAGAACTAACTCCAAACTTGCTAGCAATATCTTGATTTTCTCCAACATCAACTTTACCTATCTTAACTTTTTCACCAAGTTTTTCTCCTACTTCTTCTAATATTGGAACCATCATTAAACAAGGCATACACCAATCAGCAAAAAAGTCGATTAATACTAATCCCTCTTTAATAAAGTCATCAAACATACCATTTGTCAATTCTTTTACATGTTCCATAGTTTTCTGTAGAATAAGGTGATTTATAAAAGTTTTTATTTGAAAAGATGAATATATGTTTCTGAAAACATAATTGTTTAAAAAGAAAATTTAGCTCAATCATATATGCACGAGCAACTAATAAAACTTATAAAAAAAGCACAAGCTCCATTAACAAGTAGAAAAGTTGGATGTATCTTAATAACAAAAGAAAATAAATTATATGAAGGATATAATGTTGAAAAAGAAGAGAGGATTTTGCATGCCGAAGATATAGCAGTTAGTAAAGCTAGAAAAGATAAAGAAGATTTTAAGATAAAAGAAATACATCTTATGGCAAATGGAAAACCAGAGAATGTAAAAAGAGCTATTCCTTGTGAAAATTGTTCAAAAATTTTGCAACCCCATTCTCAAGAAGATTTTAAAGCAGTTTTTTATTTTTTTGATGATTCAAAAAAAACATATTCATTAAATCTTAGTAATATAATAAATGCATACACTTCTTTTAACGAAATTCCTTTAATTTCAGATAGTAAACGCTTTGACAAGTATTTTAAGGGATATTTAACAGAGATAGATCAAAAGTTCATTCTTGAATTTGTCAACCAAATTAAATCAATGTGTAATGAAATTTATTTAACAGGATCTGCTTGTAAAAGGGGAAGCCCGAAACCACTTTTAGCAAAAGAAATAATGGGAAAATCTTATTTAGATATTGATTTAATTACTCTTTTTTCAAATAAGAACAAAGAAGAGGTAAATAAAATTATTAAAAAATCTATTTTAAAATCTTTAAATAATATAGGATTTAGTTTTAAAGAATTATTTGAAAAAGATGAAATATCTTACATTCTTGAAGAAGATCCAACCTCAAAAGATTCAGAAGGTTTTTTATTTAGAAAATTTTATTGGGCAAAAGGAATGCAACTAACTATCTCTCCTCCAGATTATAAGAAAAATCTGTTAATGCCTTCTTCAATTGATATGAGTGCAGGAATAAATTTGAAAGAAACTATAACAAAAAAATATTTAGATAAGAAATGGTTGGTGAGGTTGCTATAATTATTAATAATTTTTATAAACGTTTTTATTTAGCTTTATCTAACATATATTGTTTAGTTGCCTTATGTAATCCTTCATCATACTCTCTCATATCTGTAATTTGATTACAATATTTTCCTTCAGTACAAAAACCAACATTACATTTTGATTTTAAGAAAGGCTCTAAATCAGGAAGTTCTTCAACGATAATTTCTCTTTTTTTCCAAGAACTAGCTTTTCTTTCAGGTTCACAAGTATTACAAAGTCTTAAAGGAAATTCTAAATCAATTAAATTAGTTAAATCATAATTCTCAGAAGTTCTTAATCTAATATTTTTTGGAACAGCAAATAAAGCATCCCTTGCAGGAATACCTGCATCTAAAAATTCTTGATAAAGCATTAATTGTTTTGCAGTGTGATAAGCATAAGGAATTATAACTTCAGGTTTTCTTTTTAGCCTATTATCAATAATAATATTTTTTTCTAATTCACTCAATACCCCATTTAATTTTTCAAAATCGTTTTCATTATATGCTACTTCAATAGTTGGCCAAAGAGGAGTAATTCCTTTTAAAGCTCTTTCAGCTCCAGAATAAACAGATTCAACAGTTTGTCTTAAGGTTGAATGTCTTTTTTGTTCAGACCAGACTCTCCAAGACAAAGTGTCTCCTATTTGAATTCTTACTGATTCATTGTATTCATTAGCAAATTTTCTCAAAGCATACATTGCTTCTAATGATTTTTCATGAAGTTCTTTTGGATTATCACTTTTTTGTGCTTGTTTAATTGCTTCTAAAGCATAATTTGCAGCAACACGAAATCCTTTAGTGTTGTCAAAAAAAGTATTTACAACAAGAGGATCAATATTTTCCAAACCTAATTCCGTTCCAAGTTCAAGTGCATGGTTCGGAAAACCAGGGTCTTTGAAAACATTATAATGCATATAATTATCTCTTGGAACTTCAATTCTTTGTTTATACATAGTACTTTGACCAATTTCTTTTGTTATTTCTGGAAACATTGCAGATAATGCATGTATTTCTCTAGGAAGAAAAGTTCCATTTGGATTCAAAGCATCTTCTCTAACTTCTGCAGTAATGGTAGCCATTGTATCTAAGGGTAAAACAATAAATAAATCAGCAGGATTATTATAAGGAATAACTTTATTGAAAGTTTCAACTCCTCCCATTTTTCCAAATTTTTCTTTAAATTCTTTTCCTAAGTTGAAAACTTCCTCAGAAATTTGCATATATTTTTTGAGTAATTTTGGATGTTTTTGTAAGCTTTCTGGGATTGCAATATCTGCTGTTCCAGTTTCCCTTCTTCTGCTACTTGTAACTAAAGATCTTGAAGAACATAATCCTGTTAATCCAGAATCAATCATTTTTGTTCCATGAACTCCTAGAACAACTCCAGATAACCCTCCTAAAGAATGTCCTCTTCCAATTCCTGTTGCAGTTTTATTAAATAAAATATCTTCAAAATTTTTTCCTTCTTCATTATACATGTCTCCAAAGATTGTTTCTTCTAATTTTTCAAAATCCATTCCACTCGAAACAAGAGGTTGTGCATAAGAAACCAAATCATCTCCTCCTAAAAATCCTCTTCCAAATTTCTTTTCAAATTCTTTTTTTAACTCAGGATTAGATATATTAAAACTTGGCCAAAGACCCATAATCTTTATTGTAAGATCATTATCAGTCATATAGGTTTGATCACCGTGTTTTATTGTCATCTTATTCATAACTAAGTTTCTTTTATAAATATAATAGCAATCTAAAATATATTTTAAGAATTATTTAAATTTTATAAAAAAATCAATTCTGAAATTCAGTTACTCCGCCACTAACTCTGCCTTGATTGTGTTGTCCACTATAAGCTCTGTTTATATCACCTATTACAGGTTCAAACACAACATTAAACATTCTAGCACCTAATTCAAATGTGAATTTCTGGTTTCCTAAATTTGTTAAACCAAAAGTTAATTCTCCTGAATATCCTGGGTCTGTTTTTGTTCTAAATAAAGCAATTCCACATCTTTGTAAAGTGCTCCTAGGATAAACAACAGGCATAAGATATCTAGACGCTTTCCATGTTTCAAGAGAGATTTTTTCAGCTGGAACATTAAGTCTTTCCATTGTTTTAACTAAAACATATGCTCCAGGATTTAAAACTACTTTTTTATCTCCTTCATTTATATCTGCTACTTTTTTAATTGCTGGAGTGTGTCTTTCGTCAATTCCTAAGAATCCTGGCTCTATTATTTTGTAAACTTCACCAACTCTAAGATCTGTTCCAACACCTTCTGGATTTAATAATTCTCTTTCAGAAAGATTTTCAATTAAATTATATTTTTCATTTAATTCTAATAATTTTAAAGCTGAAATTGGCATTTTTTTATTAATCTCCTTTTTTATCTTATCTCTGAGATAAGTTTCTTTTTAAGTTTAATTGTGATAGATGTTTTATTTCAAGGCCTTTTTTCCTCGAAACTTTTCAATCTTCAAAAGTTTTCCTTTCCAATATCTTAATTTAACACCTGTTTCTTTAAACATTTGAATTGTTCTTTTTGAATGTTCTAAATCATCTCCTGTATTACTTTCATTCCATTTTTTATCTACAATAACTTCAAGAATTCCCGATTGAACAATACCTCTTGCACAATCCATGCAAGGAATACCATTTGTATACATTTTACATCCATTTAAAGAAGTTCCAATTAAAGTTGCATTGTAAATAGCATTTCTTTCAGCATGTTCAAACCAATAATCTTTTTCTGGTTTTTCTTGCCTTTTAGAAATATTATCATTAAGCCCTCTAGGAAAACTATTGTAACCTAAAGAAACAACTTCTTTATTTTCACCTACAATAATTGCTCCAATATGAGTTCTTTCATCTTTACTTTTTGATGCAACAAGATAAACCATTGACATAAAATAATCATCCCAATTAGGAATCTTTCTTTTTTTCATAAAATTAAATTCCTTTAACGCTTTTTAAGAATAATTGTAATTTGAAATATACTTTAAGAAAGAATTATTCGCACTTACCTATCCTCCACATCCTCCACGTTTTTCTCCACAACTATTACATTGGAAGCAATTAGGTCCTGTTTGAACCATTAATCCTCCACAACCGGTAGTGCAAAGAAGTCCTTTATTATTCCCATTTTTTTTCTTTTTATTTCCATTTGAAAACTCACTCTCATTAACAAAACCTCCTGTTTCAGCATCTTTTAAAACATCATCAATATTCCATTCATCTACTTCCATTCTTTGATATGTTTTAAATGCCCCATTCTTTGCACCTCTTAAATCACCTAAATTAACTTGATCTGGTTCTGTTGCAAAATCTTTTTCACCTTTATAATGTAAAAGGGCTAATCTTCCTGCAAAATCTAATGGAGAAGAAGCTTCTTTTATATAAGGGTGGGGTTTTATTACTCCTTTTGAATTTTCAATTTTTACAAGACCACGAGGTTCAAAACCATGGCCTATCCATCCTTTAAAAACATCTTCTAGATCAGACCCTCTCTTAAGGGCACTAGATGCAGAAATTCCTGCTGTTCTTAAAACAGCTCCTAATGTTGAATCAGAAGTATATGAATTAATAACAATTTCTCCTGGTCTTCCATCTTCATATTCTCCAATGTTTATTAAAAAAGGAGCTTGATTTATTTTAATTTCTTGTCTAAAACTATCTCCACTAAAAGGTAATTCTTCTTTTTCTCCTCTTTTTAATTTAACACCTACTTCAGAATCTCCATATGCAGCAACAGGTTTACTACTACTCCTAAAGATTGTAACTCCTTTTAAATCAAGTTCATCTCCTAAAAGATAGCCATCATAAATATCTTTAACAGTTGATTCTTTTGGAAGGTTATTTGTTTTTGAAATAGCTCCAGAAATAAAAGGTTGTGCAGCTCCCATCATTTTCATATGTCCTTCTAAACTAATACTTCCTTTTCCATTATTCCCTATAGCAGTGTCAAATATAGGATAATGTTCTGGATTTAAATGAGGTGCATCAATTAAAGTATTATATTTTTCAACAAATTTTGAAATATCTTTTATGTTTTCTTCAGAATATCCTAAATTATTTAATGAAAATTTAACATCTTTATTTGTAATTGTTACATGGCCTCCTCCAGCAAGATTTTTTGTAGTACTCAAAGAAAATGCAGGTTCAATACCTGTGGTGCTACAGCCCATTAAAAAAGAGGTTGTTCCAGTTGGAGCTAAAACAGTTGTTTGAGAATTTCTAAAACCATGTTCTTTTCCTTCTTTAAGGATATTGTTCCAAGATTTATAAGCTGCTCTTTTCAAATTAGGATCTTCCATTTTTTCCCAATCAACATCTTTAAGATTTTTTTTATGTTTTTTCATTACATTTAGCATAGGTTGTTGATTAAATTCATAATGTTCAAAAGTTCCTAATTTTTCAGCCATTTCAATTGAAGTCTCATAAACAGTACCAGTCATTAAAGCAGAAATAGCTGCAGTTAATGATCTTGCTTCGTCAGAATCATAAGCTAATCCTTTTCTCATTAATAAAGAACCTAAATCAGCAAATCCTTGACCAATTGAACTAAATTCTGGACTTATAGACGCTATATCTTTAACAGGATAAGAAGCTGCTTTATTAGCAATATCTTGAGCAATTGCAGCAATTCTTACAGAATATTTATATTTTTCAACATCAAAATTTCCATTTTCATCTATAAATGCTGTTAACCTATTAGCATAAAGATTACAAGAAGTATTATCAATATTCATAAATTCTCCACAAGGATTACTTGATTTTATTTTCCCTGAATTTTTAGAAGTATGCATTTTTTGAATTTGACTATCATATTGAACTGCTGGATCTCCAATTCTCCAACTTCCAAAAGAAATTTCTTTTAAAAGAGAATCAGCAGAAACTTTCCCCTTTACTTTTTTATCTTTTATTCCTCTTAATTCAATTTTTCCTCCTTGATCAAGAGTTTTAAAGAAATAATCATCTAATCTAACTGAAAAATTAGTATTTTGAAGGGAAACAGTTGTATAAGCTTCACCATCCATTCCATTCTCATATCCATTTTGTATTAAGGTTAAAGCTTTTTTATCTTCAGCAATTTTCATTCCAACAAATTCTTGAATATCTGGATGATCTTGCCTCATAATTGTCATTCTAGCAGCTCTTCTTGTTTTACCTCCTGATTTAATTGTTCCTGCTCCTTTATCATACCAAATAGTAAAACTTTTTGGACCAGAAGCTTTTCCTCCTCCTGAAAGAGTTCCTCCTCCTTCTCTTAAAACTCCAATGTCTTGACCTATTCCAGAACCAGAAGCAAAAATAGCTCCTTCATCAATTCCATGTTGTAAAATACTTTCTAAATCATCATTTGGTCCTTTAATAAAACAAGCATGTAATTGAGGGTGTATATATTCTCCATTAACAACTTTTTTCACCTCTCCTGTTTCAGGATCATTCCAATAATTTATTCCAGAACTTCCTTGAATACCATATGAATTAAATAATCCTGCATTAAATTGTACTGGGGAATTAAAAGAACCTATTCCATTAATTTGTATGAAGTTAAGTTCGTCTCTAAATATTTCTCTATCTTTTTCTGATTTAAAATAACCTAATTTCCAACCTTCTCCTGTAATAAAATCAGTAACTCTACTATTAAGATGTTTAAGAGAATATTCATGATCTCTTCCAAGCTTATTTTTTATTTTTTGTTTCCATTCTTTTTTATCTGGATTAAAAAAATATTTATTTGCAACAATGGTGGCTGAAGTTTCATCTATCCATTCTGGAAACTCTGTATTTTTCATCTCGAAAATAATTTTTTTTGTATCTTTATCTACTATTTGAAAATCTCTTTTTTTAAATTCAACTGAATCAAAAGGGTTTTCACCTTCTTGAGTAAAATATCTATTAATTTCAAGTCCTTGTTTTTCTTTAATTGGATTATTGTAAACTTTTCCTAAATCTAATCTATCTAAACATTTTTCTTCTTTAAAATCATAAATTCTTATGTCTCCGGAATTTACAGCTTCTCTTAATTTTTCAGAACTTAAACTATCTATTTTTTGAGAATCAACAAGACTATAAGCATCATCAATTTTTATATGCCTATCTTCATCATATGATTTTAATTCTCTTGGAGAATATTTTAAAGGATTGTCTGTGAATTTTATAACAGAATATTCAGGAGTAAATGTTTTATTTTCTAAACCACTTATTTTTTCAATCATTTTTATAATTCTTTTAACTCCTTTTTAAAATCTTTAATATCTTCAAAGTCTCTATAGACTGAAGCAAACCTAATATAAGCAACCTTATCTAGTCTTTTTATCTTTTTAGATACTAAATCACCTATAATTGAACTCTTTATTTCTTTTTTACCTCTTTTTCTTATTTGTTCTTCTATTTCATTAATCATCTTTTGAACTTTATCTCTTGAAACAGGTCTTTTTTCAAATGCTCTTTCAATTCCAGATTCTAATTTATCTCTATTAAATTTTTCTCTTTGTCCTTGTTTTTTTATTACATAGAGGTCTCCTTTTTCTGTTTTCTCATATGTAGTAAACCTCTTTTTACATTTGAGACATTCTCTCCTTCTTCTTACCCCTTGTGGAGATTTTCTTTTATCTGTTACTTTTGAATTTATGTGTGAACAATATGGACAATCCATTTTTTATTTAGTATACAGTTTCCTCTTTTATTTCTATACAAGATATAACATACAATATATTGTATATCACATTCTTTTTATTACTATAACTTGTATAGTGGAATATTATTAAAGCCAAATAGTATTTAAAGGTTAGTAACCACTCTCTTGCCCAACAAGATAATTTTTTAAATTAAACTATCTTTGAGATAATTAGGAGGTAAAAATGGAATATTTAGAAACAATTGCTGCTCAAGTTGGAATTGCTACTTGGTTACTTATAATAATTCTTCTTTGGAGTGCTGTATGGAAATTATTAGCTCTATGGAAATCAGCAAGAAATAATAATTTAATTTGGTTTATTGTAATAGCTGTAATTAATAGTGTAGGTATCTTGCCAATATTGTATATTTTTGTATTTTCAAAACTAAAATACAAAGCTGTTAAACCAAAAAAAGCAAAGAAATCAGTTAAGAAAAAGAAATAATTTTTTATTTTTATAATTTATATTTCTTAAAATAAGAAGAGTTATAAACGATTTTTACTTTTTTAATTTATGAGTTTTAAGTTTAAAAATCACCATTTTATAACAACAATAGAGGAGTTAAAACAATATCTTCCTCTTTCTAAAGACGAAGAAAAAGTAATAAAAGAGATTCATAAAATTCATCCTATGAAGATTACTAAATATTATCTTTCTCTTATTAATCCTAAAGATGAAAAAGATCCAATTAAAAAAATGATTATTCCTTCAAAAGGAGAATTAGATTTAGAAGGAGATTATGATGCAAGTTGTGAATCCTCTAATGTTAAAACTGTAGGTTTACAACATAAATATCCTCAAACTGCTTTAATATTAACTACAAATAGATGTACTGCTTATTGTAGACACTGTTTTAGAAAAAGACTTGCAGGTTTACCTAGTAATGAAGTTGTTAGAAGATTTAAAGAATCAATTGATTATGTAAGAAATCATAAAGAAATTGATAATATTATTTTAAGTGGAGGAGATGCATTAGCTTTAACATCAGAAGTTTTAGAAAAGTTTTTCGAAGAAATTTCAACTATTCCTCATGTAAAATATATCAGAATTGCTTCTAGAGTGCCAGTTGTATTTCCTGAAAGAATAAATAAAGGTCATAAATTAATAAAAATGGTTAAAAAATTTACAAAGAAAAAAAGAATTTGTCTTGTAACTCATTTTAATCATCCAAGAGAAATCACAAAAGAATCTGTTAGAGCAGTTAAAAGATTTTTAGATGCAGGAGCAACAGCATATAACCAAACTGTTTTATTAAAAGGAGTAAATGATAAAGCAGATATTCTTGCAGAGTTGTGGAATAAATTAATTGAAGTTGGAGTTCTTCCTTATTATTTATTTCAATGTAGACCTGTTAAAAGAGTAAAAAAACATTTCTCAGTTTCATTAGAAAAAGGAGTAAAAATTTTCTCTGATGCAAAAAAGAAAACACATGGAAATATAATTTGTAGAAGAATAAAATATTGTATGTCTCATGCAGAAGGAAAGGCAGAAATTATAGGAATTATTGGAAAAGATATTTATTTTAAATGGCATCAAAACAAAAATCAAAATGATTTTGAATCTTTTTTCAAAAGAAGATTAAAAAAAGATGCAATTTGGTTAGACGATCTTCATTAATTCACATTTTTTACAGATATTATTTCTAGAAGGTTCACCACACATTTCACAATAAGTTATTTTGTCATCTTTTGATTTTGAAATTTTTTTAAGTAATTTATCAAAGTTTTTTACAATGTTTTCTTTATCTTTTTTAGATAAAGTGTCAAGGAATTTCCTAACTTGAATTCTATAAGAATCTAATGCACACGGACAAGCCCCATAATTTACAGGAAGTTTATTTTTTTTTGAATATTCTCTAATATCATTTTCAGCAACATAAAATAAAGGTTTTATTCTTGGAATAAATTTTTCGTCATGCATATTTAATGTTATTGGACCTGAGTTTACACTTAATTTTGGACTTCCTTTAAAGATATTCATTAAAAATGTTTGAGCTTCATCATCTAAATTATGACCTGTCGCAATTTTATCAGCTTTTAATTTTCTCACTTCTCTATTTAAAATCCATTTTTTAATAACTCCGCAAATAGCACAATTTTTTAGTCTACCTTTGCCTGGGCTTGATTGAATAGATGTTCTGAGATAACACATTCCACTTCCCATTTCATTTTTCATATCATAGACATGAAGTTTAATCTTAAGGTCTTTACATAATTTCTCTATAGCTTCTAAGCAATCTTCACTATATTTTCCAATTCTTAAATTAATATGAAATCCTTCAATATTATATCCTAATTTCTTTAAAAGATAAGCAGTTACAGTTGAGTCTTTTCCACCAGAAAGTGCAACTATGATTTTTTCTTTTTTATTTAACTTTATCTTTTTCAAAGTTTGTTTTACTTTTTGTTCTATTTTCATTTTTCTTTTTATTAGTTTTCTTTTTTTCATAATCTTTAATTGCTAATTTTAAAGCATCTGTTGCAAGTTCACTACAATGCATTTTTAGAGGAGGTAATCCTTTTAAAGAAGATGCCACATCTTTTATTTTAATTTTTTTAGCATCTTTAGTTGTTTTTCCTTTAGCAAGTTGAGTAACCATAGAAGATGTTGCAATTGCAGCAGCACATCCAAATGTTTTAAATTTGATTTTTGTAATTTTATCATTTTTAACTTTAATATAAACCCACATAACATCGCCACAATTATGAAGACAAAAACTTTCTGAAATAAATGAATGGGTCTTTTCAACTTCTAAATTATATACTTTTCCTTTATAATTTTTTCTTTCTATTTTAGTTATAGGGGTATATAAAAAATTATTGTTAATCCAAGAACTAATAGACTCATAAGATTTTGAGCAATGTTTTAAATTTAAAATTTTACATAATTTTTTTAGAGAATCTCTTTGTCCCACATGAATTCTATAAGCTTCTTTATGATTAGCCCATTTGGATTTTTTTTCTTTTTCAATATAAAATGAAGAGATTATTTTTTGCCTTAGTAAAAGGATTTTTATTTGTTGAGATAATCTATATGAAATTGTAACATAGCCTGCTCTTGGTCCAATACGATTCACATTGATGCATCCATCTCCTTTCCACAAACCTTTTATCAATGCTTTTTGTTTTGATATGGGTAATTGCATTATAAATTCAGGTAAATATTTATTTTGAGTACCATTTCCAAATAATTTTTTAAACCATCTTGCTAATTGAGCATGGTAAATATAAACAACGACCCCATTTTCCTTTATTCTTTCTTTGGATTTTATTTCTAAATCAAATAATCTTTTAACAATCTTTCTTATGTCTTCGACAATTTCTTTCTCCTTAATATGCAACGCAAAAGAAATATATGTTTTAGATGGTTTATCTTGAATATTTCCTTCCGAGAGAAAGTAACCAAAAAGCCTCAAAAGATCCATGTTAAGAGAGATTTTACTTGGAATATTTTTGCTCCTAAAATCATATTTGGGTTTTGGGATATCTATTGTCAAATATTTAATATTTTTTTCTTTTCTTGAAAAAGGATATAATATTATGTCCCCTTTTTTCAAATATTCAGCATGATACCATGAAGGAATCAATTGTTTTTTACCTTTATTTCTTTTAAATTTATCTCCTTTTGGAATACGCATTGCAAAAACAAGATGTTCTGGAGTAAGAAAAATATTCCCAAGCGCATTTTTTAGTCTGATTATTTCTCCTTTATATTCTCTAGAAAATTTTCCTAAAATCTTATTTTCAGTAGAATCATGTGATAAAACCATATCTCCTTTATTTGTTTTTTTAATTGCTTCAAAACTTTCATTTAACCAAATTTTTTCATCTGGAAGTAAACAAGTAGGATTTCCAATTTTTCCAACTCCATCTGGATTTTTTATTTCTCCCATGTTTTTAGGTTTGAGAAATTCACACATAACTTTTTTAGAATATTTCATCATTTCTTATTTAACTCCTTAATTAATTTTTCAATTTGTTTTTTTGTCATTCCATGTGCTAAACAACCTTGTTCAATTGTTTCATGCATAGCCATAGAACAACCCACACAACCCATACCAGCTTCAAATAAAATTTCAGCTGCTTCAGGATTTTTTTCAAGCAATTTGTTTATTTTTGTTTTATTTGTGATTTTCATTTTATTCCCTCTAATTTCAAACTTTCTAAATCAATTCCTTGATATTGAGTTTTACTTATTTCTTTATCTTCACCAAGAATTTTAACTTTAAAACCTACTTTTTTTATTTTTTCAATATAATCTTCTTTTTGCAAAGCTCCTGCAACACACCCAGACAATAATTTTTCATCTTTTTTTTGTTCTTCAGAAAGTTCTTTTAATAAAACAATATCTGAAACATAAATTTTTCCGCCTTTTTTTAAAACTCTGTAGCTTTCTGAAAAAACTTTTTCTTTATCTGGAACAAGATTAATAACGCAATTACTAATTATAACATCAACTGAATTATCTTCTAAAGGTAAACTTTCAATATCTCCTAATTTAAATTCAACATTTTCATATCCATATCTTTTAGCATTAGCTTTTGCTTTTTCAATCATTTTTTCAGTTATATCCACGCCAATAACTTTTCCTGTTTTTCCAACTTTTTGAACAGCAAGAAAAGCATCAAAACCTGCTCCACTTCCTAAATCTAAAACAATTTCTCCTTTTTTTATTTTAGATAATGCAACAGGATTTCCACAACCTAATCCTAAATTTGCATCTGAGAAATTATTTATTTCTTTTTTTGAATAACCAATTTGTTCTGCGATTTCTTTTTCAGAAGAATCACATCCACATTGGCAACCGCATTTTTTTGAAGCTATTTCTGAATAAGCATTTTTAACTATTTTTTTTATTTCTTTGTCTTCCATTTTACCATCTATTACCTCCAACTAAAGGACTTATTTTCCTCAATTTATTTACTATTTTAGGAATTTTATCTAATACATAATCAATATCTTGTTCTGTTGTAAATTTACTCAAACTTAATCTAATTGAACTATTTGATTTTAAAGGAGGTAGACCTAATGCTTTTAAGACATGACTTGTTTCTAAAGAATGAGACATGCATGCAGATCCTGTAGAAGTATAAATTCCTTGATTTTCTAAATAACCTCCTATGGCTTCTCCTTCAATATTATTAAAAGATACATTTACATTATTACATAACCTATTTTTTATAGGTCCATTTAAAGTTACATTTGGAATTTTTAATAATCCTCTAATTAATCTATCTCTAAGCATTTCCATTTTTTTAACATCTTTTGATTTTACAATTTCTACAGCTTTTACAAAACCAATTATTCCAGGGATATTTTCAGTTCCACTTCTAAATCCTTGTTCATGTCCTCCTCCATGTGATAAAGGCGCAATTTTAATTCCTCTTTTAATATATAAAACACCCACTCCTTTTGGACCATGAATTTTATGTGCATTTAAAGTTACTAAATCTAGATTTTGTTTTTTAACATTAATATTAACTTTTGTGAAACTTTGACAAGCATCTGTATGAAATAAAACTTCTTTTGATTTACAAATTTTTCCAATTTCTTCTAAATTTTGAATTGTTCCTATTTCATTGTTTGCATGAATTATTGTTACTAAAAAAGTTTTATCTGTTATTACTTTTTCAATATCTTTTACATTTACAAAGCCTTCTTTATCAACATCTAAATAAGTTACTTTTGCCCCTTGTTTTTCAAGCCACTTACAAGTGTTTAATGTACAATCATGTTCTATTTTTGTTGTAATAATGTGATTTTTTTCAGGATAATTTTCTAAAAATAATCCTTTTAACGCAAGATTATTTGATTCTGTTCCTCCAGAAGTAAAAATAATTTCATCACTACGAGCAGAAATTGCTCTTGCAATTATTCTTCTAGATTTATTTAAAGCATTTTTTGCT
Source organism: Candidatus Pacearchaeota archaeon (assembly GCA_023144035.1). Taxonomy (GTDB): domain Archaea; phylum Nanobdellota; class Nanobdellia; order Pacearchaeales; family GW2011-AR1; genus JAFCEV01. Next base: position 30,339 of record JAGLGM010000003.1, on the reverse strand, counting down.
TCTTGCCCTATAAGATGTTGTGATGAGGCATTCCCATATTTTCCTTCAAAATAAGGAAGCATAGCACCAACTACTTTTCCATCCATCTTTGTAGTCGCAGCATTATCTAAATATATTTGTTTCATTTTATTTTCCACAAGCCTTACAATAATTACATTTATGTTTATCGATTATTTTAAGAATAGGAATTATTGTTTTTTTATTTAAACTATATATTCTATTTTTTCCTTTTTGTTTCACAAGAACTAAATTACAACATCTTAAAGAAGATAAAGCATGAGATAATTTACTTTGTTCTATCTTTAATTTTTTAGATAATTCACTAACAGAACTTTCTTTTTCTTTTAATGCAGTGATTATCTTTGTCTTAATAGGATTTGCAAGATTTCTAAAAAATACATGATATGTGTTACAATTCATATGAAGATATATTCATATGTGTTTATAAATATTCCGATGCAATGTCCGAAGGAATTTCTTTAAAATTTCCACTCCTCATTTCTTTAATAAATTGGTTTCCTTCTTCTTTTGCTTCTTGAGAGGAATTATATTGAAAATGTGAAACCAATATTTCTTTAGAATTTTGGTTAAGAACAAAAGCATATTGTTTATTTCTAGGACGAATATCTACACTCGTTATATTTTTTCTAATTAGTCCAACAAGTTTTGAAATTCCCATAGAGATAAACTTTCAAAATCTTTTATAAGAATTATTGTCTTGCAAAATAATAGATACAATGGACACGGAGGGAATCTAACCCTCGCTTTGTGGTAACTCCATGTTAAAAATTCTGGAGCCACATAGTCTAACATTAACTTACGCATCCATATTATTACAAGAAATATCTAATTTTTAAGCTTTATCTATGCCAAATTCCTTATCTCTTGAATCTCCTTCCCAGAAACAGCACACCCTTTATATTTTAAAGCATAAAGAATAGCACTAAGATTTTCAGAACCTTTTAATTTTAAAATACCTTTTTTATATGCAACATAAATAAGTTCTACTGATCTAATAAATTTAAATTGTTTAAAAAAATCTACTTTCTCTTGTTTAACAGTCATTTTTGCATGCAATTTTCCTTCTAAGTATTTTTTTAATTCATTTGGAGTTTCAGCAAGACTACGAGTAGTTCTCTCATCAATTGCAATAACATTCTCTATTTTTTTATCATTTAATATTTTACTTATTGCAAGAGCAGAAGATTCACCTAAGTCAATTAAATGTATATCTTTATCAGCTCCATAAATAGTGGTATTTGCCATATCTAAAATTTCTTGAGTTTTTGTTTTAATAAGTTTATCATCTAATCCTAATGAAATAGGTAATTCCAAAATATTTTCATCTAATAATTGCTTTATTTTTAAAGCTTCAAGTTGAAATCTTTTTATTTTAAGCGGAGTGTCTATTGCTTCTTTTTTTACATCTTCACTAATAATAAATTTGCCTTTGAATATTTTTTTTAATTCTCTTATTTCAGGAATTAACCCAGCCATTGAAAAACTTATTAATGTGCTTGCGTCGAAGATAATTACTGGATTCATTTAAACATCTCCATTGCAAGATTAATTCTTGATTTAACATCAACTCCTTTAATAATTGGGGTTTCTGAAACTTGTTCTCTTTGACCAGAATAACTTGCAAGTTCAAACATTGTAATTCCAAGAAGTTTTGCTGTTTTCTCCATAGAAATACCGTGTTCATAAATCTTAGATGCTTTATTTATACTAGCTTTTCTAAAAACATCTTGAATATGTTTTTTCAAATTTCCAGAAACTTTTACAAGTGAGGTTCTTAAGCAATCTAAATTTGTTTTTATTTGTGCATCATCATTATTTTTAATAGAAATTATTGAATTATCTATACATTTGAAAATAGTATTATAAAATTCTTGCCACCCAGGTAATTTTTGATAATCTTGTCTTTCAAAAAGTTTACTTATAGTATAAACAATAACAGCAATAGCAATATTATCTGGATCATGTGTTAAAGCAGCAGTATTTGTTGTTTGATTGCTTAGATTTTTAATAGTCACAACATCTCCTTTTTGAATAGAAGTTTTTGTTCCTTCAAGAATTTTAAGTATGTTCTCTTTTTCTTGCATACGAAGATGAAGAAAAAAGATTATTTAAAGGTTAATCTTTTAATATAATTATGAAACAAGTAATTTTAGATACTAATTTTATTATGACATGTGTAAAACAAAAGATAGATTTCTTTAGAGACATTCCTAATATGGGCTTAACTATTTTAATTCCAACACAAGTTATAGAAGAGATTAAAAGAGTTGCAAATTCCACAAAGAAACTTAAGTTTAGAGATGATGCAAGATTATCTCAAGTAATTTTAGAAAAAAACAAGTTTAAAGAAATAGATATTCGAGGAAAATATGTTGATAAAGGTTTAATTAAATATGCAAAGGAACATCCAAGACTTGTCATTGCTACATTAGATAAGGAAATTAAAGATAAATTAGACAATTCTAAATTAATAATAAGAGGAAAAAAGAAATTAGAGCTTCAATAAATTAAAAAGGCAAATCATCTAATGATTTTACAGGTTTAGTATCTGTTTCTTTTGGTTTTGGAGAATGATTAATTCCTTCTATTTTATCGACAGCCTTTTTTAAACCAACAAAATATAAAGCCATAACTTTTGCTACCTTAATATATTCCTCTTTTTTATCTTCTGGTGTTTCAAACCTATCAACAAATTCTTCATATTCTTTTTGAACATAATCAAAACCATTGCTATTTATATTGGTAATATATTTTAATAATTCATGGTTAGGATTGTGAGATTGTAATTTCTTATATTCTTCTATAATTAATATTATTGCTGCATCATGATCACTTGCTAAAATTTCCCATGATTAATGAATCGTTTTTTCCCTTAAAAAGATTTATTTTATACAGGACAACCTTTTTAAACCAATTTCTACTATAATTTTTATGTTTTATTTAACTGATGTCGAAGACTATGTAAGAGTAGAGCCAAAGTGGTTTGGTTTGCCTACTGCAGAAGCTGTTGATAAACAACTTAGAGAAACTTACACAGATTATTATGATAAAGAATTAGGAAGAGTTGTAGCTGTTATCGAGGTTACAGAAGTCGGAGAAGGAGTAATAATTCCAGGAGATGGGGCAGCTTATTATAATTCAAAATTTAAATTACTTGCTTGGAAACCAGAATTACAAGAACTTGTTTATGGAATCATTGCAGAGATTACAAATTTTGGAGCTTTCATTGATATGGGAATGATGAGAGGAATGATTCATATAAGTCAAACAATGAATGATTTTGTAAGTTTTAGTAAAGCAAATTCTTTACTTGGAAAAGCAAGTAAGAGAGGTTTAAAATCAGGAGATTTATGTATGGCAAGAATAGTTGCAATAAGTCACAAAGGTGATGAACCAAAATTAGGTTTAACAATGAGGCAACCAGGTTTAGGAAAAACAGAATGGGTTCAAGAAGATAAAATTAAAAAACAAAAAGACGCTGAAAAAATTGCTAAAGCAGAAGAAAAAGCAGTTAAAGGTAAAGGAGGGAAAAAATAATGGCAAAAGATAAAGCATGCAAAGTTTGTAATAGAATCTTTGAAACAGGAGAAAAATGTCCTGAATGTGAATCAAAGGAAAATACAGAAGGGTTCAAGGGAAGGATTGTAATCTTAAATCCTGAAAAGTCAGAGATAGCACAAAAATTAAATATTAATAAAAAAGGAAATTTTGCAATTAAAACTAGGTAATTCTTATGGAAAATTTTAATATAATTGAAGAAAAGAAAAACTCTTTGTTTAAAAGAAGAGAAGTTAAATTTACAATTAATGCAGAAATTACTCCAAGTCATTCAGATGCAAGAAAGATTATTACTGAAAAATTTTCTACAGCTAAAGAAAATATAAGAATAAAAAAAATATTAGGTAAATTTGGATCAAAGAGTTTTACAATATCTGCACACATTTATAATTCTGAACAAGATAAATTAAGTACAGAAGGACAATCAAAAAAAGACGCAATTAAAGAACCTGAAAAACCTGCTGAAGAACCTAAACCAGTTGAAGAAGCTGTATCTGTTGAAGAACCAAAACCAGTAGAGCAACCAGCACCTGAAGCTCAACCAGAACCTGCTAAAGTTCCTGAAGAAAAACCAGCAGAACAACCTGTAGAAGTTCCACAAGAGGATGCTAATGTTTCTCAAGATAAGAGTAACTCAGAATCAACAAAACCTGAAGAACCTGTTTCTAAAAATAAAGAAGAATCTAAACCAGAGGAGAAAACAGAATAATGGGAGTAAAAAAATCAGTAAAAAAAGGAAAGAAACCTCACAAAAATAAGCCAACTAGTAAAAAATATACTAAGTATAAAATTGAAGGTGACAAGATTACACGTGAGAGAAATTGTCCAAGATGTGGTCCTGGTATCTTTTTAATGAATGCTAAAGACAGAAAATACTGCGGTAAATGTCATTATTCTGAATTTGGCCCCAACGGGGTCTCCTCCGGAGAAGGTAAAGCAGTTGAAGTACAAACAGAAACACCTGAAGTTAAAGAAGAAAAGAAAGAATAATGAATAGGTTTATAAATATTTTTCACATATAATTTATATGGAAGAATTACAAATTCTCAAAGATTCTTCAGAAGATCTTAAATGGTTTATTCTTAATTTAAATAAAATAAAAGAGAAGTTTTTAGGAGATGTGGTAGCAATTAAAAGTCAAAAGGTAGTTGCTAATGGGAAAAATATGAATGAGTTGCTTTCTTCTCTTAAATATAAAAAGATTGATAGTAACAATCTTTTAATTAAACAAGTTAGTTCTGGTAAAGAAATTGTTATTTTCTAATGAGAATACCTTTAATAAACATAGGTAATGATAATGAAGAACAATATGGAAATGTTGCTCTTTTAAGAAGCTATAGAAAAAATATGATTCCTGATACTTTTGTAATAGATACTGGAAGTCCAAAAACAGTTATTCCATATGATAAAGCTTTGAGATTACAAACTCCTTTTAATAAAAAGTTTTCTAAAATAGTTTGTTTAGGAGGTATGAAATATAATGCTTATGAAGTAAATAATTTTGAGTTTATAATTATAAATGAAAAAGAAGAAATGGTTATAGAACCTTTTCCTTGTGTAGTTTTAAAACCTACTTCTAAAAAGAAAGAAAGCGAATTGGGACATTTTCCAATAATAATAGGAACTGATTTTTTAAGAGAAAGAAAATATAATTTAGTTATGAATTTTGAGAAGAAAGAATTTTATTTAGAAAAGTTTAAAGACTAATAATTTCTATTTATTTTATAAATTAATTTCTTAAGAATGTGATGCGTGGGAGCATATAATAAAAACTAAATACTTAATCCACGACTTTTCTATTAAATATGATTTAAAGTGATTATAACCCTGGGAGATTATTAAGATTTACTTAAAAAACTCTATGAATTATAATTTATTATATATAATAGATTATTTATAAAGTATTTTAAATGTATTTTTAAACGAAAAAATCGTTTTATTTATAATAAATATTTTTCAAAATTTTAATAAACAATGAGGATAAAATGAAAAAAGAATTTCCAAATTATAACTTAAAAAAGAGAAGAGTTAATGGTAAGATTATAACTCTGAAAGAGACAATTGGTAAATCTATGTCTGATAAAGATAAAGAAACTATAGAATCTTTTGTAGATTATTGTGGCATGTCAGCTTGTTCACACGCTCTTGATATGATTGAAAGGAAAATGTATCAAATTTATGATGTTATGGAAAAATCTCTTTACAATCTGGAATTAAAAGATTTGAGAGAATTTTTAGTAATTCTTAACAATTCTTCAATATCTGTGCCTACTCAAAACGATATTAAGAAGGTTCTAAAGAGGTTTTTGAAGTTTCATTATGACGATTGGTCATCAAGATTTAAAGAACTAATAGATATTAAGAAAAAGAGAGAAGAGATAGACAGAAAAATAAACAAAAATAGTTTAGTTACTGCTGAAGAGCTTGAATTATTAATTAGAACAGCCGAAAAACTAAGATATAAGGCATTAATTAGTCTACTTTCTGAAACTGGGGCAAGAACAGAAGAAGTTAGAACAGCAAAATGGAGTTCTATAAATCTTGAAAGTAAAGAAATGTCTTTATTTAGTTCTAAAACAAGTAGAGGAAGAACAATTCCTTTGAATGAATCTATAATTCATTTGAAGAGATATAAACAAGAGTTTCCTTTTCCCAATGTTTCAGACAATGATTTTATCTTTCCGACTCCAAGAAATAGAAGTAAGCCAGTTAGTAGTTCAGGCATGTCTATGTATTTTAAAGAACTTGGAAAGAAAGCAGGAATAACTAAACCGATATTTCCTTATCTATTTAGACATACAAAGTTAACTCAAATGTATAAGACAATTTCGAACCCATTAGCAAAAAAGTTTTCAGGACATTCACCAAATTCAAATATTGGTGCAAGATACACTCATATAGATAATGATGATATGCGTGATGCAGTTTTATCACAAGTGTATCATGTTGAAGAAATCTCGGAAGAAAAAAAGCATGAGTTAGAAATCAAGATGGAAGATATGGAGAAAAGGTTTGAAGAAAAAATAAGAGATATTATAAAGTTTAATGAAAAATTACATAGAAGAATGAAGGAAAATCCAGAAGTCTTTGAAATCACAGAAGAAGGTGAAATCTTAGAGAGTATTGAAAGTCAGTTAGGGGTATAAACAAATTTATTTTTTATTTTGTTTCTTCAATTTCTTTTCTTAATTTTTCCCTCATTTCTTCTATTCTTTTCCCACCATAGCTTTTAAGCAATTCTAAATTTTCTTCTGGAGTTTTTCCATATAATATTGGAATTCCTCCTCCCGACGTTCCCCCAAGCAATTCTCTTGCTTTTTCTTCTTGGATTTCAGCCTCACTTTTCACTTCTTCTATTTTCTTTTGGAAATTAATAATCTGATTAATACAGAGAGTTATTGTCCCACTAGAATCTGCCATCAATTTTTCTATTTCTTCTTTTTTAGAAGGATGAACTGCAATATTTCTCTCCCATTTGATAGACATAATCTTAGAATAATCTGATTCAGAAATAAAAGTTTCATTTTTTAAGATGTTTATTTTTTGATGGAAAGTACATTTCTCAATTTCATTTAAAGGATATTTTATTTTATTTTTATTAACATTCTTTTTAAGAAAATCTGTGATGTTTTTTTCAAGACATTTTCCCATTAAGAAAACAGCAGTTCCGAAATATCCAATACTATAAATATCAAAAGCTTCTTTTACCATTATTCCATTTTCTTCATTAAGAAAATCTGTAACGTCTCTCCCTTTAAATGGTATCAATTGGATTTCAAAGGAGTCAAGAAAATTCTTAATCGAATTTTCAAAATCTAATAAACAATTATTTAGTTGGAGAAGAGTGTATTTTCTTGAAGTTGAATCTTTTCCTTGATGTTCATAAATTATTTTTTTAATATATTCAAGATTAATTATTTCAAGAGACTTTAGAGGCAAAAACTTGTATTTTTCCTTTAATTTTAAATTAAATTTATTTATCTCTTTATTTATTTCTTCAATTATCTCTTTATTTCTATTAAAAAATTTATCTTTTCTTTCTTTTTCTTCAGACTTATTTTTAAAATACAAAGCAGTTAATAATACTCCATTAAAATTAACTCTTAAATTAATTTTTAAATTTTCTATTTCTTTCAAATATGTTGCTAATCCAAATATTTCTTCAAAACTAGGCATTTTTAATCAAGATAATTAAGAATCCAACAATTTTATACTTTTCTTTTTAGAAACGCCCATATTTAAATATAATAAATTCGTAGAATCTTTATGAATAAGTTTTTAAAATTTATAAAGAGAAAATGGTTTGAGATAATTTTTTCGGCAATATTATTAACTTTTTTGATATTAATGTTTAAAGAAATATTCAGGGGCCCAATAGGTCATTAATTTTCTATTTCTTCTTAGTTTTTCCTTTTACCTTTTTCTTTTTATCTTTTTGTTTGTAGAGATATTTCATAACTTCTATTTGAGCTTTATCAATATAATGTTGAATAATAAGTAATAGAACAATAAATACTATAGAAGCAATAAAAATAACAACTCCAGTGGTTCTAATCCAATCTGTTTGACTCTCTAGAACATTTGTCACACTAGAAGAAAATAAAAATACTAAAGCGATTCCTATTAACCATTTAACAAAATCATCTTCCTTTTTATATCTAAATTTTAAGAAATCAATAAGGTTTCCAACATTATTCCATTCCCTTTTTGTTACTTTTATATTTTTAATTGCCTTAGTTTCATTTGCCATTTTCTAAAATAACTATTAAAGTACAATTTTTATAATTATATAACAACTCTAAAAACATAACAACTTCTCTTAGTTGATAAATAGTATAGGTAACCTCTTTTTCTCTCGTTATATCAAGTATTTGCCTGTTTTTTGGTGTTTTTATAGAGGGAAAATTATAACAAAATAAAAGCTCTATTATTTGTAATTTTTCTATCTCTTCACATAACACCTGAAACTCTTATCTTCTGGATTAATACATTTCACAAATCCTGCTTTTTGCATGTCTAAAAGAACTCTGCTTACAGCACTTCTATGCTTATCTACTTCGTTAGAAATTTCAGAAGCAGTTTTTGATTTATCTAATTGTTTCCAAACATTTCTTCTTAATTCACTTTTCTTTAAGAATATCTCCAATTTTAACTCTTTTTTCATGAAACAATAGCGTAACAATTCTTAAAAAGAAAGAGTGACAGAAGCGTAACAGATAAAAAGATTTAAATAATCTAAATAAAATATAAATACATGAGAAAACAGAGCAAAATTGTATTAACTTTAATTCTACCAATTTTATTGATTAGTTTAATTAGTGCTGTGCAAGTTTGTGAAGTTTATGATGATTTTTCATCTGATACTTTAGATACAAGTAAATGGGAAATTAGGAAAGATTATGAAGGACAACCATTTATAGCTGATTCTGGATTAGATGCTGATTTAGAAAATTTTCATACAAGACAGGATTCAATTCTCGGAGACCATAGAACATATTTAGTCCCAAAATATAAATTCAAAGCAGGAGATATGTTGGAATATGATATTAATTTTATTTATGCAGAAGGAAATTCAGTGAATATGTTCTTAGTGGATAATCAATACCGATTTGGATTAGGAGGATGTTGGGATGGAGTTTGTCGTCCTTTTGAAAAATATCATAATAAAATAGAATTTGGAGAAGGACAAATCACATTTAATGAAGTAACTACACATACAATAAATAATAATGTTGAACATGAAGTTTATATTGGTACAGTTTTTGGTCATAATGGAATAGGTCATATGGATTATGATAATTTTATAATTTGCACAGAACAAGAAGAATCTGAAGAACCTCCACAACCAAACGAATTAGAATTAAGAGTTGCTGAACTTGAACAAAAAGTTGAAGAATTAGAAGAACAAAATGTAGAATTAGAAAATAGAACTTCTTGGCTCGAATCTATTGTTGATAAAATTGTTACTTTTATTGAAAATCTTCCTAAAGGTTTGATTAAGAATTGGGGCAATTAATGACATCTAAATTAAATATAAAAAATAAAAGTTTAATCATAGGAGGAGTTGCAGTTATTATTTTGATTATAGTTTTATCTTTTTTCTTGTTTAATAAACAATCAAATAAATCTAACATAGAAATTATAGAATACTCGGATGAAAATAGTACAGTGATCCTTACTAAAAATTCATTAACAAAAGAAGTTTCACTGGATATGAGACTTTATTTTGAAGAAGAAATAATTTATAATGATTTTTTTGGAGATGCGACTGAATTAATGACTGAGATAATGTGTGGGGTGGCTTCATTAGGTTTTAATGATACTGCGTCAGAAGATTTTAACAATTTAGTTGAAGAATGGAATGAAATGGAATTTACAGTAAAAGATGAAGAAGGGGAAAAAGTAGAAGATGTTGAAGTAAATGAAAATGGATTAGAAGATTATGAATTAACTAAAGCCATTATAGAAATTTATATTAAAGAATCTGATAAAAAAATATCTGATTGCATTATTACAGGATATGGAGAAGATGAAATTGAGGTAAATTATTATTAAAATGGAAAAACAAAAAAAGGATAAAACCTTCTATCAAAAATGGTGGTTTTGGGTAATTGTAGGTTTCATGTTTTTGGGTGTAGTCAATGTTATATCTGATTCATTTTCTCAAACTGCTAATGTTGTGAAGACTTTTGAAGAGGAAACCCAAGAGACCAATACAATTTCAGATAATTATAATTCAGAAAATCTTGTATCAACAGATAATTCAAATACTCAAACAACAACACCAACACAAACAACAACACCAGCTGTAAAAGAATCTGATGAAACAACAATAGGTGAAAAGAATGCATTGGACAGTGCATTATCTTATCTGAACGTTATGTCTTTCTCTTATAATGGATTAATTGAACAATTAGAATATGAGGGATACACTCATGAACAAGCATTATATGGAGTAGATAATTGTGGGGCTGATTGGAATGAACAAGCTACATTAACGGCTCAATCTTATTTAGATATTATGCCATTTTCACGAGAGGGATTAATTGAACAATTAGAATATGGGGGGTTTACAAGAGAGCAAGCCGAATATGGTGTGGAAGCTGTTGGGTATTAACTAAATCTTTTTCGCCTTAAATAATCAATCCACTCAAGTTTTATATTATGTTTGACAAAATCTTTTTCAACTAATTTTTTAAGATAGTCAATTAATTCCATATTCATTTTGATAATTAAAACTTCGTCCCCTGCATTCATATCTTTTATAGATTTTGGGATTGTAATTATTTTTGATTTACCCATACTTCCAATTCTCGCGAATGTTGTCGATATTTTCTTTTTTTCTTCCATTTTAAAAATTTAAATACTCTATTCCCTTTTTATTTATATAAATATATTAAAATATATTTTTAGTTTTTAGTTGAATTTCTGCGTTTTAACCACCTATTAGATTGTTTTTTGCGCCAACACATTGCCTATATTATATAGATTCTCTATATGTTTGATTCTAATTATATATAAAATATAAATAAAATAATAAATATATATAATATAGACATATTATACTACTTCTTTACCTCTTCCAACTCTATGTTCTGAAATTGTTTTGACTTGTAAAATCCATGGTTCGGTTGACTTAATATCTGTTCCGAAACTAATTCCTTTAAATAATTAATGACAGATATATCTGATAACTGACCATTAGTTTCATTTTTCATATAATCAATTATATTCTGTCTTGGAACTTTATCATTTTTACTTTCAATAAACTTACAAATTAATATCTTATTTCTTTCTTTTGGTGATGTAATATGTCCAAATTCACCAAATTCAAATGTAGTTTTCTTTTCATTATCATCTTTTAATACTTTATATGTAAAAGATTTAACAGGCAAACCTCTCCGATTTTTAATTTTAGTAATAAAAGTTTCAAATCTAGTAGTTTTACAATCATCACTAATAATTTCTGGAGTTCTAAATACTCCAAAACCTAAATCAATTTGTGAAGCAATATCTGATGAACCACGAAACAAATCTAATAAAAACTCTTCACTTAAGTCTTCCATATTAGATTTCTTAAAATGATGAATTATTACTATTGTTTTTCCTGCATCTGTTAAAGGTTTCAAGAATTCTTGATAAAATTTATCTGTTACTGTAGAATCATTTTCAGTTCCTCTTAAAAATCTCTTATAACTATCAAAGATAATTATATCAAAATCTTTAGTTCTTTCTAGTTCAAATTTCATATTATTCTTATTAAAATCAGCATAAACATCAAATTTATCTTTTAAATCGTCTTGTGTTAATCCTAAACCTTTAGCAATATATTGAAGTCTTGGCGCTAAAACATGTTCTAAATTATTTTCTAAATCATATACTAATAATTTTATATTGTTATTGTTATTATTTACTTTAAACTTATCTAAATAACTATCTGTAAATAAACTCAAAAACATATGCTGAGTTGTTAAACTTTTAGCTTGTCCTGGTTTTCCACCGAATAAAATTAAACATCCTTTTGGAATTAAATTTTCAATATAATAATCTACTTCTGGAACATTCATACCTAATAAATCAGATACAGATGTTGTAACTCTCACTTTATATTCATCTTTTAATTCAATTATTTTTTTATATAATGATTTATATACTAATTTTGTCTTTTCAGCTAACATTCTAATAAAATAAGTTTGTGTAACTTCATCATCTATATTAGATATATCAATTAAAATTTTATCTTTCATCCTTTTCAATTTACTAACTGAATTATTTTGTATAAATTCCTCAATATTTTTTATTTCTTCAGGAACAATTAAATTATTTTTTTCTAATTCTTCTCTTTGTTTCATTAATAAATATTCACTATATTTTCCATTTTTTTCACAAAAACATTGTCGAGCATTATCTATAAATTTATATTGGTCTTCTTGTTTAAGATTGAAAAATGTTTTTCTTTCATTATCAGTAATATTTGAACTAATAGAAAATTTATCAAATATTACTTCGTCATTTAATCCAGCATCACTAAAGAAATCCCACTCATGTTCTTTTTTATTAGAATCTTCATATCCTCTTTCCTGTATTTTATAAATAACTCTTTCAATTTCATTAAGAGATCCATACTTTTTAATTTGTTCAGTGTTGACCATCGCTTATTCCCGATAATGGAATAATCCCTATAATTATTTCAGGAGATAATGTTATCTTCCTATTTTTAATATCAAATCCTTCTACTTCATCGTCAATAATTTGTAAACTATCAAGAATATAAGTATAATCGTTAGTATTAAGAAATACTCTTACTTTTTTATTTTCATATTTTTTTATTTGTTTTATGTCCATCTTCTTTTACCTCCTTTTTCAATTCTGTAAAATATCAAAGGTATTTATTATCTATCAGAAGTCTTTCAATTTATTATAAACAGCGTCGCAAAATGGACATTTAGTTATCTTATTTTTTTGACTTATATATATTTTAATGTTTTATCGTATATAAACACTCTTATAATAAATTATATATAATCTATTTTATATAACAGCGACGGAAAAACACACATTCTATATCATATAAAGATTTAAATACATTAAAATCTATTAAAATATATGAAAAAACCACTTAAGTTAGTCGGTTTAGAAGAGAAAACTAAAATAAAATTAGATAAGTTGAAACAATCTAGAAGAGAAACATATGATGATGTTGTTGTAAGATTAATAGATTTTTGGAAGAAGAAACAAAAATGAAAAATAAAACAAAAGCATATAGAATTGAAATTGAATTTTTATCCGATAAAGATTTTAAAGATGTAGATTTAGAAGATTTTAGAAATAAGTTAATTGCACCATTAGGTAAATGGATTCAAGCAAAATTAGAAAAGGCGTTTCCAGATGATGTTAAAAAAGAGTATACATTCGATTTATTTGGTCAAAAACATACAATTAGAAGGAGGTTAATTACGTTAAAAAATAACGAAAAATAATATTATATTCATAGAGTTTTAAAGTAAAACATATAACCCTGGGAGAATCTTCAAATCGACAAAAAGCTGATCTGAAGCGTCTCCTGGGCAAAAAGAGGTGATATAAAATAGAGTCTCATGAACTATTTAAACCTTTCTATCATGTTACCCTTATAGAATGACAGGCAGTACTTAACCCAAAGTAGTAATGCAGGTAACTCCTTTTAAAACACATCAGTTATCTATTTATCCACTACATCTTTAATCTTTATCCACTACACATATTTATAAAATCTAAAATTCTATATATTAAATGGAAAAAGAGGTTGATCCTTCAAAAAATAGTATAAAACAAGACCAAGTTCATGATTTATTATTTAATAGAGAAATAGGTTGGCAAGAAATAATCTATGATCTCATAAATACAGAACAATTAGACCCTTGGAACATAAATATTACTATTTTAACAGAAAGATATTTAGAAAAAATACAAAATTTAGAAGAAGCAGATTTTTTTGTATCTAGTAAAGTATTATTAGCAGCTGCACTTTTATTAAGAATTAAGTCAGAAATTCTTTTAAACAAACATTTGAAGAGCATAGATGAAATCTTGTTTGGTGCAAAAGAACAAAAAAAACATGTTTTAGAAAGAATTGAATTAGATGAAGAAATCCCCATTTTAGTTCCTAAAACCCCTATGTCAAGAGTTAAAAAAGTCACACTTCAAGAATTAATGGAAGCATTAAATAAAGCAATTGTGACAGAAAATAGAAGAATTAAGAAAGAAATTATAAATAAAAATGCACTTAGAGAAGTAGGAATTTCACTTCCAAAAAAGAATTTTAGTATTAAAGATAAAATAAAAGAACTTTACGAAAAGTTATTTGGACATTTTGAAGAAAATAAAGATTCTGTAAAAGTTTCATTTACAGATTTTGTAGGAAAAAGTAAAGAAGAAAGATTAATTTCTTTTTCTCCTTTATTGCATTTAGAAAATCAGAAAAAAGTTTGGCTTGAACAAGAAGAACATTTTGAAGAAATTCATATTTGGCTTAAAGAAGTTTATTTTAAACAAAAAGGAGACCCCTATGCAGATTTAAAAGAAGAACTTGAAAAAGAAATTCAAGAATTAGACGACGAAAAAAAGCAAAGAATTAAGGAGATTAATAAGGACTTTGAAAATCCTTTGGGTGACGAGTTTATGGAATAGTGACAATTTAAATCACTAATAACAGCTCTTCCATGAAGGAGAGGATGCTTGGATAATTATTTGGCATTTAATTCATGTTGACCTAAACATCTTTCCAATGATTGAATAACTTTAATATCCTCCTTACTAATTATTCCACAAGAACTATATTTTTCAGAATTTGCTATATTTGAAAGAAGAATAATTTTGTCTTCGTCTTTCCCATGGTCTGTTTTATTTTTTGCTTCATGTTGTATATTCTCAAATAAATTTTTATATTTTTTATACAAAGTTTGATAAGCCCTTTTTTTAAATTTATTACCTTCACCCATTTTATTTAGATTAATTAAGTCTTTTTAAAAATTTATATACTAAATTAATTACTTCTAACCCTATGAAAAACTATCTTAGAAATTACTTTAAAAAAATATTTTAAATCTGTTGAAAAAGGAGAAGTTTCATATTCACTTAAGTATTGTTTAGAAACCTTAATATTCTCATTAAAATCTTTCAGATCTTTAAAACCATATTGAATTGCAAAAAGACCAGGTTTTTGCTGTAGTGCTTTTTCTTTAACCTCAATGGGATATTCTTCCCATTCTCTTTCTTCTCTTGGTCTTATTCCTACTATTTTCATATCTCCTTTTGGCACATTATAAACTAATTGAGGAATTTCATCTATCCAATATTTACGAAGAAATTTCCCTAAATTTGTTATTCTTTCATCATTTATAGGTTTTCCATATTTATCTAAACCTTTTTTCAAAGCTTCTTCAAGACCTTCATTTGCTCCTTTTTTCATACTTCTAAATTTATAACAATCAAATATTTTTCCATTTTTTCCTATAGTTTTTCTGATATAAAAGATACTCATAGAATTTTCTAAAACTATAACCTTATAAATTTTATTATAATTAAGTTTTTATGAAAGCAGGAGTTTTATTTTCAGGCGGAAAAGATTCATGTTATTCTGCATATTTAGCAAAAAAAGCAGGATATGAATTAGCTTGTCTTATATCTATATTTTCTGAAAACAAAGAAAGTTATATGTTTCATACACCTTCAATTGAAAAAACAAAACAACAGGCTCAAGTTATGGATATTCCTTTATTAATTCAAAAAACAAAAGGTGAAAAAGAAAAAGAACTTGAAGATTTAGAACAAGCAATTAAATTAGCAAAAGAAAAATATCAAATTGACACAATTGTTACAGGTGCTTTACATTCTGTTTATCAAACTTCAAGAATTCAAAAAATATGCGATAAATTAGGACTTGAATGTTTTAATCCATTATGGCATAAAGATGAAATAACTTATTTAGAAGAATTAATTAAAAATAATTTTAAAATATTAATTATTGGGGTTTTTGCATATCCTTTAGATCAATCTTGGTTAGGGAGGATTATAGACGATAAATTTGTAGAAGAAACAAAAATTTTAAAAGAAAAATATAAAATTCATCCTGCAGGAGAAGGGGGAGAATTTGAAACCTTTGTTATTAACTGTCCTTTATTTAAAGAAGAATTAAAAGTAAAATCATTTGAAGATATTTCTACAGGTGAAAATAGTTGGAGAAGGGAAATCGAAGTTAATTAAGCAATTTTATTCTCAAGGTTTTTCTTTGGAAAGAAACATTCTTTTATCACCCTATATAGTTCTCTAAAGAAATAAGGATAAGGGGTGTTTAATGGTTCTAAATCTTCTCCTGCCATATAACTAGTATCTATTGAGCCTTTTTTAAAAGCAAAAATTTTATCCATTGACCTATAATCATTATCTTCAGACATGTTATTTTATAGGTTAATTATCTTTTAAACATTTATATATTAAAAAATCATATTTATATTATGAAAAGAGGGTTTGACACTGAGAAATATTTAAGTGTTCAGAAAAAAGAAATTCTCAAGAGAATGAAGAAATTTGATAGATTATATCTGGAAATAGGAGGACATTTAACATATGATGGTCATGCTTCAAGAGTATTGCCAGGTTATAATCCTAAAACAAAATTAAAATTATTAAAAACATTAAGAAAATTAGAAATAATTTATTGTATAAGTGCAAAAGATTTAAGCAGTAAAAGAAGATTAGGAGATTTTAATCTTAATTATAAAAAACATGCCTTAAAAGATTTAAGATTATTTAAAAGAGCAGGATTAAAAGTTGATTATGTTGTTATAACAAGATTTAGTAATGAAGAAGAAGCAAAAAAATTAAAAAAGATTTTAGAAAAAAAAGTAAGGAAAGTTTATTTTCATAAAGAAATACCAGGCTATTCTAAAAGTGCAAAAAAAGCAATTAAAGGATATAAAAATAATCCAGTTGTTCCTATAACTTCTAAATTAGTAATTATAACTGGTGCAGCAGGAGGCTCAGGTAAAATGGCAACTACAATGAGTCAAATTTATGCAGATAGAAAAAGAAAAATCAAAGCAGGATTTGCAAAATTTGAAACTTTTCCAATATATAACCTTGCTTTAGGCCATCCTATAAATATTGCATATGAAGCAGCAACAGCTGATTTACAAGATGAAAATAAAATTGACCCCTATCATTTTAAAAAATATAAGAAAAAAACTGTGAATTATAACAGAGATATTGATAATTTTGGAATATTAATGAGAATATCAAAATTAATAACAAAAAAAGAATCAGCTTTTGGTTATTATTCTCCAACAGATATGGGTGTTAGTAATACAAAAGTAGGAATTATCGACGAGGAAATATGCAAACAAGCTGCTATAAAAGAAATTCACAGAAGAAAAAAAGTATATGAACATGAATTTAAAAGAGGAAGAGAATCAAAAGCAACTTTAAATCAAATGAAAAAAATAATAAAAAAGATATAAAATAAAAATTAAAATAAATTATTCTCTATCCCAAAATCGAAATTTTTGAAACATATTTCTTTTTCCTTGAAATTCATCGTTATTTTCAAAATTTCCTTTGTTTGTTTGAATTTTCATAGCTTTCTCTTCTCCATAGTTTTCACTATGCATTTGCTCTTTAAATTGAGTCATAGTTTCATAATCTTGATTTTCCCAAGCTTGCATCATTTGTTCTTTTAATTCTAATTGTTCATTAAATGTATGTTGTTTTTCAACAAGTTCATTAAAGTGTTCTTGAGTTAATTGAGATTCCATTAAAGCTTTCCATTCTTCAAAATTAGCATTTTCAATTGCTTCTTGAATAGATAATTTAAATGCTTCTATCTCTGTTTGATCTTCAGATAAATCAGAATGCATTATTCCATTTCCTGAAAAAGCAGCAATAAGTCCAACACTAAGTATAGCAACAATTGACAAAGTCATTAATCCTAATACTGTTTTGTTTTTCATTGTTTTAAACCTCCTTTTAGTTCTATAACTTTCATAACAATCTAAGAAAAAAATACTTTATAAATGAGAAGAAACAAAAATGTACATTTTACATCCATAAGCATTTATAAATAAAAATCACTAATTCTAATTATGCCACCAAGAATGGCTTCTCTTTTAGGAGCTACATATGGAATGGAATTAATTTATTCATTTATAATTATAGCAGTTTGCCTTATAATTTATTTTGAAACAAAACAAATCTATAAATTAAGTTCACACAAACCATTAAAATATTTTAGATACACTTTCTTATTTTTTGCAATATCTTATTTATTAAAATTTTTATCAAGATTGTTTTTAATTGAAGAGGGAACAAGTACTGGAAGTTTATTTTTATTAATCTTGCTTTTATTTACAATGTATACTTATCTTCTTGCAGGAATTTATTTAGTTCTTTCAATTTCTTGGAAAAAGAAAAAATTAGCATCATTAAATAAAATTTGGTTGTGGCATATTTCAACAATAATAATAGTTTTATTAACAGTATTTGGTAAGTTTCCTTTAATTTACATATTCTTTCAAGCAATAATTCTTTTTTATGGAATATTCTTATTATACTCAGGGTATAAAAAATTAAAAGATAAAAAAGAGACTCCTTTAATTTATGTTGTTTATCCTTTTCTTTTAATATTTTGGATACTTAATATTTTAGATTTATTTATATCCAACTTCTTAATAATTCTCCAAGTTTTAATATACCTAGTATCTGCTGGACTTTTTTTATCAATACTATATAAAGTAATTAAAAAAATAAATATAAAAAAATGAGCAAAAAGAGAGATAGGCTAAAAGTAATTTATGATATTTTAAATATTATTAAACAAAATAAAAACTCTATAAAACCAACTCCTTTATTGAGATATTCTAATTTATCTTCTCAAGGTTTTTCAGAATATTTTAGAGAATTAAAAGAAAGAGGATTAATTAAAGAAATAAATGATAAAAAACTAAAGAAATTTATTACTCTTACTGATAAAGGTTTTCAATATTTAGAAAAATATAAAGTAATTTCAGGATTTATTGACGAATTTGAATTATAATTTAATAAAAAGATTTATAAATAAGAAAATCTTACCAATAATATAAACTTATTAAGTGATTAAAATGGAAAATATTGAAATAACAAGCATAAGTTCAAGAGGACAAATTGTAATTCCCCAAACCTTGAGAAATAAGATGGGTATTCACGAGGGTGAAAAATTTGTAGTTATTGGAGAAGATAATACAATTGTGTTAAAAAAGTTAGAAATGCCTTCTTTTAATGGAGTCGATAAACTATTAAAGAAAACAAGAAACTTTGCTAAAAAGAAAGGAATAAAAACCTCTGATTTAGAAGAAGCAATTAAAGATATCCGAAAAAAATGAGGGTTATCTTAGATACCAATGTTTTTATCTCTGGAATATTTTGGAAAGGAAATTTTTGCTCACAAATCACTAAAATCAATTTTATTCAAAAAATCTTTTAACTTAGAAAAAAACTTTCTATAATCCTCTGAATCATAATCTGTCAAATTCATTCTATTAATATTCTTTTCAAGAAGTTTTTCTAATTCTTCCAATCTAGAAGAAATTTCTTTTACAAATTTTATTTCTTCTTTTTGAGTATTTCTATAACCAATTCCTTGTCTTATTTTTTTCTTTATTTCCTCATCTTTTATTTTTAATGCGTCATGACCTTTTTTAGCAAGCAAATATAAGTCAAATATGTCTCTTTCACTTATGCCTCCCTTTTTTCTTGTAAGAATTGCCCTCAATTTTTCACACAATATTTCGTTAATGTTATAAGAAATAATCTCTAAATCTTCTAATATATGAGATAAATATTCTGATTTTGCATGTAAATTTTTTAATTTAATATTTTCAGTTTTATAAAACAAGTTATCACAAAAATTAATTTCAATTTTAATAGGATTTTTTTCTTCACTATCAATATAAATTTTAAAGCAAATAAATAACTCACTTTTCTTTCCATGAAAATATTTTGTTTCTTTAAAACGATCTATTTCTGTTTCATCAAAATCAAATTCATATTTTTCACAAATTTTTTTAAATTCTGGAAGAAGATCTTTTTTTAAAAATGTTCTAATCCTCTTTTTTCTATTTGTTTTTGATTTTCCTTCAAATATTTCTATATCTTTAAAAGTAAAATCCAAATCTTCAGAAAGTCTATGATAATCTAAATGAGATTTAGCCAAAAGAGTTCCACCTTTGAAAATTAATTTTTTAAATGGAGAATTTTCATTTTTTTCTATATGTTTTGCAATTTCATAAAGAATATAGCTTAAAGCTAAATCTTTTCTTATCATTTCAGAATCTAATTTTTTACCTTTATATTTTTCTTTTACTTCCTCTAAGTACTTGTTTGAAATTTTCATATTAATTCTTTTAATTGTTTGGTATTTAAGAAATTTATTAATGTGGCCCTTACAAGAGAATATTTTTTATAAAATGCAAGATAAGCATTAATTTTCTCCATATCAAGAGACTCAAAATCATAATCTTTTATTTGGGAATTATTTTTTTTATACACATTAAGATAAATTTCATCTAAAAGAGTTTTTTCTATATCTGAATATTTAATTTCATTCTTTGTTGATTTTAAAGACATATTTATAATTAAATTTTGAGGGAATTTAATCAAATGTATTTCCTTACCTTTTATTTTCTTTTTTATTTTATGTTTTGAATTAATAATATACAATGTTTTCAAACTTTGCCAAGTTAATTGATTAAGATATTTTGCATTGGAAAGACCAACATAAGCAACAATCCCTTCTTCATTTAAAAAATCAAAGATTAATTCAGATTCAGAAATTACTCCTTGTTTCAATTGAGTTATTTGATTTTCTGTTAGGATTAGCCATTTTTTATCCCACATATATTTGATTTTGAAAATTTGTAAATTTCTAAAGATTTTCTGAAAATTGTCTTTTTTCTTCCATGCTAAAATAAATTTAGCATAAATATTTTTGATTTCATCTCTAGTTAAAACTAATTTTTTCTTTTCTAAAAGATATATCCAAAATCGTTCTGTTTCATTTTTCATATTCTTATTATTTTTTGAGTTTATTTATAAACATTTCTACTTATTATTATACTTCTTATGCTAATTATAACTATAATTATAATTATTATATAAATCTTTCTATAGATATCTAAAAGGATTTAATTAAAATTTTCAGCCTTTATACTATTAGATAAATAAATTATAATTTCAAAGCACTTTCTTTCCCAGTATCCATATCTTTAATCTTAAACTTCTTCACTTTAATTTCTTTAGCACCAATAAGAATTACTTTTTTAATTCCATATGAATTTGCATATGCAAGTGCCTTTGAAGGTTTACCATAATATATGCTTACATTTTTCCCCTTTTTCCTTAATTGCTTAGCTAAAGCAATTGCTTTTCTGTCTTGGTTTAAAGAAACAATTAATATTTTATCTACATTAATTAATACTTTTGTTACTATCATTAATCTTTCTAAACTTAAAGAAATTCCTGAAGAAACAATATCTTTTATTTTATATGTTCCTCCACCACAAATTGTTTCTTTAATTTGGCGGTTCTCCGACGAATTAATGGAAATGTTTCCATTTGCTTTTATATCTGATTTAACTTCATAAACATTTCCAACATAATAAGAAAGTCCTCTTGCTAAAAAAGGAGAAAACACAATATCAAACCCATAATATTTACAATATTTTATTAATTCTTCAATTTCAGAAAATGATTTATATTTCTTAAAATATTCTTTTGGTTTTTTAAGAACAGTTAAAATCTTTTCAGCATTTAATTTTTTGAGCTTTTCCTTCACTTCTAAAACAGGCAACTTATCTAATTTATCTAATTCTCTTATTACTTCTAATTTGTTTTTTATCCCTTGCTCTTCTAAAATTTCATTAAGAAGTTTTCTATTATTTACATAAATAGTTGATTTAATCTTCAAAGCATTCAAAATATCTTTTGTTGCTGCTAAAATTTCTGCTTCATCTTTAATATTTCCTCCAACAGTATCAATATCACACTGAGTAAATTGTCTAAATCTATTTAATTTTACAGGCTCATCTCTAAAAACAGGACCTATTTGAAATCTTTTAAAAGGTAATTTTTGATTTTGTAGAATTCTTTTTAATTGAAAAGTAAATTCATATCTTAATGCTAAATCTCTATTACCTTTATCTTTTAACTTAAATATGTCTGATATAACTTCATCTCCTTCATCAGAGCTTTCCTTTACAAATTTTTCATATTCTATAATAGGAGTTTCAACTTCTTGAAAATTATATCTTTCAAATGTTTGCTTAATAACTTCTCGAATAAACGAAGCTTTCTCAGCTTCTTTCCCTGTTTTATCTTTAAAACCTTTTATTGTCTCTGTCATTTCATCCTCCTTTGATTAAACTCAATTTTTTCTTTACATTTAGTTATAGAAGCATAGCTATTAAAATCTTTCTCAGTGCCGACATTTACCAATTTTAATTGTCATGTTTAGATATATGATGGGGTGTTTTTAAAGTTATTGTGGGAAAACGAAATATTTATAAGGGATATATTATATTTAAAAATATAAAAACATGAGAACATTAGCCGTATCTAATCAATCAATGGTTACTAAAAGTGTATTGTTTCTGTTACTATTATTCGTTACTATGAATTTTGCATCTGCAACAATAACAGAAAATATCACAGAGGATATATTTTTAGATGAAGTAGAAAAATTAAATATCAAAATCTTAGATGTTGTATATAAAAATATGACAAAAGACTTATTCTCAGATGAAGTAACAAAATTAGATATAACAATTTCAAATAATCAATCAGAAATTAATTTCTTTTTTAATTCAACAGATATGTCTTGGGATAAATTCTCAATATATTTTGAAGTAGATGAAAAGAACATAACTGTAAAAAATTTATTTTTATCCTCACTTCTTGATGCTGTTAATTTTAAAATAGAAAATAAAGGAAACTTACAATTTACTTATTTCCATGTAGAAGAAGGTTCAGTTTTATATTCAGTAATAGATTTAGTTTTAGAAGATTACACTATGGAAGAATTAAATAATATAACTTTAGTAAACCAATTCATAGAATTAGATAACAAGGAAGTATATCACTCATTTGAAAAAACAGGGAATAATTTTATTTATCAATTAAGTCAAGGTTATGATGATGTTAATATTTCAGAAGTATTAGAAGAAGCAGTAAAGCTATTTAATATTTCAGGTATTCTTTCAGAACTATTAATAGAAAATATATATGATTTAAACTTTACAGTTGAAATACAAGGAATAGATGAATTACTTTTAGAAAATGGATATTATGAATTAGAATTAGTTGTTAATGATGGAGAGTTTAATAAGATAATAGGTTTAACTTTAGAAGGATTTGAAGAAGTTGAGGAAGAGGAAGTAGAAGAAGAAGTTGAAGAAGAAACAGAATCTTCTAGTAGTTCAAGAGATAAAGTTATAATTAGAGAAACTGAAAAAGAGAGAATTGTTCAAGATTATCATCTAGCTACTGGAACAGCATATTCTTTAACAAGAGGAGATAAACTTTTATTTAATATTGGAGAAGAAAGTCATTCATTAAAAATAGATTCTGTAACTAATCTTTATGTTTTTTTCACCCTTCAATCAGATCCAATAACTTTTAATTTAGAAGTTGGAGAAATTAAATCTACTTGTTTGTCAGATAATGAATCTTTTACTGTTCGTCTTTTAGGTATTGAAAAGGGTGAAGCAAGAATATATATTTCAAGCAAACTTGATAGTTCATGTAGTATTTTAAGTTTGGAAGATGAAACTAATGAGGGAAGTAGCGCAGGAATTACTGGTGCAGCGATAGGGGATGGGGATAAACAAATAGATTATAAATTCATTTTATATTTTTTAATAGCTTTAGTAGTTATTACATTATTTTTAGTCTTGATGAATGTTCGAAGAAAAAAGAGATTTTCTAAATAAATTATAAGTAAAAATGAAAACATTACTTAAAACAATAGGGTTTGTAGGATTACTTGGTTGTGAAATACCAGATATAGGAATAGATTTTGCTCATAGAACTCCTGAAGTAGATAAAGCTACTCCAGACACAACAATAACTTATAATCCAGATACAATTATTGTTTATAATCCAGATACAATTATTTCTCCAATAGATTCAATAAATACTCCTTTAGATACAATACCTATAGTTATTCCAGATACAACTATTGTTTATAATCCAGATACAATAATTACTCAAGTACCAGACACAGTAATCTACACACCTATAAATACAGATGGAAATGTTTATGTGAAAATGAATTATAAAGATTATAAAGTAGGGGATAGATTTGATTATTCTTTTGAAATAAGTAATTTAACAAATAGTGAATTAACCTTTAAAAATAATAAAGAAAATAGAGGAATTAATTGTAAAATATTTTGTGATAAAGAAGTTATGTGTAATGAAGTAATAGAAGAAGATTTTACTTTAACATTAAAAAAGAATGGATATTTTGGAGTAAAAAAAAGAAATAGTTCAATTGAGATAATTGCATCAGGAGTAGAAGCAGAATTTGATAGAAAATACAATGTTCCTCTTCTTATAGAATTATCTATAACTACATGGGCTTTAAATTCTTTTTTTGAAAAAGCAGGAGAATATCATGCAGAATTTGATGTAAAATATAAAAAAGATGGTCAAACAATAGAAAGTAAATTTTATTCAGAGAAATTTAAAGCAGAAGAATAATTTATAATCTATTAATAAAATTTTATCTAAAAGGAAATTACATCTACTACTAATAATCATATTTCAGGGCGGAAGGAGAGAATCGAACTCTCTTGTCGCGGACCACAACCACGCATAATACCAATATATGACAACCGCCATAAAATGTATGTCGGTTCTGTCCAACATAACACATATTTATTTATAAAAATAACTATTAAAATCTTTTCTTATGCAGATATTGTCTCATTTGAATAATTTGTTATACTCTTTATGGGATATCCAGTCCAAAATAACTGCAATAATTTTTAAATCTTCTGACTTTGTGATTGAATATAAAACCCTCCACGCAGAAGGCAAATTATAAATTCTAATATTATCTACTTTATACTTTTTGAGGACCTCTTTAATTTTCTTTTTATTCTTACTGTCTTTAGTGATTAATCTCCCAATCTAAAAATTTTCTTTAATATCTTTAATTGATTTTATCAATCCTTTTTTGATTTCATCTTTGTCTGAAAGATTATTAAATGTGATTTCTAAGCTGTCATCTACGAAAATTACTTTGTGAGGTTTCATATTTTAATCTCAGGTCTATTTCTGATTTTTTCGAGAAGTTCAGGATTCCATATGTAAGAAATAACTCCATCATCATCAGTGATTATTTTTAGTGTTGATTCAAGATAATCTATAATAATTTTGAATGTCCCCCAGAGCATACTCTTTGGCAGTTTATTAAAAATTTCTCTCTTTGTGTAAAACATAGAATTCTCTTTAATAAATTTTTCAACCATTAAAACAGTTTGTAAATTAGGGTATCTTGCAGATTTTAAAATTTGTTGCCCCATATAATAGTTATCAATTGATACTTTTTAAAGTTTTCTAATTTTCGGCTTTGTCTGGAATGGATTTTCTTACATGTAAAAACTTTGAAAATTTTTATAATTTACCTTGAGAATTTTTAAACTTCAGACAACGCCTAATTTTCTATTAAAATTCATCCTATTTCAAATCCTGCTCCTTCAATCTTTTTTTCCAGAAATCTAAATTTTCTCATTATTTTTCTTAATTTTAAAATTTATAATGACGGTTTCCTTAGCTCTTTCTTCAAAAACATTAACCATAATTTTATCTTTGAATAAATTTAATATTTCCTTTTCTTCTTTAGGTAATTTTTTAGAATTCTTCAGAAAATGAATTTGGACAAAGTTCTTCTTTTCCTTTAGAGGTTACAAAATAAGGAGTTATTTCCATATATGTCGCATTTACAACACCTGCATTATCAATAGTGCTATTTGTTTTAGTTGCAAGACGTGTTAAATCATAACCAAAGTCAATTACTTCACTATAGTCTGAACTATTTCCTAAAAGTATTTTTATTCCTGTTGCATTTTCTCCAGATCCTGTTCTACTTAATGTTATTGAATAATCATCCCATACACCATCTCCATCCCCTGCTTCCACACTAATATCTTTCATATCAATTTCTATTAATCTACATTTTTGTGAGATTTCAATTTGTTCAGCACCGCCTTGAAGAAGATTTTTTATTACTACCCAAATAATTGCAAGAGCAACAATTACTAATAAGATTATAATTAAAGTAGTTACAACAGCAGACATACCTCTCTTATTCATAATAATTAATACATAAAATAGTTTAAAAATATTTCTAAAAGATTTTTAAACTTCACTTTTCTAGAATATAAATTTTTAAATACATATTAATTAATCTAAAAAGATGGATGAAAAAGATTGTTCAGATTGTGTAAGTTATATTTTAGTAAAAAAAAGAGTAAAATGTGGAGATGGAAATAATATGGGGGAAATGAAGAAAGAAGGACTTCCTTGTTTTTCTGATAATTATTCTGTATTAAGTTATTCTGTTAATAAAGATGAATTTGACAATAGAAATGAAAATTAATCACCAATTTTAAAAACCCTTTATTTCTACTTATTTCATGAAAAACAAATATGAATTACTTGCACCTGCAGGAGATTTTCCAATGTTAGTCACAGCTATAAAAGCAGGAGCAGACGCAGTATATTTTGGATTAAAAGAATTTTCAATGAGACAAAACGCAAGAAACTTTACACTTAAAGATTTAAATAAAATAGGAGAAATATGTAAACCAAGAAATATTAAAAAATATTTAACTTTAAATATAATAATTTATGATGATGAAATAAAAAGAGTAAATAGAATATTAAAAAAGATTAAAAATAAAGTTGATGCAATTATTTGTTGGGACTTATCAGTAATTCAACTTTGTAAAAAACATAAGATACCTTTTCATATTTCAACTCAAGCTTCAGTTTCAAATATAGAATCTGCAAAATTCTATAAAGATTTAGGAGCAGAGAAAGTTGTATTAGCAAGAGAATTAAATTTAAAACAAATAAAAAAGATTTCTAGAAAAGTAAATATTGAAACATTTATTCATGGAGCAATGTGCGTTTCTGTTTCTGGAAGATGTTTTACTTCACAATTTTTATTTAATAAATCTGCAAATAGGGGAGAATGCATTCAACCTTGTAGAAGAAGTTATATTATAAAAGACAAACAAGAAGGTTATGAATTAGAAGTTAATAATAATAAGATTATGTCTGCAAAAGATTTATGCACTTTACCTTTTATTGAACAATTAAAAAAAGCAGGTATTAAAACTTTTAAAATAGAAGGAAGAAATAGAGATTCTAGATATGTTGATACTGTTGTAAGAGTTTATAGAAAAGCATTAGATAAAAAATTAACTAAAGTAGAAATTAAAGAATCTATAGATGAATTAAAAAAAGTTTACAATAGAGGATTTTCTTCTGGATTTTATTTAGGGCTTCCAACATCAGATGATTTTGCGAAAATAGAACATAGTGCATCTACAGAAAAGAAACACTTTGTAGGAAAGATAACTTATTATTATCCTAAGATGCAAGTTGCAACAATTAAATTAGTTTCAGAATTAAAAATAGGCGATGAAATTGTTGTTATAGGTAAAATAACTGGTTTAGAAAAAGCAAAAGTAGAAAGATTAGAAATAAAAAACAAATCTGTTCAAAAAGCAAAGAAATCTCAAGAAGTTGGTTTAAAACTTCCACAAGTTAGAAAAAACGATGAAGTTTATAAAATTATTAAATAATTATATTTCAAAAACAAATGTTTCGGGACAAATCATCTCTTCTCCTAAATCATCTACAAAATAAGGAGCTACCTCTAATTTATTTGCACCAACAACATTTATGTTAAAAGTATTTGTTTTTGCTTCAAGTTGAGATAGTATGTTTTCAAAGTCCAACATTTCGCTATATGAATTAGTTAAACTATTCAATAAAATTAATTTTGCACCAACTTCTTCTATTCCATAATTAGTAAGTGTAACTTCATATTGGCCACCACCAATCTCATTAACTTGGGATTGAAGGTTCACAGCCATACATTTTCCAGATAGTTCAATACTAGAAGAACCTTCATTAATAGTTTTATTTACTTTATTCCATATAAGATAAGGAGCCAAAATAATTCCTAAAATTATTAAAACAGAAACAATAATTATTAAAGCAACCCACTTTTTTTCCATATTATATAGAATTAAAATTAGTTTAAAAAACTTTCCAATATTTTTGAAGATATTACCTATCTTCAATTTTCTAAATTATAAAAAAATATAAGAGTTTAAAAAAATAAAAAAATAAAAAATTAAAACTCTTTTTTAAACGGTGTAGGACAAATTTCTGTTTCTCCTAAATCATTTATGAAGTAAACAGTCATTTCTAATTGATTAGCTTCATCAACTGTAGTGTCATTAATATATTGTGTTTTAGTTCTTAAAGGTTCTAATGCATAACCAAATTCAGTAACATTACTATACACATTATTAACAGTATTTGCTAGAACAACTCTAATTCCTCCAATTTCCTCTCCTGTTCCTGTTCTACTTAAAGTTACAGAATAATTTCCCGCATCAACTTCAACTATTTTTACTACTTGAATTTCTACTGCAGTACATTTAGTAGATAAATCAATTTGTTCAACTCCACTATCAATAACATTTTTCACAACTACCCAAATAATTCCTAAAGCTACAATTACTAATAAGATTATAATTAAAGTAGTTACAACAGCAGACATTCCTTGTTTATTTTCCATCATATCAACCTCCTTTCATTACGTGGATTATAATTTAACTAGTTATTTCTGATTTAAAAATGTTTTTATTCTCGAGTATCTCTATTAAATGCATTTAGAAGTTTAAAAAATTCTTCCTTATCAATTGTTTTATCTGATTCTGACAATCCAATTTGTTCTGAAAATTTCCAAAATGCTTGCGGTTTATAACCTTGCTTTTTTAATGAGGCCACCGTCGGTAATCTTTTATCATTCCATCCAGAATATTTTCCAGATTCAATGTCTTTTGTAATTTGACTAGCAGATAATTTTAAACCTTTAATATGCCATCTTCCTAAAAAACTAGTCCAAGGAAATTTCTTTCCAAGAACTTTATAAATCATTTCTTGTCTTTGTGCATTATCTCTATGTTCTTTTGCACGAATAATATGAGTCATTTTTAATTCAATATCGTCGACAGTAACAGATAAATTCATTAAAGGCCACACACGATATTTTTTCTTTTGTAGTGGATGAGGTGTTAAATTAATTCTAGCTAAAGGAAAATCTCTCATTGCAGGATTTTTATCTTTCATTCCTTTAAGTGATTTAAATCTTAAAACAGCTTCACCTTCTTTAAATCCTTTTGGACCTAACATTTTTTCCCATCTTTCTAAATTTTCTTTTACACTTAATTTTCTACATGGACAATCTTTTTTTTCTTTTACATATTCTCTAAATTTATCTCCAGAACAAGTACAAACATAGGCTGAATTTTTTTTAATTAATTGTTCAGCGTATTTATAATATAAATTCATTCTTTCAGATTGAATAATAATTTTTGCTTTTTTATCAAACAGCCAATCAGAATCTTGTTTAATTAATTTATATGCTGGCTTGTAAATATTTTCAGGATTTGTATCTTCTATTCTCACATAAAATTTACCACCATATTTTTTAATATATAAAAAAGATATACTCGCAGTTAATGCATGTCCAATGTGGAATGCTCCAGATGGAGACGGAGCAAATCTCATTACAACTTTTCCTTTTTTTACATTTGGTAATTCAGGTAAACCCTCGCGAATTTCCCTCTCACTAACTTTTTCTTTTAACTTTTCAAATTCTTTTTTTTGCTCTTCTAAAGTAAGTTTATTTACTTCACTAATTATTTTAGAAATATCTTTGATAAATTTCTTAACTTCATCTTTTTTTAAACCTTCATTAAACAAAGAAGATATAATTGCACCTTGTTGTGCTTTACCTTTGTAAGCAAGTGCATTCTTTAATGCATAAGCACGAGTTTTAGTTTTTAATTCTTTGAGGTTCATAACAATATAAAAGAAATATCATTTATTAATTTAACTTTGTTTCGAGAATTTGTTTATTTTCCTTGAGGATTTTCAAAGTGA
>JAGLGM010000002.1 GCA_023144035.1 Candidatus Pacearchaeota archaeon | reverse complement strand
AAGGGCTTACCTGACACGCTGAGAGGAGCTGCATGGCCGACGTCAGCCTGTGCCGTGAGGTGACCTGTTAAATCAGGTAACAGGCAAGACCCACATGTATATTTACTACGTGTACAATATACAGATTGCCTTGGTAACGAGGATGAAAGTGTGGGCTACGTTAGGTGAGTACAGCCCGAATCCCCTGGGCAACACGCGCGCGTCAATGGTGAATACAACGGGATGCGACTCTGAAAAGAGAAGCTAATCTCTTAAAGTTCATCTTAGTTCAGATTGAGGTTTGTAACTCAGCCTCATGACGCTGGAATCCGTAGTAATCGTTTGTTATCAACGAACGGTGAATACGTCACTGTCTCTTGCACACACTGCCCGTCAAACCAACCGAGTTTATTTATGGTGAAACTTTTCGAAGGAGAACTTTGGGTAGACAAGGTAGGTTAAGTCGTCACAAGGTAACTGTAGGGGAACCTGCAGTTGGATCACCTCCTATATAATTATTATTATTTTTATATTCTTGAGATAAAAAACAACACACTCTTTACATACTACTCATCTTAATATACGTTCATTAAATAATCGCGAAAAATATTAAGACAGAAAACATTAAAAAGTAAAATGGGTTCGAAGAAATATGGGCCTGGTTTAAACAAGCCCACGAAGAAATATTATGAATATATCCTTTAGTTACTATTCATGGGCCTGTTGTCCAATGGCTAAGATACTTCCCTTGCACGAAACTGAAAACTCACGTTTTCGTAACGTCTTTGGTTTCAAAGAACGGAAGAGACCCGTGTTCGACTCACGGCAGGTCCATTGTGTTTTCTGAGTAAAGTTTACAAATTAAAGTCAAATAAATTAAAATGGAAACAATAGAAAATGACTCCCGAAGCAAGAGTAGGAGTATTGGAAATACTCTTGGATGGGAAAATAAGAACATTGAAATTTCAAGAGAAAAAAAATGGTCAATGGGAATATACTCGAGGTAAAATAACAATAACAAAAAAATATAAGCCAGAAATAATTGCTGGTTTATTAGTAAAATCATATAAGAAAAAAGGAATTAATATTCCTTATCATGAAATCATATACACAAATCATACTCAACATGATTCAGAAACAAAAGTTTCTGACTTCATCTATCAAGGATGAATGAGAGAAGATGGTTCCAGAAGAAATTCAGGGATCGGTTTGAGAACAAACGAAGGATACCTAACGGTTTCCTACCGTTACCTTCCCTTAATGGGTTGGGAAGCGGAATCATGTTCAATGAAATAAGCAAACAGAAATCCCACTCAGAAAATTTATATTTTCTGGGTCGCGAAACTTGTAAAAAGGTTTCGCAGACTTTATAGTCTGGACTACTAAAAATTTTATGCTGTTAGATGGATAGCTTGGTTTTGGTTTTGATGAAGGACGTGGCAAGCTGCGATATGCTTGGGGGAGCTGCATGCAAGCTTTGATCCCAAGATCTCCGAATGCACAGAAATGTGGAAATACGCCGGGAATTGAAACATCTTAGTACCGGTAGGAAAAGAAAATAAATAATTATTCCCTTATTAGCAGCGAGCGAAAAGGGAACAGGGCAAGCTGAATCTGCTTTCGAAAGGAAGTTAGAGATGTGGTTAGGATAAGTCTAAGGAATTGAGAAAAAGTCGCCTGGAAAGGTGCACCTCAGAGGGTGATAGTCCCGTATTCTAAGATTCTACGATGGAACTTTAAAAGAGTAGGGCTTCCTAGATTGGAGGTCTGAATATGGCTGGATTAACAGCCAACCCTAAATAAAACCAAAGTCCGATAGTGAACTAGTACCGCGAGGGAAAGCTGAAAAGTACTCTTAACAGAGGGTTAAAAGACTTGAAATCTAGCAGTTACAGTTTGTTACTGGCCTTACTCTACTTCGGTAGAAAAGGTTTGTAACGTACGTTTTGAAGAACGGGCCAGGGAGTTATTCTATATGGCGAGGCTAACTAACTTTGTTAGGTAACCGAAGCGAAAGCAAGTCTGAAAAGGCGTTAGTCATATGGATTAGACCTGAAGCCAGATGATCTATTCATGGACAAGCTGAAGTCTTCCGAAAGGAGGATGGAGGGCTGAACCGGTGTTATGGACATGTACTCGAATGATCTGTGAATAGGGGTGAAAAGCTTATCTAATCTGGCGATGGCTGGTTCCTGCTGAAATATGCCTTCGTATAGTCCTATCTAGCTTGTTGACGGCGTAAAGCAACGGATAAATCTTGCAGGAGCTAATGCTTACGGAGATTTTTCCAACTCAGAATCTGTTAACTGCTTAGGATAGGAAACAGGGTCAGTATGTAAGATACTGTTCCGAGAGGGGAACAACCCAGACCAAAGTTAAGGTCCCTAAATTTATGCTAAGTGTATCGAAAGGTGTATTGAACCTGAGACACTGGGGATGTAAGCTTAGAAGCAGCTATCATTTAAAGAAAGCGTAACAGCTCACCTATTGAGGTTCAGTGCCCTGAAAATGGACGGGGCTAAGCATAATACCGATACTTTGGAGGCATCCGGAACGGATGTTCTAGTAAGCAGGCGTGGTTTCTGCGTAGAAGTTTTTTCGAGAGAAAGGATGGAGCGGTAACCAATGAGAATCCTGGTAATAGTAGGATGTGATTTTCCTGAGAACGGAAAATGTCGAAAGAGTAAGGTTTCCTCGGCAATGTATGTCAACCGAGGGTTAGTCAGTACCTAAGTCGTATCTTAACTGAGTACGACGATGGACATCAGGTTAATATTCCTGGACTGATTGAACTTTATATAGTATGAATTGCTTTCGGATAGGTGAGCACTTGAGAGAGTGTTTTGATAAAGAAGTTTATTTAGGGTAATCCAAAGATGTGAATGAATTTATTGAACAAAATCGCCGATTCCAAGAGCCAGTGAAAAGATTATACTCTTAGTTTAATTAGCTGTACCCACAACCGACACTGGTGCTCAGGCTTAGTAGGCCAAGACATGTAAGGTAAAACCAACTAAGGGAATTCAGCAAATTAGTCCTGTAGCTTCGGCTGAAGGGATGTCTATTTTTGTGTTTTTAGTAATATTTATGCATTAATAGATCTCAGTAACAAGGATGGCTCGACTGTTTACCAAAAACGTAGCCAAGTGCTAATCTGAAAAGACGTGTATACTTGGTGAGACCTGCCCAGTGGTGGTGTCTAAAACTCCTTTTCAAGGGAGCTAAGGTCCATCAAACGGCGGGGGTAACTATGACCCTCTTAAGGTAATTTACGTTGCTTTACGGCTTATAGAAATATAAGACGCTCCAAGGAAATAGTTAAGATAAACAGTTAGAAAGTACAGGAATAAACCAGTGGAGAAAATTTGGCTATATGCTGGAATATCCGAGAATCCTGCAGTACTCGTCGAGAAATCGGCAGTGAAAA
Source organism: Candidatus Pacearchaeota archaeon (assembly GCA_023144035.1). Taxonomy (GTDB): domain Archaea; phylum Nanobdellota; class Nanobdellia; order Pacearchaeales; family GW2011-AR1; genus JAFCEV01. Next base: position 174,374 of record JAGLGM010000002.1, on the reverse strand, counting down.
TCTGACAGGTGCGGACAATCAGCAGGAAAGGCTAGATTCTAAATGGATAACAGGTTTTACAGACGGTGAAGGATGCTTTCATGTATCTATAAACCGGATTAAAGGGATGAGTTTAGGATGGCAAGTTCTTCCTGAATTTAGAATTGTTCAACATGAAAAAGATGAATCTGTTTTATATAAAATCAAAAATTATTTTGGTTTCGGAAATGTAAAAATAAATAGAATAGATTCTCATGGAACAAGAAAAGAATTTAGAGTTAGAGGAATAGAAAATCTTAAGAAATTAATTGAATTTTTCAATAAATATCCTTTGAATACTTCAAAGGTAAATGACTTTAAGATCTTCTCGGAAATTATTCATTTGATGAATAATAAAGAACATCTAACAAAACAAGGGCTTGACAAAATAGCAAAACTTATCTCAAAAATGAATCGTAAACCTCATCCAAAATATCTAGAATCCTCAGAGACTACACGCCAAACATCGTAAGATGAAGATATAGTCCGATCCTTATAGCGATATAAGGAGACTAGCAGAAATGACTAGTCCGTCGATATTTTATCGATAGTAACAAATGAGCGTAATACCTTGTCGTATGAATTGCGACTTGCATGAATGGTTTAACGAAGTTGTCGCTGTCCCTAGTTGGGGCCTTCTGAAAATACCTTCCGGTGAAAAGGCCGGAGACACCTAGTGGGAAGCGAAGACCTTGTGGAACTTTACTGCAACTTGTTGTTGTGAACTTATATGAAATGCACAGTATAGGTAGGAGCGTCGAAGCCATGATTTTGGTCATGGTGGAGCGAACAATGTAATACTACCCATTTTTTATGAGCTTGCTTACCGTTTACGGGACATCAGCAGGCGGGCAGTTTGACTGGGGCGGTGCCCAGCCGAAAAGATATCGGTTGGACCCAAAGACAAGCTCATCCAGCTTGGAAATCTGGAGTTGAGTGCGAGGGCAAAAGCTTGTCTGACTGTATTTTGAACAGTAAGAAATGCAGGTACGAAAGTAGGGCCTAGTGAACCCACGTGCATTTTTAATAGATGCCGTGTCTGATAGAAAAGTTACCCCAAGGATAACAGGCTTGTCGCCCCCGATAGTCCGAATTGACGGGGCGGTTTGGTACATCGCTGTCGGCTCTTCCTATCCTGCGCGTGCAGAAGCGTGCAAGGGTGCCGGAGTTCACGTATTAAAAGGGATCGTTAGCTGGGTTAAGAACGTCGCGAGACAGTTTGTATGATATCTACTAGGTGTGTTGTTGTCTGAGTGGAACAAGTTTCTAGTACGAGAGGAACGGAACTTGGATGCCTCTGGTGAGCAGTTGTCATATGGCAGGCTGCATAGCTACGCATTGAGTGGATAAGAGCTGAATGCATCTAAGCTCGAAGCCATCCGCAAAACGAGACAACTAAGGCCGTCAAAGAAGATGACGTTGATAGAGTTCTTGTGTAATATTCAAGGTTCGCCGAGAATTTCAGCATAGAACTACTAAAAGCCTCCTTTTAGTTTTCCAAACTATAAAGGTAAAAACACACCTAATCAATTTGATTAGATGACTGGGATTTCTGTTTGTTTATTAATTGTTATGTTGGGTTTTTATTTTTTAGTATAATAATGCTTAAATAAGATTAATTTGTTGGATAATTATGGAAATAAAAAAATTTAGTGAGATAGAATTTATTCTTTTAGAAACCTCAAAAATTAAAATAGGACAAAAAGATTTAGAGAAAGAAATAGAATTTTTAAAGACTCTTCCAATTGAAATTAAAAGTATAAAAGAAGAAAAATTACAAGTTAAATCATTATTTGCAGGGGTTGTGGCTATTTATCCTGAAAAAAGAGTTATACTTTATGACGGATGGCAAAAACTAGAAAACACTCATGAATCAAAAAGATTATTTGGTTTTGTATTAAAAAAGTATGCAGACAACAAAGATACTTCTCCTATTAATTATTTATTTCATGAATTACCTATGAATAAATAACTGGGATTTCTGTTTGTTTATTTATTGTTGAGATTATTTTTTTTAAATTTAAAATAAAACAAATCTATATATATGCAAATTCATTGAACTTTTTATGAAAAAGAAAAGATTGAAAAAAAATAAAAAGAGAGGAATGGAGAAACGTAACAATTTAGGTAAAAAACCTCTTTCTCCTGAACAAAAAGAAGCTCAAAAGAAGAGAAGTGCAGTGGACAGAGCCAGAACAAAAGCAGATTTAGATAAAAAAAATAATTAAGATTTCTGTTTGTTTATTGTTATGTTGGGTTTTTATTTTTTAGATAATGTATTTATAATTCATTATCCTATTTATTTAATGAATTATCAAGAAAATTTTCCCTTATCAAAAGATGATTTAATAAAAATAAAGAATATATTAAAAAATAAAAAATTTGAAGATTTTCAAATCCACAAACATTACTGGTTAAAAGGTGTCGAAGGAATTCCTAGACACGGATTTGATTTAGAAGAATTAAAAAAATTATTTAATAAAAGAGAATTAATCACACATGGATTTAAAAGAAAATTTACACATAGTTTTGGGTACACTTTAATTTATAAAATTAGTACAAATGTGTTTCTCAAAATTTGTTATTTTCTGGATGAATCTCCTATCAAAATATTTAATGCAATCCCCATAAAGAGAAATCTTGAAAAATCTGTTTCAAGAAGATATGGTTTGAGAATTTAATTAGCTATTTGCAAAGGTGTTTGAATAAAAGGAGTAGTAACATGAGTTGATGAACTAATAGTCCCTTTAAGAATCCCAATCCCCATAAATAATGTATTTCCAGTTTTTCTAACTATTAAATCAATTTTATCAGGTGAAGACAATATTTTTGGAGATAAACCAAGATTTTTACTTGCTTCTTCCAATTCAATTCCAACTATTTTATTTCCACTTCCTACATCTATGTTAAAGTCTCCAAAATATAAACAACCTTTAATTCCATTTTTAATTTCTTCAGAATAAACATGAAGAATATCTAGTTCAGAATCATAATCATGTGCTATTTTCTTTGCCATCTTAATTCAATCTCTTTTTATGAATATTTAAACATTCCTATATTTAAAAAGATATCTTTTATCTTCATTAAAATTCATTGATTTCTATAAAAATAGTGTATCAAAGGGCACTACAAAGAATGTCGCTACCCTAGTTTACCCTTCCAGATTCAGCCGAAGCCTACTGGACGAATTCCCTAGCAGTTGATACATAAATGTTAAGCCTTTGCAGTATTTATAAGTTTTGGTGACCATTAATTTTAGTATAATAATCTTTAAAAAGTAAAAGAAACAAGGAAAAATATGAAAAATTTAATTAAAAGATTAACCTTTGTAGGTCTTTTAGCATTAACTAGTTGTAATGAAGATCCCTCATATGAAATTAAGGTAAATATACAAAATAAAACAAACAAGACAATAATGGTTGTGACAGACCCTTCAACAAACAATAAACTTTCGGCAGAAGATTCTGATAATGATGGGGAACTAGATAATTATTTTTTTTCTCCTCTGGAAAATAATTCTGTTAGAGATTATTTAAACAAATATAATTGCTCTCCTCAAGAAATTTATGGACAATTAACTCGTGAAGAATAATTCTTCCAAGGAATTTAATTTTTAGATAATGTATATATAGTTTTAAGAATTAATTAAGGGATGATTATTTATAGTTAAAATTTTTTAATAAAATATGGTTACAAATGTGATTTGTAAATTTGCTAGTGTTTTTGACATTATAGAATTTATAGGGTTTCTTGGGATTACTATTATAGCAGGTATCTTTGTTGCAACACGTGAAAAAGGATTAAAAATAGCAAAAAAATTAGGAATCAAAACCATTCTTATAATAATTCTATGGGTTCTTACAGCATTGATAATGTTCTATGATGCTTTTATATGCTAGAGCTTGGAGATTGTTTGTTGTTTCTCAGAGTTAAGTTGGGGGTTTTGGAGATGGGAGAGGTTATTTTAAATTTCCTACTATTTGAAGACAAAATCCAATGGCGATTAATAAAAGACCAATAGCATTTCTTATATGTTGAGGAGGAAATCTTTTCCTTTTATGATAACCGTACTTAGAAAACTTAAATTTTCCTTTTTGGAATTTTATTTTTGGCCCCCACCAAGTAATATATCTTTTTTCAGGAGTATCTGGATAGGTAGTTTGGTGCGATTGATTAAAGATAGTTATAATAACCAATATTGAAACTCCTACAAGATCAAATATTAATCCTAAAATTATTAAATTCATTTTTTCTTTTTATATTATTAATTTAAAAAACAATATCTCTTTCATACCGGTAATCATTTCTTCTAATTTATATTTTTTCAATAATTCCTTTATGCTTGCCTTTGATTCACGGACAATCTTTGCAGCAGAATATATACCTGATACAATAAATATCTCTGGATTATGTGCAGCAATCGTCATTGAATCTTTTATTAATTGTCTTTCACTATATCGAGAATCTACAAAAATTGTATGTTTTTCTATATTAGTTAAAACATCACTTATTTTTCTCTTTAATTTTTCTGTAGAATCTAAGTTATCAAGTAAAATTGCCACATATCTATTTAAAACACCATTTTGAACAAAATAAGCAATGTGAAGCCCCTTAATACCATATTTCTTCCTTATTTTACTTTTTAAATTATCTAATCTATCTGTATCAGATTCAACCTTTCTCAGAAGCAACCCCAAACGAATATTAAACAATAATTCACTATCACTTACATATGTTTTATAAAAGGCCCACTCTCCTGATTTTTTAGTCTCTTTAGCAACTTCGATAGTTTTTCTATCTCCAATAAATTTTAATTTATTTTCTCTAAAAAGATTAACTAAACTTTTTATTTTACTCTCACTATACTCTAATAAACCTTTTGCTAGCCCTTTTCCAATCCCTTCTCCAAAATCTGTTATAGGATTAGAAGTCATCACCTGAATCCTCCATATATTTCATAATGGAGATCTCATTATCATCAAGAATAATTGTGCTTCCAGGCAGAATTACCATATTATCTATTCTTACAGGAATCTCTATATAATTATCAATGACTTTGTTTCCCTCTAAATCGAGAACATATTCTCCATCTGTGCCATACCCTAATTCTTTCAATAAAAGAATTTTAGAAGGCATAGACATTTCCTTCAAAGATATTAATTCCATACTTTAATAAATAACCACCTTATAAAAATTATGAATATAGATTATATAAATCTAACTCTTTTTCTTCAACTTGATCTCCCCTTTTTTAGCTTCTGCCTGTAATTCATCACCTTCTTTGAAGCCTGAATCCCTTAGTAATTCCTCAGGAAGATTAATTTTATACTTGAAATATTTTTTACCTTTATACTCGCGAGATTTTTCTTTTAAGATTTTCATTAATTTAGTAAAGAAATACATATTTATAAGTTTTTAGAGACCGAAACTCTTATATAGTTTAGAGACCTAAACATATCATGGCATTATGTTATTATAAAGAAGTATTTGCATCTGGATTAATAGTTGCTCTTATGATCTTAGCAGTTCTTACCTTATTTGGAGATGTTATTCGGGAGTGGAGGAGAAAGTTTATAAAATTCTTGGGGGTTAATTGAGTATATAAAAATGAATATCCAACTAAGTAAACCACTTGTATTTCTTGATTTAGAAACTACAGGAGTATCTACACTTATAGATAGAATTGTAGAATTTTCTGCATTAAAGATTAATCCAGATGATACCGAAGAAAACATAACTATTAGAATTAATCCTCAAATCTCTATACCTCCAGAAGCGACAGCGATTCATGGAATAAAAGATAATGATGTAGTAAACCAACCAATTTTTAAAGAACATGCATTAATGATCAAAAATTTTTTAGAGGGTTGTGATTTAGGAGGATTTAATATAAAGAAATTTGATCTAAAAGTTCTTGAAGCTGAATTCAAAAGAGCAGAGGTTGAATTTTCAAAAGAAAATAGATTTATTTTGGATGTTATGACAATTTATCATAAACTTCATCCTAGAGATTTAGCAGCAGCACATAAAGAATATTGCAATAAGGAAATTGAAAACCACCATAGTGCTGAACAGGATGTAAGAGCAACTGTTGATATATTTAAATCTCAATTGGAATCACATAAAGAATTACCTCAAAATATTAGTGAACTGCATGATTTTTGTAATGAAAGAAAACCTACACATTGGATAGATGATAAGGGTAAATTTATTTGGATAAATAATGATGCAGTTATAAATTTTAGTAATCATGGAGGAAAACTCTTGTCTGAAATGGTCAAAAATGAATCTAGTTTTCTTAATTGGATATTAACTAAAGATTTCTTACCAGATGTAAAAAAGATAGTGTCTGAGGCATTGGATGGGAAATTTCCTCAGAAATAAGAGTATGTTTCTTTCTTAGTTTTATTTTAAACTTTTTTTAGATTCTATTTTTTGATAAATTTATAATCTTTATTAACTTATATATTTTATGAAGATAAAAGATCTTCCGAAACAAAATAGACCTAGAGAAAGATTTCTTAAACTAGGACCAGAAGCTTTAAGTGACGCTGAATTATTCGCTATACTTTTACGAACAGGAACAATACAAGAAAATGTTACAGAGATGTCTAATAGATTAATTGCAGAATATGGGTTGGATAAATTATTTGAATGTTCTTTAAAAGAATTACAAGAAATAAAAGGAATTGGTCCAAGTAAAGCCATGCAAATCTTAACAATAGCAGAAATTCAAAAACGGATTAATCAATCAAAAAAACCTGTAAAGAAGATTACTTGTGCAGAAGATGTTTTTAATCACTTCCATGAAAGACTTAAAGATAAAAAACAAGAACATTTCTATATTTTAATGTTAAATACTCAAAATTATATAATTGGAGAACAATTAATCAGCAAAGGAATTCTTGATGCTTCTATTATTCATCCACGTGAGGTGTTTAAGCCTGCTATTAAAAACTCAGCAAGTAAAATAATTCTTGTGCATAATCATCCTAGTGGAGATTGTTTTCCAAGTGGAGACGATTTAGAGATAACAAAAAGATTAATGAAAACAGGAGAAGAATTAGGAATAAAAGTTGTTGATCATATTATAATTGGTGGCAGTAAATTTTGGAATTGGAAGGGGGAGAATTAATCTTTAGAACACTCTTTTTTAAAGACTTCAAAGAATTCTTTTATTTTATCAAAATTTTCTTCTTTCGATCCCAATAAGGACTTTTACATTTAGGACAAACCATAGGCTTTTTTTTATCTCTAGGAACCCATTTGTGCTTACACCTCTCACAAACATACCCCTTTAATGTTATTTGTCCCATACTTAGTATATTATTATAAGGTATATAAAATGTCATTATATTATTATAAAGAAGTATTTGCATCTGGATTAATAGTTGCTCTTATGATCTTAGCAGTTCTTACTTTATTTGGAGATGTTATTAGGGAGTGGAGGAGAAAGTTTATAAAATTCTTGGGGGTTTATTTAATATGACAATAGGAAACATAGTTCATTCAATAAGAAATATTATGAGAAAAGACCCTGGAGTAGATGGAGATGCTCAAAGAATCTCTCAGATGACTTGGATGATTTTCTTAAAGGTTTTTGATGCTATGGAAGAGGAGAAAGAAGCAGAAAATTCTAAGTATAAATCGCCTTTGCCTGAAGAGATTAGGTGGAGAAATTGGGCGTCTGATGATGAGGGAATTACTGGAGATGAATTACTGGATTTTATTAATGAAAAAGTTTTTGGAGAAATTAAAACCCTTGATGTTGAGAGTAATAGAAAGGCAATGATTATTCGTCAAGTTTTTGAGGATACTTACAATTATATGAAAAATGGGGTTTTGATAAGACAAGTTATTAATGAAATAAATAAGATTGATTTTACTTCGTCAAAAGATAGACATTTATTTAATGATATTTATGAGACAATTTTAAAAGAATTGCAGAGTGCGGGAAGTGCGGGGGAGTTTTATACGCCAAGAGCAGTTACTCAGTTTATTGTAGATATGGTTAATCCTCAATTAGGAGAGATTGTTTTAGACCCTGCTTGCGGAACTGGTGGGTTCTTAATTTCTTCTTTAGAAAATATGAAAAAAGAGGTTGATAATGTTGAAGAGTTGCAAATATTGGCAAAGAATATTAGGGGTATTGAAAAGAAACCTTTGCCACATTTACTTTGTATGACTAATTTAATTTTGCATGATATAGAAGAACCAAATATTAAACAAGATAATTCTTTATCTAAGCCATTAAGGGAGTATTCTTCAAAAGATATGGTTGATGTTGTTGTAACAAATCCTCCTTTTGGTGGAGCAGAAGAAGATGGTATAGAAAAGAATTTTCCTAATGAGTTTCAAACAAGGGAAACCGCAGATTTATTTTTAATTTTAATTACAAAATTATTAAGAGATGAAGGAAGATGTGGGATTGTTTTGCCTGATGGATTTTTGTTTGGTGAAGGTGTTAAAACAAGAATAAAGGAAAAATTATTATCTGAATTTAATTTACATACAATTGTTAGGCTTCCAAATGGAGTTTTTAATCCTTATACAGGAATAAGAACAAACTTATTATTTTTTGAGAAAGGAAAACCTACTAAAGACATTTGGTATTTTGAGCATCCGCTTCCAGAGGGATATAAAACTTACAATAAAGGAAAACCAATTCAAATCAAAGAATTTGATTTGGAAAAAGAATGGTGGAAAGATAGAGATAATAAAAAGTTCCAAAAATATTGTTGGAAAGTCTCAATAGATGAAATTCATAAAAGAGGATTTAATCTAGATATAAATAATCCTAATGAAAAAAAGGAAAAAGAAAATTTGAGTAGTAAAGAGATTTTAGAGAAGTTGGAGATGAGTTTTGAGAAGTCAAAAGCATTAATCAGGGAGATTAAGGGAGAGATTTAGATGAAACGCGAAGAACTAATTGGTCTAATTAAAACAGGCGAAGGACTTAGTTTAGAATTCAAAGAGGGTTTTAATATTCAGAGCTTAGGCAGGGAGGTGTGTGCTTTTGCAAATGCTGATGGCGGAAAAATTATTCTTGGAGTTAAGGATAGTGGAAAGGTTAAGGGATTTAGTTTGACAAATTCTCAGAGTTCACAAATTCAGACAATAGCCAGAACTATGGAACCTGCATTAAATATAAAAATTGAAAAAGTAGAGGATTTAGTTGTTATCCATATTTCTGAAGGAAAAAACAAGCCTTATTCATACGCCGGTCAGTATTATTTAAGGGTTGGGGCGAATTCTCAGAAATTAACAAGAAATGAATTAAGGGAATTTTTTCAGGAAGAAGGGTTAATTTCTTTTGATGAAAATGCTAATAAAGATTTTGACTTGGAAAAAGATTTTGACGAATATAAATTTAAGAAGTTTTTGAAGTTAGCAAATATTACAGACAATCAAGAGAAAGAAATAGTTTTGAAGAATTTAGAATTGTTGAAAAATAATTATTTGACTAATGCAGGAGTTTTGATGTTTTGCCATAGAGTTTCTAAGTTTTTTTTGCAGGGAAAGGTTACTTGTGTTTTGTTTGAGGGAACTTCGAGGAGCAATATAATTGATAAAAAAGAATTTGATGGCGATTTAATTTCGAATTATGAAAATGCTTATAATTTTATTTTGTCTAAATTAAATACGAAGTATATTATTGAAAGATATAGAACTGAAAAGTTTGAGTTGCCTAAGGATGCAATTAGGGAGGCGTTGATGAATGCTTTTATTCATAGAGATTATTTTTCAAATGGACATATTCAGGTTAATATTTTTATTGATAGTGTTGAAATAAGCAGTCCTGGAGGCTTGGTCAAGGGATTGAAAAAAGAAGATTTGGGAAAAATAAGTTTGTCGAGGAATAAACTGTTATTTGACCTTTTGTCGAGGACTCCTTTTGTCGAAAAAGCGGGAACAGGGATTACGAGAATTAGAAGTTCTATGAAAGAGTATGATTTAAAGGTTGAGTTTAAGAGCACTGGTTTTTTCACTGTTACTTTTGAGAGGGAGAGGGTGGGGGAAACTACCCAGAAAACTTCGGAGAAAACCCAGCCAAAACCCAGCCAAAACCCAGCCAAAGAAGAAAGAAAAAAATTGATCCTTCAGGCAATAAAAGGAAAAACATTTACGAAAAGAAGATTTGCCAGAGAAATTGGAATGAATAAAAGCACAATTGAATCAGATTTGGATGAATTAAAAAGTGAAGGTAAGATAAAAAGAATTGGTCCTGTTCAAGGGGGGAGTTGGGAGGTTTTGAAAGATGAAAACTAAAATTAAAGAAAAAATAAATGAAAAAAACAAAGAAGCGAAAATCTTTGATAGTTTGATTAGCAATATAGAAAAAAAATTTCCAAACTTAATAATAGATTCCAAAGAAGAATTTCTGGAATTTTATGGCAGGGAGATTTTGAATAATCCTCATTCTGGGCAGTTTTTTTATGGATGGTTTTTTAGTATTTTTACATTAAAAGATGGGAAAGGAATGGTTTGTTTAATTCAGGAATGTTTAGAACTTAACAAAGAGGAAAAATTATTATTGAATAATGTGCAAAATGGAATTCCAGGATATTTTAGAATATTAAAGATAGAAGACAAGAATTTTTATTTAGAGGATTTATTAACAAAAAAAGATTATCTTGTAAAAACAAGAGATTTGGAACATAAATTAATTCCTGGAAAAATAGTTGAAGTTTGTTTGGTAAAAAATCTTAAAGGGGACTATTTCTTTTTTGGGGGATTAAGAACAGGCGATAAAACCAGATTAATTGAATTAAATTTGGCAGGATATTCAAGAGATTTAAATGTTGATGAAATGGTCGAAAGAGAGATTCTTATAATGAAAAATATGGACGAGGAAATGTTAATAGATTATTTAGAAGAGGTTCTTGATTTTAATGACGATGAGATTGGAGGGTATTTTGATTTATCTGAAAAAGAAAGAGAAGAGATGATTAGGGAACATATTATAATGTTAATGGGTTGCGAAACAGGAGAGGAAAATGGAGAGGGTCTTTGGGAAAATAAAACTAAAATAAATGGTGTTTGGGTTGATGATAAAACTGGGGAGGGGAAGGAATGAAATTTTCAGAAAGATATGGTTATTCAAATTTAAATAAAGAATTACAGAGAGGGAAAATTAGTGAACATCTACAAACGCGTCTATGGAATATTATTTATGATGATATTGTTTCAAAAATTGAATGGCCTTTGAATGACTCCGAGATATGTAATTTTTTTGAACATTGTTGGGATTCTATTTTTAAGTTAAATATACGGGATTTTAAGAAGAATACGGATAATTATTATATTGCAAAAGAAATTAATTTAGAATATAATCGCCTAAAATGGTATGAAGTTTTTGACTTGCTTGAAGAAATAATAAAAAATTTTAAACAACAATCATTAAAAAATAAATTCAATCAAATATTAAATGAAGAAAAGTCGGCATATAGAATTGTTAATAATCAAGTAGTGGAGATAATTTCAGAAGAAGAAATAAAAGAGATAGAAGCAGTATTCAATCAAGAAGATAAATTTAATCCAGTTAAAATTCATATAGGTAAAGCAATTAAATTTTTATCTAACAGAGAAAAACCAGATTATGAAAATTCAATAAAGGAATCAATTAGTTCTCTTGAGTCTCTTGCAAAGATTATCTTAAGTCAAAAAGGCACATTGGGAGATTTGGTAAAGAAATTTGACATTCATCCAGCACTTAAGGAATCAATTGGGAAACTTTACGGATGGACTAGTGATGATGGGGGAATAAGACATGGAAATGATGGAAAAGGATATAATCCAGATGAGGAAGAAGCTAGATTAATTTTAATTTTATCTTCAGCTTTAATAAATTATATCATTGCTAAAAGAGGGAGGAAAAATGAAAACTAAAATTTCCACATTTTTAAAAGAACGCCAAGATAGATTTAAGCCCATAGAGGCAAATAAATTAGGATTGCAAAGATTATATAAGATAAACTTTTCAGGAGAAATACATCTTGCAGAAAAGCCAACAAATACAAATATGATTTTAGTTAAGTCTGGAGATTTAGTTATATCTGGAATTAATGTAGAAAAAGGAGCTGTTGCGGTTTACCAAGGCGGGGAAGATATTTTAGCGACAATACATTATTCTTCTTATGAGTTTGATGAAAGCAAAATTGATATTGATTATTTTAAATGGTTTTTGAAAAGTGATTCATTTAGAAAAATTGTTCAGAGTCAAACACGAGGAGGGATTAAGACAGAATTAAAGTCAAAGAAATTCTTACCCTTAGAAATAGATTTGCCAGATTTAAAATCACAAAAACAAATTCTTAAAAAAATAAACTCAATGGAGAATGAGATAAAGCAGTTAGAACAAAATGTTTTCTACGACGAGAAATTATTAAAAAAACTTCGTCAATCAATCCTCCAAGAAGCAGTTCAGGGGAAACTTGTTCCGCAAAATCCAAAAGATGAATCGGCTGTTGAGTTGTTAAAGAAGATTAAGAAAGAGAAAGAGAAGTTGATTGAAGAAGGGAAAATTAAGAAGCAAAAAGAGCTTCCTTTTATTGAAGAAGATGAAATTCCTTATGAGTTACCAAGGGGTTGGGTTTGGGTGAGGTTAAATGATTTGGTTTCTCTTTTAGGTGATGGTTTGCATGGAACCCCAAATTATTCAAAAGAGGGAGAATATTTTTTCATAAATGGAAACAATTTAAATAAAGGACAAATTGTAATAAAAGAAAATACAAAAAGGGTTTCCAAAGAAGAATATAATAAATATAAGAAAATATTAAATGAAAGAACCCTTTTTGTTTCAATAAACGGTACCTTAGGGAATATTGCTTTTTATAATAGTGAAAAAATTATGTTAGGAAAAAGTGCTTGTTACTTTAACTTATCAAATAAGATAGATAAAAATTACATAAAGTTAATTATAGAAACAAATTATTTTTTAGATTATTGCTTTAGTAATGCTACTGGAAGTACTATAAAAAATGTTTCGTTAAATAGCATGAGATTATTTCCTGTTCCCCTTCCCTCCCTTGCTGAGCAGAAAAGGATTGTTGAGAAGGTTGATTCTCTTATAGGGTTTTGTGATGAGTTAGAGTTGAGGATTGGGGAGAATAAGGAGAGTAGTGAGAGGTTGATGAGAGCTGTTTTGGGAGAGACTTTTGGTAGAGAATAGTTTAGATTTTATTTTTAAAACCGACCGAAACTTTTAAAAACTAATTAAATCTATTTATTTTATGAAACACACTAGATTTTATGGAGCTGAAAAAATAGCAAATGCTCCTATAAAAGAAATTTCCTTAGAGAAAGTAAAACTTGACCCTAATAATGTGAGATTTTTACATCTTCCAAAAAGACTTTCAGATAAGGAGATAGAAGAAATTCTCTGGAAAGAGGCGGATACTTTTGAGTTGTATAAACAAATTCTTTCTGCGGGAGAGCTTTATGAAAAACCTCTATTAAATTCTGAATTAACTGTGATTGAAGGTAATAGAAGAATTGTTTGTCTAAGGAGACTTAGAATAGAAGCGAACAAAGGAGATTTGTCAGGAATTTCAAAACAACACTTTGATAGGGTAAGGTGTATTGTGTTGTCAAAAGATACCCCTCTGCAATCAATAGATATACTTCTTGCAACAATTCATGTTAAAGGAAAAAAACCTTGGAATGCCTTTAATAAAACGAAACATATTTTTAATCTTTATGATGTGCATGGGTTGAGTTATGATGATCTTTCTAAGGAACTGGGTATGGGTAAAAAAACAGTTATGAGGGCTGTTAAGGTCTATAAAGCAACAGAAGAATATGGTAAAAAATATGATAAAGACGAAGAATGGTTTAGAAAATTTACTTATTTTGATGAGTTATATAAAAGAAGGGATTTAGAAGAATTTAGAAAAGAAAAGAAAAATTTGAAAAAATTTGAAAATTGGATTTTTCATAAAAAGCTTGATGATGTCCGAGAAGTTCGTAAGTTAGGACTGTTTTTACAAGATAAGGAAGTGGTTATAGAATTTGAAGAAAAAGGTTTTGATGCTGCTATGGAAATGATTGGACAAAGAGACCCCTCTCTTAATAGTTCAGAATTTAAAAAAATAAAAAATACCATAGATGTTATAAGAAATTTTTCAAGAAAAGAATTATCAAAAACAGTTAACGATTCTTCCAGATTGAAGTTATTGAACTCATTAAAAAAAGAAATTAATAGTTTAATTAAAGATATAAATTCAATGGGAAAAACTTCATAGTCAATATTGACACGGGAATAAACATTAAGGGATTGTTTGTTATTACCAAGCAAGTTAATCCCTTAATGCCTTTTTCAAAAGTATAAATGCCTCTTACTTTTTAAAGGTTCCCAAAAAAATAAATCAGAATATAAAATTTGTATAACATAAAATGAAAACTGAAATAAAACAAGAAATAAAAAAAATACTAATCTCAGATCTTCATCTTTGGAGTGAAAATCCGAGAGACCCAATTGATTTAGAAATTGGAAATTTAGAAATAATTAAAAGAATTATAAAAGATAAGAATAAGAAATGGAATATATCTAAGTTCATAAAAGAAATGGGAACTCATTACGATCTCAGCGAATTACCTACGATTGTTTTTAAAAATAATAAATATTTTGTCTATGATGGAAATCGAAGAATCGCTATTCTAAAATATTTGCAAAATCCAAAATGGAGTTATGCAATTGAAGCTAAATTATTTCCTTCTTTTGAACCTGAAAATTTAAAAAATCTTTTAGAAATCCCTTGTAATGTTTGTAATGAAAAAACAGCGTTAATTAATATTGAAAGAAAACACATAACTAATGGAACTTGGGGGCAATTGGAAAGAGATTACTTTGCACATAATTTTAGAGGTAAGGAAAAAAGTTTATTTTTAAAATTTGAGGAAGCCACTAATTTAATTAGTGAATATCCAGAGTTAAATGAAAATATTATGAAAAATAATATTTTAACAGAAAGAAAACTAAAGGAGATAGGTTTTTCTTTTGATAAAAATAATGATTTAATTTCAGTATATGATGAAAAATTAGCGAAGGACATTTTAAACAAATTAGCCGAATTAAAAATAAATAAAATAATAAGTTCAAGGGGGGATAGGAAATATCAAATCAAACAACCTTTAAGTAATATCCCAGAATTTAAAGGTAAAATTAAAGAGTTTAATAAAAAAGAAATAAAACTTGTAAATTATAAGAAAGAAAACAAAGAAGCCATCCCTATAAGAAAAACTAAGCGTCAAAATAACAAAAAAAATATTCTTTTTGGGGAAGAAAATCTTTCATTAATTGATAGTATAACAAATGATTTATATAGGGATATATCTGATCTACATCTTTATTATGAAAAAAATAGAGACAAATTATCAAACACATTCCCAAATTTAATCAGAATGGCCTTAAGATTATTAATTGAGTCTGCTATAAATAAAGATGATTGCATAGAAAATTATATCAAATCAAATTTTTCTAACGCAAAAACAAATCTTAATCAAGATAAAAAAACAACCCTTAGCAATCATAGTGTCAATGAAAATAGTTTGATTTCTTTATTGCACACTGGAGCACATAATTATTCTAATTCTTCAAACATTGAGCAAACAATTGCAATTTCAATAATTATTGGTGAAATGCTAAAGATAACACATAAAAAAGAAAAAAAGAGGAAGAAATGACATTTTATTCACCATTAAGATATCCTGGGGGGAAAGCTAAACTTAGCAAATATTTTAAAAAATTAATTCTTGATAATAATCTTAAAGGTGGAACTTATGTTGAGATTTATGCAGGAGGAGCATCTATTGCCCTTTCTCTCTTAATGGAAGATTATGTTTCTAAAATAATCATTAATGATAATGATAAATCAATTTATGCTTTGTGGCATTCAATATTAAATCAGCCAGTAAAACTTTGCAATTTAATAAAAAAAACTCCATTAAATATAGAAACTTGGAGAATGCAAAAAGAAATACAAAAAAATAAAAATAAATATGATTTAAACAAAAAACGAGATTTATTAATTTTAGGATTTTCCACATTTTTTTTAAATAGAACTAATCGTTCTGGAATAATCAATGCAGGAGTTATAGGAGGATTAAAACAAGATGGAGACTGGAAGATGGATGTTAGATTTAATAGGGAAACTTTAATATCTAAAATTAAATTAATATCTAAATACAAAAAACAAATAGAATTATACAATTTAGACGCAATTGAACTAATAAACAAGATTAAAAATAAACTACCTAAGAAGACCTTGATTTATCTCGACCCACCATATTATTTTAAGGGTAAGGAATTATATATGAATTATTATGATTATGAAGACCATAAAAAAATATCAGAAGTCATGAAAAAAATATCAAGTATTAAATGGGTTATAACTTATGATGATGTTGGAGCAATAAATGACTTGTATGTTGGATTTGACAATTATAGTTATCTTTTAAACTATAGTGCCGCTAATTCTGGGAAAGGTAATGAAATAATAATTTTTTCTCAGAAATTGAAACACACTTCAGAAGGATTACTTTTGGCCTAAATTATATTAGGATTTTCCATTAACCAAATAAATCCTCTCCTCCAACTCCCGAACCATCTTTCCATAACCAACTTTCCCACCAAACAACTTCATAATTTCTAAAGGTCTTCCAAACTTATTCAAAGGTTCAACTCTTAACACTTCAGCGTCTTCTAAGTTTTCTATTCCTTCATCGCTATATTTTTTAAGTAAAGCGTCAATAACTTCTCTTGCCTTCTCCCCATATTTATCAAAATAATTATCCTTTTGAACTTTCTTTGCCCTCTCGCTTCTTGTTAAAGGCTTTTTTCCATAAGCAACATGAAGGATTAAATCAAAAGGGTCGTATTGTTTTCCGTTTGGTATTTGTTCCCTTAACGCATCAAAAACAATTCCTTTTTGAGAAAGCTCTTCAATTAAGGCTCTTTTCTGGTCAAGGATATTCCACTTACTAATAAAATCATTTAAAGTTTTATACTCTCCATTTATTTCTTTTTTAGTATAATCAACCATCTTATCTGCAATCAACTTTCCCGAAGAATCAAGATATTGTTCTGATTGATTTAAAACAGAAACATCTGTTTCTTTAACATAAAACTTCCGTGTCTTTATTTTATAATCTTCAATATTAACATTAGGCTTTTGTATTTTTTCAATCTCCAAAATTTCTTTTTCATACATTTCATCTGGTTTTATTTCTTCATCAGAATTAAAAGTCATTAACTGAACTGGCTCTCCATCAAAATCTGGGTCTGCAAATTTATTTGTATTATTTCTAAAATCCATGATTGTAAAATGGGTTTTCTTATAATCTTCATTTATTCTTGTTCCCCTTCCAATAATTTGCTTAAACTCTGTCATAGAATTAATAACAGAATCAAGAACAATCAATTTACAAGTTTGAGCATCAACTCCAGTAGTCATTAATTTTGAAGTTGTCACAATAACAGGATATTTTTCAGAAGGATCAATAAAATTATCTAATTGAGATTTCCCAATCTTATTGTCCCCTGTTATCCTCATAACATACTTCTTATTTTTAGAATAAAAATCCTTATTCTCATTAATCAAAGCTCTTGTCATTCTTTCGGCATGTTCTATATCTACACAAAAAATAATAGTCTTACTCATCCTGTCAGTGTTCTTTAAAAATTCAGTTATCTTCTTAGCAATAACCTTTGTCCTTTCATCAATAACTAAGGTCCTATCAAATTCCCTATTTGTATAAACATAATCTGGAATTTCATTCCCATATTTATCCAACTCTCCCTTCTTTGGTCTATAACCTTGAACATCTTTATTTATTGCAACCTTAATAACTCTATAGGGAGCTAAAAAGCCATCGTCAATTCCTTGTTTTAAAGAATAAGTATAAATTGGGTCTCCGAAATAATCTATATTTGAAACTCTATCTGTTTCCTTTGGAGTTGCAGTCATTCCTATTTGAACTGCCCCAGAGAAATATTCTAAAATTTCACGCCACGCAGAATCGGCTTTCGCACTTCCCCTATGGCACTCATCCACAATTATCAAATCAAAGAAATCCTTTGAAAATTGTTTGTAAATATTTTTCTCTTCTTCGCTTCCAGTTATTCCTTGGTAAAGTGATAAATATACTTCATAAGAAGGGTCTGCCTTTCTGTTTTTAACTTTAGTCATTACTTTTTGCAGTGGTTTAAGATCTTTTCTCCGAGGATCATCTACCAAAATATTCCTATCTGCAAGATACAAAATTCTAGGATTATGTCCTTTAGGTTTCCAGGCTTTCCTCAATCTCCAAATCGTCTGAAAAGCAGTATAAGTCTTTCCAGTTCCTGTTGCCATAATTAAAAGAAGTCTTTTTTGACCCTTTGCAATCGCTTCAATCATCCTATTAACAGCAATCCTCTGATAATATCTTGGTTCTTTCCAATCTGTTTCAAAATAATAATCTGTTGTGATTAAGTCCTCAATCTTTTCTGTAATTCCGTTATATTCTTTGTATTTTTCCCATAACTCTTTTGGAGTTGGAAATTTATTTAAAGAAAATTCTTTGTTTTCTCCAGATTTCAAATCTTGCAAAATAAATCCATCTCCATTAGAACTAAAAGCAAATGGCAAATCTAAAATTTCTGCATAATCAACTGCTTGTTGTAAACCATCACCTATTGAGTGTTTATTATCCTTTGCTTCTACAACTGCAATCGGGATATTATTTTTATAATAAAGAAGATAATCTGCTTTCTTTGGAATTCCTCTTTTTGTAATTTTCCCATAAATATAAACTCTTCCAGCAGTAAAATATTTCTCTTCACGAATTTGCTTATCTCTATCCCACCCTGCTTTCTCAATAGCAGGAAGTATAAATTTTGTTCTTATATCTGCTTCTGTTAGTTGCTTTTTATTCATGTTTTTGAAAAGAAATCTTAATTTTTAATCCTTTCTCTTCCTTCTAACAGGCTTGAGATATAAATTCTCAATAAGTGATTACTTTTTGGCCAGAAATCATAACTTATTCCAGTTATTAAGGTATTTTGATAAAGGTATTACTTGGCTCCCTTTATTATTAAATTCAAAAGCTCTTTTTCCTTTATCATCAATCCATATAAAAAAATGATATTTTTCTCCTTTTCTTATTACTTTTTTGGAGACAATTTTTTTAAAATCTTTAATTGGAATGATTAGGTAATTTATTTTTATTTGTTTTTTTAAATCTCCATCTTCAAAACTATGTAAAACAAAAATAAAAAAATCTATTTTGTTTTGTGTATTAAAAATTGATTTCTTTTGCATACTAATCCAAGCACTACTTCCTTCTCCAAATTTTTCTCTTTCAGATTTACTTGGAGTATAAGTTCTACTTCCTTTAACTTGTATTGTTTTTGATTTGCAATTTTTTAAATTAAACAAAACTAAATCTATATCTTTAAGTTGAGAATTTAATGGAAAAAAGACTTCATATTCTTTTTTATCTAATTTTTGTTTTAATTTATCTGTAACTAATAATTCATCAATATTCAAAGACCAAATATTTTTTAGACCCATTATTCATCATCCTCCAAAACATCCTTCCGTTTACTTAAGCTTAATCTAAAATCCTTTTCAATACTTACCTTTTCTCTTATTTCTTCTTTAATTTCGTCCTCTATTTCGTCTTTGAGGATTTTGGAATTTAATCTAGGATAACAAACCATTGAACATTCTTCATATATTCCTTTGTCTTTTATTAATTGAATAAATTCTTCTTTTAATTTCTGGTCTTCTGGGAGAATTATTTTATCAAATTCTCTTACTGAACATTTCTTATTAGAGCCATACACAATATCTATTTCAAATTGTTTTGCATAAGAAATTAACTTTTCTCTAAATTCTTCTTGTGATTTTTTATATTCTGCAAGTTTAGTTTTAACTTCAGAAAATTCATCAACTAGTTTAACACCTTCGTCTTCTTTAAATTTTTCAATTGTTTCTTTTTTATTTAATTCAAATTCATGTTTAAATGAAGGACATTCTGATTTAAATCCACAATAATTACATAATGCTGTTTGTTTTCTTGGAAATTCTGTTGCAGATTCTATTTCTTTAATTCTCTCTACTATTTCTTGTTGTAATTTTTGAAGTTGTTCTTCTGTTCTCTCTGAAATAGCATCTTTATTAAAAGCTAACATATGCCAAATTAACTTAACTGACTTTGCATCTTTAAATTTGTCTTTAACCCATATTGAATACATTGCTAATTGCCTATCACTATCTGCTTCTTCTTGGTCTTTCATTCTCGCATTTGTTTTGTAATCACAAACAAAGTAATTTCCTTGATTATCACACCCTAATTTATCTATTCTAACATGCCATTGGTTTCCATCTGGAAGAGTCATTCTATCTTGAGTTTCTAATCCTAAAATAGTCATTTGATTAAAGGGTTTCATTCTTTCATAATAATCTGATAAAAATTTCTCGCCCATTTTTCTATAATTGTCTTCATTTAATCCTTCATCTTTTTTTACAATTAAAATATCTTCAGAATAATTTTTTTCCCATAAATCTCTATAAACTTTTATTAAAGTTGCTTTAGCTGTTCTTTTTTTGAATTTTCTTTTTTTATATAAATCTTCTAATGCTTGATGAACCATATCTCCCATAAATGCTTCTATTGTTGTAGGTATCTCTGGTTTTTGCCTATCAATATACCTTAATTTGTAAGCATATGGACAATTTTCATAAGTATTTATACGAGAATGTGAGTATGTTGTCATGTTATATTATCAAAAATCTCTTATATTTAATAGTTTCCTTATATTCTCTTCAAAACATTCCTTCATTCTTTTTGAAAATGTTTTTTAACTAATCCAAAAAATCCATCATCAACAAAAATCAAAGTATTTTTCATTTAAAAATCTCCAATATCTTCAAAAATATAAGTCATCCGGCAACCACAAAGATCACCGGGGAATATCGTCACAGTCCAAAGACTGCTAATATTATTAATATTATAATCTTTATAAATTTTCTAGTATATCATTTTATTACCTTCTAAACACCAACAACCCACCCACATTCCCCATCATAATCACCATAAGAATAAACATCACTAAATCCTGAGTCAATTATCAATTTGTTTACGAAAACCTGTTTTCCTAGATTATTAACATATACAAAAGCAAGTGTTCTTTGATATTTGTCTGTTTTATTTAATGTTTCACCTTGTTCTAATCTTACTTCTTTATACATTTGTTAACAAAAACAAAACATTTATATTGTGTGTGTCTCTCTATTATAAGCAGTAATGCGCTTCGGCGCTTCGCGATTTATCGCGTGGCAATGCTGGTCACGGCTCTTAGAGCCCTGGTTACTGTTCATTTAAAATCTTTTCGAATGAATTATGCTACGCAAGATAATTCAGAATTAGGTATTTTATCTTCAATTTTTTCAAAAATTATTGGATTGTAGCTCACTTGCCTATTTCTAATTTTTAGATTAAAAGACAAATTTACTTGGATTCTCCCTTGGTTTACATTTGATTGCATTTCAAAATGTTGCACTTGTCTTAGATTCTCTTTTGAAAGATTAAATATTGTTGATGCATCAAATATCTGAAGTCCAACAATAAAATCTTCTTTATCAAAATCTATTACTAAATTGTGTAATTCTATTGAATGAGAGTATTCTCTATCCTTTACTTTAAAAAAGAATATATCATTTTTAAAATCATAATCATATTCTCCAGCTTTATTCAAAACCCGATTCATTTCCCAATCTCCTTCATTTGTTCTCTATTTAAAATATAGAATGAAACTATATAAACTTTATTAAGGGTAAGATCCAACAAGATTTTCAATAGTTTGTTTTCTTTATATAAATAAATTACAGCATAATTATTATTTTTTTGTATACTAACTTCAAGAGGTTTTTCATTAAAAATTATCTTTTTTAATACTTCTTCAGTGTATACTTCTCTCTGTTTTTGACTAAGTCTAAAAAATGTATGGGCTGTCGCTTCTATATTTTCATATCCATACTCTTTTATTTTTTTTAAAAAGATTGAGATTTTGATTTTGTCTTTTACTTTGTGTTCTTCAATCATAAATTTTTCAAGAATTCATTCCTTAAATTTCTTTCTAAACCCCCATAACTTGAGGACATTCCCCTTCCAAATCACCATAGGTATATACCTCACTAAATCCTGAGTCAATTATCAACTTGTTTACGAAAACCTGTTTTCCTAGATTATTAACATATACAAAAGCAAGTGTTCTTTGATATTTGTCTGTTTTATTTAATGTTTCACCTTGTTCTAATCTTACTTCTTTATACAACACTAAACTTTCTAAGAACTTTGTTGCTCTTTCATAACCTTCTTCATCTTTTTCAGGAGTATTCACACATAAAAGCCTTATACTATCTCCTGTATTCATCTTAAAAGTATCTCCATCTATTACATCTATAACAAACTCTTCTCCTTCTCCTTTTTCTGCTGTGATATTATAGACTAAGTATAAAGCAAAGCCAATGATTATTATCAAAAGAGTAATAGATAAGATTATGATTAGCGTGGTTTTAGTTTTAGCTTTCACTTAAATAATACGGGTTTGTTGCTTAAATTCCTTCCGTTTCCTAACTCAAACTCTCGCAGACAACACCATCGTTGTCTTAATTTTATACTTAAAATCTTTTCTTTTCTAAAAGGGGAAGAAGAAGGGAGAATAATAATACTTATAAATAAGTAAATTCTTATATATTTATGGCAGAAAAAACTTTAGAAAGTAATTTTGATAAGGAAGTATCTGTAAAAACAACGAATGAAAATGAGTACCTAACAAGTATGATGCCCGAAACAAAGCAAGAAAGCTATAATTGTGTTTCAGGTTGTTCAAATTGTGTTCCTTGTGGTAGCGAATAATTGTCTTTAAAATTCAGATATTTGACAAGAGAGTGATTCTATATTGATAAATTTGAAAATGAAAAAAAAGCAAATATTTATTCAATGGGATTCGACAAATGATTGTAATCTTGAATGTAGACATTGCTATCATATTGGAGAAGGCCAAGAAAACCACTTACAAGAAAAGACTAGTTTAATGAGCTTAATTGAGGTTAAAAGTATGATTGATGATCTTGTAGATACAACTCAGAGATGGAAAATGGATCCTAGATTTTATATTTCTGGAGGAGAGCCTCTTCTAAGAAAAGATTTGTTTAGCATTTTAGATTATACTCAACAAAATAAAGTTTATACAAGGCTTCTTACTAACGGAACCTTAATAACTTTAGAAAAGGCAAAAGCATTTAAGAAAAGAGGAATAAATAGATTGCAAATTTCTCTTGATGGAGATAAAGAAAGACATAATTATGTAAGGCAAAGGTCTTATTCTTTTGATAAAGCTATGCAAGGCATTGCTAATAGTAAGGAAGCAGGAATAGGAGTTACAATTTCTTTTACAGCTATGCAATCAAATAAACAATATATTGAACAAGCAATTAAAAATTCAATTGAAGCTGGAGCAGATATTTTTGGGGTTCAATCATATGTTCCAATCAAAGAACTTGGAGCTAAGGATCCAGAATTTATTAATGCCCATGAATTATTTAAAATTTATAAAGATCAAAGGGAATTAGATAAAAAATATGGGGGTAAAATAAAATTGTTGGAAACAGAAGTATTATGGGATATTATGCATTGTGATGATCCTATAAAAAAAGAGGCAAGAGAAACAGATAAATTTTTAGGGGGATGTGGGGCAGGATATTCAGGAGTTTCAGTACTTTCTGATGGAAGTGTTTATCCTTGTAGAAGACTTCCAATAGTAATGGGTCATATTAGTGAAGGGTTGGTAGAACTTATAACTGAAAAAAAAATCATGCACGATTTAAGAAATTTAAATCAAATGAAAAAAAACACTGGTTGTGAAAATGTTTCTCATTGTAGAGGATGTAGAGCTATAGCCTATGCAACAACTGGAGATTATATGGCAAAAGATCCTATGTGTTTTAGAAATCTAATTAAACCATCTGATCTTAAAGAAGTACATATAGAAAATGCTCCTGGCGAAACCCTTAATTGTTGATAGTATGCAAAGAATAAATCCTACTTTAGTTTTAGACTTAGGTTGTGGTAAATGTAATTTCTCTAGAAAATTTATTGAGAAAGGTATTCCTGTTACAGGTGTTGATAAAGAATCTATAACCGAATCTCATGACAACTTTACATTTGTTCAACAAGACATACTTGATTTCAAATTTGAATTGAAATATGATCTAATAATGGGAACAGGTATTTTGCATTTCTTAAAAAGAGAAGAAGCTCATCAACTAATTGAAAAGATGCAAAAGAATACATTGCCCGGAGGATTTCATTTTTTAATTTGTATGTCTAATGAAGAAAAACCAGATAATAAAATTCATTTTTATCCAGATAAAGAAATATTAAACAAATTATATTCTGATTGGGAGATAATTCATAATACTCCTTGTTTATCTAAAGAACATGGAGAACCAAAACATCAACATAAGATTCTTGTCTTTTTAGCTAAGAAATAATTTCTTTCTCAATCCAAACTCTCGCAGACAACACCATCGTCATCGTGGTCTAATCCATGAACATCCTCATTGGTTTCTTCAAAACATAAATCAAACATCTCTTGTGCTTGTTCTTGTGTTTCAAAATCACCACAATTGTATATGTTTGACTCGCAATTATCTAATGTATTTTCTTGGTCATCTAATACTCCTTCTTCAACTGAAGATTTTTCCCCTTTAAACTGGAAAATAAGAAAAACAATTAATCCAATTGTTACTAGAACTAATAAAGCTAATATAATAATAAGTGTCTCTCTTTTCATTATACCTTAAACTAATAGAAATATTTAAATTTATTGTTGAGGAGATCCTATACTCCAATATTCACCAACTTTTTTTCCATATTCTCCAATTACGCATGTTATATCATTTTGTTCACTCTTTTTAAGATGTCCTATTTCAGCTGTTTTTTTAATAAAATTTATTTTAGCTAAGTAAACATCTCCACCATGAAGATGAGCAATATGAATTCCATTACTTTCTCTCTTAGGAATTTTTGGAGAAACCCAGTATTTATCAGCAATCTCAAGAAGTAAATCTTTGCTTTTTTCGAAATAATCTATTAAAGATTTCTCTTGAGTTGTCATAAAATATCAATTTATATTTTGTTTTTAAGGATTTCTACTTTTTAGTATATATATTAATAATTATCCTCCAAATAATAATGCAAGTATTGTGATAAGTATCAGTGCAGCAACTAATCCAATTAATGTTCCAAGCAATCTCTTTTTTTTATATATTAAGGCTCCAATTAATCCGAAAAAAACATACCATACAATTAAAATTAAATCTCCTTCCCCCATATCCCTTTAATAAACCCAACTTTTATAAACATTATTCTCTTTTTATCAGTCATGGACGGGGTGATGCTTGCTGGACTTCTTGGAGGTATTGGTGGACTCACTCGTGGTGTTGTTGGATTGTTGAAAGCTTTATCTTTAAGAAGAAGAGTTATGTGGGGGTATTATGTAATTACAGTTCTTGTTGCAGTAATTATTGGTGTCTTTGTAGGAATAATATTTGATTTTGACCCTAGACTTTCTTTACTTGCTGGTTATGCTGGAACAGATATCTTAGAAGGAATCTATAAATCTTTTAAAGTTGATAAGGTGTATGTTAAAAAATGAAAAAGAAAACTAGGAAAAAAGAAAATCAAGATGCACTTTTCTCATTAGGAACTATTTTTGTGGGAGTAGGTGTTGTTTTTATGATTACTCTTAATTCAGCTTTAGGAATTGCTTTTATAGCCCTTGGCCTTATTTGGATGATTAATAAATATAAAAATAAAAAATGAAATTAAAAAAAAGAATTCATAAAAAAGTAACTATGGAAGTATATCAAATGCGGAGCATGATAATAATTACTCTTTTGGCTACACTTCTTTTAGTAAATGTCTGGTCAAGATTTAAAGAAGATGTTTTAAGTATTTCTTGGTATATTTATGTTATCTTAATTGTTCTGTTTGCAATTCCTCTTTTTATAAAACCAAAGAAAAAGAAGAAATAAAATGCCACAAATAACAATAGATATTGATGAAGATGTAAAGAAAATTATATCTAAACGAGCAAAAGCAAATTTATTTACATTAAGAGAACAAATTGAAGATATCCTTAGAAAAAGTGCTATTCGAACAAAAAATTCTGAAAAATATAAAACAATTAAAATTGATGATAAACTAGTTGCTGTGTTTTCCAGAGAAAGGAGAGGACCTAAAAAAAAGACATCTAAGAAAAAGAAAAGTAAGAAAAAATGAAAAAGAAAAGAAAAAAGAAATTAAAAATAAATCTTACAAAAAAAATTAAAAAGAAAATATATGTCTTAATTTTAATTATTGGAATCTTATTAATTATTGGTTCAGCATATTTTTTGTTTATTGAAGGTTTAATTGCTTCTGAAGAACTTACAGATAGACAAGTTAAAAAAGAATTAGAAAAAATATTAGAAATTAATCAAAACTTAGATTATGAAAGTATTAACCTCTCTGAACCTTGGATAAGCTTTGGAATTTACCAAGGAAGAGAATTAGTTAGAGGTTATAGTTGTAGTGATATTTGTCCTGAAAACGGAGGATATAAATTAATCTATAAAGACATTGGTTCAGAAGAATTGTGTAATGAAATTGGAGGGAAAACTTTATATGATTATTCTTGGGGAAAACAATTTAATGGTTGTGAACCAATAGTTGATTAAAACTTAATTAAAAAGTCTAAAAAAGAATCTATGGAGTAACTAATGCTTCGCAATCTTCTAAATCATCCTTAGCTGTTTCAAGTTCTCCAGATAAAGTAGCATAGTTTTCTTTAAGTTCAGCTAATTCTGAATTTAACCCACTATAATCAGCATCTAATTGAACTTTTTGTTGAGTTAATAAATCTAAAGCTTGACTAAGATTATCTCTTTCAATCATTAATTCACTTTTTTCTTCACTTAATAAAATTACAGCGCCGTTGAGAAAATCTGTCTCTGCTTTTGTTTCAAATGAATTGTAAAGATCATATCCAAAAAAAAACGTAAGAAGAAATATTGCAGAGATTAAAACTGTTATAAGAATCTTTTCTTTTGCTGTTCTTTTCCCATCTTTTGTGAACATCCCCTTTTGACCTTTCTTTCCCATATTGTTATTTAGTATTTAACATTTATAAATATTTAGAAAGTTGAAAAAAATGGCTTTTAAATCATAATAATTTTTAAAAAGAAACCTTTGTTCTTTCTTATATGTCTAAAGGAGGGGTTAAAAGAGGATTTTTTGAAAGATTGGCAATTAAATACCTTGAGAAATATTCAAATGCTGGAGAAAATAATAAAGAATATAAATTAACTCTTTACAACAACCTCAAACCATCTGTTTTCTTTAAGGTTGAACATTCTGGAGAATTGAAAATAGCCTCAACAAATATTCCTTCAAGATTAGAAAAAGCTACTAAAGAAGAAATAAATAAAAGTTTAGAAGAATTTAAAAAAAGGATAAAATCTTCTGAAGATTTTGAAAGTGTAAGAAATGGTTTTTAAAATTTCTGTGTTAAATCATGACATATGTCGCTAGGCAAACCTTTAAATATGCTACTTCTTAATTGATTTCATAAGTTAGAAGTAGGAATAAGTTGATGTTAGTTGATTTTAACTAGTTCTGATGGATAAGTGTAAGGAGGATATATATAAGATGAAGATTTACGTTGGAAACCTACCGTTTAAGATTGACAGTGAAGCTTTGAAAGGACTTTTCTCACCATATGGTGAAATCGAAGAAGCTACTGTTATCTCAGACAAATTTTCTGGGAGATCAAAAGGATTCGGTTTTGTGACTTTCAAAGAAGAAGCAGATGCTCAAAAAGCAATTGCTGAAATGAATGGTAAAAAAATTGAAGAAAGAGAATTGAAAGTGAATGAAGCTAAACCTATGGAAGATAGACCAAGACCACCTAGAAGAGACTTTAATAATAGAAAAAGATTCTAAGATTGCTTTTTTTATTTTTTTTATTTTTTATTTTTGTTTTTATCACAATAATCCTTAAAAAAGAAACCATAATAAAATTATTATGGAAGAAAATAATAAAATAAGTGGATATTCTGAAGAACATCCCTTTAAAATATACGCTAAACTTATTAAATTAAATAAACAAGTTGAAAGAATATCTTTAGGAGAACTTAAACTTTATGAAACACATAAACTTTTAGTAAAAACTAGGATTCAAATAGAAACTTACAAAGCAAAAGTACCCAATATCTTAAAAGAAGAATTTAACTTTGATATTAAGAGTTTAGAAAAGTATGTACTTCATGCAGAAGAATCAATAAAAATTTTAAATAATAAATCAAAATAACCCTTCTTTTGTTAACCAAAATACTATTATTCCTGCAACAACTAATAAAAATAACATTACCATTATAATATAAATAATCTTTTTCTGCTTTTTAGTTATTTTTTTCCAATTCATTTTATTCTTTTTCCACTTATCTTTATTTGCTAAACCAAATGCAAAAAATAAGGTTCCTAAAATCCATAAAGCCGAATTCTCCAATAGAATTCCTACGACTAACCAAATAATTCCCATAATAAAAAGAGAATAATAATCTACTTTGTGTTTACCTTCTTTAGCTTTAATAAAAAAGATTGCTAATATTCCTAGTACAACTATTGCAACTAAAATAAGTATTAAAACCAATATTATTAAATCCATTTTTTATTATTTCTTTTTTGGTTTCTTTTTCTTAACTTTGTAGCATAGAGAAAGATGACCAATTCCTACAAGCACCACACCTGCTACAATAAATATCCAATCATGCACCCACAATCCATAAACTAAACCTATAAGCCCTAATAAATGAAATAATCTGTTCAATGAATTTTTTGAATCATATTTAATTTTATTTGATTTCATCTAATCTACCTCTTTTATTTAAAACTAAAACTAAAATTATCAACCCTTTCCTCATTAATTTTAGAGGAAAAAAGTATTTTTAATTGTTTCTATAAAACATTAAATAAAATTAAAACTGCTAAAATTAATAACCCCACTGTTGTAACTTCTTTTTTCCATCTAAATTTCATAACCTTCTTTGAAAAATAAATTATAATTCCTAATTGTAAGAATGTTGCAACTAAAATACCTCCTACAATATAAGGTAAATTAGAAACATCTCCTAAAAATAATGATGAATAAGCTATTGTATCGTCAAGAAGTGTTGCAAATGCTGTCAAAAATCCAATCCCAATTAATTTAAAAATTCTTTTTGTGGAGATTCTTTTTATTTTCTTTAACTTTTTCTCAACTTGTTTTTTTGGTTCTTGAATAAAAACATCAAAGTAAATTGAAATTGCTAAAAGAAATATTAAAGTTGCTGAAATATATCTAAAGTAAGGAAGTGATTTTATAATTGATGCAAAAAGAAAGGAGATAACCATTGCAACACAAATTGCTAGAAAAATTCCTCCAGCAAATGCTATTCTTCCTCTTTTAGTTCTTGTAAGATTTGCAACTATAGGTATACGTGTTAAAGTATCATCAAAACCTGCAATTATTTTTACAAAAAACCCTGAAAGAAAATATTTTATCACCATAAAAATAGAGGGATAATAAAGTTTAAAGATGTTTTGAGGGAAATTGAAAACAAAAGTTTCTTAAATATATTTTTATTATCATTATTATGAAAAAAACAACCCATCATTTTTTTAAAGCTTTTATAAGTTTAATTGGTGTCTCAATTGTTGTTGTAGCTGTTGTTTCATATTTTATATTTAATTCTGCTTTTATAGGGCTGGCTTTTTTGGCTCTGGGATTTTTAAATTTAATCTTTATGAAAATTATGAAAATTGAATTAAAATATATTTATCCTGATTTAGCTTTTGGATTTGTAGATAATGGTGTTATGGTCTTTGCTGCAATTCTTGGAGGATTTTTTGCAGGAATGCCTGGCGCAATAATTGGGGGTGTTGCTGGAAATACAATAACTGATGGAGTTGGAGGATTTTTTGAAGGATATGTTTCTGAAAGACAAAAAGAAAAAACAAAGTTTGAAAGTAAAAGAAAAGCACTATCTTCTTCTTTAGGAAAAATGACTGGCTGTATGTTTGGAGCAGGAGTTAGTTTAACAATTGTTGGGTTGATTGGGTTGATTTAGGTTTTCTTCTAAAAAACTTGGCAATTTCAAAAATAACTAATCCTGAAACTGCAAAAGGCAATATAAATAATAAATTCTGTACTGTTAATGGAACAACTCCAAATACTGTTGCTAAAGGAGTATAAAGCAATATAACTTGTGCAGCTAAAGCAAATAAAATTGCATAATTAAGCCATTTATTTGAAAAAATTCCTATTTCTGTAAGTGGTTTTTTGCTTCTACAAGTATAAATAAAGAACAATTCAAACAAGATTCCTGTTGTTAAAACCATTGTCCTTGTTTGTTCAATTACTAAACCACCATTAATTCCAATAAGATAAACTATAAAACACACAACAAAATTTAATAGACCTCCAATTATAATAAATTTCCAAATTCCATTTAAAAGACTCTTTTCTTTACGTGGTTTGGTTTTCATTACATTTTCTTCTTTTTCAAAAACCAGAGTCAATGCAGGAAAAGAATCTGTTATTAGATTAATCCATAAGATTTGAAGAGGAATTAATGGGAGAGGCATCATCATAAGAAGAGCAATAATAACTAAAAGAATTTGACTAAAGTTAACTGTTAAAAGATACTTTGTAAATTTCTTAATATTATCATATGTTTTTCTCCCTTCTTTAACCCCTTCTACAATTGAAGCGAAATTATCATCAATTAAGATTATATCTGAGATATCTCTTGCAACCTCTGTTCCTCTCTGGCCCATTGCAATCCCAATATCTGCAGACTTTAATGCTAAAACATCATTTATCCCATCTCCAGTTACTGCAACTGTTTCTTTATTTTCCTGGAGAGCTTTTACTATCTTTAATTTTTGTTGGGGATTTGTTCTTGCAAAAATAGAAATCTTATCAATAATTTTTCCTAATTCTCCTTCAGATATTTTTTCTAATTCTACTCCAGTCATTATCTCTCCTTTAATTCCTACCTGCATTGCAATTGCCTTTGCTGTCAAAGCAGAATCTCCTGTAATTATTTTAACTTTTATTCCAGCACTTCTTGTTAATTGAATAGCATCTTTTACTTCTTTCCTTGGAGGATCTATCATCCCCATAAAACCAAGAAACACTAATTCTTTTTCTTCTACTTTAGATTCTCCAGAAAAATTTCTATATGCAAATCCAAGAACCCTAAAAGCTTTTTCTTCTATTTTTTCAGATTCTTTAATTAATTGTTCTTTTCTTTTCTCACTAAGTTTTCTTTTTTGTCCATTAATAATTTCAAAAGAACTTTTAGAGATTATCTTTTCAGGAGCTCCTTTTGAATAAAGAACATTATTTTTTCCAACTCTTCTAAGAACAGACATCATCTTTCTATTAGAATCAAATTCAAATTCCTTTATTTTTGGCTCCTCTTCTGTTAATTTCTTTTTATTTATGTTCAAATCTAATGCGAGCCTTACTAATGCTTCTTCTGTTGAATCTCCTGTAAAAGAATAACTTCCAGATTCAAGTTTTTCAAAACGAGCATCATTACACAAGATACCTGTTTTAATTAATTGATATAGTTCCTTGTTTTTTGTTAAATCTATTTGTTTATTATTTAATATAATTTTATTTTCTTTTTTTAGAAATAATTTTTCATTGGTGAAAATTTCCTGAACATACATTTTTTCTTCAGTTAAAGTCCCTGTTTTATCAGAACAAATAACAGTAACACTTCCAAGACTTTCTACTGCAGGAAGTTTTCGAATAATTACTTTTTTCTTAGACATAAAAACAGAGGAAATTGCAAATGAAATAGCTAGAGCAGCTGGAAGTCCTTCAGGAATTGCACTTACAGCTAAGGCAATAGAAGTCATAAACATCTCTAACTTATCAAAGTGTTTTAAAAATCCTAAGAACATTATAATCAAAACTAATCCTAAAATAACAAACCCCAATTGTGTTGAGAATTTGTCTAATCTTTTTTGTATGGGTGTCTTCTGAATTTTTATTTCTTGAAGTTCTGTTGCTATTTTTCCAAACTCAGAATTCATTCCAGTTGCAACAACAACTGCTTTTGCAGAACCTCTAGTGATTTGTGTCCCTGTATAAAGCATATTTAATCTTTCAACAAGAATTGTTTCAAGAGGGAGTTTTTCATCAAACTTATTTACAGGCATACTTTCTCCTGTTAAAACTGCTTCATTTGTTTGTAGATTTTTATCTTCAATAATTCTACAATCTGCATTAATTTTATCTCCTGATTCAAAAATTAAAATATCCCCTGGAACAATTTCAGAAGAAGGAATTTTTTGATGTTTACCCTCTCTTATTACCATTGAAGTAGGAACCAACATACTTCTTAATCCAATAAGTGCTTTTTCTGCCCTGTATTGTTGAAAAAAACCAATTGAAGCATTAAGAATAACTATTGCTAAAATAACAAGAGCATCAATTAAATTTCCAATTAAAAAAGATACAATAACTGCGATAAGAAGTATATAAATTAAAAAAGACTTAAATTGTTCAAATAGAATTTTTACTGGATTTAATTTATGTGTCTTCTTTAAAATGTTTTTTCCATGTTTTAAAAGCCTTTTTTGTGCTTCTTTTTGATTCAATCCTTTGTTAGAAGTATTAAATTCTTTCAATATCTCCTCTTTTGTTTTTGAATGAACCCCCATAAAATCACATAGACAATAAAGTTTAAAAAGTCATTCTTCGCTGTATTTATGTAAGTTGGGTAGTTAACTTCGGGGCTCTGACATTAAATTGTCAAGAAATAGAAAAATGATTTCTGGGTTCTGTGGAAGGTCCGCCCACCACATTAAAGTTACTTTCCGAAAGGATTGTTGTTGTGAAGCAAGGCTCTGTTACAGAAACGCCACAGTCTTTGTTGAGTTATGAAACATGCGTGGAACTTCGAAACAAAGGATTTGATGAAACGAACATCCTAACTGGTGCAAGGCTTAAAGCCGCATAGTCAAATGTTAACACATTCGATTCAAGCCCTTATCCCAAGGGATGACCTCTGAATACAGAGGCCTCGACGAATGACAGAAGGTGGCCTATTCCCGACTTACAACCTTTATAATCAGCCACCCAATTAAATTGGGATGCTCATGAAGGCAACATTTCGCATAGTGGCCTATTCCCAACTTACATTTCTAAACATTTAAAAGTCTGAAGGAATACTTTATTTTACTGGGACGGTAGCTCAATGGGAGAGCACATGACTGAAGATCATGGTGTTGTGGGTTCGATTCCCACTCGTCCCACTTGTTAAGACACTCTAACAATAAAAATAGTTCTTATAAAAATCACACTTCAAAAACATTTATAAAATAAAAACAATTAGGTAAAACATGAAAGAGGGAAAAGTTTTATCAGGTTACATATTAAGTATTGTAGCATTAGTTTTTTCTTTTGTTTCTCCTATTGCAGGTCTTGTGTTAGGAATTGTAGGTTTATCACAAACAAACAAGGAAAAAAGTGCAATGGCTAAAAAAGGAAAAATTATGAGTATCATTGCTATATGTATTAGTATAATATTTTTAGTAATTACTTTACTTATTGCACTAGGAATAATAGGCCTTCCAAATGTGCCAACTTATTAATATGATAAAACAAAAAAAAGCAGCAATGGAAATGAGTGTGGGTACAATTGTAACTATAGTTTTACTAATGAGTGTTTTAATTCTTGGAATCTTTTTAGTTCAAAAAATATTTCTTACAAGTACAAATGCAATTGATGGAGTAGATACTAAAATTCAAAGTGAAATAGATAATCTTTTCTCTACAAATCAAGATGCTAAATATTCTACAATACCTAAAGAGAGAGAAGTTGTTATTAAAAAAGGTGATTCAGGAGGATTTGCATTTTCTGTTTTTAATAAAGATACAATTGATGCAAACTTTGCTTATGTAGTTACTGTGTCTGAAGTAGCTTCTAATTGTCAACTTACAGAAGAGGAAGCAGATAAATTAATTAATTTAGGTAGACAAGGTGATCAAAACATTCCTTCAGGAGATAAAATGGAAGATGCTTTTTTTGTTAAATTTCAAATCTCTGATACAACTCCTCTTTGTGAAATAACTTATAAAGTTGAAATAACCAAAGATGATGCAACTTATACTGGGTTTAGTAAAGTTCTTGTGATAAAGTAAGTTTTTAAATTAATCTTTCTTAATTTAATTATGTTAAAACTTTACAATACTTTAACAAGAAAAAAAGAGGAATTTAAACCAATTAAGAAAGGAAAAGTTGGAATGTATGTTTGTGGTCCAACAGTTAATGATGTTCCTCATCTTGGTCATGCAAGACAACAAATTTCATTTGATATTCTTAGAAGATATTTGAAATTTTTGAAATATAAAGTAAATTTTGTTTCTAATATTACAGATATAGAAGATAAAATAATCAACAAAGCTCATGAACTTAAAATTAGTGTGAAAGAATTGTCTAAAAAAAATGAAAAAGAACATTTTGAAGATTACAAAATACTTGGGATTAAAAAACCAGATATACAACCTAAAGCTACAGAATATGTAAAAGAAATGATTGAACTTGTAAAAAAATTAGAAAAAAAAGGTTATGCTTATGTTATTGAGGGAGATGGTGTTTATTATGATATTTCTAAGTTTAAAGATTATGGAAAACTTTCTCATCAAGATATTAAAAATCTAAAAGCTGGTTTAAGGGTTAAAATAAAAGATGAAAAAAGAAATAAAGAAGATTTTGTCTTATGGAAATTCTCAAAGTCAAAAGAACCTTCTTGGAAATCTCCTTGGGGTGCTGGAAGACCTGGATGGCATATTGAATGTTCTGCAATGAGTCAAAAAATTTTAGGTTTACCTTTAGATATTCATGGAGGAGGGCAAGATTTAATTTTTCCACATCATGAAGATGAAATTGCACAAAGTGAAGCAGCTTTTGGGAAAAAATTTGTTAATTATTGGGTGCATAATGGAATGGTAAATATTGATAAAATAAAAATGAGTAAAAGTTTAGGAAATTTCAAAACTATTAAAGAAGTATTAAAAGAATATCCTGGAGAAGTAATAAGGTATTTTGTGATTTCAGTTCAATATAGAAAACCAATTGATTTTTCTAAAAAATCAATGAATAAATCATTAACTGCTTATAAAAGATTAAAAAATATAATCTCGGAAATAAAAGATAAAGGAATAAATAAAAAATATTTAAAAGATTTTGAAGAAGCAATGAATGACGATTTAAACACTCCAAGAGCTTTACAAGTTTTGTGGAAATTATTAAGAGATAAAAAAGCAAAAGGAAAATTAGGAACAATTAAAAAAATAGATGAAGTTTTAGGGTTAAATTTATTGAAAAAAGAAAAATTAGAAATTTCTAAAAAAGTTGAAAAATTAATTAGAGAAAGAAGTAATGCAAGAAAGAAGAATGATTGGAGAAAAGCAGATGAGATAAGAGCAAAAGTTAAAAAACTAGGTTATACTATTGATGATACTGGAAAAGGGAGTGTTGTTAAAAAAATATAATATGACATTTATTAATCTAAAATATAAACCTAAAAAAACAGATGTTGTTTGCCAATATAAAATAACTCCTTCTAGAGGATATACTCTTAGAAAAGTTGCAGAAGAAGTTGCTGGTGAAAGTTCTATTGGAACTTGGACTAGTGTTAAAACACTTAATAAAAAAATTAGTAAATCTTTAGCTCCAAATATATTTTATATTGATAATAAAAATAAAAGAGTAAGAATAGCATATCCAATTAAATTATTTGAATTAGGAAATTTGCCAGAGATTATGTCATCTATTGGAGGAAATATTTATGGGATGAAAGCTGTAAAAGGCTTACTTTGGGAAGATATAACTATTCCTCAAAAAATGTTAAAATCTTTTAAAGGTCCTAAATATGGAATTAAAGGATTAAGAAAATATTTAAAAGTTAAAGAAAGACCTTTAGTTGGCACAATTATAAAACCCAAAGTTGGATTAAATGAAACTGAACATGCAAAGGTAGCCTATAAATCTTGGATTGGAGGCTGTGATGTTGTTAAAGATGATGAAAATTTAACTTCTCAAGATTTTAATAAATTCAAGAAAAGATTTTTATTAACTATTAAAGCTTGTAAAAAAGCAGAAAAAGAAACAGGTGAAAAAAAAGTCTATTTAATTAATTGTACTGCTGAATCAAAAGAAATGTTAAGGAGAATTGATTTTGTCCAAAAACATGGAGGAAATTATATTATGTTAGATATTTTAACTCTTGGATGGTCTGCATTTCAAACAGCTAGGGATGCTATAAATTTGCCAATTCATGCACATAGAGCAGGACATGCTATGTTTGATAGAAATCCTGAACATGGAATGACTATGGAAGTGATTGCTCAATTGTCTAGAATGGTTGGAGTTGATACTTTACATATTGGAACTGTCTATGGTAAAATGGTAGGTAAGAAAAAAGAAGTGTTACATATTGAAGAAGATATTGAGCAACAATTTACAAAACAAACAAAAGAAAATTTGCAACAAAAATGGTATAAAACAAAACCTGTTCTTGGTGTTGCTTCAGGAGGCGTTTATCCTGGTTTAGTTTCTAAAATAATAAAAGCTATGGGAAATAATATAGTTCTTCAAGCAGGAGGAGGAGTTCATGGACATCCTTCTGGTACAATTGCTGGAGCAAAAGCAATGAGACAAGCTGTAGATGCGACAATAAAAGGAATATCTTTAAAAGAATATTCAAAAAATCATGAAGAATTAAAAGAAGCTTTAGAGTTTTGGAAATAAAATGAAATTTCGGGAAATGGTAACTAGTTCTGGTAAATTAGTTCTTGCTGGAAAAAATGCAAAAAATAATGAAGAATTAATTGCTCAAATTAAATCAAATGAAGATGTTTTTCAT
The DNA here is from genome assembly GCA_023144035.1 of Candidatus Pacearchaeota archaeon. Lineage (GTDB taxonomy): Archaea > Nanobdellota > Nanobdellia > Pacearchaeales > GW2011-AR1 > JAFCEV01. The sequence goes on along the minus strand of JAGLGM010000002.1, from coordinate 137,336 downwards.
ACTGCAAATCCTGGAAGCCCTTTTGTAAACATTAAAAAAAAATCAAATATAAAAGATAGAAAAGAAGCAGCAATTTTTTGTGCTAAACAAAGTCAAGATTGGAGAGATAATAAACAAGATGTAATAGTGCATCATTTTAAAGGAAAAGATATTTATAAGAATAAATTAATGAAATTAGGTAGTTTTGGTGTTAGAAAGAAAAAACTAATTAAAATTAAAAAAAGTTATATTGAAAAATGGGAAAAAAAGAAGAAAAAAAATTAGAAGAAAAGAAATTAGAAGAAAAGAAACAGTTAGAAGAAATCTTTAATAATTTATTTCAACATACAGATATAATTGACGGAATGAATTTAATTAAAGAAGAATTAAAAATACGAGAAGAACAAGGATATGATGTTAGTAAATATAGGAAAAAATACTTTGAAGAAGCACGAAAATACCCTCAATTAAAAAATAAATTAAATTAAAATGGCAACATTAACTACAATTCAATTAGGGAAGAATGGATTAACAGATAATTTTATTTTAACTTTAAAAAACCATTTTAAAAAATATAATAATGTTAAAGTTTCTGTTTTAAGGTCTTGTTGTAGAGATAAAGAAGAATTAAAAAAGATTTCAAATGAACTTGTTGAAAAATTAGGGAATCATTATACTTCAAAGATTATTGGATATACTCTTGCAATAAAGAGATGGCGTAAACCTGTTAGGTAAATTTATAAACTCTTATTCTACTTAAAATTAGGTTAAACAGTCTACAAACTGTTCTAATTCCGAGAGGAAAGACCAAATAAGATGAATCCAGTATATGAACTAGACACTCAAGAATATAATTTAAAATTAGCAGAAGCTCTTAAGAAAATTGATGAATTTAAAGAACCTGAATGGGTTGCTTTTGTTAAATCAAGTCCTGCAAAAGAAAGGCCAATTGAAGATGTGGATTTTTGGTATAAAAGGTCTGCGAGCATTCTAAGACAAATTTACAAAAAAAAGATTGTAGGTGTTAATAGACTTAGAACTAAATATGGAAGTAAAAAAGATAGAGGGTTTCAACCTGAAAAATTTGTAAAAGCAGGTGGAAAAATTATTAGGACAATTCTTCAACAATCTGATCAAGCAGGATTTACAGAACTTGCAAAAGATGTTAAAGGTGTTAGAGATAAAAAACCAGGAAGACAACTTACTCAAAAAGGTAAAGAATTTATGGAGGATATTAAATGAAAAGTTATACAATTTTTAGCCCCATGAATAATTCTCTTAGTTTTGTAGATTTTAAAGAAATAACAAATACAATTGAAAAAAATATCTCAAATAATCAAATACAAACTGAAGAAGACTCAGAATCTGCAATGCAAGAATATAAGGTAGGTAAAAATTCTATTTATATTTATTATACAAAAAATGATGTACAAGTGTTAATGGATAATAAACTTAAACAAAAATTTGAATCAAAAACTAAACTAATATTAGAAGAAATAAATTAAAATGGGAATTAAAAATCAAAAGAAAAAAGAAACATTAATGAAGAAAGGAAGGCAAACTAAGTGGGCTCCTGTTTGGGCTGTAATTAAAAAATACGGAATGGGTAAAAGAGTTCATGCCTCTGCAATAACAAGACATAGAAGATCATGGAGACGGACTAAACTTCACATTAAACCAAGAAGACAAAAAAAATCACACTTTGGATAAAATGGCATCAAATAAAAATCAAATTTATAAAAGCAATGTAAAAGGATCAGAATCTAAATCAGTTAGATCTTTTTATAAAGGATTTGAAATAAAAGAAAAAGTTGATTTTGCAAAGTTAGATAATTTAGAAGGGGAATTTACCCGGCTTACCCCTCTCTTAAAATACAATCAAACAAACCCTCAAGAAACAATTGTTTATTCTTCAGATTCTGCAGTAATTGTAATCTCTGCAAATCATTCAACAAATTATCATGGGATGGAAATTGTTTTAAAGGATTGTAAAGGTGAATGTTCTGAAGCCATAAATGCTCTTAAATCAAAATTAGAAACTAAATTAGAAACTAAATTAAAAGACATACCTACTTCCACAAAAAAATTAATAGATGAAATAGGTAAAAATTAAAATGGCTAAAAAAACAATTCCTGAGACAAAATCAGAAAAAATTGAAAGAGAATATATTATTCCTTTAAGAGAAAAAGGAAGGCCTGTTCCAAGATATAAAAAGACTCCTAAGGCTGTAAAAACTGTTAAAGAATTTTTAGTAAAACATATGAAAATTAGAGATAGAGATTTAAATAAAATTAAAATTGATATGTTTGTGAATGAAGCTTTATGGTTTAGAGGTATTAAAAATCCACCTCACAAAATTAAAGTTAGAGCAATAAAACAAGGAGACATTGTAAAAGTTGAACTTGTGAATATTCCTGAAAAATTAAAATATAAAGAAGCAAGAGAAAAGAAAATAGAAGAAAAATCTAGAGAACTTCTTGAAAAAAAGAAAACAATGATGCAAAAAGCTAAGGAAGGATTTCAACAACAACCTATTAGTGAACAACCAGCTCACCAACCTGTTCAAACAGAAGAAGAAAAGAAAGAAGAAAAAGAAAAAGCAAAGGCAGGTGCAGAAGCTGGAGAAAAAATGAAGAAAGCAGCTGCAAAAACAGCAAAGCATCAATCAGGTGGAAATGTAAAACAACCAAAAAGACAAGTTAGAAAAGCTCTTGCAAAATAGCAGGAGGACACCCCCTTTGAAAATCCTCAAGGAAAAGAGTAACTGACACACTCACTTTGAAAATCCTCAAGGAAAATATTTTATATTACATTATTCTTAAATTACTATGTTAGAAACAATAAAAAAAGAATTACAAGATTTAGCAGATGTTGAACAAGCAACTATACTTCAAAGATTTTTTAAAACAGGAAAAGGAGAATATGGTGAAGGAGATATTTTTTTAGGAATAAGAGTTCCTGTACAAAGAGAAGTTGCTAAAAAATATTCTGGATTAAGTTTGCCTAAGATTCAAGAATTGTTAAAAAGTGAAATTCATGAGTATAGATTAACTGGTTTGATTATTTTATCTAATAAATATAAAGAAAGTAAAGAAGAAGAAAAAGCAAATATATTTAATTTTTATTTAAAAAATACAAAGAATATAAATAATTGGGATTTAGTTGATGTTACTGCGCCAGGCATTGTAGGACATTTTCTATTTGATAAAAAGAAAAATACTTTATATGATTTAGCTAGGTCAGAAGATTTATGGGAAAGAAGAATTGCAATTGTTTCTACTTTTGATTTTATTAAAAAACAAGAGTTTCAAGACACGCTTGCTCTTTCTGAAATATTATTAGACGATAAACATGATTTAATTCACAAAGCTGTTGGTTGGATGCTTAGAGAAGTTGGAAAAAAGGATGAAGCTATTTTAGAAGAGTTTTTAAAACAACATTACAAAGTTATGCCAAGGACAATGCTAAGATATGCTATTGAAAAGTTTGAAGAAGGAAAGAGGAAAGCTTATTTGAAGGGAGAAATAAAATGAACATTGAAGAAATAAAATCAAAAAAAACAACAAAAGAACTTTTAGAATTTGGAATGATTAATATTGACAAATCAAGTGGCCCTACTTCTTTTGATATCTCTGATTTTGTTAGAAAGAAATTAAATTTACGAAAAACATCTCACTTTGGAACTTTAGATCCTAAAGTTACTGGTGTTTTACCAATTGCATTAAACAGAGCATGTAAACTCACTGGTTATTTTTTAGGAGAAGATAAAGAATATGTAGGAATTATGAGAATACATGAAGAAATTAGTTTAGAGAAAATTAAAAATATGATTAAAAATAAATTTCTTGGAAAGATTACTCAAATGCCTCCTGTTAAATCAAGTGTAAAAAGACAACTTAGGCAAAGAGAAATAAAAAGATTTGATTTATATGAAGAAGAAGATAAAAATATTTTATTTGAAGTTGAATGTGAGGGAGGAACATATATTAGAAAACTACTTCATGATCTTGGAGAAGAATTAGAAGTTGGAGCACATATGCTTGAATTAAGAAGAATGCGTGCAGGAATTTTTAAAGAAGATACTTTAGTAAATCTATATGATTTTGAAAAAGCTGTTGAAGAATATTCCGAAGGAAAAGGAAATGACAAATTGTTAAGAGACATAATTATACCTGCTGAAATTGTTGGAGAAGTTTATCCTATTGTTGAAATTAATAATGGAAATTTAAAAAATATATTTACAGGAAAACCAATTTATAAAAAAGATTTGAAAGGACCTACAAAAGTAAAAAAAGATGCAGAAATTTCTGTCTTTTGTGGAGGAAGATTTATAGGTATGTATAGAGTTATAAAAGGGAAAGAAATATTTGCAAAAGCACAATTTGTTTTGCAGCCAATAAAATAGAAGGATTTATATAATAAGATACTTTATTAATATCAATTGATATAAAATGACACTAATAAATAATAAAAATAAATTTGCAAGATATCCTAATTTAAACACTGTTTTAATGGTGGAGGAATTTTTAGAAAAAAATAAAAACATTCCAATTACTTTTTCTGAGATTAGGAAAAAACTTCCAAAACAAATTATGCATCAAACATTAAAATTAATTTTAATCTATCTTTGGAAGAGTGGAAAAATAATTTATGGTCCAAAAGGAATACAATGGATTTATTCTGAACCAGAACACTTAAAAAAAATGATGGAAGATTCTTTAGAGGTTTAAAATGCTTTTTGGAAGAGATATAAGAATTTTTTTAAAGGGCGATGCAAAAAAATCTTATTTAAAACTAAAAAAAAGAAATGATAAAGAGTCTCAAAGTATTTTAAATTCTTTTGAAAGAATAAAAGAAATCTTAAAAGAAAATCCTCAATTTGGAAACCCTGTTCCAAAAAGATTAATTCCTAAAAAATTATTAAAACAAAATATTTCAAATGTTTATCGTGTAGAACTTTCAAATTATTGGAGGATGATTTATACTTTAGAAGGAAATAAAATAAATATCTTTGTTTTTATTTTAAAAATCTTTGACCACAAAGACTATAATAAATTTTTTAACTACAAATGAAACACATAATCTATTTTTCGAAAAGTGCATCAACATCTGGAAAAGCTTTATCAGGTGATTTAATGAAAGCTGGTAGAATGGATATTGCAATTCATAGTTTAATTCAAGGTGTTTTTCTATCTAATGATTTTAGAAAAGATGTAACATTTCACTTTATATTTTATGGAATGCCTGACCCTCCAAAACATATTGAAATACAAGTTAAAGATGAATCTTCAATTTCAAAAAAAGATGTTGCAACTTTAATTAAAAAACTTTTATATAAATATAAAGAAGGAGAAAAACGAGAAGTTTTTCCAGGTTGTTTTATAGAAAAAAAGAATTTATTTGCAGTTATAAATGAATTAGAAAAAAAAGGAAACCAAATATTTATTTTAGATAAACGTGGTGAAAATTTAAGAAAAGTTGAAATCCCTAAAAATTGTGTTTTTATTTTAGGAGATCATGATGGTTTGCCTAAAAAAGAATTGAAAAGATTAAAGCAAACTGCAACTTCTGTTTCAATTGGTCCAAAAACATACTTTGCAAGTCAAACAGTTACAATTGTAAATAATGAACTAGATATGAGAGGGATTTAACAACTTACTTTTCTTTTAATCTTAACATAACTAAAGTTGAAATTAGGGCAATAACTGAAACAATATAAAATATTATTTCAAATCCAAATCTTGCTGCTAAGAACCCCCCTGCAAATATTGCTGCAGCTTCAAAGATTCCAATCATTGCATCATATTTCCCTATTTCTGCACCTCTTTTATTTTTATTTGTAATATCACCTAAGTAAGACCCTTCAGCAGTTTCAAATCCAGAAGTAATTATTCCAGAGAATATTTGTAACAAATATAATTGCCAAAGAGAATCAATAACTGTATATAAAAAAACTATTATTGCAGAAGCAAACCCTCCAATAATTAAAAAAGGTTTTCTTCCAATTTTATCTGAGAATCTTCCTGCAAATAAAGAAAATAAAGCCCCTGATAAAACCAAAAGCCCTGCAGCTATTCCAAAATTTTCAATTGAACCCCCCATTTCATTTATAAAAATGTAGTAAAAAGGCCCAAATAATCCGACTGCTAAAGCCATTAAAGAATTTGAAAGAGTAAAAATTCTATAATTTTTCTTTCTTAATTTTTCTTTTTTCATAAGCTATTTTATTAAAATTTACTTAAATACTTTTCTCAAACTAAAGAAATATTTAATAATACACTTCTTTTATTAATTATATGAAAAAAGCAATAAGAATTTACATTAATGGAACTGTTCAAGGTGTTTTCTTTAGAGCATTTATTAAAGAAAATGCAGAAAGACATAATGTAAAAGGATTCTCAAGAAATTTAGAAGATGGAAGAATAGAAGTTTTTGTTGAAGGAGAACCTGATAATGTGAATAAGATGATTGAATTATGTAAAAAAGGTCCAAAACATGCTCAAATAAGAAATGTTGAAGTTAAACCAGAAAAATTTCAAGATTTCAAAACTTTCAAAATTTTACATATATGATTTCTAAAATATATTTTGTAGTGTATTGTTTATAAAAGATATATTATAGTATATAATTGCTTAAAAATAAAAATGATTAATATTTTCTACTATGGCGGAAACAGATTATAAATCAAGTATTATGCAAAGTCCTGAAGCACAAGATTATTATTCTTTATTTGAAGGGAGTGATATTGAAGAAAATATTGAAGAAAATATTGAATCAAATTCTTTAGAAACTAAAACTGATTCTAGTCCAGATTCTTTAGCTGGAATAGTATAAACCTTTTTATATTAAGCTGAATTTTGAATCAAATGATTTATACAAATTCTGACGGCGGTGCGAGAGGAAACCCTGGTCCAGGAGCTATAGGAGTAATAGTTCGTAAAGATGGTGAAATTCTTAAAAGATATGGAGGGTTTCTTGGTGAAAATGTAACAAACAATATTGCAGAATATGAAGGCTTAATTAAAGCACTTGAACTTGCTTCTGAATATACAAAAGATGAATTAACATGTATACTTGATTCTGAATTAATTGTTAAACAACTCTTAGGAGAATATAAAGTTAGACACCCTAATCTTATTAAATTATTTTTAAAAGTCCAAAAATTACAAGAAAACTTTAAAAAAATAAGATATTTGCATGTGAGCAGATATAATAAATTCCAAGTAATTGCAGATGAATTATTAAATGAAGAGTTAGACAAATTAGGGTATAGTAAATATAAAAAGAAATAATTATAAACATTCTTTATTTTTGATAAATATGGCAGAGAAATTTTTTTGGGCTGACCAAATTGCAGACAGAATAATAAGGGAAAAAACAAGTTGTTTACCTCGTTCGTCTAAAAGCCAAACGAAAGAAAAAGGAAAAGTCTCTGGAACAAAGTCCCAAGACTCATCCTCGAAAAAACGAGAACGAAAGAAAGAATATGTTTGTGCTTCAGGTATAACTCCTTCTGGAACAGTTCATGTTGGAAATTTTAGAGAAGTTATAACTACTGATTTAGTTGTTAAAGCTTTAGAAGATAAAGGAAAAAAAGTTAGATTTATTTATTCATGGGATGCTTTTGATAGATTTAGAAAAGTTCCTAAAAATGTTTCTAAAGAATATGAAAAATATATTGGAATGCCTTTAAGTGATGTTCCTTCTCCATTTGAAAAAGGAAAAAGTTATGCACAACATTTTGAACAAGAATTTGAAAAACAATTAAAAAAAGTTGGAATTAAACCAGAATTTATTTATCAAGATGAGATGAATAAAAAATGTAAATATGCTAAATTAATAAAAATTGCTATAGAAAAAAGAAAAGAAATTATGAATATTTTAAATAAATATCGAAAAGAACCTTTGAGTGAAAATTGGTGGCCTGTTGTTGTTTATTGTGAAAAATGTAAAAAAGATTTTACAAAAATAATTAATATTAAAGGTTATGAAATCGAATATGAATGTAAATGTGGATATAAAGGAAAAGTTGATTTTAGTAAAAAAGGAATTGTAAATGCTCCTTGGAGAATTGATTGGCCAATGAGGTGGAAATATGAAAATGTTGATTTTGAACCAGGTGGAATAGACCATAGTGTTCACGGGGGTTCGCTTACAACTGCAAAAGAAATTGTAAAAGATATTTTTGGAGGAGAAGTTCCAATTTATCAATTCTATGATTGGATAGGTATAAAGGGAGGGAATGTATTTTCAAGTTCAAGGGGCAATGTTACAACTGTTGATGAAGTAGAAGAAATTTATGAACCAGAAGTTTTAAGATATTTATTTGTTGGAACAAAACCAAAAACAGGTTTTCAAATAAGTTTTGATAATGATGTAATAAAAATATATGAAGATTATGATGCTCTTGAAAAAAAATATTATGATAAAAAAGCAAATGCTAAAGATAAAAGAATCTATGAATTGTCAAGATTAAAAGTTAGTAAAAAAAGACCTGGAAAAACAAGTTTTAGACATTTAGTTTCTTTAGTTCAAATAGGAAAATTAGATGATTTAAATAAAGAATCAAAAATAAGGGCTGAAAAAGTTAAAAATTGGGTAGAAAAATATGCTGGTGAAGATATGAAATTTAAAGTCCAAGAAAAAGTAAATACTAAGTTAACTGCAAAAGAAAAAAAAGCTTTAATCCAACTTAAAGAAGTTTTAAAGAAAAAGAAACATACTGAAGAAAGTTTATTTGGTGAGTTTTATAAAATCTGTGAAAAATCAGATATCAAAAATACTGAATTTTTTGATGCTGCTTATAGAGTTATAATTAATAAAAAGAAAGGTCCTCGGCTTGCTGCTTTGATATTAAATGTTGGGCAAGATAAAATAATTAAATTATTAGAAAAAGTGAAATAGTTAAGCTAAATATACTTTTTCTATAAAAACAGATGACTACAAGATTCTTAAAATGTAGACATAAAACACAAAGAATTAAAAAGGTATATCACTTGATATAACTATGAGTTTAAAGTTAATAAGGTCTCAAAATCCCTCTGCAAGATTTCCAAGATTAGATACTGTTCTTTTTCTTGAAGATTTTATAAAAAAACATGATGGAGAATTTAAAAAGAAACAATTATGGAAAGCTCTTCCAAAAAAAATGATGTATCAAACCTTTTCTGTTATTCTTGATTATCTAATAATTTCAGGAAAAGTTTCTATTGATTCAGAAAGAAAAATTGGATGGATTTATTATCCTAAAGATGTGGAAAAACTCCTCGAAAAAACTCATTTGATGTGGAGAAAAAAATGAAAAGCAATATACAATTTGTTAATGAAAAAATAGAAAATGCTTTTAATAGATTAAAAAAAGAAGACGAAGAATTTTATAGAATTTTAGAAAGAGCATTTAAAGATATAGAAAATAATGCTTTCTGTGGAATTCAAATACCAAAAAAACTAATTCCAAAAGAATATATTAAAAAATTTGGAGTAAGAAATTTATGGAAATATAATCTTCCTGGAGCATGGAGACTCATTTACAACATAAAAGGTAAAAATCTTTTAGTCTTCTCAATAATTCTTGAATGGATGAATCACAAAGAATATGAAAAGAGGTTTAATTATTAAAAATGACATTAATTGTAAAAAATAATATAAGAAAAGTTGTGAAAGAGTTAGATAAAGAAAATGCTGTGTCTAGTGTTGCTGAAGAAGTTGGGCCTGAGCTTGAGAGAAAAGTTGAAGATATTCTAGAAAAAGCAATTGATAGAGCAAAGGCAAATAACAGACGAACTATTCAAGCTAGAGACTTATAGTCTCAACTATTGTCCTCATAAACTGCGGATGCTCGTGAAGATACACTTCGCATAAAGCTAGAGATTTATAAAAATGACAGATGAAAATAATACAAATTACAAAGTAAAATATCAAATAGAAAAGAGCAGTCTTTATATTGTAGGTGGAAAAGATGCTGAAAAAGTTATAAAGAATCTAAAAGAGAAAAAAAGAAAAGAATTAGATGATTTATTTTGGGCCCAATCAGACCACTTAGATTAAATAAATTTTTATACTTCTTCATATTTTATCATTAATGAACAAAGAGGAATATGTTAAACAAGGTAAGAAAAATCGAGCAGCAGGGATGAGATTTGAAGCGAAAGTTCGTGCTGGACTTGAAGATATGGGTTGGATAATTGATAGATGGACCAATACTGTTGATTATGATAGAGATGGAAAAATTGGAAAAGTTGTTCCTGCAAAAAGAAAATATAATCCTTTTAAGAAAGTCATGGTAATTGGAACAGGATTTCCAGATTTTATTTGTATAAAAAATACTAAAGGTGTCTTTGAAGTTATTGGAGTAGAAGTTAAAAGAAATGGTTATCTAGATAAAGTGGAAAAAGGAATGTGTTATTGGTTATTAGAAAACAAAGTTTTTTCAAAAATTTTAATTGCGAAAGCTGTATTAAAAGGTAAAAGAATTAATGTAGAATATATTGATTTTGAAAAGAAATATAGTAAATAACAATAATCTTTAAAATTTCTAATGTCTTTAGTATTTTATGAAAAAAGCACTTGTTAACTTATTATTACTGAGCACTTTTCTTATATTTACTTCTTATAACACAGGATATATTCGCATACCTCTTGAAAAAAAATTAAGAGAAATTGAACAAGATAAATATGAAAAACAAATTGCTGATTGTAAATGCAAATCTTTTAGATATAATATGAATCTCAGAGAGGCTGATAAAGAAGTAAATATGGTTATTGGATGGGTAAATGATTTAAATGTCCTACATGCTTATTTAAAAGATGAAGAAAGAAGGATTTTAGACCCCACATTTAGAAAGAATCAAGATGGAGTTATTTTTGAAAAAGGTATGGATTATAAAGATATTTATTTCTTTAAAAAAGATGTAACTATTGAAGATTTTGTTAACCGTAAAAATTGTAAAATAGATAAAATGATGTTAAAAAAGTTTAAAGAAATTCATCCAGATTACAGAAGAAAAACAATTTCTAATAAAGAAATCATACAAAACATAACAAGATATTGTCAAAAAGATTCAATTATCTTTATTAATTATATGGAAAAAATAAATAATTCGCAAAATATAAAATGAAAAAGTTAATCTTAATACTTTTTATGGCATTAATCTTTATTTTATTTGTTTCTGGAATAAAAATCAACGAAATTGAAATGAACCCCTCCGGAACAGACGCAGGAAATGAGTGGATAGAGTTATATGGTGGAGAAGAAATTAATTTAGAAGGATATAAACTAATTAATAATGATGGGGATGAAATAATCTTAAATGGAATTTTTTCAGGATATTATGTTTATGTTTTAGATAAACAATGGCTTGATAATTTAGATGAAAAAGTTTTTTTGTATAAAAACGAGAACTTAATAGATGAAAGTGGAATTTTTGATGATTCTTATAATAATGATAAAACTTGGCAATTATGCAACTCTTGGAAATTTTTAGAAGCAACAAAAGGAGAGAAAAATAGATGTGAAACAGAAGAATCTGAAGAAAAGATTACTGATGAACAAGTTGAAGATGTTGAAGAAAATATTAAAGAATATGTTGAAAAAGAAAAAGAAGAATTTAATATTCCTTTAACTCCAGAAGTGATAAGTTTAACTCCAAAAGATATAAAAAGCGAAGAGAATACTGAAAGTTTAGACAAGACCGATTATGCAAGATATGGTTTTATTGGATTTTGTATTTTAATTGGTGTCTTATTAATATTAAAAAATAAAAGAAAATATAAAAATGAAATCGTCTAAAGAAAACTTGGAAACTAAGGGAATTCGTTCAATGTTAATCTTTGAAATAATTGGAAGGCCTGCAGAAAATTTAATAAAAACTTTAGAGAATATTATTAAACAAATTGACGAAGAAAAAAAAGTTGAAGTAAAATCTAAAGATATTAAAGAACCTACTCCTCTAAAGGATCAAGAAGGTTTTTTCACAACTTTTGCAGAGATTGAAGTTGAAGTTGAAGATATTCAATATTTAGCTCTTTTAATGTTTAAGTATATGCCTGCCCATATTGAAGTTGTTTCTCCAGAATTAGTTGCTTTAACAAATAATGGATGGGGAGATATCTTAAGTGAATTAACTAGAAGGCTCCATGCTTATGATGAAGTTGCAAGAGTTTTAAGGTTTCAAAATAATCAATTGAAAGAAAAATTAACAGAACTTATGCCTAAAGATAAAAAGAAAAAACCTGAAAAAAAAGATCCTAAAGAAAAATAATTATTTATCAAAACATTTAAATACTTATAGATACCTATAGATATCATGGAAACAAAGCAAATAAATCTTAAAATCCCTATAAATCTTCTTGACGCTGCTCAAAATTATGTTGAAAATTTCGGATTTAGAAATATTCAGGATTTAGCTACTGAAAGTATAAGAGAAAAAATATTTGAAAAAAATAAATTTGATGAAAATTTTAATGAGGAAGAAATTGAAATAATTGATAATTTAATTGAAAAAATAATTAAAAATAAGGATTTCTCTACAGAAGAAGAATTAAATAAAATTTTACTGGAATGAGTTTTAAAATAATTTCTTCTAAATTATTTCTTAAGCAAATTAAAGAAATTGATTCAAAATCCAAAAAGATTATTCATGAAAAAATACAATTAATAAAAGAAAACCCATATAGAAATAAAAAAATCCATTCTAAAAAATTTTCAAAGGTTTTTAGAATTCGATTAAATATTCAAAGAAAAGAAAAAAGATTGATTTATGTTATTTTGTCTCCAAAAATAATTTTAGTTTGTTTAATGGATAGAAACAAGAATTACAAAGATTTAGAAAAATATCTTTCAAAGATTTAATTACTTCTTTCCCTTGGCTATTTTTAATAAATTAATTTCTTTTTTTGCACCTTTATATTTTGTCTTAAAAAACCAAATTACTGCTGCAAGAATAATTATAATCATAGACCAACCAATTATTTTTCCTGTGTTGTCTTTTTCAATTACTTCACAATTACCTATACAACAAACAGCATCTTTTGCATACTCTGTTGTTCCATTACATGCTTCATTTTTTCCACAAACAGTTCCATTCATTTCAATACAAATCTTTGTTGAAGCAGCTTTTATTTCTTCTTCCTCTTCACTTGGTGTTTCAGATTCTTCTCCTTCTTCTGTTGTTTCTTCAGATTCATCTTGTTCTTCTGTCTGAATTATTTTACTTACAAAAAGATAAACAGGTACTTCATAAGTTATATTTTCTGTTTTTAATTCTATAAAACTAAAATAAGTTTCATCTCCTAAATCAAATTCTAAATTTTTAATTTCTCCTGAAAATAATTCTATATTTCCTTCAAAAGTTCTTAAACTAAATAAAGATTCAAATATATTTCCTGTAGTCTCAGTTTGATTTTCATTAATATCTATTTCTATCTTAAAGTTTCTTAAATTTTGAACTTCTATTATAAAAGATTCATCTGCAATAACAAATCCAGGAGTTATTTTAAAATCTGCTAACTCTTCAGTAATTGTGAAGCTCTTTATAATGTCTTCATCAACAATATTTACTCCTTGCATATAATTTATATTTTCAATTCTTAAAGAATAATCATTTGGTAGCTTATCTCCTAATTGAGCATAAATATAATATTCATCATCTATTTTTGAAATATCATATTCTAAAGGAACTTTTACATGTTCTCTATAAAAAACTATATTTTCTTTTTCAACTTGATCTAAAAAATTTCCTGAAATCTTTGCCATTAAAGTTTCACCTTGAGCAAATTCATCTTTCATATTTATTTCAACGGCTGTCATTAAAGGTAACATTAACAAAAGCAAAATTAAGATTGTTTTTTTCATTTTCCCATTTCTTTTAACTTCTTTAAAACTTCATCAAGTTCAGAATGTCCTCTTGCGTGTTTTTTTGGAGCATGTTTTGGCGTAGGTCTTGGAGCAGGTCTATGTTCTAAAGGCATAACTCTTCTAGGCATAACTCTTCTTCTCATTTGATTTGATGAAATAGAAGGTAATCCTGACCTTAAACTTCTTTTAGGAGGTGGTGATTTTCTAAAATTAGATTTCATTCTAAACCAAAAAGATTTTAATTTTTCTCTAAATATTATTCCTAAAGCAACTAATACAACTAAAATAATTAATATCCAAAATAAAGGATTTATTCCTGGTTTATCTGCTTCCATACAACAAACATCTCCATAATAATCACAGTCATAATCATAATCTCTTTCATAACCTTCCCCACATTCTGCAGGCTCACATACTCCTCCTTCAACAGATTCACATTGATTTTCAGGTTCTAGTTCTTCACATTCCTCAAAACAACATCTGACTGTATCTAATGCATCTAAAGTATTTCCTGTACATTCTTCTCCAATTGTACAAATTTTTCCTCCTGCATCTGAACAAGTTTCTTGAATTTCTTCAGTATCACAACAAACATAATATGTAGAACAAGAATAATCTAAAATATTTCCTCCTGAATCATCACAACTAGCAGAAGACATACAAAAATATCCTTCATCTGAACAAGTTTCACCAACAAGAACATCTTCTTTTGGCCATATAGAATGTAAAATAAATGCTGTGTCTAAAATACTTTCTGAATTCCAACAACCATCTTCTTCTTGTTCTTCTAATAACCACATCATAGCTTCTTCTTTTTCAGTAAAAGGTTCACTATACATAAAAGGGTAAAGTGCTAAAGCAGTGTCATAATATTTGTCTCCTGAAATTGACCAATACCCATTACTAGCTTGCTTTGAAAGAATATCATAATGAAAATCTTCATATCCTGTTAAAGCATATAAAAAAATCTCTGGAGAATATTTTTGATTAGTGTCTGCCATTGTAATTAAATAAGGTATGTAGGAAGAGATTTCTTCTTCCATAGAATTTAAAGCTAATGCAGCCCATAAACTTCCTTCATAATCGCAAGCATCTTCTTCCATAAAACAAAAAGAATTTACTTCTTCAGCTGTTGTTCCCCCTCCTGTTACAGAAGAAGTTTTTTCTGAAACATGAATTGTCGAAGAAGTATCGCTTTTAAATAATAAGTTTGTTATAAAATTTTCATCGCAAGAAATTTCAAATTCTTCTTCATAACAATCAGAACCTATTTCTAACCAATAATTTGAAGAACTTAAAGACAAACAACTTCCTGCTGAAGAATCTATTTTTTTATCTTCATCTATATCTATAGAATAGTCATTTCCATCATAAGCAATAGTACATGTAGATTCTAAACTTGTTTCTATTTGTAAATACCAAATTACTTCAGAAGGGTTTCCTTTTTGTCCTAATAGCCAATCTCTTGCTGCAGCAGTTTCTAAAGCTAAAACTGCTTGCGCAGTCTTTTTAATATTGCAATCTTCTTCTGGCCAACATTCTCCATCTTTTGAAATCTCCCTAAGTTCTGAACTACATTCTTTGACTGCAAGAGAGGAAAAGATTTTCTCAGTTACAGAAAGACTATCACAAGTTCTTTCAGTTATTTTATCATTTAAACAAGCATAAGCATCATCTATATTCTCTTGAGCTGCAAATATTAAAGGAAGAATAGAAAGCATAACTAATACTAAAATAAATAACAACACCTTTTTTCTCATATTATCTAGAGTTAAACCTTGTTTTTAAAATTTGTTGTAGAACAAATTTTAGATTATGTTTTTAAGATGAAAAGTTTTAAGAATTTATTTATTTGAAATAAAATGCCTGCTCCGAACGTTGAGCTCACGCCGATAATAAAAAGTAGTAAAATTATTTCTTATTTTTCTTTGGCTTAAATTCTTTTTTTGTAGAACTAAATGTTTTTCTCACAAGATAATTTACAGGATTTTTAATTAATTTACAAAAACTATCTGGTTCACAAACTCCTATTCCTTGATAATATTCTTTACAATTTGGAGCCATAAGTGGTTTTCCTTTATATGCAACTTTTAATTGGTTTTTTATTATTCCTTGTTTTAATGGAGGAGTATTTTTTTCATTCCAATCATACATTCTTTTTTCAAGTTCATCTCTATCCATTCCAACAGACCTAAATAAACTTATTAAAACAAATATCGATCTTTGTCTTCCATCTGAAATTCCTTTTAAAATATTTTTTATGCAAGGTGGAAAGTTTTTTTCTGATAAATTTGAAAGTTTAATTTGTTTAAAATCTCCAGTCTTTTTTTCTTCTTGGTCTGGGTTATTATCTTTATACCAATCTAAAGCTTGAGTTATAAGTTCTTTTGCTTCTCCTTCTTCCACATTAGGCATAAAATCTTTTACTTTTACTTTCATAGGATCTGCATCTTTCATTTCAAATTCAGAAACTTTTTCAGGGTCTATTACAACACTTGCTAAAGATGTTTTTTCATGTAAAGAATAAGGTGTTCTAAATAAATGCCTTGGAGAAACTAAAACTAAATCTAAACCCATTAATTCAAATAAATCTACTTCTATGTTTTTAGAAAAACTTGAAGGCTTATCAATAGAGTTAAAATTACAATTTATACATTCCATCATTTCTACTTGATTTTTTAAAGATATCTTTCCCTTACATTCTGGACAAAAAGACTCTTCTTTTTTTTCATTTTTTTCAAATTTTCTTATTTCACTCCTTTTGCACTTTGAACAATATAATTCAACCTGTTCATACTCTCTTGCAACTTCATTACATATTTTACATTTAACCCCTCGTTTTATTTTCACATTTTTAAATTGAGAATAAAAATCTTTTGGTAAAGATTCTTGTAAAATTTTTTCTGAATAATATCTAATATAAGAAATAATCTTTCTTGGTAATTCTGGAAACATACTAGAAGTTTTTATTCCATTAATTTCTTTTGGAAACGTCTTCCAAGGAATTAATATATGCCAACCTTTACCTCCAGAAAATTTAACTCCTATTTTTTTAATTTTGTGTTTTTTTAAAGTTTTAATAACTGCTTTTGCGGCAAGTTTTGAATAATCAAACCATTTACAATCAATATCAATTAACAAATCCCAACCTATTCTTAATTCATTTGCTTGTTCTTCATTCATCCCTGTATATATTTTCATTGGGTCTTGCCAAATTTCTTCTGAACAATGAAGAGAAGTTGCTCCTTTTTTTACTAATTCAAAAGAATCTCCTTTGTATTCAAATGAATCAGGTCTTTTACCAAAACCTTCAAAATATCTTGGAATAGTTTCTCTATTTTTACAAAATTCAAATATAGCTTTTTGAATATCTGGTTTAGAATAATATAAGTTAGTAATCTTCCTAATTCTCTTCTCTCTAATGCTTTGCTCCATATTAGAAATAAAGCCTATTAATTTATATAATTACCTTATCTTGAAAACAATAATCCTTAAAAAACACCAGAGTTTAATATACACATGTTAGTTAAATTAGAAAACCCAACATTATTGTCTAAAGCTATTGAACTTATCTCTGAATTAGTTACAGAAGTTAAAATAAAAGTAAATGAATATGGAATGAGTATTACTGCAATGGATCCTGCAAATGTTGCAATGGTGGGGTTTAAACTTCCAAGAATTAATTTTTCCCAACTTGAAGCAGGAGATGAAACTCTGGAAGTTAATTTAGATGATCTTAAGAGAATCTTAAAAAGATGTGGAAATGGAAGTTCTTTAATTTTAGAGAAAAAGGAAAATTTATTAGAAATTCAAATTCAAGATAGAATTCATAGAAACTTTACACTAAACTTGCTTGATTTAGGAGGAGAAGATATTGATTTTAATGCAAAAACAGAAAAAATGGAATTTACTTCTAAAATTGAAATAGATTCTATTGATTTAGTTGCTTCAATTGAAGATTGTGCTGTTGTTTCAGATGCTTGTGCTTTTATTATTGACCAAGGAAAATTTATTGTTGAAGCAAAAGGTTTGAATTCTGCAAGATCTGAATTTTCAAGTGATGAGGTAAAAATAGAAGCTGAAAATTGTAAAGCAAAATATAGTTTAGAATATCTACAAAAATTTATCAAAGGTGCAAAACTTGTTGAAAAAACAAGTTTAAATTTTGCTGAAGATCATCCCTTAAAGTTGCAATTTAAAACAGATTATCTCGAACTTTCATTTATTCTTGCTCCGCGTGTAGAAACTGGAGATTGAATTGTATGAAAGAAAGATAGAAATTGATAAAAATTTAAATTCTAATAAAACATATTTTGAATGTTACTAGTAATAAATCGTTCTAAGAGGTAGTGATAGAGGTTGGGGTAGACATTGATAAACTTTTAAAATGTTAATTACTTAGAGGTTTCATGAACAAAAGAGTGAAATCAAAGATTCCCTCATTTAATTTTCTTTCAGAAAATCGAAGAGGACAAGTTACTATTTTTATTATAATTGCAGTGATAATTATCACGGGAGTTTCTTTGTTTTTTATACTTAGAGAGTCATCAACTAAAAATTTAGAAGTTCCTGTAGAAGTTAGCCCAATTAAAAATTTTATTGATTTATGTATCGAAGAAAGTATTGAAGAATCAATCTCTAAAATAGGTATAGG
This sequence comes from Candidatus Pacearchaeota archaeon, assembly GCA_023144035.1. GTDB lineage: Archaea > Nanobdellota > Nanobdellia > Pacearchaeales > GW2011-AR1 > JAFCEV01. Next base: position 118,847 of record JAGLGM010000002.1, on the reverse strand, counting down.
AGGAGGATATTTTATCCCTCCAAAATATTTTAATGCAAATGGTTTTACTTATTATTTTTATGAAGGTGTAAATTATTTTCCTTCTAGAGAGGACTTAGAAGAAGAACTTTTGCAGGCTCTTTTTTCTGAAGTTGAATTATGTTTAAATAATTTTCAAAATTTTAAAAATTATGACATTAGAAGAAGTGAACTTAAAATAGATGTGGATTTATTTGATGATCAGATTGTTTATAATTTAGAATTGCCTTTGAAAATTTCTTTTGATGAGAAGAGTTATCTTTTAGAAGATTTTGGAGAACATACATATTATGTTAAATTGGGTTCTATCTACGATGGAATTTATGATTTAATTGAAAATGATTATTATAATGAAGAAAGAGTTTGTTTGAGTTGTTTTAATGATATGATTTTAGAAAGAGATTTGAAAATAGATTTGTTACAAGGAGGGATTGGAAGTTCTTTATTTGTTATAAGCGATTATAATGAAGAATATAATAAGACTTTTGAGTTTGTATTTGCAGTTTAAAATGAATAAAAAATTACTTTTTACTTTAGGTATTTTCCTTTTATTAATTGGAATTAGTTTTATTTTAATTGAAGCTGTAGAGGATTTAGAAACAACAATTATTACAGATTATAGTGGAGAAGTTTTTCAAATAGGAAATTTAGTTTGTCCTGAATGTCCTTCTGAAAATTTGATTGTTGAAAATGTTCTTCTTAGAAAAGAAAACTCTCTTTCTACTTTAACTTTTAATGGAGAAGACTCAAAAATAAAAGTTGAGGGAAATATTTTTGAAAATATAAAGAAAGGATCTACAATTGTTTTTAACCAAGATATGGAAATTAAAGAAGCAGAATTAAAGATTTCTGATGAATTTGATTCTAAAATTTTTATTAATGAAGAATCTTTTATTGCTCCCAAAGGTTCAATTGTTATTTATCAAGAGGGTAATTTATTTTTAAAAGATCTTTCAGGAAAAGAAATTTCATTTAATAGTGATTTAAAGAGTTTTGATGAAATTGAATTTGTTGGAGAAGGATTTACAATTATTGAAAAAGATGGAAATAAAATTCCAGTTAATTCTGCTAATAAAATTAATTTTAAAGTTGGAAAGGATCTTGAAGAAGGTTATTACTATTACCCAAAAGACACTCTTGTGAGTTATAATGGTTTTGAAATTCTTGTTAATAAAGATACTATTTTTTCTTTAGATGGAAAAGCTCGCCCAGGAAAAGAATCAATTTCTTTTGGTCCTGAAGGAAATATTGTTTTGTCTGGAAATCCAGGGATGGGAGAGTTTTCTTTTTCTGCACCTGATTATAATCAACCCCTTACGAATAATTATTATCATCTAAAAGATTCAGAAGGTAGGTTTTTGTATGAAATTGCTTCAGGTTTATATGATGAAGAAATTGATTCTTATGAAAAAGAGTTAGCTATTTCTAGAATAAGTTCTGGAGGAAAAATATCTTTTGAAATTACTGAACCAAATACAGAATTAAATCTTTTTGCAAATCATCCTCTAGGAGATGATGGATCTATTCCTGGTGTTAACATTGTAGAAGGAGGAGCAAAATTTAATTTTAATAATGTTCTAGACATAGAAGTAAATAAAGAAGGAATATTTGAATCTAATCTTGAAAAAACAGATATTTCAAAAATAGTGGAATTTGAAATTTATGATGGGTCAAAAGAAGAAAACAACATTCTAATAAGAGTTGGAGGAAATGGCAATATTATTTATTCGCCTTTTCCAAAAGGAGAGTTTTTTAATTATGATGAAATTATTAATCCTATTGGACTTAAAAATACTTTTAATGTTTTAATTAATGATGCAGATTCTGCTAGAATTTATGATTTTACTCGATTAGCTGATCAAAGCTATGTTACAAAAATAAAAAAAGATGCTTCCTTTGTTTTTTCTGCTGGGCAAATTTTAGATGCTAAAAGAGAATCTTTAGGCACACCCCTTAGTCCTAATCAAATGAGAGAAACAATAAATAAGTGGTCTCAAGAGATAGGAGACCCAAGTTTAACAATTGAAAGATTTTATGAAAGCTATAAACTTTTGGAAAATATTAAAAAATATGAAGGATTAATACGTTCCCCTAGAGAAGAAGGAAAAAATATTGAAGAAATTTATTTTGGTCCTTTAATGTCTCACTCTTGCAATTTTTTTGACTCTTCTTTTGAATTATGGAATTATTATGTTGATGTAACTACAAAAGGATTTGGTTATGGAGAACCTGTTGTTATGAATAGAGTTATTTTTTAGTTCTTGTCTCTTAGATATTTTTAATTTACATGTAGAAATTGGAGATTTCTATAATTTTAGTTGCTATTGTATCTTTATATTTTATATTTAAAAATAAAATAAGTATTTCTTTTAATGATTCTACAACAGAAAAAAATTTCTAATGAAGAGATTATTAAAAAAGAGGATGTTGCTGAAGAAAATATTAAAAAAGAAAAAAATATAAATTATTATTGGTGAGTGGTTCTTATTATTTTAGTATTATTAATTATTGTATTTATTAAATTGGTTTTATCTAAAAAATAATAAAATATTTTGTGCAAGATTTATTTAAAACTAATGAAATATTTATAAACAAAAATATCGTATATAAAACATGGGAAAAAGAGGGCAAGTGACTATATTTATAATAATAGGAATAGCAATTGTTGCGATTGGTGTTTTAATATATCTTTTTTATCCAAAACTTCAATCTCTTGTAAGATCTGATAGTAATAATCCTAATGCATTTATGCAAACTTGTCTTGAAGATGAAATAGAAGATGTTGTTGAAATTCTTTCTTTACAAGGAGGAAGTATGAATCCTGAACATTATTATTTATATGAAGATAATCCAATAGAATATCTTTGTTATACAAATGAATATTACATAACATGCGTTGTTCAACAACCTATGCTAAAATCACATATTGAATCTGAAATTAAAAATGAAATCTCTCCAATAGTTGATGCTTGTTTTGAAGATTTGAAAAGTAGTTTTGAAGATAAAGGATATGATGTAATTTTAACAGAAGGAGACACAACAGTTGAATTACTTCCTGAAAAAATCCTTACAACATTAACTCATGAGTTATCTTTAACAAAAGGAGATACTGAAAATTATGAAACCTTTAGAGTTCTTGTAAATAATGGTCTTTATGAATTTATAGGAATTGCTAGAAGTATGATTGCTTGGGAAGCAGCATATGGAGATGTTGAAACAACTACTTATATGAATTATTATCATGACTTAAAAGTTGAAAAATTAAATCAAGTGGAGGGCTCTACAATTTATATCTTAACAAATAGAGATACTGGTGGGAAATTTCAATTTGCTTCGAGAAGTGTTGCTTGGCCTCCAGGGTATGGTATTTAAATGAATAAAAAAATATTTATGAGCTTGTTTGTATTTTTGTTTTTAGTTTTATTGGTAAGTTTTGTTAATGCTCAAAATTCATATTGTTGTGAAAAAACTATAAATGGTGCGTGGTGTCAAAATGCTCCTGTTGAACAATGTGTAGATAATTTTAGAAAAGCTGCTACTTCTTGTGAAGCAACAACATATTGTAAGTTAGGAACTTGTGTTGATGTTGGAGAAGGATTTTGTCAAGAAAATACACCTCAAAAAGTTTGTGAAAATAATCAAGGAATATGGTATGACAAACCAAAAGATGAATTACCTCAATGTCAACTTGGATGTTGTTTATTAGGAGACCAAGGTGCTTTTGTTACACAAACAAGATGTAAAACTCTTTCATCTCTTTATGGATTAGAAACAATATTTAGAAATGATATAAATAATCAAATTATGTGTATTGCAAGTGCTACTTCTGATGCAAAAGGAGCTTGTGTTATTGAAAAAAATGGAGAAAGAACTTGTCAAATGGTTACTCAAGAAGATTGCCGAACAATGGATAATTTAAATCCTGACTCTGATCAAAATTTATTTGAGGATTTATCTAATGATGAATCTACTATAGATAGTGTAGATATTTCTTTTCATGAAGGATATTTGTGTTCTGCTGATGTTTTAGCAACTAATTGCGGACCAAGCGGACCAAGAGAAGGAACAACTTGTGTTGAGAATGCTGACCAAGTATATTTTGTAGATACTTGTGGAAATCTTGCAAATGTTTATGATTATTCAAAAAGAAATGATCAAAATTATTGGACATATATAGTAAATATTGAAGATAGTTGTGGTTATGAACAATCAAATGCAAATTCAAGAGAATGTGGAAATTGTGATTATTATGCTGGAAGTACTTGTAAATCATATAGAGATACAGATAGTCCTGCAGCAAGGTATGGAGATTATGTTTGTAGTGATTTAAGCTGTGAATATGAAGGAAAAGATTATCAACATGGAGAAGTGTGGTGTGCTTCAAACACTGAAAAAAATGTAGAACTTAATCTTCCAGGAAGTGAGGATTTTAGATTATTATGTTATGATGGAGAAGTTACTGTTGAACCTTGTGATCCTTGGAGATCAACTATTTGTGTTGAATCAGAAGTAGAGGGTTTTTCTTATGCAGCATGTAAATCAAATAGATGGCAAGATTGTATAGATCAAACAACAGAAAAAGATTGTGCAAATATTGATAAAAGAGATTGTGAATGGATAGAAGGATATAGTATTTTAAAAGATGAAGAAGGTCTAGAAATAAAATTAGAAAATCTAGCTGGTAAAGAATTAAAATCATCTTGTGTTCCAGAATTTTCTCCAGGATTTGATTTTTGGAATGCAGAATCAGAATCTGAAAGCATATGTAGTATTGGAACATATTATTGTCTTGTTAAATATGAATATGGTATCTTTACTGGAAAAGAAAGTATTGAAGAAAAAGATGAATTAAAAAGAAAAAAATGTGAAGAAAATTGTAAGTGTATTCCAGGATATGAAAAAGGAGATTCAAGTAAATGTGAATCAGGATGTGAAAGTAATTCAGACTTTTTATCAAGTTTTCAAGAAATATGTGGTTCAACAGGAGATTGTGGAGTAAGTTATAATTATGTTGGAAGTGAAGGATATTATGATGAATATGAAATTGATTTTGGTGATATAATATGATTAAAAAAAGAAGTCCTAAAGCAGAAGCATTATTTCAAATTATTTTATTAATTGTGGGAATTATGGCAATATCTTATACTATTGGAAGTAGTGTTGATGTTGTGAGTGCTTTTGAGGAAGAAACAGTTTCTAAAGAAGGAACTCCTTGTATTTTTGGAGAAAAAACTTGTGAAGGAACTGTAGCAATGCATTGTCCTTCAAATAAATGGGAAATATTTAAAAATTGTTTTTCAATTTCTAATCCTCAAGTGTGTTCTGCAGGAAATTGTATTAATTCAATTATTTATCCTAACACAGGACCAAGTAATTTCAATGTTCCTGTAAATCCTAATCTTCAAACAGATGTTGGAGGTCAAAATTCAGGATCAGCAGATTACTCAAGTTACGCTCAATGGGCTTCTCAAGGTTTTCAAGCTTATAATTTTTATAAATCAAATCTTAAATCTAAACCTCCTGTAAACCCAAACGAAGCTGCTGCGAAAATTGTTGAGGAAGCTGCTAAAGAACTTACTACTGCTGAAATTGCTGAAGCTGCTGCAAGTGCTGCTGCTGCACTTAATCCTTGGGGAGGTTTTATTTTAAAAACAGCTGGATGGGCTGCGGTAATTTATGGAGGTATTAGATTTTTAGGAACACGAGTTACAGATGATGTAAATATTCAAAGAGGTTTTAATGTAGCTGCTGCTGGTGGTTCAATTGGATTTACTGCTGGAAGAATTGCAACTCAAATTCTTATGAAAAAAATTACTGAACAAGTTGCTGCAGAGATGATTAAATCAGGTGTGACTGCTGCTGTAGCACAATCAACAGTTATTGGAACATTAGGACCTTTAGCTGGACTTATAGCTTTGCCTGGATTTGGTTGGATGATGGCTGGAGCAGGAATTATTGTTAGTTTAATGTTTTTTAAAAATGAAAGATATCAACCAGTTACTTATCAATGTAATGCTTGGCAACCTCAAACAGGAGGAGATGATTGTGAACAATGTAATAATCAAGGGTTGCTTCCTTGCACAGATTATCAATGTAGAAGTTTAGGACAAGGTTGTGAATTAATAAATCAAGGAACAGGAAATGAAAAATGTGTTTGGATAAATCCAAATGATGTAAAATATCCTATAATAGAGCCATGGGAAAATGCATTATTAAATGAGAAATATAAATATTCTCCAGTAAATACAATAAACCCACCAGATAGAGGAGTGGACATCCAATATTTATCAAGTGATGGATGTATTCCTGCATTTACACCATTATCTTTTGGAGTTTCTCTTGATGAACCTGCAAGATGTCAAATTAGCCCAATAAGAGTAAATAATTTTGAAGGAATGGGAGGTTATTTCTTAAGTGGTGGAATGGCAGATTATAATCATTCTTTCTCTTTAGTTATGCCTGGCTCAAGTTCATTAACTTCTGAAGGTATTGAAATAGAAAATGATGGAAATTATGAATTATATGTAAGATGTGAAGATAAAAATGGAAATTCAAATCCTGCAAACTTTGTGTTTAAATATTGTGTAGACCCAGAACCAGATTATACAAATCCTTTAATTGTTTTTGCAGACCCTTTAAATGGAAAACCAATTAGTCATAATGCAGAATCATTAGAAACTATATTCTACATTAATGAACCTGCAGAATGTAGATGGAGTCACTTAGATCAAGATTATGAAAACATGGAAAATACAATGTCTTGTTCAGCAAGTGTTATGGAAACAAATGCTTATTTATTATATCCTTGTACAACAACTTTAACAGGATTAGAAAATAATGTTGAAAATAAATTTTATGTAAGATGTAAAGACCAGCCTTCTTCAACAGAACAAAGAAACACAAATACAGAATCATATGAATATACTTTAATTGGAACAGAACCATTAATTTTAAACTGGGTTACTCCGAATAATACTTTAGTTAAAGGACCAACAAATTCTGTTAAAGTTACAATAGAATCAGAAACTTCAGCAGGATATGAAGATGGAATATCTACTTGTTATTATAGTGAAACAGGAGAAGATGGAAGTTATATTCAATTTTATGACACAAATTCATTTAAACATTCTCAAGATTTATGGGTAAGTGAAGGAACATATGATTATTATGTTAAATGTATTGACCTAGGTGGAAATGCAGACACAGCAACAATAAACTTTGATGTTGAAACAGATACTTCTGCTCCAATAATTGCAAGAGTATATCACGAGGATGGATATTTAAAAATTATTACTGATGAAAAATCTGAATGTGTGCATAGTACCTCAAGTAATATAGGGTGTAATTATAATTTTGATGAAGGTGTTTCAATGATTACTACTGACGACTTAGAGCACTATATAGGTTGGAATAGTAATGTGAACTTTTACATTAAATGTAAAGATGAAAATGGTTTATATCCTAATCAAGATCAATGTAGTTTAATTGTAAGGCCTTTTGATATTTACAGCTAAGGTTTCTAAAAATTTTGGATTTTTTATAAAACTTTATAAGTTATAATCTTTTAATGTATTTATGAATAAAAGACACCTTACTGGAAAAGATGTGTTAGGAAAAATTCAAAAAGAAAAGGAACAACTTAAAAAAATAGGAGTTAAAAAAATAGGTTTATTTGGTTCTTTTGTAAAAGGAAAGCAAAAAAAAGAAAGCGACATAGACTTTCTTGTTGAATTCCAAAAAGATACTTTTGATAATTATATGAATCTTTTAATACTTCTTGAAAACCTTTTGAAAAGAAGAATTGATTTAGTTATAGAGAAAAATTTGAAACCAGAGTTAAACTATGTAAAGAAAGAGGCTGAATATGTTAAAGTATAAAATTTATATTAATGAAATACTTGAAACAATTGATAAAATTGATAAATCTTTAAAAGGATATTTAAAAAAAGAGTTTTTAGAAAACGATGAAAAATTTGATTCCACTTTAATGAGGTTGCAGACAATAAGAGAAAATATAAAAAAAATTCCTCTTAAGATAAAAAAAGGTTATAAAATAAGTTGGAATAAATTTGAGAGAACTAGAGATATTATAAGCCATGCTTATTCTAATGTTAACAAAGACATAATTTGGGATATTATTAAAAACAAGCTTCCAGAATTAAAAAAGGTTATAAAAGATGTTTCCAAATAAAAGGAACCAAGGTTCCTCTTATGACTCCTCCTTTAAAATAGGGGTCACGCCTGATAAAAGAGGACAAATGAAATTATCTTTTGGAATGATTTTTTCTATTTTTCTTATAATTATATTTATTGCTTTTGCTATTTATGCTATTACTAAATTTCTTAATTTACAAAAAACAATTCAACTAGAAAGTTTTTCAAAGGATCTTCAAACACATGTAGATGCTATGTGGAAATCTCCAAAAGGTTCGCAAGAAGAAACTTATTTTTTACCTAACCACATAGAAGCAGTATGTTTTACAAATGATGAATTTAATAATTTAATGTTTCGTTCTTCTAATTATCCTGACGAGGAAAATATAAAACATATAGATCTTGCAAAAATAACTTCTAGTGAAGACCCTTATTGTATTCCAAATACAGATGGAAAAGTTAAATTAACTATCTCTAAAGATTTTGGAGAAGAGCTAGTAACTATAACAAGATAATAAAATGAAAAACAAAAGAGGTTATTTGCAAATATCATTTGGTTGGTTATTTGCTATTATTGTAGGAATTGTTATAATTGCTCTAGCTATTTATTTTGTTACTAAAATAGTAGGAACACAAGGAACAATTCAAAGTGCGAAAACAAGTAAAGAAATTGGAATATTATTAAATCCTTTAGAAACAAGTTTTGAATCTGCAATAACAAGCCATATCATATTTTCTGGAGAAACAAGAGTATACAATACTTGTGATAATTATGGAAATTTTGGAACACAAGGTATAGAAATAATGCAAAAAAACTTTAATAAATGGACAGAAACAAATCTTGTAGTAGATTTTCAAAATAAATATATTTTCTCTGAAAGATATAGTGAAGGGAAAAAAATATATATTTTCTCAAAACCTTTTGAGTTTCCATTTAAAGTTGCAAATTTAATGTATATAACTTCTGCTTCTACAAATTATTGTTTTATTGATGCTCCTGAAGATATTGAAGATGAAATTTCAGATTTAAAACAACCAAATTTAAGGGTAGAAGACTGTACTGAAGAAGATATAAAAGTTTGTTTTGGATTTGATACTTGTGAAATAGAAGTTAATTATGATGCAAGAAAAGTTGAAAAGGGAAATCAAAAAATGTATTTTGAGACAGATGCTTTAATGTATGCTGCTATTTTTTCTGATGAAGAAGTCTATGAATGCCAGTTAAAAAGATTAATGCAAAGAATTGAACAATTGTCTTTAATATATATAAATAAAGCAAACTCACTTACAACTAAAGGATGTGACCCTATATTAAATCCTTATTTATCTAGTTTAATTAATTCTGCATCTAGTTTAAGTGATTCTAATGAACTTTATACAATGAATAATATTATAGATGAAATTGAAAATAAAAATAAAGGAAATTGTAAACTATGGTAAATAAAAGGAAGCAAGGTTCCTCTTATGACTCCTCCTTTAAAATAGGGTCACGCCTGATAAAAAATAAAAAAGCACAATTAAAAATTCAGCAAACAGCGTTTATGTTATTAGCAATAACAATCTTTTTTGTATTAGTTGGGTTGTTCGTGTTAATGTTTAGAATGGGTGGCATGCGAGAAACTGCATCAGTTCTTGAACAAGATAATGCAATGTTATTAATAAGTCGGCTTGCGAATTCTCCTGAATTTGCTTGTGGAACTGCTTTTGGAACTTCAAAAGTAGATTGTATTGATTTTGATAAAGTTATGGCTTTAAAGGAAAATTCAGAAAAATACAAGGATTTTTGGGGAGTTTCTAATATAGAAATAAGAAAAATATATCCTGTAACTGGATCAGAAATAGAATGTGATTCTTTTACATATCCAAATTGTAATTTTCTTCAAATTAAAGAGGGAGAATTAACAGGATACAGTGTTTCAAATTTTGTGTCTTTATGTAGAAAAGAATCTTTTGAAGGATATCCTTATAATAAATGTGAACTTGCTAAACTTATAGTGAGTTATGAGTCAGTACAATGATAAATAAAAGAGGTCAGAAAGAAAAAATTTCCTTGAAAAATTTTCCAAAGCTAACCTCTAAAAGAGGTCAGGAAGAAATGATTGGATTTGGATTAATAATCATAATTGTTGCTGTAATTCTTTTAGTTTTCTTAACTGTTTCATTAAAAAATTCAAATAAAGAAGTTTTAGGAGTTAATGAAGTAGATAGTTTTATTCAATCATTTTTATCTTATACAACAGATTGTGAGGAATATTCAAATACATATTATTCAATACAAGATTTAATAATTGAATGTATTAATTATGAAAGTTCTTGTTTAGATGGAAGAGGGACTTGTGATGTATTAAGTTCTACTTTAAGTGGAATAGTAGATGAAAGTTGGAAAATAAGTGAAAATACACCTATAATAGGTTATGAATTATTCATAGGGGCAGAAGAAATAGAGTTAATATCCTTTAAAGCAGGTAACTCTACTAATAGTTATAAAGGTTCTATGCAAGAATTTAGTTCTAGAGGTATGTCAATTGTAATTGATTTTACTGCTTATTATTGATTATATCTTAAAATGAACTGTAACTGTATCTACTACTATAGTTGGTTTGTGTCTTACTCTATTTTTAGTCTTTTCTTCTGTTAATTCTACAAATCCAAACTTTTCTAGTAGTTTTAAGTCATCATTTACTGCTTTAAACCCTCTATTTAGCTTCTTTGCTAAATCATAGATAGATTGAGGTTTTTTCTCTTTTATAACAGATAACATCCTAGCTTTTTCATTGCTTAAAAGCTGTCTAAGAGCTAAAATACCTGAAAAATCATAGTCTTTTTTTGAGGTTTTTTCCTTTTTCATTAAAAAGAAGCTTCCTTTTGCTTCTTGGAGAGTTATTTCTCTTGTTTTTGTTTTTGCCATTATCGTCGATAAAGTATATATGTCTTTTTTGAATATATATGTAGAGTATATATATTACACTTATATAATCTTATTTAATATATATTAGTATTAGTAACCATATGTTAATAAACCTTTTGTTTCCGAGGGTAAAATAAAGTGTATTAATAGGTTAGTGACATCGAAAGCTTTATAAATAGATAACCTACTTTGAAAGGTTTTATTGGAAATTGTATAGAAATAGGCAACAACCTTTTTAAAGAAAATCAATTAGTGACTATACACCTTAGCGGGTGTTTTTATAGGGAATAAACAAACCTAGGTATTTCAATAAGATAGTTTCCCCTATGACTGTGGAATTGAAATATTTGTTTGTCATAAGACAACATGTTTAATAGAGTTGAAAGGAGGTTAAAAAAATAAAAACAAATGAAATTTAATATTAGAAAAATTTCGGCAATCGGAGCAAGCATATTAATGACTGGTTTAACCATGGGAACTGCTATGGCTGCTAACTATCCAGAACCTTTCGTGTCTGGTGGAAGTGCAAACGTGGCAATTGTTCAAGGTACAGGATCAGGAGTTTCTGCTTTAGATGCTGTTGAAGCTGGAAATATCCAAACCAATTTAGCTACTGGTGTTACAAGTACTGGTACTGTAACTCTTTCTGATGGAGATATTTTTGCCTTTGAAAAAACATCTACTAAATATCATTTAGGTGATGCAATTACTACTGTTATTTCTTCAGCTTTAGATGAAGATGAATTACCAAGTCTTTTAGCAGATGGAAAATATATAGATGATGATAATGATGAAATTGACTATACTCAAAAGATTACAATGGCTGCATCTCAATTAACTATGTTTGAAGACAATGATTATAAAGAAGATGTACCTACTATTGGGTTTAAGATTAGTTCTGGTTCAACTGTTTTGACATATCAATTAGCTTTTAGTGATTCTTTGCTAATGACTGATATGCCTACAACTGATTTACCTATTATGGGTAAAGAATATTATGTGTTATCTAATACTTCAACGACTTTGACTTTATTAGATTCTGCTGTAGAAACTACTTTATCAGAAGGTGAAACAACAACTGTTGATGGAAAAACTGTAGTTCTTGATTTTATTTCAAGTACTGAAGTTAAATTCAGTGTAGATGGAGTATCTACAACATCTTTAGCAGAAGGTGGAACTCGAAAATTAGCAGATGGAAGTTGGATTGGTGTTAAAGATATTACTGCTCAAGATTATGCAGGTGGAATTAAAAAAGTTGAATTTAGTATTGGTAAAGGTAAGTTAAAACTTACAGATAATGATGTTGAAGTTCAAATAAATGATGTAACTATATCTGGACTTGAATCTGATTTTGATTTAACAGCTAATGTATTATCAAATATTGAATTAGCTTGGAAAGCAAGTGATGACTTATTTATAGCAGAAGATACAGCAATTACTATGCCTGGATTTGAAGTTGTTAGTATGTCTTTTGGAGGATTAAATTATCCTGCTGAAGAAACTATTCAAGTTCAACAAGGTGGAGAACTTTATGCTGTTCTTGAAAACTTTCCATTAAAAGATGGTGCAGCAGATATTAACTTTTTATATGCAACTACAGCTGGGACTTTCGCAGGTCTTGGTAAAGATGCAGATAATCAATTAGTTACTTCTGCAGATGATACTAATTTGAGTTTTGATGCTGATACAGATGATTACTTTGTGGTTTCATGGAGTGATGGAAGTGATGCAGAATCTTATTTAGCTAGATTTAATGGTTTTACATTAGATAGTTCTACTAACAAAGCAAATTTCCAATATTACAAAGCTGGAGTTTGGACTGATAAAAAAACAGGAGCAAAAGATTCTGATGTTATTGGAATAGGTAATGCAGAAATAACTGTTTATGAAGTAAACGATACTTACAACAATGTAACTGTTGAACCTTCAGGAACAAATACTGATTTCCATACACTTTATTCAGAAGAAGGAGCTACTGTTTACTTGCCATATCATGTGGCAAATGTAAATGCTACAACCCCTTATGCTGCTGGTGTTATTAATGGTACTGGTTGGAGTGCAACTGGAACAGGTACAAATGGAACATCTTTCTGGTTAGTTATGAAAGAAGAAGATAAATCAGAAAACAAATATTCTGGTGATTGGATTAATATGACTATTGGATGGGACAGTTCTACTACTGCTGAAGTTGAAGTATCAAGTATTAATACAAGTACTGCTGCAGATGCTACATCTTCAGAAATTGGTGAAACTGATGTGTGGAGAGACTTTACTTACTCAGATCTTTCAACTGAAATCTTATATAATAAGCCAAGTTCAGGACAAAAGAGTGTAAAATTAGTTTACCACGGAGATGAAGTTGCTGCTAATGTATATATTAGTTCTGCAGATGCTATTGTAACAACAGATGGAGAAACAGGAGTTATAATTGTAAAAGATACAGAAGTTAGTTCAGTTGCTACTAAGAACTTAATTGTTGTTGGTGGAAGTTGTATTAACTCAGCTGCTGCTGCTTTAGTTGGTGGTGCTTATTGTGGTGCTGCATGGACTGAAGCTACTGGTGTAGGAACAGGACAATTCCTGATTAAATCATACGCTACTTCAGAAATTACTAGTGGAATGGCATTATTGGTTGCAGGTTATGAAGCTGCAGACACAAGAAATGCTGCTACATATCTAAGAACACAAAATGTAGATACAAGTGTAGGAGGAGTAGGAACAACTAGTACAGCTGCTCTTACAGCATTTAGTTAAACCAAAATTTAATTTTTTATTTTTTTCTTTTTCTTTTTTTTTAAGGCTTAGCTTGGCTCTTGAAAAATCGTTATTTATTGTTTAGATTTGTCTCTGTCTAAGAACCTCGGCGAAAGCTTTTGTAATAATTAGGAAAGTTTAAATACTAACTTGTACCTATTAGTGATATATAAATAACAATTTATTACAAATATGTAATCAAATGGTTCAAATACAAAACAAACCTTCTCATTGGCCAACTTTAAATACAGTCATGATGGTGGAAGAAGTTTTAAAAAATATAAATGAAAGTGTGATTTCTGTAGCAGAGTTAAAAAGAAAACTGCCGAGACAAGTAAATCATAATACACTTATAGTTATTCTTCATTACTTAGAGGAAAGTAATAAAATTATTGTTGGGTTAAAAGGCATAACCTGGATTCACAATACAAACCAAAAATTAAGAGAAGCTGTAAAAAGAGGGATTGAAGTTTAATGTATAAAAAAGAAGTAAAAATTATTCTTTCTCCAGCAGCAAAAGAAGTTTTTAGATATCTTAATAAAGAATCTGTAAACTCAAAAAATGAGAGAACCCTTCTTAAATCAATTAAACAAAAAATGGAATTCATAAAAGAAAATCCTCAATATGGAAATCCTTTATCTAAAAAATTGATTCCAGAAGAATACAAAATTAAATATGGAATTACAAATTTATTTCGAGTTGAATTACCAAATTTTTGGAGAATGCTTTATACTTTAACAGAAGGTGAATCTAAAATTGAAGTCATCTCTTTTATTCTTGATATAGTTGACCATCCAAATTATGATAAAAAATTAAGGTACAAATAAATTAAATATATTGCAATAAGCTTTTTATATTCTAAATTCTGTTTTATTAGATGAAACGTTTAAAAGCAAAAAGCTCTGAAGCTAAAAAGCAGAAAAAAAATCAGATAATAATTGGAGTTATATTGATAATTGTTATGTTTGGTAGTGTTTTTGGAGTTATTGTTGGTTCTTTTGGAGCAGAAAAAAGTATTGATAAAATAAAATATAATGGTTTTGAATTTATTAAACAAAGTAATTTTTGGGTATTGGAGCTTGGGAATTTTAATTTTATTTTCACATACAATCCAAATGAGGTTCAAGAAATTGAAACTGAAGTTAATTTTTTAAATAATTATTATGATAAACCTCTTTATATTTCTTCGGAAAATTCAGGAGCAACATCTGAAATTGTTTCAAATTTAAATCAAATTGTTTTGAGAATGCAAAATGCTTGTTTTGATGAAAATGATTGTGAAGGAGATCTTCCTTTAAAAACTTGTGAAGATAATTTTATAATTATTGAAGAAAAAAACCAAACAAATATAATTCAAGAAGAGAATTGTGTTTTTATTCAAGGACCTCAAGAAAACTTAACTCAAATTAGTGATGAGTTTTTATTTAATATTTTGGGAGTACGATAAAATTTATAAACTTAAAAAACGAAAAAATATCTATGGCTAAGAAAAAAAAAGCAGTAAAAAAAGAAGTTACTGAAATTGTTAAAATAGAAAAAGACGGAAAAGAAAAAACAAAAATATTTCATGGAAAAGAAGAAATAAAACATGCAAGTAAAGATCAAATTAAAAGGCAAAAAAAACAATTAAATATTATCTTAAGTATATTAGGTCTTTTTATTTTATTGTTTGCCTTAGTTTTGTTTATTAATTATAAAACAGCACATTTTACTTATGAGGGAGTTAAATTTGAAATTGTTAAAGAAGGAAATTTAGTTTTTTACAACACTGCTTTTCCAATCTATTCTGAAGATGGAGAAAAAATATCGAATTATAATTTTTATATAAGAAACAACCCTAAAAAATTAGAAAAAGTTCCTTTTATAGGGGAACTTTCTTTATCAGAAAACATGGTTATTAATATGACTGGAAATTTTGATTGTAATGGAGATGGTGTTATTGCAATTGCAAATATAGTTAATTTATACAATTTTCTTGGAACAGAAGTTATTAAAGATGAAGAAGCAGGATGTGATGCAACAGGAAAATATGTTTTTCTTCAAATTGAAGCGGGAAATGAAACTAAAGTTGAACAATTTTGGAATACTTGTTACAAAATAACAATTAATGAATGCGAAATATTAGAAGGAACTGAAAGATTCATGTTAGAAACTTTTGTTGAAATTAATAAAATATTAAACTGATTAAATGGCATTAAAACTTCTTTACGCTATACTACTTACGCTTTTACCTGTATTTGAATTAAGAGTAGGGCTTCCTTTAGCAATGTTATATGCTCAAGAAAATGGAGTTTCCTTAATTCTTGTATTTTTATTAATAGTTTTAATAAATATTTTATTAATTTTTATTATATTTTTCTTTCTTGATCATATCCATAAATGGTTAATGAATTTTAAATTCTATGAAAAATTCTTTAAAGCTTCTCTAAAAAGATTTCAAAAAAGAGTGGATAAATTTGAAAAAAGGCATGCTGCACTTGGTTTTATTGCATTAACATTACTTATTGCTGTTCCTTTACCTGGAACAGGGGCTTGGTCAGGTAGTCTTGTTGCATGGATATTGGGATTAGATAGAAGAAAAAGTATTTTATCTATTGCTTTAGGTGTTTTAATTGCTGGTTTACTTATTTTTCTTGGTATGTTTGGATTTATTAGCTTTTTTCTGTAAATTAAAAAAGAACTTTAAATCTGAGTAAAAAGGTATTTCTTTTAATTTAAAACTTTTTACCATAAAAAACCAAATGCAAAGTATAAACAATATATTGGCAAAATACCAGAAAATCTTATGAGTTACATCAAATAAAGTAGAACCTGATACATACATTATACTTAAGAAGAATATTCTTAAAAGATTAATAATTAAAAGTGCTAAGAAAGATTCTAAGACAATTTTTAACCTTTTTTTAAGAACAATATTAGGAGTTGATAAATTAAGTATTAAGAGTAAATAATAGGCAGAACCAGCTACACAGGCTTCTACAATTTCAATTGGGAACATATTCTTAACTAATATAATATTTCCCGAGAGTGTAGCTCCAAAGAATAAATCAAGTAAAAAATAAGTAGGATATATTGTTAAAGGAGTGAATATTGCATAAAATATCCAGAGTCCTGAGACAGATAATAAAAGCATTATTGCATATCTAAGAAAAACATCTGTAATTTTCTTTTTTAAGCATTTCATATGAAAAAGAGTTAAAATTGCTTTAAGTATTTTAAGGTTTTATAGAGATGAAAATAATAAATAAATCTTTTATATTACTTTAATAAAAATATAGAACAAATTTTATCTTCTAGCTCTAACTATAAAAATAATTATGATTGCTAAAATAATTAAAGCAATACCTATAGCTAATGCGAAAAGAACATCATTTTCGAAAACATCTCCTAATAAAGCTTTTTCAAGACTTACTGATAAAGGTTGACTCATTACAAGTTGGCCTTCTGAAAGTACTTCAATATTGAATAACTTTTCTCCTGAAGCATCTCTATTAACATCAAGTGTAATTAATACATCTGTTGATTGTCCTGCTTCTAAAGTAACTGTGTCTGGTGAAATATCTAATGTAGAAGCCCATTCTGCATATCCAAATGCATTAACTAAATAAGTTGTTGCTTCTGTTCCTGTGTTTGTAATTGTAGTTCTAACAATTAAATCTTTTCCTGCTTTACCACCATCATCTAAAGATGCACTTACAAATGCTTGCGGAAATGCGCAATTTTCTAAGTTAAATAAAATTTCAAATTCAGCATCTTCATCTGTATAATCATTTTCAAAGATATCCCCATCTTCTTGGATTGTAAATTCTAAAGTATCCCATCCTTCTTCCATTCCTTCTGGTATTGTAAATATAAAGCTTATTGGTTCACTATCAAAAGAATCAACTTCTCCTATTTCTAAAAGTTCATCAATTCCAAAATCATTATTATATATTCTAAGTTCAATATCTTCTTGATTAGAATCTCCAATATTCCAAATATCTGCTGTAAGTGTTAAAGTACTTCCACATGAAAGTGCATCTGGGTATTCCATATCTTCTAATGCAATTCCTTCAATTTCAAAATTACTTAATACTAAGAAATCGCTTTCAACTATTACATCAATCTCTTCTGAAACAGCTCTACAGACTTCTAATTCATTTTCTTCTCCTTCTGCAGTAGTCCAAACAAAAAAAGCATATTCATCATTACTTTCAAAATCTTCTGGATCTTCTAATGTAAATGTAAGATATAATGTTTCTTCTTCATCATCTTTAATATTAAAATCACTTTCTTCTTCTTCAATTACCCATTCTCCTGTATCTAAATTATATAATCCCCAGTTAACAACAACATTTTCTAATTTAAAATCATTTTCAGTATTTTCTACTCTAACTTCAACTTCAACAGTATCAAGAGGTACCCATTCATTATCTTCTTCACTAAGTCCACTAACAACAGTAATCTCTTCGATTTCTAATTCCATAAGGTTTGTTGAACCAGGATTTGCTAAACATTCATTAACTTCAGTTGGTCTTGGTTTTTCAGTTACTGTGATAGGATTTATGTTTAATGTTTGTTCTATTACTGCCGAACTTGTTTCAACATGATTTCCTCCAACTAAAAGAGTTCCAACATAATCTCCGGGAGTTTGTAATTCATCTACAGCTATTGTAACTGTAATTGTTGCACTTCCACCTGCAGCAATTGTAGATTGGATTCCTGTAACTTGAACATCAGAAGAAGGAATAGTTCCAGCGCCAGTTAATCCAGAAGGAGTCACATAAAGATCTCCTAAAGTACATGATGAAGGAACACCACCAATTGAACAAACACCATCACTATCAAGAGTGAAAGTAAATGAGACCGAATCTCCTTGTTCTGTAACAGTTGTATAAGTAGTAGGTGTTAAAGTAATAGCAGCACTAGTTAATCCAATAACTAATACTAACGCTAAAATACTTAGAGTCATTAAACTTAATGTTTTGGCTTTCATTTTGTAGTCATTTGAGAGTTACGGGCGTTTATAAAGATTTCTATTCTCTAAAACATATACTGAAACTAGTTATTTCAAAAAGTTTAAATATCCTCGGTGATTAGATATTTTAGTGAAAAGATGGCTATTAAATCTAAAGAGAACACAATCGGGGCATGGGCTTTTTTAATAGGTGTTGTCCTAGCAATTATTATTGGAATAGGTACAACTTTGATTCCAATTCCTGAATTATCAAGATTTAGTGCTCAAATTTATGGAGTTTTAGTTATTCTTGGTTTAATAGTTGGGGCTATGAATGTCACAAGTAAAGATTCTCATACATTTATGATTGCTGGAGCAATATTAGTTATTGTTAGTAAATTTGGTATGGAAAGTGTCACAGGTTCTTTAATAGGTATTGGAATAGGTGATGCTGTTTCTTCAACTTTTGCTGCTTTATTAGTATTGTTTGTACCTGCAACAATTCTTGTAGCTCTAAAAGTAGTTTTCTCTATTGCTAAAGTATGAAAATAGCAAAATAATAAATTGCTCAGCCTAACAGCTTTAGATAAACTGTTAATTAGTAATTCTCTAACAGAATAATTATAGATTACTATCACGCGCCTGCGAGTGTAATACAATGAATATGATTTTTTATTCTACTTTACTTATATTAATTACTGAACTATCCATGTCCATCCTAGACTGAAATCAAAACAAATATAATTAAGATTTCGTCAGAAGTCTCGATATATTGATTACACTGCTATCCATATCGAGCCTTGGGCAAGCTGTATTTACCCAACAATCTAATCCAAAATTCTCAAATTCAGATATATCAATAGCATTGCTAATAAATAGGTAAGAATTCTTTTTTAGTTTCTTTTTAAGATTTAAAGCCCTTTGAAGATTTTCTTGGCCTGGCTTTGTAGATATTAATAGGCCTACATTATCTTCATTAAGAAATTTCAAATATGAAGCTTTATTCTTTTTTTCATATAATTCAATATCTTTCTTGGAAATCTTAGTTAATTGGTTTTTTTCTAGTATATAAATAGGAAGTTTTGTTTCATAAGCTAAAGAAATTGCATGAAATCTCCCAGACCCTATTAATAGTACTGCTTTTGTGTTCTTAGGAAATTTTGGCTGACTACATCCTAAAACTTGAACTATCTTTAAAATATTATGATTTGTTAGAACTTTTTTTATTTCAAATGCAAGTTTTTGATATTGAATAGAATAAGCAATAACTATTTCTTTTGGAAGTTTCTTTGAAATCTCCTTTATTTTAAATTTATTTAAGCTTGTTTTTGATTTTGCAGGTACAAATATAGTTTTAACCATAAATAAGTTCAGAACTAATAGGTTTTAAATTCTTTGTTTTTGTATAAATAATTTAGGTACAAGCATTCCATCTTTAACAATTACTCTATTTTTACCACTAAATGTAAGAGGTATTTTTTCATTATCTTCTGAATTAAAATAATATGTTTCCTTTTCTTGAGTTAATTCTCCAGAAATAGCGCCTTCGCCAGAATCATAATAAATTTTTTTTCTAGATAAATATTTCTTAGGATTTTTCACCACTTTTAAAAATTAATAATCATCAAATCTTTTTTCTTCTTTTGGAACTCTGTCTGGTTCTTTTGATATTTTTGCAAAAGATGGAGTAATAATAACTGTATTTTCTCCAAAACCAGCAATACTTCCTTCAAGGGCATCTGCTGTCTTTTTTATCTTTGAAACAGCTCTTTTTAGCTCAATAGGGTCTTTTTGTCTTAAGATTTTTATATCAATAATAGCAATAGTATATCCTTCTCTTAAAGCATTAAGTACAGAATTAACATCTTCATATTGTTTTAATGTAAAAAGTTTAACCATAACTTTGTTTTCTTTTTCTTCTTGTTCTAAATCAATTTCAAGATAATCTGGATTTGTAGTTAAATCCTCTTCAGAACTTGAAAAAGCATCTCTTATTTTTCTTAACATAACAATTTTAACTTGTTGAGATTTATAAAGATTTCGTAACTTTTTTGCAATGTTTATTTATTTTACTGATTTTACAACTTCTTCTCTAAGTTTTTCTAATTGTTTTGCTAAAGAAGTTTCTTGTTTTTCAATTGAATTAACTCTTAAATCTAGTACTTTTTTCTTATCTTCTAATTCTTTTTTAATATTTGATTTATCAGATTTTATCATTAATTGCCCAATTATCTTAAATACTTCTTCTCCTGCTTTTTCTATTTCTTTTAAAGCAGAATTAGTTTCTGATAATTCCATTTGAAAAGCTTGTTTTTGTAGAACAAGATTTTGAAAATTCTGTTCTAAAAATTGCATTTCTTGAATTTTATTGTTTTCTACCATTTTATTTAACTAATTTTATTGTGATTCATCCTTTTTATCTTTATTGTAAAATCACTCTGCTTTTACTTTCTTTACTTTATTTCTTGGTTTGTAAAATATTTTACTTCCACAAGAAGAACACACAAATCTTTTATCAAGGTTGGTACTAGTAATTTTCTTTCCACATTTGAAACATTTATAGTTTGCCATTTTAATCTAAATAATAAGTGCCTGCAGCAAATTTCTTATCGCATCTTGAACATTTCCATATTCCTTTTGATAATCTTTTTGCTCCTAGTTTTTCGCAAAAAGGACACTTTTGCTTTACTCTTTGTTTTGATTCTACTTTAACTAATTTTACTCTAACCTTTTTTCCATACCTTGCGCCAAAACGTCCTGCTGCTTTTGTTTTTTTTGATTTTGAAGTCATTTTAATAAATGGGGCTGCCCGGATTTGAACCGGGGTCACCAAGTCCCAAACCTGGAAGCTTAACCAAACTGGCCCACAGCCCCTTAGAAATTAAGGGCCATAGGAATTTATAAAGCTATTTCTTTTCTTCTTTACTTTCTTCTTTACTTTCTTCAGAAGGTTTCTCCTCAGTTTCAGTTTCTTCCTTTTTCTCTGCCTCAGCTTCTTTAGCTGCTTTTTCTTGTTTGATTATTTTCTCTTGTTCTTCCCTAAGTTCTTCAAAATATTTTTTTAATTCTGCTTTTTTTTCTTCAGAAGTCTCTGTTTTTTCTTCTTGAATTTCTTTATCATATTTTCCATTGTTAATTTCTTGTTCAATTTCTACTGGAGATTTACTCTCAATTAATATTCCTAAACTTACACATGTTCCAACAACTGATTTAACAGCTGCTTTAAGATCTTTAGCTAATAAATTTTGAAGTTTTGTTTTAGCTACAGAAATTATTTGTTCTATAGATGCATTTGCAACTTGAACTTTACTTTGTTCTCCAGAACCTTTTTCTATTCCTAATTCTTTTTTTAATAATTCTGAAACAGGTGGAGAAAAAACTTGTACACTAAATTCTTTTGTTGTAGGATTAACATCTACTTCTACTGGAACTTTTAATCCTTTCATATCTTTTGTAGAATCATTAATTTTAGAAATTATTTCACCCATGTTCATACCTAAGGGCCCTAATTTTTGACTAAGTGCAGGTCCTGGTTTCATGTCTCCGCCATCAACTAAAAGTTTGATTATCATATTTCTTCTTCTCCTTCTTCTCTTCTTATTACTTTAACATTATCTAATTTAATTGTAACTGGCAATGGAACAACAGCTCCAAGTAAACTAACAACTACTTCTGATTTTTGTTTATCAATTCTTAGAACTTTTGCTTTTTCTTTTTTGAAAGGTTCTGAAAGAATTTCAACAAGATCTCCATTTTTTATTGTTACAGATGTTGCAGAAGGTTCAATCATATTTTTTATTTCTTCATAGCCAATTGTTTTTCCAATAATTCCTTTAACATAGGGTAAATTAAAAACAGATTCTTCTGCTGAATCTCTATCTTCTGCTTCTAAAAGAATATATCCTCTTAAACCATGAGGTCTTGAAACAGAATATGCATTAATTTCCTTTTTTCCAATTCTCTCAGAGATCATATCTACTGCTCTCTCTTCTTTGTTTGTTGTTACTTTAATAATAAAAATCATTTTGTTTTGTTCCAACTACTCCTTAATTATTTAGGAATAGATATAATTAGTTGATAATTTGAGTTTATAAAATTTGTTATTGAAGAAATAATTTCATAATCATTGAAATTAAAAATCCTAATAAACCTAAAACAAGAATTCCTATTGCAGATACTTTTGTAATTTGTTCAAATTCTTGTTTGCTTGGTTTTTTTAAAGTAAGCCAAACACGTTTACATTTTAGTAAAAATGATCTTGTTTTTGTAAATGATTTCATAATTAAAAGAAATGTTAAGGGTTTTTAAGGTTTATTTAATCTAAAGGATGCTCTATTTTTCTAAAGTTTCTTCTAACCCTTCATTAAATTTAATATATTTTTTCTTATGAGGAAAATATTTAACAACTCCTAATTTATCTAATTTTCTTAAATAATTTTTACGAATAATTCTTGAAACAACCTTATAAAACAATCTTTGATTATCTATTTTTTCAGTAGTTTCTTTTAAAGAAAATTCCTCTCCTTTTTCAACTAAATCATCAATAACTTTTACTGCTAAATCATATTTTATACTCATTTTATTCAAGCTGTTCTAGTCATAAGATTTAGAATTTCTGGTGAGGCATCTCTAAATCTTCCCATATATTTTACTTCTTCTCCTGCTAACATTTTTTCAAGATTTTCACATATTAAGTTATAATGAGCAAATTCTCCATAAGGGTCTTCTAAAGAATAATCTTTAATTAATATAGAAGGAGTTAGATATTGGTTTGGTTTTAATACAAAACCATTTAATCTTTTTCCTGAAACTATATCATCTAAATTTTCAAAAGCCTTTTTGTAATCTTCAATTATCAAAGTTTTTAATCTTTTTTCCATTTTATTCAAAAAATTCAATTCCTAATTCATCCTCTATCTCACCATGCTTTATAGACTCTAAAGACTCTCCATGCCCAAGAATTTGTGCGCTTTTAACACCTGTAACTATTAATAAAACCCTAATTGATTTCTCCATATCATCTGCAATATGTGCTCCTCCAATTAATTTTGCGTTTGGATCTAATCTTTCTCCTATTGTTTCAATTATAATTTTATATTCATCAAGACTCATATCTGGCCCTCCAATAACATTTACTAAAGCACCACTTGCATCTGAAATATCAACATCTAAAAGTGGATTTTGAATTGCTTTTTCAACAGCTTCAATTGCTCTTTGGGCACTATCTGATTCACCCATTCCAATTAATGAAACCCCTCCATCAAGCATTACAGCCCTTACATCTGCAAAATCTAAATTAACAAGCCCATTTGTTGTCACAAGTTCTGTTATTCCTTTAACTGCATTTGTTAAAATCTCGTCTGCAATCTTAAATGCTGTGTGTAAAGGTAATTCTGGTGCTAATTCTAAAAGTTTATCATTAGGAATCACTATTAAAGTATCAACAACAGCTTCCATTCTTTCTAAACCATCTGATGCATTTTCTAATCTTTTTCTTCCTTCAATTGTAAAAGGCAAAGTTACAACCCCTATTGTTAAAGCTCCTTGTTTCTTTGCTAAACCTGCAACAACTGGAGCTGCCCCTGTACCTGTTCCTCCCCCTAAACCACATGTTATAAATATCATATCACTTCCTGAAATTTTCTTTTTGATTTCTGATTCTGATTCTCTTGCTGCTTCTGCCCCAACTTTTGGATTACTTCCTGCCCCTAAACCTTGAGTTAATTCTCTTCCAATAAGAATTTTTTGATCTGCATTAGTATATAATAAATCTTGTGCATCTGTATTAATAGCTATAAGTTCTCCGCCTTTAATTCCTATTTCCCTCATTCTACTTAGAGAATTTCCACCTCCACCTCCAACACCTATAACTTTTATCTTTGCTGTTTGTTTCTTTAATAATTCTGCTAATTCTTGGTCAATAGATCTTAATTCAGGTGATAAATCTGAATGTACTTCTTGAGAAATATTTCTTTCATTTGACGAATAATTATCATCCATAACTAAAAGAGTTTGTAATGCTTTATAAGAATTATTGTGGTAAATTCACTAATTCTTTTAATTATAAATTAAAATGCTCGTAGTAGTCTCTCGCATAAAGAATTATTGTGATTTTTTAGAGTAATTAAATTTTTATAGGGGTTCTTATTAATTAATTTATGAAAAAAATAAGTGGTTTTATATTATTAATTCTTGCTTTTATTGTTTTCTTTTTTGAAAAATTTAGTGTTACAGGAAACATTATAAAAGATAATTTTAACATGAATTTTCTTCCTCTAAATTTGATTGTAATTGGGCTTTTATTAGCTTCAATTTTAATTTTTACAAGTAAAAAGAGTTTAGATTACCTCTTAATTCCAGATGGTTCTGAAGGATTGTTGAAAAAAAGAAAACAAACTACAATAAAAGAATTTGAAAGAAGGGAAGGAAACATAAAAAAAGTTTATATTATGAAGGGTAAAGACAGTGAAGAAGATATTCTTAAATTAGGAAAGATGTTAAAAGGGGGCGAAAGAGTTGGAATTGTAACTTTTCCAGAACATTATTTAGAATATAGAGAATTAATTAGAAAAGCAAAAAGAGATCATAGATTTCCAAAATTTGTAAAAGTTAAAAAAGTAAATACAAGAGAACCTGGAAAAGATTTTCCAGAAAAATGGTATAATCTTAAAGAATCTATTTATGGACACCTTGGTTTGTGGGAAGAAAAGTTGAAAAAAAGAAAATTAGATTATGTTGAAAATAGAAATGATAAATTTTATAGAAAATTTAAAAATGTAATTAAAAAAATTATTGGATTGTGATTAATTTTTTAATTTCTTTAATTTTCTTTCAATTTCTTCAAACTTCTTTTTGTTGTTTAAATCAAAAACCCATTCTAAAAAAAGAATTGCAGGAAAAATAATTAACAAAGTCAAAACCAAACCTTCTAAAGTTAATCTTTTTATTTGTGTAAAATCTAAATCAAAAAATATACCATGGATTATTGATGTAATAGAAATTAAAACAGAGAAAACTAAAAGAATCAAAACCTGTTTTTTTATTAAATGTAACCTCATAAACTAATTAAAAGAGAGTATTATATAAATTATTCTTTTTGTTTATCGTCTTCAATTACTTTGCTTTTTTCTTTCTCAACTTTCTTCTCTTCTATATCTTTAACTTCTAAATCTAAATCAAAAATCTCTTTAAATTTAATCGCAAACATTTCAACAAATTGTCTCATTGGTTTTTCTACTTCAATTATTAACTTCTTATCTTTAACTTCAAATTTCAAATCTCTTTTAAATAAGAACTCAATTAATGCTTTTATTTTCTCATTTAAATCTTCAACTTTTTTTAAGACCTTTATTTTATATTCAACATCTTTTCCAGCAATTGGATTATTAAAATCAACCATTACTCTTCCTCCTGTAACAGTTAATATCTTACCTATTCTCCCATCAAAATTAAACATGACTCCTGGAAGAGGATTTACCTTTTGTTCTATGAATATTTTAAGAGGCATCATTTGTACTAAATTTGGATCTCTTTTTCCAAATGCTTTTTCCGAAGATAATTCAATTTTATATTCTCCAATCTCTTTTCCTATTAAAAAATCCTCAACTCCTTGAAGAAACATATTTTCTCCTAGACAAAAAGTAAAAGGTTTAATGTCTGTTTTAATATCTTTTCCTTCTAAATCTTCTTTTATATTTGAATCAAAAATTTCTCCATCTTTTACTTTTGCTGTAAATTCTATCTCAATAAAATCTTTTTTCTGAAGTTTCATCTAATTTCCTAATTAAAAATGTTTATAAATCTATTTTTTTTGAATGTATTATGGTTTTAAAGATTATTAATGCCACTGAAGCAAAAGTAGGTACAAATTTAATTGTAGATGATGTGCCTTGTACTGTAAGAAGTATTGACATTAGCAAGACTGGTAAACATGGACATGCTAAATGTAGGATAGAAGCTATAGGTATAATCACAGGACAAAAAAAAGTTTTTGTTGTTCCAGGGCATGAAAGATTCGAAGTTCCTTTAGTTGATAAAAGAAAAGGGCAAGTACTTTCAATAGGAGATAAAATTAGCATTATGGATTCAGAAAGTTTTGAAACATTAGAAATTCCTTGTTCAGATGAAATTAAATCTGAATTAGAAGAAAACTCAAATGTAGAATATTGGGATGTTGAAGGTGAAAAAATCACAAAAAGAAAACTTTAATAAGTTTTCATTCGCTCGTCTCTAACGAACCAAACGAGAGAAAAATATAAACATGGCAAAAATAAAAGAAGCACAAGATAGAATATTCAAGAACATATTTGTTTGTAAAAAATGTCAAACAAAAGTTAGATCTGATCCTCAAAAAATTCTTAAAGGAAAAGTTAAATGTAGAAAGTGTAAAAAAAATGCATTTCGTCCTTTAAAAAAGAAGTAGTTTTTTAAACTAATTTAAATTATACTAATTAAGGTGGTAAAATGAATTTTATAATATATGATTTAAGTTTCATGGTTTTGTTCTTAGTATTTATTGGTTTTTTCCTTTACAAAAAAGGAGAAAATCTAAAAAAAGAAGGTTCGCTTATCCTATATAAAACAAAATGGGGTATAAAACTTATTAACCATGTAGGGAGCAAATATAAAAAAACTATAAAATTTCTAAGTTATATTTCTATAGGGTTAGGGTATATTTTAATGACAAGTATGCTTTATTTGGTTGGAAAAGTCATTTATATTTACATTGCATATCCTGAAGTTGTGAGGTCAATTAAAGTCCCTCCTATAATGCCTTTAGTTCCTTATTTTACTGAACTACCTGGGATAAAAGGAATGTTCCCAACATTTTACTTTGTTGTCTTTATCTTAGCAATAATAGTTGTTGCAACAATCCATGAATTTTCTCATGGTATTTTTATGAAAAGATATAATATTAAAATCAAATCAACTGGGTTTGCTTTTTTTAAATATTTTCCTGCTTTTTTAGGTGCCTTTGTTGAACAAGATGAAAAAGATATGAAAAGTAAAAGTAACTTTTCACAAATGGCTGTATTATCTGCAGGAACCTTTGCAAATGTGCTTACAGCTATTTTCTTTTTTATTATAATGGGTTTATTCTTTTCATTGTCTTTTGCTCCATCAGGATTAATCTTTGATGATTATGCTTATGATGTGGTGGGAATAGAATCAATTACAATGGTTAATGGTGTGGCTCTTACAAATACTACTTTTGAAAAGATCTCTAATTTAATAAATGAAGAGGGTTTAAATAAAATTCAGACAGAAGATAATAATTATGTTTCTACTAAAGAATTCTTAGATATCCAAGGAGAAATATATAATTACACTTTCTTGTATTATGATTCACCTGCTATAAATAGTGGATTAAAAGGTGCGATAACAAATATTAATGGTGTGCAAATTACTAGTTTAGAAGTTTTTCAAGATGAGCTTTCAAAATATTCTGCTGGAGATAATATTACAATAGAAACTTTTGTTGAAGAAAATACTAATAGTTATGAAATTGAATTGGGAGAAAATCCTAATGAAGAAGGTTCAGGATATCTTGGTGTTGGATTTAGAGATACAGCAAGATCAGGGGCAATGGGAAAAATTGTAGATTTTATTTCTTCTTTTAAAAAATCAAATATTTATTATGAAGATAAATTTGAAGCAGCTTGGTTTTTTTATAATTTATTTTGGTGGATTGCCCTTATTAATTTATTAGTTGCTTTATTCAATATGCTTCCTGTTGGAGGCCTTGATGGTGGAAGGTTCTTTTATCTAACTATTTTAGGATTAACAAAAAGTAAAGTTAAAGCAGAAAAAACATTTAAATTTGTAACTCAATTTTTCTTATTTTTATTATTCCTGCTTATGGTTTTATGGGTAATTAGTTTTTTCTAAAAAACTAAAATGGAAGATTATCTTGAAGAATAGGAATTCTCTCTAGTACTCTTGCACATAATTCTTTATAAAAAGACCCTACTTTATTCCCTTCGAAAATAACAATTCTCTTATTATCATAACCAACATATAATGTTTCATCTTGGACCCAAACCCTAAGCTCATTTAAATTATAATCAAGAAATTTTATTTTTTCTTTATCCAAATTATTTTTCTCAGCTATTAAATCTGCAATAATATTATCTTTCAAAGTTTTTTGTTTAATTGAATCAAGAGTAATTAAAAACTTTAAATTATCAATTTTAGATTCATATATCTCTTTTTGTTTATCAACTTTTGAATTAAATATTTTCTTTTCTTCAGATGCCTTTTTAAAAAATTCCTCTAAACTCATAAAAAATACAAAAGGTTTTTATTTAAAAGAATTATTGTGATTTTATGATACCAGAAAAAGTAAAAAAAACTTTGGAAAAACAACACTACAAAATAATTGGAAATCATTCTGCAATTCAAATTTGTAGATGGACTAAGAAATCTATTCGAGATGAAGGATTTTGTTTTAAACAACAATTTTATGGTGTAAAATCTCATTTATGTTGTCAAATGACTCCTGCAGTAATGTGGTGTCCAAATAAATGTGTGCATTGTTGGAGAGCAACTGAATTAACAATTGGAGATAAAATGAAAGGTAAACTTAATTCTCCAAAAGAAATTGTTGATGGATGTATTAAAGCGCAAAAAAAATTATTAGAAGGATTTAAAATTCTTCCAGAAACTAAACATAAAACAGTTAGTAAAGCCAACATGAAAAAATGGGAAGAAGCCCAAGAACCTATGCATTTCTCAATATCTCTTTCAGGAGAACCAACTATTTACCCTAAAATTGGAGATCTTATCGCTGAAATCCGTAGAAGGGGTAAAACTAGTTTTTTAGTTACTAACGGTCTTTATCCTGAAAAAATAAAAGAACTTGCAAATAAAAAACAACTTCCAACTCAATTAACAGTATCTCTTAATTCTACTGATGAAAAATCTTATCTTAAATTTCATAAAAGTTCTATAAAAAATGCTTGGGAAAAATTTAATGAAACATTAGAAATTTTATCTGGTTTAAATTCTAGGACAGTTATTAGAATGAATTTGGTTAAGGATTTAAATATGGAAGATAAACATATTAAGGAATATGTAAAATTGATTAATAAAGCAAAACCAACTTTTGTGCATGTTAAAGGATATATGAGTGTAGGTTTTGCAAGGCAAAGATTAGGATATGAAAGAATGCCTACAGATAAAGAAATGATGGTTTTTGTTAATAAACTTGTAAAAGAAACTGGATTAAAGTTATTAGATAAACATGAAAGAAGTAGGGCTTATGTTTTAGGAAAGAATAAATCTGATATGAAAATTAAGAATAGAGAGATTTAATTACAAATCAATAACTCCATCTTTTGTCAAAGCTGCGAAACGAATTCCTACTGGTAAATTAATTAATGCAGATATTAAAGCCATGTGTTCTTTACCGTCTCCAGAAGCAATTGATAATGCTGCTTCTGTTCCATTAATTTTTCCTTTTAACTTTTGTAAAATATCTTCTTTAAGGTCTTTTAATTTTTTATCTAAATCTACTTTAATAAACTCAAATTTTTTATCATGTTTAAAATCCTTTGCAAAATCACTTCCAATAAGAATTACATTATCCCATTCTCCATGAGTCATTAATCCAGATACTTGCCCCCATGTTCCTTTTCCAGTTGATAATAAAGCTACAAGTTCCATACCTAATAAATATGCTTTTGGTTTTTAAGGATTTATATAATAAAGTTTATAAACTCAAATTATCTCTCAAATTTACCGATTGAACCATATCGTTGCAAAATATATTCTATGTTTGTGGCGCATAATTTGGGAGGTAAATAGTAAGATGGAACTTGGAGAAAATCAGAGATTTTCAGTCATTCGTCTTTCCAATAAATTGGTGAGGAAATCCAAATGAAAGAACAACTAAAGAAAGCTTTAGAAGAATTAAGAAAAGAAAAACAAAGAAAGTTTGATCAAACTTTAGATTTAATTGTAAATCTCCAAAAATTTGATGTTAAAAAAAGCCAATTAAATTTCATTGTAACACTTCCTCATAAAATAAAAGACAAGAAAATTGCAGGTTTTTTAGAAGTAAAAAATAAAGATGTAGATACTATTACTTTTGAAGAATTTAAACAATATACTGATAAAAAGAAATTAAAAGATTTAGTTGGTAAGTATGACTTCTTTATTGCACAATCAAGTTTGATGCCAAAAGTTGCAACTACTTTTGGAAGGGTTTTAGGTCCTGCTGGAAAAATGCCTTCTCCTCAATTAGGAATTATAATGGATGCTAATGAAAAAATAATTAATGATTTAAAAAATAAAGTTAATAATATTTTAAAAATAAAAGTAAAAGAAGCTAGCATTAAAGTTCCTGTAGGAAAATACAGTATGAAAAATGAAGACCTTCTTGAAAATATTCAAACAATTTATGATTCAATTGTGAAAGAACTTCCAAGAGATAAAGAAAACATAAAAAATATTGAATTAAAATTTACAATGACTAAACCTCAGAAATTAAAAATAAAATGAAATCTAAAAACAATATTCCTGTACGAGAACCAAACAAAAGAAATGTAAAAACTGTAGAAGATTTAAAGAATTTTATAAAAACTAAAAAGACAATTTTAATGGCTTCTATAAAAAATCTTCCTGCATCTCAATTTCAAGAAATTAGTAAAAAACTTAGGGGGAAAGCAATAGTTACATTCCCTAAAAAAAATTTAATTCTTAGAGCATTAGATTCATCTAGTAAAGAAGCTATTAAAGATCTTAAAGAAAAAGTTGAAGATAGTGTTGTTATTTTATTTTCTGATTTAGATTCTTTTGAATTAGCTGGCGAATTATTAAATAATAAAACCCCTTCAAAAGGAAAAGTAGGTCAAGAAGCTCCTGAAGATATTGAAGTTCCAGCAGGTCCAACTGATTTAATCCCAGGTCCAGCAATAAGTGAACTTGGAGCATTGGGAATTAAAATTCAAATAGAAAAAGGAAAAATTACAATTAAAGAACCAAAAGTGATTGCAAAAGAAGGAGAAAAAATCTCTTCAGGTGCAGTAGAACTTATGGGTAAACTAGATATTAAACCATTTTCAGTTGGGTTTATTCCTTTATGTGCTTTTGATAATGAAGAAGGAAAATTCTATGCAGAATTAAATATTGACAAGGAAGGAACATTAGAAGAATTAAAAACAGCTTATGGAAAATCACTTCCTTTTGCAGTTGAGATTGGATATTCAAGTGAAGAAACAATTAAATTTTTAATTGGAAAAGCAGGTGTGCATGAAAAAATATTAGAAAATTTAAAACCTGCAGAAGTAGAAAATAATTTACAAAGCCCTAAAGAAGATGAAGCAGTTGAAGAAGAAAAAGATACAAATGAAATTAAAGAAGAAAAAATAGAAGAAACTCAAACTCCTAAAGAAAATAAACAAGAAGGAGAGGAAAAATAAATGGAATATATATATGCGGCACTTTTGTTGCACAAACTTGGAAAAGAAGTTAATGAAGAAAATGTGAAAAAAGTTGTTGTAGCTGTTGGCGAAGAAGTTGATGAATCAAAAATCAAATCTTTAATCGCTAGTTTGAAGGGCGTTGATATAGCAAAAGAACTAGAAAATGCTAGTTTAGTTTCTGCTGCTCCTACAAGTGGAGTCTCTGAAGCACCTGCTGAAGAAAAGAAACCTGAAGCGCCAAAAGAAGAAAAGAAAGAAGCTGCAGCAGAAGGCTTGTCTTCTCTATTTGGTTAAATTTAATTTTGTAGAAGGCTAGTCTTAAAACTTAGTTAGTGCTAAATATATTTCACAATATATACTTTCTAATATATACTTTAAAGTATTATAAATAAATCTAAACGCCCCCACCCCGAATCGAACGGGGATGGCCCGAAGGCCCCGGATCTCAA
This sequence comes from Candidatus Pacearchaeota archaeon, assembly GCA_023144035.1. GTDB lineage: Archaea > Nanobdellota > Nanobdellia > Pacearchaeales > GW2011-AR1 > JAFCEV01. Next base: position 86,203 of record JAGLGM010000002.1, on the reverse strand, counting down.
GTCCGGTGCAATACCATTATGCGATGGAGGCATATAAAAAAGATAGATGTTTTTTGTTTAAAAAGTTATTCCTATAAACCCCAAAACTCTACTCACACTGACTAAGCTGTTATTTATAAATAAAAAGAGTTCACTTAACCAAATACTCGCTTCCACCAAGATTTCTTAATTATTATAGGTTTATCATATTCATCGATTATCTCATATTTTATAGTTGGTTTATCTTTAAGAACTGGTGCTTTTTCAGCAAGTTCTTTATTGACTTGATCTAAAGCCATTTCAACTATTGCTCTTGAATATCCTTGGTCTATTAATGCCCATTTTAATGAATCAGGAGTATATCCTTTTGTTAAATTTCTCTTAAAATAATCTATAATCTTTCTTTTATGATCTAAATTTCCCATAATTTCAGTAGAAAAATATAGTTTAAAAATATAGTTATACTAACGTATCCTAATAGGTTTAGATTTGTGAAAAAAGTTAACAGCAGAATTTAATCTTGATTTTGATTCTGCATAAATTGTTATTAATTTTTCTCCTTTTTTTACTTGGTCTCCAAGTTTATGAGAAAAATGTAATCCTGCAGATTTATCTATTGGACACCCTGCAAATCTTGCTGCTGCATTTATTTTTTTATTATGAATATCTTTTACTTTTCCTGATTTTGGTGAAAAAATATCTTTTTTAAATTTTGCAAATTTTATTTTACTAAAATCTCCTTCTTGAGCTTTTATAATCTCTTCAAATTTCTTTAAAGCTTTTCCTGATTCAAGAATTTCCTTAGCCATTTTAATTCCTTTTCCTTTTTTTGCTTTTTCTGTCATCTCTAAAAGTTCTCCAGCCAAAAATAAAGATTTATCTTCTAAATCTTTTGGACCTTTTTTTTCAGGAGTTAATATTTCTAAAATATCCATTAATTCTAATGCAGGTCCAATTCCATTTCCTATAGGTTGATTTCCATTTGTTAAAACAACCCTTACTTCTCTTTTAAAATGTTTTCCAAGTTTCTCAAATTTTTTCTTTAAATGAATTGCGTTTTTTTTACTAACTTTTGCACGTTTCCCATAAGGAATATCAATAAGAATATATTGGCTTCCTACTGCAAGTTTTTTAGACATTATTGACGCAAGTAATTGAGCTTCTGGATCTATCTTTAAAACTTTCTCTGTATCAAGAATTTTAGAATCAGCAGGAACCATTCCTAATGCTCCGCCCCAAACCATACAAGCATTTGTTTTTTGCACTATTTTTTTTAATTCATCCATTGAAAATTCTATTCTTGCTATTGTTTCAATAACATCTGCGGTTCCTGCAGCACTTGTAATTGATCTTGAAGAAGTTTTTGGCATTGTTAATCCTGCTGCTGCACAAATTGCAACAACTATTGGAGTTGTCCTATTTCCTGGAACACCTCCTACAGAATGTTTATCAACTATTACTTTCTTTCCTAAATTTAATAAATTTCCAGAATCTAAAATTGCTTCTATTAATGCAATTGTTTCTTCAAAATCCATTCCCCGAACATACATTGAAGAAACAAATAAAGATAATTCTGCTTGAGATAAAGAATTGTTAACTATATCACTAACAATCTCCTTTATTTGATCTGAAGAAAGTTTTTTTCCATCTAATTTATCTTTTATAAAAAATGTGCTTTGAGGTATTGTGGAAAGATTTATATCAACTGGTTGTCCTTTTCTTAATTTCATTCTTTTTCTTATTTCTGAAGAAACAGCAATCTCTCCAGGCCTAACAAATCCTTCAACAGTATCTACAAGAGATACCATTTCTTTAGGATATCTAGAATATGTTCTAATTGAAATTCTATCTTTAGAATGAATTCCAATTTTACCTGCTGTTTTTTTATTTAACATAGCAGTTGGTGCTCCAGCAGACCACTTTAAAAATTTAGTTTTTAATTTCATTTTTTACCTTTTATTAAACATAGTTGGAAGAATCTATTTTTATATTTAACTAAATTACTTATTGTTTTCTTGTACAAAAACAGTTGGAGACCCTTTATCTCTATAAAGTTCAAGGACAATTAAAAGATAGGCAATTATTAAAGGTCCTAAAATAATTCCTAAAATTCCAAATAATAATAACCCTCCAACCATTCCAATAAGTATAAGTGAAGTATTCATTTTTGTCCTCTTTGATATAAATACAGGTTTAACCATATTTTCAACTAATGAAGAACAAATACCGAAGACTGCCACTCCTACTGCTGGAAAAGATTCTCCTGCTATTAAAAGATATATTACTACTGGAACCCAAACTAAAGCAGTCCCTATAATTGGAAAAATTCCTGCTAAAGCTGTGAAAAAAGTTAATAACAAAGCATTTGGAATATTAAAAATAAAAAACCCTATACCTGCAACAATACCTTGAAGTATACCAATAACAACCTGTCCATATAAAACAGAAACAGTTATATCTTTGGAAGATTTGAATAATTTTTTTTCTACTTCTTTTGAAAAAGGCAAGATACTTTGAATATATTTAATTAATTCTTCTTTATCTCTTAATACAAAAAACAAAATAAAGAAAACAACTAATAATTGTAAAAAGATTGTTGCAAAATTTAAAATTAACTTGGATACTGAATTCATCAAAGAATTTGTTGCTTTTGTTACAAAACTATAGATTGTAGATCCTATCTCTGCTGAAAATTGTTCAGATACAAATAATTCTGGGAAAAAATTCTTAAGGGGGGTTACAAAATCAATTTGTTGAGAGGAAGTATATATTTTAATGGATTGATCAATTACTACAGGTGTTAAAAACCAAAGAGGAAGAATAATAAATCCCATTAATAATAAACAAATTAATAAAGCGGAAAAATTCTTTGATTTAAAATGTTTATAAAGCCAATCATAAACAGGAGAAAAAATAAATGCTAAAATCAACCCCATTATTATAGATAATAAAATTGGTCTTACTAAAAAAAATGATAAAACAATTAATATCATAAGGATTATCGCAGTAGTTATTTTTTTTAAATATTCTTTATCCATCTTCTTGTTACTAAAAATAAGTGGGCTAAATTTATAAAGGTTTGCGAACATAAAGTTTATAAATAAAATTGATGAAAATAAATTATGAATTTTGTAAAAAAAGTTGTTGAAAAAAAAATAGATGAAAATGTCCACAGACAATTTACTAGATTTGGAAAAGGCGAATATGGTGGAAGATTTCTATTAAGTTTATGGAAAACAAAAAAAATAAAAATCAAATCAAGTTTTGAATTTGCAAATGATTTAATTGCTTTATGTTCAGATTTTGGAAATTGTAAAGTTTCAGGAATTGTTATGAGTAAAATAAATCTTTCAAATATTATGAAAGAAAAAAATATTGAGGGAAATTCTGAAACTAAAAAAGGAGGACTTTATTATCAAATTAATATTCCTAATCAAGAACTAACTGGAGACCAACTTAAATCATTAGAAGAAAATTCTTATTTTACTTTATTAGATTTAGAAGGGGAAGATTTTAAATTAAAAATTAAAAAGAAACTTCCAAAACCTGGAAAAAATGAAGATAAAATAGATGGAAAATTCTGTCAATTAGAAATAGATGAAAAATTTTATCCTAAAATTAAAGAAGACCTTTTTTGGGATCTTCCAGATGCTAAGAAAATTAATATTAAACATAAACTAATTATTGAAAGCATTGTTATGCCAGAAGGTGAAAAAGATTTTGCTAAAATTAGAGAGCTTGCTAAAAGAAAAGGTAAAATAATTAGAGAAGCTGAAATAGACGAACAAAAGATTATAAAAGAATATGAATTTGAAGTTTAAACTGCTCCCGAAACCCTTAAAAACCTCTTTTTTCTTGATATCACATCCAGGGTAAAGTAAAAATGATAATTTCCGCTATATTAAGAAATGCCGACAAGAAAATCACCAAGAAAAGGAAGTTTGCAATATTGGCCAAGAAAAAGAGCCAGTAAATTTTTGCCTAGTGTTAACTGGAATGCTATTGATTCTGGTAAAAATTTGAAAGGATTTATATGTTATAAAGCTGGCATGGCTTCTGCTTCTGTTAAAAATGATACTCCTGATTCTATGACAAAAGGAAAAAAAATTATTATTCCTGTGACTATTCTTGAATGTCCTACTATGAAGATTTTTTCAGTTAGATTCTATAAAGATAGTAAAGTTGCTAAAGAAATTATTGGAAGCAATTTAGATAAGGAATTAAAAAGAAAAGTTAAATTGCCTAAAGCAAAGGAAAGAAGTCTTGAAGGTGTTAAAGATTATGACGATGTAAGAATTATAGTTTATGCGCAATCTAAAAAAACAGGAATAAAAAAATCCCCTGATTTAAGTGAAATTGGTCTTACAGGAACAATTGAAGAAAAAATTAATTTTATTAAAGAAAATTTAGGAAAAGAAATTTCTGTTTTAGATTTTTTTGAAAAAGGCCAACTTATTGATTTAAGAGGTTTAACAAAAGGTAAGGGACTTTCAGGTCCTGTAAAAAGATTTGGAATTACTCTTAAAGCTAAAAAATCTGAAAAAGGACAAAGAAGACCTGGAAGTTTAGGTCCTTGGCATCCTGCAAGAGTTACTTTTAGAGTTCCACAAGCAGGGCAATTAGGAATGTTTACAAGAGTTATATACAATAATAAAATAATTGATTTAGGAAAGGCAGAAGACAAATTCAAAAATATAAAGAATTATGGTAATGTTAATAATGATTATATTATTGTTGCTGGTTCTGTGCAAGGATCTGCAAAAAGACAATTATTAATTACTGCTCCTTTAAGAGAAACTAAAAAACAATCAAAGAAAAACTTTGAATTTATAGGATTAATAAAATGAAAGCAAATATAAAATTTTCAATCATTCGTCTTTCAAATAAACTGAAGAGGAAATACAAATGAAAGCAAATATAAAATTTTCAATCATTCGTCTTTCAAATAAACTGAAGAGGAAATACAAATGAAAGCAAATATATTAAATATAGATGGAAAGAAATTAAAAGACATTAATCTCCCAAAATGTTTTTCTGCTGATATTCGAGAAGATATTGTTGCTAAAGTTTTAGAAGCTAAAAAAAGACAACAACCTTATGCACCTTCACTTGTTGCAGGAAAACAACATTCTGCAAGTGGAATTATTAGACATAGGAGACATGTTTGGAAAACACATTATGGTCAAGGAATCTCAAGAATCCCAAGAAAAATTATTTCTGCAAAAGGAAATAGATTTAATTGGATTGGTGCGGAAATATCATCTACAGTAGGTGGTAGAAGGGCACACCCTCCAAAGGTCTTATCAATGATGGGTATAAAAAGTATAAATAAAAAAGAATTGAAAATTGCATTATCTTCTGCATTAAGTGCTACAGCTAATAAAAATAAAATTGTAAAAAGATATCAAACTTTAGAAAAATTAGATAAAGAATTTCCTTTAATTGTCTCAAACTTTAATAAAATCAAAATTAAAGAATTATTAATTAATATTAAGAAACTTTTAGGGAATGAATTGTATAATCTTGCTATTAAAAAGAAATCTGTTCGTGCAGGAAAAGGAACAAGAAGAGGAAGAAAATACAAAAGTAACGCAGGTTTATTAATTGTAATAGGAAAAGATGAAAAATTAAAAACAAATGCATTTGAAGTTGTTAATGTTAAATCTCTTGGAGTAACTGATTTGGCAAGAGGGGGCTTAGGAAGATTAACTCTTTATACTGAACAAGCGATTAAATATTTGGAGGAAATGAAATGAAACCTATAGTAACTGAAAAAGCTGTTATGATGATTGAAGCACAAAATACTCTTACTTTTGAAACTAGTAAAATTAGGTCAAAAGAAGAAATAAAAAAAGAATTTGAAGAAATTTTTAATGTAAAAGCTCATAAGATAAGAACATTAATTAAAGGAAATAAAAAATATGCATATATTAAATTAAAAAAACAATTTCCAGCTATTGACATAGCGACGAAATTAGGATTAATGTAGAATGGGAAAAAGAATAATTTCGCAGCGAAGGGGAAGAGGAACTCATACTTATAAAGTTAAAAGAAAAGCTTTTAGATTTAAAATCCAATATCCTAAAAAATTAGAAGGAGAAGGGCAAGTAATAAAACTTTTTAATTCCTCAGCACATACAGCACCTTTAGCAAAAATAAAATATCCTACTGGAACTTTTTATATTCCTGCAACAAAAGGGATGTTTGAAAGTCAAAAAATAAAATTTGGTGGAAATGAAATAAAAGATGGAAATATAATTGAATTAAAAAATATTCCAATAAAAACACCAATATATTGTATAGAATCTAGACCTGGAGATGGTGGAAAATTTATGAAAAGTGGAGGAAATTCTGCAGTAATTAATAGAATAACTGAAGATTCTATTTTTATAATGTTCCCTTCAAAAAAAGAAAAGAAGTTAAACTCAAATTGCAGAGCAATTATTGGGGTTAGTGCTGGAAGTGGTAGACTTGATAAACCAGTTATTAAAGCTGGTAAAAAACACCATATTAAAAGATCAAAAAGTAAATTATGGCCTAGAACATCTGCAGTAAAGATGAATGCAATAGATCATCCATTTGGTTCAGGTAGAGCAAAAAATCCTAAAAGTAAAATTGCTAAAAGAAATGCACCTCCTGGAAGAAAAGTTGGACTATTAAGACCAAGAAGAACAGGTAAAAGGAAATAACAATGGAAATAAAAAAGAAAGAATTCAAATACAAGGGAATGTCTATAGAAGAATTAAAAAAATTAGATGTTCGAGAATTTGCAAAATACTTAAGATCAAGACAAAGAAGAACTGTTCTTAGACAATTTCAAAAAATTGAAGATTTTATTAATAGGTCAAAAGAGAAAGAAAGAAAAGATAAAAGAATTAAAACTCATCAAAGAGATTTGGTTATTGTTCCGCAAATGGTTGGAATGAAAATTTCAATTCACAATGGAAATACTTTTGTTCTTGTTGATGTTACTGGAGAAATGCTTGGACATAAATTTGGAGAATTTGCTCCAACAAGAAATAGAGTTAAACATAGTAGTGCTGGAGTAGGAGGTACTAAAGGAACTAGATCAAAATCTAAGAAATAAAAATGACAGAAAAAAATTACAACCCTCAACAAAAAGAAAAAAAAGCTATGAAAAAACAAGAAGTAGTTGGAAAAGTGAAAAAACCAGAAAAAGTAATCGAAGCTTCTAAAAAAGTAGAAGAAAAAAAGACTGAAATTGTAAAAACAAGTAAAGAAAAATTAGAAAATGTGGAAGAACAAAAAGCTCCTGAAAAAAAAGAAGCAGTTTCTGAAACAAAACCTCAGGACTCCCCCACTAAAAATGTCAAACAAAAAAAAGAAGCTCCAAAAATAAAAAAAACAGAAGTTTTTGTAAAAGGAATTAATTTGCCAATTTCAACTAAAGATGCTAAATTTGTTTGTAAATTTATTATGAAGAAAAAAATTAGAGATGCTATTAGAGATTTAAGAAAAGTAGAAATAGGAAGAAAAGCTGTTCCAATGACTGGGGAAATCCCACACAGAAAAGGAAAAGGAATTTCTTCAGGAAGATTTCCAAAAAAAGCTGCAAAGAACTTTATAAATATACTAAAAAGTTTAGCTGCAAATGCAAATGAAGGTAGTTTAGATGAACCAATTATTGTGGAAGCTATGGCTAATATGGCAGCAAGACCTTATGGAAGGTTTGGAAGAACACAGAAAAAAAGAACACATGTTAAAATAACTGCAAAAGATCAAACTCAATTAAAAAACAAAAAGAAAGTTAAAAAGAATGGAGGAAAAAAGTAAGATGGAAGAAAGAAACATTGTAAAATTTAAAAAAGAAGAATTTGCTATTAAAGAATATATTAAGGAATCTTTAGGAAAAGGTAAAATAAGTAAAGTTAAGATAGCATATACTCCTGTTGGTGAAAAAATTATTATTTCTACAAATAAACCTGGTTTAATAATTGGGAGAGGTGGAGAAAAGATTATGGAATTAACTGCAATATTAAAAACCAAATTTAAATTAGAAAATCCACATGTTGAAATTGATGAAATAACAGAACCTGAATTTGATGCACAAATAAATGCAGATGAAATTGCTCTTTCATTAGAAAGATTTGGCCCACTAAAATTTAAAGTTGTTGCATATAGAACATTACAAAAAATCATCAACGCCGGTGCTTTAGGTACTGAAATAAGATTAAGTGGTAAACTTCCTGGTTCAAGGGCTAAATCATGGAGATTTGCTCAAGGATATTTAAAAAAAACAGGAGATAGTGCAAAAGTAGTTGATAGAGCTCAAGCAAGAGCACAAACAAAACCTGGAACAGTTGGTGTAAAAGTTAGTATTCTTTCGCCTCATGCTATATTAAAAGATAAAATCAATATTGATGAAAAATTACTTCAAACATTAAAAACTAATTTTGAAGCACCTATAAAAGAAGAAAAACCTAAAAAGAAAATTAAAAAATTAAAATCTAAAAAATGAAATTCAAACAATTAAAAAATTTAAATAAAGAAGATAGGGAAAAGAAATTAAAAGAATTAAAAATGGAATTAATCAAATCAAAAACTGCAGCTGCTAAAACTAGTAGCAGTAAAACACACCAAATTAAAAAAATGATTGCAAGAATACTTACACTCAACAAATAACATGGAAATATGTCCAAAATGTGGCTTGCCTGAGCAAGCATGTGTATGCGAACAAATGGTTAAAAGTTCGCAAAGAATAAAAATAACTACAGATAAGAAGAGATATGGTAAGATAGTTACTGTGGTTAGTGGATTCGAGAACGATGTTGATGTGAAGAAAATCGCAAAAAGTCTGAAAAATGAACTGGCTTGCGGAGGAACTTCTAAAGACAATGTAATCGAGCTTCAAGGAGATCATGTAAAGAGAATAAAACCTCTTTTAATTGGTTTAGGATTTGAAGAAAACAGTATTGAGGAATAAGCATACACAAAATAAAACAAGAAAATGAAAAAGAAAGAAGAAAAAATAAACAACGAGAAAAAAGTAAAAATAGCTGAAGCTGTATGTACTGACAAAGATTGCCATAAACATGGAAATTTAAAAGTTAGAGGAAGAGTTTTTGAAGGAAAAGTTATTAAGAAATTTCATAAAAGAGTAGTTATTGAATTTGAGAGAATGATTTATGTTAGGAAATATGAGAGATATGCTAAATCAAGAACAAAATTACATGCTAGATTGCCTGTTTGTATGGAAAAAGAAATTAATATTGGTGACCAAATTAAGATTCAAGAATGTAGGCCTCTTAGTAAAATAATCCATTTTGTAGTTATTAAAAAAATTAAAGATGTTGCGGAGGTTGGAAAATGAAAGCAATAATTATTGTTGGTCAAGAAAATAATTGTGAAAATTACCAATTAATAATGGGAAATAAATCTCTCTCTGTTAATTATGATTTAAAAAAAGAAGAGTATAATAAATTTTTAGAAAATATTAGTTCAAAATTTGCAGAAGACATTACTAATAACAATCTTTCTTCAGAAGTAGGTATATATAATGGAAAAAAACTTTCTACAGAGGGTTTTATGGAAATTGATAAAATAGATACTGAATTGTTTGAATCAATGTTGACAAAAAAAATAATTAAATTATCTGCAGGAAAAAAATTAGTCATTCCTGCAACAAATGTAAACTAAAATGAAACCTATAAGCGCAAAAGCAACAGCAGGATTAAATTTAGGAGCAATCATGCCTTCTTCTGATAATAGTGGTGCAAAAATGGTTAAATTAGTTTCAGTAAAAAGAAGTAAATCTAAAAAAGGAAAGCAAGTGTGTGCAAAGATGGCTGATTGGGTAAAAGTTAGTGTTAAGAAAGGTGTGCCAGACATGAAAGGAAAAGTATTTGATGCTGTTATAATAAGACAAAAAAAATCTTATAGAAGATTAAATGGAGAAAGAATTGCTTTTGAAGATAATGCAGTAGCAATATTAAAAGATGAAAAAGGAAATCCAAAAGGAACTCAAATTAAAGGTCCTATTGCAAGGGAGGTTTTAGAGCGATGGCCGCAAGTTGCGAAAATTGCTTCAATTGTATATTAAAAATGAAAAAGAAATTTAGTACATCATGGAAATCGAGTAAACAGCCTCGTAAACAAAGAAAATATGTAGCTCAAGCCCCATTACATGTAAAAAAGAAACTTGTGAGTGTAAATTTATCTAAAGAATTAAGAAAAAAGCATGAAAAAAGAAATTTAGCTGTTAGAAAAGATGATGTTGTAAAAATTAAAAGAGGTAAATATAAAGGAAAACAAGGAAAAGTATTATCGGTAAAGTTAAAAATGCAAAAAATAACAGTTGAAGGTATTCAAGTTAAGAAATTAGATGGTTCAAAAGTAAATGTAAATTTAAGACCTTCAAATCTTCAAATTATTGAATTAATTTTAGAAGATAAAAAAAGATTAAAAAAGAAAGAAATTAAAACAGGCTCTGAACAAGTTCAGGCTTCATCCTCAAAAAAATTGAGAACGAAAGGAGAAAAAGAAAATGCACTTAAAAAGACAAAAAGTTCCTAAAAATTGGCCAATAAAAAGAAAAGGTACAGCTTATGTAGTTAGACCTAACTCAAATATTTCTAATGGAATTCCCATCTTAGTTGCTTTAAGAGATATGTTAAAATTAGCTCAAAATAGGAAAGAAGTAAAAAAAGTTATTCATGAAAAAAATATTTTATTAAATGGGTCTCTTATAAAAAATGAAAAAAATAGTATCTTATTATTTGATATTCTTACAATTGTTCCCTCAAATGAAAATTATAGGCTTTCTTTATCTGAAAAAGGAAAGTTCCAAATTGAAAAGATTAATGCAGGAGAAGAAACACATAAAGTTGCTAAAGTAATCAATAAGAAAATTTTGAAAGGTAAAAAAACTCAATTAAATTTAAGTGATGGGAAAAATTTCTTGTCAGATATTAAATGTAATGTTAATGATTCTGTTTTAATTAATTTAAATAAAAAGAAAATTGAAAAATGTCTTCCATTAAAAGAAAAAGGAGATGTTTTAGTTTTTGCAGGTAAGCACGCAGGGAAAAAAGCAAATATAAATAAAATAGACCAAGTAAGAAAAATGGCAGAACTATCTTTTGAAGATACAAAAATTAATGTTTTAATTAAACAATTATTAATAATAAAATGAAATCAAATCAAAATTCTCATTCACCAAATTCCAAAGAAAATTTGATGAGAGAAATCAAAATAGAGAAAGTTGTTCTAAGCGTAGGTGGGCTTGCAGAAGAATTAGAAAAAGGATTTAAACTTCTTGAATTATTAACTAAAAGAAAACCTGCAAAAACAAGATCTGGAAAAAGAATTCCTACTTTAAATGTGAGACCTAATTTAGAAGTTGGGGCTGTAGTAACTATCAGAAAAGATTTTGAAGAACTTTTAAAAAGACTTTTAGTTACTATTGATAACACTTTAAAGAAAAAACAAATAAGTGAAAATAACTTTTCTTTTGGTATAAAAGAATACATTGAAATTCCAGGAGCAGAATATCAAAGAGATATTGGAATAAGGGGATTTGATGTTACAATTGTTTTTAAGAGAAGTGGAAGAAGAATTAAATTAAGAAAAATAAAAAAAGGAAAAGTTCCAAAAAAACAAACAATTACAAAGGAAGAAATAATCAAATTTATGGAGGAAAAATTCAATACTGAATTTACTTAAACTATGACAGCAAGTGATTGGAAAAAAATATTGAAACAATTAGAGAACAAGCCAGAGGTAAGGGCAAAGTTCATAAAACACTGTAAACCAAAAGATAGAAAAATTGGAATTGCTGCAAAAAAATGTGAAAGATGTGGAAGATATGGTGCACATATAAAATCATACGGATTAAATTTATGCCGACATTGCTTCAGAGAAGTTGCTGTAGAAATCGGTTTTACAAAATATAACTAAAATGAGTCAAGATATTGTTGCAGATGGATTAAATATGATAAGAAATGCCAAGAAGGCAAGAAAAGATGTAGTGGTAATCAAAAGAATTTCAAATCTTTTAATTGAAGTTTTAAAAATTATGAAACAAAAAGGAGCAATAAAGAGATATAAAATAGATGGAAAAGAAAAATCTTTAGAAATAACTATTGGAGATTTATTTGAATGTAAAGCAATTAAACCTAGATTTAGTGTTGGAAAAGGAAATATTGAAAAATATAGAAGGAGATACTTGCCTGCAAGAAATATTGGTATAATGATTGTTTCAACTAATAAAGGATTAATTACTCATGAAGAAGCTCAAGAAGAACAAATAGGAGGAAGCTTAATTGCTTATTTTTACTAATGAAAACACTCAAAATAAATTTTAGTGGGTCCTTGGATAAAACCTGTGGATTTATTTTATAAATAAAATGAAAAAAGAAATTATTCAAAAAATTGAAATTCCAGAAGGTGTAGAAGCAAATATTGAAGAGAATAAGTTAATTGTAAAAGGAGAAAAAGGAGAAAATGAAAGAGAATTTAGAGTAGGTAAACTTGATTTTGAGAAAAAAGATAACTTAATTATCATTGGAGCTAAAAAGGCTACAAAAAATGAAAAGAAAATGATAAATACTTTTGCCGCACATATAAAAAATATGCTTAAAGGAATTAAAGAAGGTTTTGAATATAAATTAAAAATATGTTCAAGTCACTTTCCTATGACTGTAGATATCCAAGGTAATGATGCAACTGTAAAAAACTTTGTTGGTGAAAAAATACCTCGGAAATTAAAAATTCCAAAAAACGTTGAAGTTGATATTAAAGGAGAAATAATAACTATTACTTCAAATGATAAAGAATCTGCAGGACAAGCTGCAGCTAACTTTGAAAAAGCCACTAAAATTAGAAATAAAGATCGTAGAGTTTTTCAAGATGGTATTTTTATTACAAGTAAAGCAGGGAGGGATATGTAATGACTTTTTTGAGAAGAATTTCAAATAGATATTCTAAATTAGGAAAAAGAAGGAAAAAGAAACAAGTTTGGAGAAGACCTACTGGAAGAGATAATAAAATGAGAGAAAGAAGAAGAGGATATCCTGCTAGAGTAAGTATTGGTTATAAAAACACTGAAAATGAAAAAACAATTGTTATTTATAATTCAAAAGAACTTGAAAAAATTGATAAAAAATCTGCTGTTAGCATAGGTAATGTTGGAATGAAAAAGAAAATAGAAATAGTAAAGAAAGCAAAAGAATTAAGAATTCAATTACTAAATGTAAATATGAATACTTTTCTTGAGAAAAATAAACTAAAGAAAAAAGAAATCAAAAAGGAAATAAAAAAAGTTGATAAAAATCCAAAATCAAATGATAAACCAATGGAGAATAAAAAATGAATTTAAGTAAAAAGAAATTACTAGCTGTAAAAACACTAAAAGTTGGAAAAGATAGAATTGTGTTTGTAAAATCAAGATTAGAAGATATTAAGGAAGCTATAACTAAACAAGATATTAAGGATCTTCAAAAAGATGGAGCAATAATTGTAAAAGAAATTAAAGGTAGAAAAAAGAATTTAAAGAAAAAAAGTAAAAGAAGTACAGGAAATATAAGAAAAAAAGTAAAAACAAGAAAAGCAGATTATGTTATTATGACAAGAAAATTGAGAAAATATGTTAGAGAATTAAGAAACCATGGAAAATTATCAAGAGATGAAGCCCTAGATATTCGAAAGAAAATAAGAAATAAATATTATAAAAGTTTAGGTAATTTAAAAGAACATATTAGGAGGGACAAAAAATGAAAGTAGTAAAGCGAAGAAGAAAAGAAGCAAAAACAGATTATGCAAAAAGAATAAAACTCTTAAAAAGTAATTCTCCAAGACTTGTATTTAGAAAAACAAACAAATATTTAATTGCACAATATGTGATTAGTAAAGAAGCTAAAGATGAAATAAAATTAGGTGGAAATTCTAAAGAATTGTTAAAATTTGGTTGGCCAAATGAATTTAAAGGGAGTCTTAAATCTATTTCTGCTGCATATTTGTTTGGTTCATTAATGAGTAAAAAAATAAAAGATAATAAATTAGAAAAACCAATAATTGATTTTGGGATGATTAAAATGATTCATAAAACAAAAACATATGCTTTTTTAAAGGGATTAAAAGATAATGGTTTAGATATTAGTTGTGACGATAAAGTTTGTCCTGATGAAAATAGATTAAAGGGAGAACATATGAAAAATAAAATTCCTTTTGAAGAAATTAAATTAAAAATTGAAAAATAAAAATGACAGAAGAAGAAAAACAAAAAATTGAAAAAAGTTCTGAACAAGTTCAGGCTTCGCCCTTGAAAAATCAAGAACAAGACGAATATGCTGAAAAACCAGAAGAAGTTTTAGATAAATCAGATTTAGAAGAATTAAAAAAAATGGAAAAAGAAAATGGAGAAGATAAAAAGGAAGAACCTAAAAAGGAAGAGAAAAGGGGAAGAAGAGGAGAACCTACAAGAGAAGAAGTAATTGAAGCTTGGAATCCTAAAACAAAATTAGGAGATGAAGTAAAATCTGAAAAAATTAAAAATATTGATGAAATATTAGACAATAAAAAAAAGATTTTGGAATCAGAAATTGTTGACTCATTAGTTAATTTAAAATCTGATTTATTATCTATTGGACAATCAAAAGGTAAATTTGGTGGTGGAAAAAGAAGAGCATGGAGACAAACTCAAAGAAAAACAAAAGAGGGAAATGCACCTACTTTCTCTGCAATGGCTGTTATTGGTGATGAAAATGGACATATAGGTATTGGTACAGGAAAAGCTAAAGAAACTTTACCTGCAAGAGATAAAGCAATAAGAAAAGCAAAATTAAACATAATCAAAGTAAAAAGAACTTGTGCAGGTTTTGATTGTGATTGCTCAGAATTGCATACAGTTCCATTTAAAGTTACAGGAAAAGCTGGAAGTGTTAAAGTTACATTGATTCCTGCCTCACAAGGAACAGGATTAGTTGTTGGAAATGAATTGAAAAAAATATTAAAATTTGCAGGAATTAAAGATGTTTATAGTAGAACTTCTGGAAGAGTAAGAACTACATTTAATTTAATCAAAGCTTGTATGGATGCTCTTGAAAAAACTAATTTGGAGGTTAAAAGACAATGATTATAGTAATAAGAATAACAGGAGAAGTAGGTTTAAGAAAAGAAATAAATGAAACTTTTAATAGATTAAGATTAAGAAAAAAATATAGTTGTATAGTTTTTGAAAATCCTACTAAAGAACAATTAGGAATGGTAAATAAAGTAAGAGATTTTGTTGCTTTTGGAGAAATAAATCCTGATACTTATAAAAAACTTGTTGAAAAAAGAAAAACTAAAATTGATAATTTCTTTAGACTTCATTCTCCTAGAGGAGGAATTAAAACAAAATTACATTTTCCTAAAGGAGTTTTAGGAGATCATAAAGAAAAAATAAATAAATTAGTTGAGAGGATGTTGTAATGAAAACTAAAAAAAGAAAAAAATCTTCGAGAATGCATGGAAGAAAAATGGGAACTCATGGTACTGGTGCTAGAAAAAAAGCAAAAAAAACAGGACATAGAGGAGGAAAAGGAATGGCAGGAAGTGGAAAACGAGCAGATCATAAAAAAACATTGATAACAAAACTTTATGGAGGAAAATATTTTGGAAAACAAGGAATTACAAGTAGAGGAACTCAAAAAGATAAAGAAAATAGAATAAATCTTCAAGAAATTGAAAAAAATATTGAAAAATACGGGAAAAAGACAACTAAAGGATTTGAAATTAATTTAAAATCATATAAAATATTAGGAACAGGAGAAGTAAAAAGCAAATTAATTATAAAGGCTAAAGAAGCTTCTAAATCAGCAATTGAGAAAGTTAAAAAAGCAGGAGGAGAAATAATCCTTCCTATAAAAAAAGAGATGATTGTCCTTAAAGAAAAACAAAAAGTTGAAAGCGCTCCGAAAATAGTTGCTTCGCTTAAAGAAACAAAAAATAAGGAAAAGAAATAATCATGGATTTTAAAAGTATATTTGGTTTAATTCCTGAAGTTAAAAAACCTGATGAAAAGAAACTTGGATTTAATGTTAAACTTAAATGGACTCTTATTGTTTTAATTTCTTTTTTTATCTTGGCAAATATTCCTCTTTTTGGTTTATCTGTAAATGCTCTTGAGAGATTTGAATACTTAGCAATTATTATGGGTACTGATTTTGGAAGTATTATCTCTTTAGGTATTGGTCCTATTGTAATGGCTTCTATTATTCTTCAATTACTAGTTGGTTCTGGAATTTTAAATATTGATACTAATAGTGATGAAGGTAAAAAGTTTTTCCAAGGAATTCAAAAATTATTAGTTTTCTTCTTTATTGTATTTGAAGCATTAATTTATGTTTTGATGAAAGGTTTACAACCTATTCCAGGTCTTGGATGGCTCTTAATTATACAGCTTATACTCGGAGGTCTAGCAATTTACTTTATGAATGAACTCTGTGAAAAATGGGGATTTGGTTCTGGAGTAAGTCTGTTTATTGGGGCAGGAGTTAGTTGGAGATTATTCACAAGTGCTTTTCAATTTATAAATCAACAAGGAAGAAATTGTTTATTAGACTTTAAAGGGACACCTTGTGCAGGTAAAGTCTTTGTATTAATACAATCAATTATTAATAAATATCCTATTGAATTTATATCTGCTGTGGCTGTATTGGTTGCAACAATTTTAATTTTCTTATTAGTTGTATGGGCTCAATCATTAAAAGTTGAAATTCCTTTATCTTTTGGTAGGCTTAGAGGTTATGGTATGAAATGGCCTTTATCTTTCTTTTATGCTTCTGTTATCCCAGTTATTTTAGTTGCAGCTTTAATGGCAAATGTATCTTTATTTGGAGGATTAATAGAAAATGCTGCTGCTCCATGTCTTGTTGAAGGAGGGATTTGTACTGGAGGGGCTAAATTTGCATCTTATTTTACTTGGATGGGTAGTTTTTCTGGAGGTCAACCTATATCTGGTTTAGCGTTTTGGATGGGTTCAACAAATCTTTTAGAATTATTTATTCGAGGAGGTTTTTTACCTAAATATTTACTTCAAGGAATAACACATATTTTATTCTTTGTTGCACTTTGTGCATTATTTTCTGTATTTTGGGTTAAAACATCTGGAATGGATTCTAAATCACAAGCGAAAAAAATTGCAGCTTCTGGTTTACAAGTAGCAGGATTTAGACAAGATATTAGAGTATTAGAAAGTATTTTAGATAGATATATTATGCCTTTAACTGTAATGGGTGGTGCAGCCATTGGTTTGTTAGCAGCTACTACTGACTTGTTAGGTGCTCTTGTTTCAGGAACAGCTATATTGTTGGTAATTATGATTATGTTTCAGTTTTACCAAAACATTGCACAACAACATGCTACTGATATGAATCCTGCAATGAGGAAATTTATGGGGAGTGGGTAAGTTTTATTCTCTATAAATAAACTCTATTGAATCAACTAAATAATCTTTATTTTTGTCTAAAGATTGGAATTCTTGGCGATAAGTATTTTGTTGAATTTCCTCTTCTAAGTTTATTTGTTTTATATATTTCATTCTGTTCTCTTTCCATTTTGTAAAATTTAAAGATTCTCCAGAAATAGCAGCAAGGGTATAAAAAAATAAAGATGTTGTGGCAAATGCTAAATAGTTTAAAAAATTCTCATCCAAATATTTTTTTTAAAATTCTTCATCTTCTTATTTTTTCTCAGAATTAATCTGAGGCTAATCACCTCCTCAGTTTTATAGGTCTTTTTAAATTTCCTTTTCATTAAGAAATTTAGTTAGCTCTTTCATATCTTCTGGCTGACCTTCAAGTTTATCATAATATTTAGAATCCATAAACTCAAAATATTTCATAATCTTTCCAATGTCTTCTTGATAATTATCAATTCCTTTTTTTCTCATATGCATATAAAATCCTTGAGCATATTTGACAATTCCTTCAGTCATGATTCTCTTTGCAGAATCATCAATTCCATTAAGTTCTAGAATTAATCTTACCATGTCAGCAATTTCTCTCTTAATTCCTTGATCAATTGTTTCTTTATTTTTCTTACAACGGTATTTTAATCCATGTTCTACTAATCCTTCTGTTAAAGCAGTTAAGCCCTTCAACATTTTTTCATTAAATCCGCACATAGGCATTTTATTTTTTCTCCTATAAAAAAGTTAAAATAAATAGTTAATATAAAACCTTTCTCCTTATTTTTTACAATATAACAAAATTTATATACTATTTTTGCATTATAGTAAGATATGGATAAAAAAGATGAAAAAATATTAATGGAGTTGACTCTTAATTCAAAGCTTCCTTTAAATAGATTAGCCAAGAAAGTTGGTATTAGTAGAGAAGTTGCAACATATAGATTAAACAAGTTGATAAAAGAAAAAATGATTCTTGGATTCTATACTGTAATTGATACAGAGGTTTTAGATTTTTCTAGATATGGATGTTTTTTTGAATTAAAAGGAATTTCACAAGAAAAAGAAAAAGAATTTATGAATTATTTATTAAAACACGAATTTGTTTCATATATGGGACCTGTAATTGGAAAGTGGAATATTATTTTTGATATATTTGCAAAAGATAATGGACATTTACAAAAAATTCTTAATGAAATTACTAATAAAATAGGAAACCATCTTGAAAAATATTCTATAATTATTATGGAAAATACACTTGAAAATTTTCCAATAAAAATTTTTGGTTCTAAAAAAGAAATTGAATATAAAAAAGCTGAGAAAAAGGAGTTAGATAAAACTGATTTAAAAATTTTAGAGCTTCTCTCTAACAATTCTCGTGTAGAATATAGTGAACTTTCTAAAAAATTAAATATGACTGCAAATGCAATAAAATATAGGATAAAGAATTTAGAGAGATTAGGTATAATTAAAGGATATACTCTTTCTGTGGATAAACATAAATTAGGTTATGAATTCTATAATTTGCAGTTGAAAATAAAAGAAAACAGAAAACAAGAGAAACTACAAATATTCTTGAGAAACAACAAACATGCAATTTATTTATATAAATATCTAGGAAATGAAAACTGGGACTTGGATATTGGTTTAATTATAAAGGATTCTTTTGAATTAAGAGATTTTATTTTAGAATTAAGAAAGAATTTTGGAGAAACTATTAAAATCCATGATTTGTATCTTGTTGTAGAAGAAATAAAAGGAGATTATGCGCCGAGCGGAGTCTTTAAAAACAAACTTTAATTTAACATAAAATGGATAACCAAGGAAAAGAGGGAAGTTTTAGACCAATTATTATTGTAATGTTAATCTCATTAGTTATTGCTGGTTTATGGGATAAGATTCCTGTAATAAAGAATTCTATTCATGCAATATTAAATCCTAGTGCAGGTGCTCTCTTACTTTGGGATGTTAGTTGGGGTATGACATTTATTATTTTAATTATAACTTTAATTGTTACTTTAGCTCAAAAATATGCTACTGACCAAGTAGCACTAAAAGAATTGAAAAAAGAACAAAAAGAAATTCAAAAACAAATGAAAGAATTTAAAGAACATCCTGAAAAATTAATGGAACTTCAAAAATCACAATTCAAACTATTTCCAAAGCAAATGAAATTAAGTATGAGGGCAATAGCATTTACAGGTGTTCCGCTTATTTTATTTTTTAGATGGTTTCAAGATTTCTTTGTTAATTTAGGAGATGTCAAATTCTTTGGAATAATTGGAAGTTGGATTTTATTTTATTTTATAATTGCCATTATCTTTGGAGCAATCTTAAGGAAATATTTAAAAGTCGTTTAATTATGTAATTCTATGGATAAAAATCAAGAAAAATTAATGCAGAAGCTAGGGATGTATGAACAACAAATCATGCAACTACAACAACAATTAGAATCAGTAGAACAAGCAATTGTTGAAATGAACTCCCTTGTAATTGGGTTAGATGAGTTAATCGGTTCAAAGGAAAAAGAAATTCTTGCCCCAATTGGAAGAGGAATTTTTGTAAAGACAAAATTAGCATCTGAAGAATTAACTGTAGATGTTGGTGGGAAAAATCTTGTTAAAAAAAGTATTCCTGAAACAAAAAAGTTAATTGAAGATCAAATTGTAAAACTAGATGAAGTTAAAAAAGAACTAAATAGTAATCTAGAAAGTATAAATAATGAATTAACAACAACTTTTATGAATGCACAAGGAGAACATGTGCATGATGAGAATTGTGAGCATAAACATTAAACTTTTCTTAAAAATTCTTTATATCTTAAAGTCCCTAATTCTGAAATAATTTCTTTAATATATTTCTTAGGTACAAATTCAAAAGCAGGGTTTTTTACCTTGATATTCTTTGGAGCCGTATCCCAAACTTCTGCTAACTTTCTCTGTTCTCTTGGAACTTTTTTCTTTGTAAATTTCCAAGAATCAGCGACGATATAAACAGGAATCTTGTTATTTTTTGCTACTTGAGCAATAATTTCACTCCCAATCTTATTTATTACTCCTTTTCTTAATAAAGCATCTGCACCTAAAAATATTTTATTTGCTTTTTTTGTTCCTTGCTCTTTAGATAATGCTACTCCTAATGCAGAATCAATAAACATTGTGACTTTAATTCCTGCTTTTCTTAATTCACGAGCAGTTTCTCTTCCTTGAAATAATGGACGGGTTTCAGTATTATATACTTCAAAGTTTTTTCCTTTTTTCTTTGCATAAATTAATGCATTTGCAACATTAGTAGAATGACAATGTGTAAAAAGAACATCTTTACTCTTAACTAATTTTAAAACCTCTTTGTTTATTTTATCTTGTGCTTCATCAAAATGTTTTTCAATTTCATTATAAGGTTTTTTTTCTGCTAAATTTAATACATTTTCCATCATAGGTTCTGTTGGTCTAGATAAAAGTAATTTCTTTTTTGATTCCTTAGTTGGAATTAAAGAATAAGCATACAAAGCTTTTTTTGCTATATTTCTAGCTCCTTGAATTTTAACAGATTTTATATCTTTTACAATCTGATTAAACCTCTTTTCCTTTTGCATACCCTCATTAATTAACTAACATTTAAAAAATCTCTTTTTTTAATATTATTATGTTAGAATCTTTAATTAATCCAAAAAGAGTTGAAAAAGGAAGTTGGAAAATGCTTTTTATTGGCCTTTTGTATGGCTCCCTTTCTTTATTATTAGTTCACTGGTTTTTTGCGAAAGATACAGTTTTATCGCAATATTCTGGAATGTTAGTTGTAACCTTTTGTGTAATGTTTTCGCTTCCTTTTATGTACTTTATTATAAAAAAAGAAGAGGAAGAAGATGAACAAGTTGAAGGAATTATAAAAGTCTGGAAAATCCACAAAGATGCTATTTATGCTTTAATGTGGCTGTTTTTAGGTTTTGTTATTGCTTTTTCTTTTTGGTTTATGGTAATTCAAAATCCTTCTCTTTTTAATGCACAAGTTGAAACCTATTGTATGATTAATAGTCCTGGAAATATTGAGCATTGTGTTTCAGAATATTCTTTATCAGAAGCAAACATTTCTGGAGGAGCTACAAAAGAATTAAGATTTTTATCAATTATAGAAAATAATGTTTATGTTATGATTTTTACACTTATATTTTCTTTAATTTTTGGTGCAGGAGCAATATTTATCTTGGCTTGGAATGCAAGTGTAATAGCAGCAGCAATAGGAATTTTTACACAATATAAGATTGCTGAAATACCAATTGGAATAGCTAGATATATGATACATGGTTTTCCAGAAATAGCTGCTTATTTTATAACTGCCTTAGCCGGAGGTATGTTTGGTTTTGCTACAATTAAACATGGAATAAAAAATAAACATTTTATTAAAGTTATTGAGAATGTCGCGCTTTTATTGTTTTTAGCAATAGTTATCTTAATTGTTGCAGCAATAATTGAAGTATATTTAACTCCTCTTTTATTTAGATAAAGATTTATAATTAAATTTAAAAATCACCTCTAACTGAGTATTTCATGGAACCTTTACTATTATTTACAATTTTTATTAGTTTTTTCTGTACTTTTTTAGCAATGCCTTTTTGGATAAAAAAAGCAAAACAAATTGGCCTTGTTTGGGAAGACATGAATAAATTAAATCATCCAAAAAATGTTGCAGGTTCAGGAGGTCTTATTGTAGTTTTTGGTTTCTTATTAGGAGTTTTATTATATATTGCCATAAGAATCTTTTATTTTAAAGATGGTGGAGATATTACAAGTTATCTTTTTGTAATTTTAGCTGTTTTACTTATAAGTTCAATTGTAGGAATTGTAGATGATTTATTTGGTTGGCAAAAAGGAGGATTATCTGCAAAATCTAGGTTATTTTTAATTTTATTTGCTGCAATTCCTTTAATGGTTATTAATGCAGGAGAATCAAGTATTTTAGGTTTTGAATTAGGAATTTTATTTCCTTTAATTGTAATTCCCCTTGGAGTTGTTGGAGCAACAACAACTTTTAATTTTCTTGCAGGATATAATGGTTTAGAGGCAGGACAAGGTATCTTAATTTTATCTGCATTGGCTTTTGTGACTTTTATAACAGGAAATAGTTGGTTAAGTGTAGTTGCTTTATGTATGGTTGCTGCATTGCTTGCATTTTATATTTTTAATAAATATCCTGCAAAAGTATTTCCAGGAGATGTTATGACTTATGCTGTAGGAGCCTTGATTGCTTGTATTGCTATATTGGGAAATATTGAAAAAATTGCTCTTTTCTTTTTTATACCTTATCTTCTTGAAACTGTTTTAAAATTAAGAGGAAAATTAAAAAAATATAGTTTTGCTAAAGTTAATGAAGATGGAGGCTTGGACATGCCTTATAATAAAATATATGGTTTAGAGCATTTAGCAATTAAAATCTTGAAAAAAACAAAACAAGGTAAGAAAATAAATGAAAAAGAAGTAGTATATTTAATTTATGGATTTCAATTAATAATTATTGCTCTTGGATTAGCTTTATTATTGTAATTAACAAAGTTTTAAAACACAATTCTCTTTGAAATAAAATATGGAAGAAGATAAAATAAAAATAAGTGGGGAAGATAATAAGATAATTATAGATGATGGAGAAAAAATTGAAATTAAAGGAGATGATAATGTTGTTCGAGTTCAGGATGTAAAAAAAGTTGAGATTAAAGGAGATGATAATATTATTCAAGTAAATGAAAGAAAAGATATTAAAGAAAGTTTAAAAGATATTAAAAGTGGATTTAAAAAAGCTTTAAATTTATTTCAGCAAAAAAAAGCTCTAAATATCTTAATTATGATTCTTTTAATCATTATCTTAATAGGAGGTACTTGGATTAGATTACAAAATCTACCTCTTCTTGTAGATTCTACAACCGGAGAAAATATTCCTCTTGCACTTGATCCTTTTTATTTTTTAAGAGTTGCTGAAACAATGATTTCTGAAGGAGGTCTTCCAGATGCAGACCTTATGAGATATCCTTCTCTTAATTTAGGCTATACAAATGAATTTACTCCAAGGGCTACTGTGGGTTTGTATAAATTCTTTACAATATTTAATCCAGATGTTTCTATCCAATTTGTAAATGTTGTTTCTCCTGTAATCTTTTTTCTACTTGGTTTAATCGCTTTTTTCTTTTTAATCTTTGTTTTAACAAAATCTAAAATTACTGCACTAATTAGTACTGGTTTTCTTGCAATAATTCCTATGTATTTATATAGGACTTTAGCTGGTTTTTCAGATCATGAATCAATTGGTATGTTTTCTTTTTTCTTGGTTTTACTGGTTTATGCCTTATCTATAAATTTTCTGGACAAAAAATCTCAAGAAACAGGAAGAAAAAATAATAATTTAATTAAAATATCTCTTCTAGGTATTGCAACTGCTTTCTTCTCTGCGTTTAATTTTGCAAGTTGGAGTGGTATTGCAACATTTACTTTCATAATTATTCCTTTAAGTTTCTTGCTAATATGGTTATTTAAAGAAAAAAATAATGAAGAAAATAAGAAAAATATATTAAAAAATTATTTGGTGTTTTATCTTGTTTGGTTTTTATTTACCGCAATATTTTCTACAATGTATGGGTTTTCTCTTGTAGGAATGTTTAATCATTTTATTTCTGGAACTAATATTTTAGTAACTATTGTTTTATTATTTATATTTATAGATTACTTTCTAATAATAAATAAAAAGAAATATCTAAAAGGAAACTTAGAAAAATATAGAGTTCTTATTAGCGGAGGGATTATGCTTATTTTAGGAGCAATAATTCTTTTTTTATTAGATAGAAATTTATTTACCCTTATATTTAGTTTACTTTCTGGTTTATTAGATCCTTTTGGAGAAAGTAGAATTGGTTCAACTGTTGCTGAAAATGCTCAACCTTATCTTATAGATTGGATGAATCAAGTAGGTAAATTCTTTTTTTGGTTTTTTTATCTTGGAATGGCCTTTTTAGGTTTTGAAATATCTAAAGGAGTCAAAAAGAAAAATCACAAAATTATATTTTCATTAACTTGGATACTTTTAATTTCTGGTATTTTATTTAGTAGAATTTCTGAAACCTCTTTATTTAATGGTTTTAATAATATAAGTAAATTATTTTATTTTATTAGTATTCTTATTTTTGTTATTTACTTTATCTGGCTTTATTTTAATGAAAAAGTTAATATAAAAAGTGAATTATTAATTATTGTCTCTTGGTTATTTTTTATATTAGTTGCTGGAAGAGGAGCAATTAGGTTCTTTTTTATTATGGCACCTTTTATTTGTTTCATGGTAGGTTATTTTTCAGTAAAATTATTTGAATATTTTAAAAAAAGCAAAGACGAACTTCTAAAATTAATTGTTTTTGTAGTCTTAATTTTAGTTGTAATTGGTTTAATAAGCAGTGTTTTTAGTTTTACAGGAAATGTGATTCAACAAGCAAAATATACTGGTCCTTCTGCAAATCTTCATTGGCAAAAAGCAATGTCTTGGGTAAGAGATAACACTCCTTCTGAAAGTATATTTGTTCATTGGTGGGATTATGGTTATTGGGTTCAATATTTGGGAGAGCGTCCAACAATAACAGATGGAGGTCATGGAAATGCTTTTTGGGACCATTTAATTGGAAGATATGTTTTAACAACTCCTTATCCTGAAACAGCTTTAAGTTTTATGAAAGCACATGATGTATCTTATTTATTAATTGACCCTACAGATATTGGTAAATATTCTGCTTATAGCAAAATAGGAAGCGATGCAACAACAAATGATAGATATTCTATGATTCCAACATTTTTAGTAGATTCTTCTCAAACTCAAGAAACCTCTGATAAAGAATTAAGAATTTTTTCTAGTGGTGGTGCTTTTGTAGATGAAGATATAATTTTTAATCAAGAAGGAAAAGATGTCTTTTTACCTTCTCAAAAAACTGTGATAGGAGGGATAATTTTAGAAATAAATAAGCAAGGTACAAGTCCTTTTGATAAAGTTTATGGAGTCTTTTTTTATAATGGAGAACAATTTCAAATTCCTTTAAGATATGTATATTATGAAGGTGTTATTATAGATCTTGGAGAAGGTTTAGAAACTGTAGCATATTTTATTCCTTCTATTTCTTCAAATAGTCAAGGAGTAGGAGTAGATCAACTTGGAGCAGTAATTTATCTTTCTCCACAAGTTATGAATAGTTTAGTGGGCCAGTTATATATCTTAAATGATGCTTTTGATAATTATCCTGGAGTAAATCTAGTGCACTCTGAACCAAGCCTATTTGTAGATAATTTAAATAATCAAGGACTTAATTTAAATGAATTTGTTTATTACCAAGGAATTCAAGGACCTATTAAAATATGGGAAATTAATCACCAAGACAATATAATTGCAAGACAGGAATTCTTAAATACTGCTGGAGAGTATGCAGAATACGATAATTTAAAATTTATTAAATAAAATGCCTAAGAAAAAAATTGCTCTTTTTCACCCTTGGATTAAAAGTAGAGGGGGAGCAGAAAAAGTTGTATTAGAAATTTTAGAAAAATCAAAACACAAAATTGATTTATATACTTGGGTTTATGATAAAGAAAATACATTTAAAGAATTTAAAAAATATAAAATAAAAGTTTTGAACCCTAAATGGGGGGAGAAAATTTCAAGATACCATATATTGAGAGGATTATTTTTTCCAATAAGTATTTTTAAAAAAATACCTTTAGAAAGGTATGACAGATTCTTAATTTCAACTTCTGGGTTAGCAGAATTTGTAATCTTTAGAAATTATAAAAAAGGTAAAACATATGGATATGTTTATACTCCTTTAAGAGATGCAAATAAAAAAATTGTTAAATGGAACTTAAAAAATAGATATCCAAGTAAAGTCTCAAAAATCTTTTATTTAACTTCTGTAAAAATTTACAAATTTTTTGAAAAATTCGCTTGGAAAAAATTTGATAAGGTTGCTTTTATTTCTCACTTGAGTAAAAAAAGAGGAGAAGAACATAAATTAATTAATAACAAAAAAATAGAGATTATTTATCCTCCTGTAGAATTTTCAAGGTTCAATAAACTAAAAATAAAAGACAAAAATTATTTTTTATATTATTCTAGATTAAATCCTCCAAAAAGACAAGATTTATTAATTCTAGCTTGGAAAAAATTTGTTAAAAAATATCCTCAAAAGAAATTATTTATTGTTGGAACTCCTGAAAATAAAGAATATTGTAAAAAATTAATGAGATTATCAAAATCTACTAAAAATGTTGAGATTTTGACAGAAGTGGGTGAAAAAGAACTAGAAAACCTAGTTTCTAATTGTAGTGTGGGAATGTTCTTAGGATATTCTGAAGATTTTGGGATAGTCCCTCTAGAAATTTTATCTGCAGGAAAACCTTTAATAGCAGTTAATGAAGGAGGGTATATTGATTTAATTAAAGATCACAAAGGATTTTATAAAATAAAAGAAATGCATGAAAAAGATAAAATGGTCAAAGAAATTTTTAAGGCTCTTGAAAATTTTTCAAATAAAAAAGGGAGAAAAAACCACAAACAAGAAATAAAAACTAATAATTTTATATATGATATTGATAAATTTTTAGAAAATTAAATTCTATGCATTATATTTAGGAATCTAAAGGTCCTTTATCTCTATTTGTCAGACCTCTTTCAGAAAGTTCTTTTAAATCTGCTTCAACCATTATCCTAACTAACTCCTTAAATTTGGTTTTGCACTCCCAACCTAATTCTCTTCTTGCTTTTTCTGGATTTCCTAACAAAATTTGTACTTCTGCTGGCCTGTAAAATTGAGGATTTACTTTAATTACTACTTTTCCATTATATTTTCCAACTTCATTTAGGCCTTCTCCTTCCCATTGAATAGGCATATTAACAACATTAAATGCTTCCTCTATAAATTCTCTTACAGATTTTGTTTCCCCTGTAGAAATCACATAATCATTTGGTTTTTCTTGTTGCAACATTAACCACATTGCCTCTACATAATCTCCTGCAAATCCCCAATCTCTTTTTGCATCAATATTTCCCATTTCAAAATAATCTTGATATCCTAATTTTATTTTTGCAACAGAATGGCTTATTTTCCTAGTAACAAATTGTTTTCCTCTTCTAGGCGATTCATGATTAAACAAAATCCCGCTACATGCAAACAGATTATAACTCTCTCGATAATTTTTTGTTATAAAATGTCCAAATACTTTTGATACTGCATAAGGACTTCTAGGATAAAAAGAGGTTTCTTCTGTTTGAGGCATTTCTCTTACTTTCCCAAATAATTCTGAAGTTGATGCTTGATAAAATTTTATTTTATTATCAACATGTCTTATAGCTTCTAATAATCTTAAAACACCCATCCCAGAAATTTCAGCTGTTGAGATAGGTTGTGTCCAAGATGCTGGAATAAAAGATTGTGCTGCAAGATTATACACTTCGTCTGGCCTTATTTCCTTCAAAAGATTAATCATTGAGCCAATATCTGTTAAATCTCCTTCTACTAATTTTATTTGTTTTTTTAAATGACCTACTCTTCCTAAAGAATCCATACTTGTTCTCCTATACATTCCATATACTTCATATCCTTTTTCTAAGAGAAATTCTGCAAGGTAACTTCCATCTTGCCCTGTTATTCCTGTTATCAATGCTTTTTTCATAAAAGACTTAAAAGAATTTATTTTATAAAGATTTCTAAAATAGAAAACATACTTAATTTAAAAGATTTTTAAAATATTGTATCAACACACTTTTAAATAAGAGCACACAAAAATTTATAAAGAATTTTAAAGAATTATTTAAATGAAAGAATTAGTTTCAATAACAATACCTACATATAATAATAAGAAAACCTTAAGAAAAACTCTTGAAAGTGTTAAAAAACAAACTTATGAAAATATTGAAATAATTATAATTGATAGTAACAGTACTGATGGAACATTAGAGATAATTAATGAATTTAAAAATGTAAAAGTTTTCCAATATGAGGGAACATTATTGGGTGCTAGAGGTATAGGAGTTAAAAAGGCTAAAGGAAAATTTATTGCACTAGTTGATTCTGATCACATTTTAGATTCAAACACAATTAAAAATTCTGTTAAATCTATGAAAGAATTTGATATGGCTTGGTTTTATGAAAGAAGTTGGAAACCAAAAAGATTACTTGAAATATTATATGATGCTGATAGAGAATTAGTTCAAAAATATTCAAAAGATTTTATAAATCCTATTGGAGGAGTGATTTTACCAAGATTTTATAAGAAAGATATTCTAATAAAGGCATTTGAAAATATGCCTAAAAAAATACTTCCTTTGTGTGTTGCTCATGACCATGCAATTATTTATCTTGAAGCCTACAAATTATCTAAAAAATTAGGAAAAATTGGAAATGAAGAAAAACCAGCAATATTTCATCAAGAACCTTGGAGTTGGACAAATCTTTTTAAAAAAACCTATAGATATGGAGTAACCACTAGAAAACTTGTAGAAAATAAAGTTTATCCTAAATTACTTCAATCTAAAAATAAAGGGAGAAAAATTAAATTTGCAGATTTAGGATTGTCTTTCAAAAGCAATGTTCTAAGATTTATGAGGGCAATGCCTTATCTTTATGGATATTATACAGGGAAAAATAAAAAGATTCCTGGACTATAAGTTTTAAAATGAAATCTAAACAACCTCAAACAAGTTCTAAATTGAGAATTAACTTAAAAAAAACTCTCCTAAAATTTCCTTTTTTATATAGGGCAATCCATAAAATACTTAAAAAAGCAAAAAAAATAAATCTTAATGAAGAAGGGGTTGCTGGAGAAGAATTAAGATTTTTATTGGAATATATGGGGAAAAATGGGATAATCTTGGAGATAGGTATTTTTGGTGGACAAACTACAAGGAGGTTATCTAAAAATAATTTTGTTATTGGAATTGATCCTTATATTGGAGATTCAGAAACAGGAACTTTATTAGGTGAATATCCTGAGGATGTTTACTTAAGATTTATTAAAAATACTCTCGGAAGAAAAATTATGCTTTTTCCTTTAACTTCTGATGAAGCATTTAATTTTTGGAATAAAAATATAAATAAAAAAATAATAAATTCTATTTTTGTTGATGGTTTACATACTTATGAAGGAGTTAAAACAGATTTCCAATGGTGTAAATATCTTAAAAAAGGAGGAATTATTGCATTCCACGATACTAATTTAAAAGGTGTTAATGATTTTCTCGAAGATTATTTATTTTCAAATCAAAATTACCAATATCTTGGAGGTAAACACACTACAAAAGTTTTTAAAAAAATAAAATGAAAAAACAACCAAAAGTGGCAATACTAATTGTAACTTATAATTCAGATTTAAAACTTTTAAGAGGATGTTTAGACTCTTTAAAAAAAGTTACAGATTATAATAATTACAAAGTAATTATCTCAGATAATGGAAGTACAAATGGATCTAATGAAATGATAAAAAAAGATTATAAATGGGTTGATTTAATTGAAAACAATGCAAATATTTATTTTGCAGGGGGATGTAATTCTGCAATAAAATATTCTTTGAAAAAGTATGATCCAGATTATTATTTCCTTCTTAATGATGACATAATAATAATTGATAAAAATTGGTTGTCTGAAGTTGTGAAAACAGCTGAATCAGATCCTAAAATTGGGCTTGTTGGAACAAATCCGATTTATGAAGATGGAATTTCTCAAAATGTAGGAGGATATTTTAAAGGACCCTTAATTACTTTAGATAAAGAAGCAACAGGATTAGTAGAATTTGACCATATTACTGCTTTTTTCTTAGCTAGTAGAAAAGTTATAAAAAAAGTGGGTTTATTTGATGAAATATTTACTCCTTATCTTTTAGATGAAACAGATTATTGTATGAGAGTTAAAAAAGCTGGTTTTAAACTTGTTTCTAGAACAGATATAAAAATAGTTCATTATAAGGGTGTAACTATAAATAGAGATGCTGAGCTTAAAAGAAATTATGTAAGGCTCAAAAATGACATAATTTTCTCTTTAATAAATATGAAATTACATTATGGAATTATAAGAGTTCTATTTTATTTGCCTTTAGTTACGTTTTTAAAGAAAAAAAATGAAAAAGGAAATGTTACAATAAAAAACGCTAAATTTAAAGATAATTTTCTTAAAAATATAGTAATTTTAATGAAAGGTTATTGGTATATGTTAAGCCATCTAAAACTTATTTACAAAAAAAGGTTAGATAGAAAAATTAAAATTAAAATTTGGTATTAATATGAAAAAAAATAAATTAAATGTGGGTATAATTCTTGCCTCAGATCCTAATTTTTTGGGAGGGCTAGCATTATATCAAAAGAATTTGATTTCCTGTTTAAGTAAAGATGTAAATCTTTCTTTAATCTATAAAGGCTCAGAAAATAAAAAAAAGATAGATAAAGAAGTTAATTTTTTTCAAATAAAAGCTCCTGACATTTCTTTTATTGGAAATTTTATTTTTGAATTTAAAGTTAGAAATTTTTTAAAAAGAAATAAATTTAATCTTCTTAATTCTCATGGGTTTACAGGTTTATGGATGGAATCTTCTAAAAAAAATACTAAATTAATTCACACTTATCACGGGTCTACATATCATTTTTATAAAAATCATTTAAAAAGATTTAATAAATTAAAAAGAATCTTATTTTACCCTATATTAATTATTCCTTATTTTATTGAAAGGTTTCCTATGAAAAAAGCTAATCAAGTAATTTGTGTTTCTGAACATGTAAAAAATGATCTTATTAATTTACATGGAACTAGAAAAAATATAGATGTTATAAGAACAGGCGTAGATCTAAAAGATTTTAAATTAAGAGATAAAAAAAAGGTAAGAAAAAAACTAATTTTGGATGAAAAAAAGATTTATGGTTTATATGTTGGAAGAGGAGGTTTTTGGACAAAAGGGTTAGATAAAGTTATAAATTTATCAAAAGAAATATATAAATTAGATAATAATTTTAGATTAATCATAATTGGTGCAGAAAAAAATAAAGTTAAACATTTATTAAACAACAGATTTACAATATTCTTACCTCCTCAACAAAGAAAAGATATTCTTTATTATTACAATGCATCAAATATTTTCTTTTCTATGTCTAGGTGTGAAGGAGGGGCTCCTACAATGGTAACTTCTGAAGCTATGGCTTCTGGATGTTTAATTGTTACTGATAAAGAGGCAAATCAAGAAATATTCAAAGATAAAATAAATGGATTAATTCTTAGTGGAGACTATGTTAAAGAAGGTAAAAGAATTTTAAAAGCTATTAAAAATAAAAAAGAAATGAAAAAAATCATAAATAACTCTTTAAAAACTATTAAAAATTTATCTTTAGAAAAGTGGGGGAAAAAATATCTTAATTTATTAATTAATTAATTCTTGCATAATTTGAATTTAAAAAATATTGTTCATAAAAACTTTGATGTTTAACCATCCATTCTTTTAATTCTATTAATTGTTCTCTTAAGCTTTCTTCACAAACCATGTCTGGATTATTATTTGTTTTATCAATAACTTCTGTCTCTTTTCTATTTACAAGAATATCTTTATTAAAAGCATTTTTAATATCATTTAATAATTCGAATTTATTTACCTTTTGTTTTGTTCTTAAATCTAAGGTATTATTTAATTCAGGGTAAGATTCTAAAATTTCTTTTATCTTTTTAGCTAATTCTAAGGTTGTAACTCCATCCCAATAATGATTTACAAATCCATTTGCTTCTTCTTTTTGACCCATAAACCAATGGAAAAGTCCAGAGCCTTCTGATTTTAATTCAGGTCCAATTATGCTTGTTCTAATAGTTAAATGTTCTGGATAATTTAATTCTCCTGCCCTTTTACTTCTACCATAAACATCTAAATCTTCCCAACAATCAGTACTTATATGAATCAACTTAATATTGAGACTAGTACATAAAGCAGCTAACTCATGAGGGAATAATGAATTTATTTTCATAGCTAATATTGGATCTTTCATTGCTTGGGGTTTTAATATTCCAATAAGATTTATAATTTGATCTATTTGATTTTCAGAATTAAGCTGAATTATTTTTTCTTTCCAACTTCTACTATCTTCTACTTCAAAATTACTTCTATCAAATGAGAGAATCTCCCAATTTGTATTTTCTTTTAGAAACTCAGTTGTTATATGTCCTGCCATTCCTTTTGCTCCAAGTATTAAAATTCTTGGATTTTTCTTTTCAGCTTTTTTATGAATTACTTTTTGCATTTTATAATTAGAATATTTATCTTCTTGATAATCTTTAATTTCTACCATCTTTTCGACAATCTCTTCCATTCCTTTTTCAAGATTCCATTCAAATTTAAATCCTTCATTTAAAATTTTAGAATTTTCTACTTTATAATTTCTAGGATCTTCTTTCATTTCATTTATTTCAACTTCAATATCTTGAAGAGGCATTCTTTGAGGTAATTCAGAAATTTTTACATTTTCTACACTTAAATTATAAATCCCTCTTAATTCTCTCTCTGCTGCAAAAATAATCGCTCTGCTAACATCTCTAATATGTACAAAGGGCCTCCATTGATTTCCTCCAAAAACAGAAAGTTTTTCTTTGAAAAAAACTTTTGCTAAAAAAGTATTAACTACTAAATCAAATCTCATCCTAGGGCTCCACCCATAAGCAGTTCCTAATCTAAATACACAATAATCTCTTGAGTTTTCTAAAATAAATCTTTCTTGCTGATATTTTGTTTGACCATAAAAATCAACAGGAAAAACTTGAGAGTTTTCAGACAATAATTCATCATTAAATCCATAAAGACTACATGTACTTGTATGAATTATCTTTTTATTTAATTCATTACATATTCCAACAATATTTTGAACCCCTTGACAATTTGTTTCCATTGCTAGTCTTGTATCTTCTAAACATGCTTGATCTCCTACAATTGCTGCTAAATTTACCACCACATCACAACCTCCTATTATCTCTTTTATTTTTATTAAATCTTCAGAATCTAACATATTTAATTTATCATTCCAGCCATGTAAATCCATCATATCATTATCAATTACTTTAAATTCATGTCCTGCTTTTATTAATTCTTCTTGTAAAACTTGCCCAATATATCCTAAACCTCCAACTATTGCAAATTTCATCTGTGTTCCACTCTCCAAACTTCTTTTCCTAAAGCATCATAAGGAATCCTAAAATCATCTCCTATACTTTCTTCAAAAGTACTACTACTTAAAACTAATAATTCAGAATCATCTGTTAAAGAAACAAATCCATTATAAACTCCTGAAGGAATTTTTAAGACATTATTTCCTTTTTCAGTTATTGTAAATGACTTCCAATCCCTTGAATCCATAGAAATACAAATAACTTTAAAAGCCCCTTTTATACAGTAAAATGTTTTTTCTTCTTTTTTATGCCCATGAAAAGCCCTTATAATTCCTGCTTTATGATTTCTTATTAAATAAGCTCTTTTCATTCCACTTTCAAAATTAATAGCTGTAAAATAACCTCTATCATCTCCAAAAGTTGGAGCTATTTCTGGTTTTAAACAATAACCATTTATTTCTAATTCATCTATTGGTTTAAAGGAATTGCTTTCCATTTTATTGTTTTTTAACAGAGATTTCTTTGTACTTAAATATTTCTATAATTTATTATACCTTTTTTAAAAGTAAAAGTATTTTCTATTTGAATAATCTTTAAAAAGCCATCTAACTCTAAAATTAGATGGAAAAAAAAGTTGCAATTATTATTTTAACATGTAATCAAGAAGAAATCCTTAAAAAATGTCTTTCTTCTCTGAA
Source organism: Candidatus Pacearchaeota archaeon (assembly GCA_023144035.1). Taxonomy (GTDB): domain Archaea; phylum Nanobdellota; class Nanobdellia; order Pacearchaeales; family GW2011-AR1; genus JAFCEV01. Next base: position 51,984 of record JAGLGM010000002.1, on the reverse strand, counting down.
GAAGAATACAAATTATAAAAATTATAAGGTTTACCTTATGGATGATAGTGGAAAAGGTGAAATTGGTAAAAGAATAAAAGAAAAATTTAAATGGGTTAATCTTTCAATAAATAAAGTTAATATAGGATTTTCAAAAACTATTAACCAAGGCATAAAAAAAATATTCAAAGAAGATGCTCCAGATTATATTCTCTCATCAAATGATGATATAGAATTTATTGAAAAAGATTGGTTAAAAAAAATGGTTGATGTAGCAGAATCTGATAAAAAAATTGGAATTCTTGGATGTAAATTAATTTATCCTGGAGGTTATTTACAATATTTTTTTAAAAACGGAAAAATACAATTTTTGAAAACTAAACAAGATGTTCTAGAAACAAAAGAAACCTTTCAAATCAAGGAACTTAAAACCATGATGGGTGCTTGTTTTTTAATTAAAAAAGAGGTTATAAATGAGATTGGTTTGTTTGATGAAAAATTTTCTCCATTATATGGGGAAGAAACAGATTTTTGTTATAGAGCTGGGAAAAAAGGATTTAAAATTATTTATGTGGGAAATATAAAATTAATTCACCATGGAAGTGCTTCTATAAAAAACCTTAAACATGATGGAGGAAAATGGTTTCTTCAAAAAAAACATGGAATCAGATTTGAATGGCTTAATTTTGATTTTTTTAATATTTTAAAGCACACCATAATGCATTTTGGTTCAGCAATTTTAAGTAAAAATCCTTTTGAAAAATCAAGATTACTTATTAAGGCGTACCGAGAAAATATAAAAAATTTAAAAGAAATCTCTTTGAAAAGAAAAGAAAGAAATTCATGGGAAAAGATATGATAAAAAATTTAAGTATAGAATTAATACACCCTCCTCATCCAGAAGGGCTTGAAGACAAACTTGATGCACCCTTAGGTCTCTTATATATTGCATCAACATTAGAAAAAGAAGGTTATTCTGTAAAAGTTAATGATTTATCAGGCATATCTCAAGAAGATTGGCAAATTGGTTCAGCAAATGTTTATGGGATAACAACTTATGTCCCTTCTATTAAAATCTCAGAAAATATTGCTAAAATTTGTAAAGAAAAAAACCCTTCTGCAAAAATTGTGGTAGGAGGTGCTCACCCTACAGAAGCTCCAAGAGAAATGAGTTCTCTTTTTGACATAATTGTGATTGGCGAAGGAGAATTGGCATTCTTAGATATATTAAAAGATTTTCCAAATAATAAAAGATATTATCAAAAAGCATTAGAAAAAAAATTAGATTTATATCCTAATCCAGCATATCATTTAATTGATCCTTTTAGTTATAAAAGAACTATTGGGGGAGAAACTTCTCTAACTCTTCTTACTTCAAGAGGTTGTCCTTATAGTTGTTCTTTTTGTGGTTTAGATAAATCTCATCAAACAGTTAAAAAAAGATCTCCAGAATCAGTTGCAGAAGAGATAAAAGGATTGAAAGAAAAATATGGTATAAAAAAATATAATTTTCAAGACGATATATTTACAATAGATAGAAAAAGATTGTATGCCATGTTAGATTTATTTAAACCATTAGATATAGGATTTAGAGCTTTTGGAAGAGCAGGAATAAATAATCAAGAAGATTTTTTTAGATTAAAAGAAGCAGGTTGTGACATGCTTGCATGGGGTATTGAAAGCGGTTCTCAAAAAATACTTGATAAAATGAATAAAAAATCTACAGTACAAGATAATAAAGATGTAATTAAATGGGCTAAAGAAGCAGGAATTACTTCTAGATCTTTTTTTATTTTAGGTTTTCCAGGGGAAACAAAAGAAACAATAGAAGAGACTAAAAGATTTATAGAAGAAACAAATCCAGATCAATTTTTTATAAGTAATTTTGTTCCTTATCCAGGAACAGATGTTTGGAAACATCCTGAAAAATATGGAATTACTCACATAAATAAAGATTTTGATAATTATTATCAAGTAGATAAAACCTTTTCTGGTGGTGCAAATATAGAAACAGAATCTCTAACTAAAGAAGAATTTAAAGAATTGGAACTAGATTTTAGAGAATGGATTATTAAAAGAAAATGGGGAGGGCCTATTTTAAAATCTGAAGAAGAAATTAAAAGAGAGGGTCTAAAAAAATTAAAAGAGAGTAAATCTTCTCTTTCTAAATTAAAATAACTTTTCATCTTAAATTAAAAATTAGATGAAATATTAGAGTTTTATTCACATTATTTTTTTTGCCCAAGTTTCAGGAGTGTCCTCGTTTACAATTTCCACAGGTAAATGATAACCAAATTTTTTAGGCCCTCTTTCTTGAACCCAATCAACCATCTCTTCGAGCCCTTTTTGCAAAGTATATTTGGGACTAAATCCAAAAAGCCTTTTAGCTTTATCTGCACTACAATTAGCTTCTTGTACTTCTTGTAACCTTTCTGGAAAATATTCTGCCTTCAAATCAAACCCAATTATCTCTGCAATTGTTTTTGCTAAATAATTAATTGTAACAAATTCGTCGTCTGGCCCAATGTTAATTGTTTCTCCAGACGCAATTGGATTTAATCCTAAATCAGCAAGTAAAGGAACATCATCTTTAATATATGAAAAACATCTTCTTTGATTACCGTCTCCATATATTTTAGGTTGCTCGCCTCTTAACATTTTATTTATAAAAATTGCCGCAACATTTCTAAAAGGATCGTCATATTTTTGATTAGGTCCATAAATATTATGGGGAATAGCTATAGAATATTCAAAACCATGGATTCTAGACATTAATTTTGTTAAATCTTCTGCTGCTACTTTTGCAATAGCGTAGGGGTCTTGAGGTCTTGTTTCCATATCTTCTGTAAAAGGTGTTTGATTCATACCATATCTTGCCATACTAGAACAAAAAACAAATCTTTCTCCCTTATTCTGAGTAAATGCAGATAAAGTGGTTGAAGTTGCTTGAAATACGGAATTAGTTACCATTGAAGGGGAAAATACACTCAAACCCTCATAAGGATGGGCCGCGCAATGATATAATATATCTGTACCTTTAGTTATTTTTTTCATATTTTCTAAATCATTGCAATCTATTTTATGAAATTCCAAATCTGCAGGAAGATTATCTTCATACCCTCCAATAAGATTATCATTTCCTCTTACTTTATATCCTTCTTTGATAAGTGATTCTGCAAGCTGGCTTCCAAGAAATCCTGCAACGCCTGTAATAAAAATATTTTTCTTTTTCATAAAAAAGATTATGTTAAATGTGTTTTTATATTTACTTGTGCTGTAAAATAGATTATAATTTATATCCAATAGTATTTTGTACTGCTCTTTTAATAAAATCCTTATCATTAACTAATTCATTTGCATAATCTCTTATTTCTTCCAGCCTTTTAGGAGGAACAAAAGTATTTGTCATTATTGCTCTTTTCCAATTCATCATATCTGGATTAAAATCTCTATTTAAATAATTTCCTTTAATTGCAATATCATAAAGTTTAGACCCTGGAAAAGGAATTGGAAGAAAAAAACTTACATAGGGTGCTCCATTTTCTTTTAGTTTTTTCCCTAAATCTATTGTTTTTTGTATTTCTTCTTCAGTTTCATCTGGAAATCCAATAATCATATTTACTGGAGCTTTGATTCCCATATTTACCATTGTTTTCATTAAAACAGGTAAATCCATTTTTTCTAATTTTACTTTCCCTGAAGCATATTTATCTAAAATTCTTTGAGATCCAGATTCTGCAGGAAAAACTATTTGTTCATATCCTGCTTGTTTTAATATTTCTAAATACTCTATATCAATACTCCAGTCTTTTTTATTATAAAAATCAATTAAATTCACTCCATTAACATTTGCTATTAAAAACTCTTTTTCTCTAGCTTTTGAAAAAATTTCTTTAGCTCTTTTTTTTCTTGTTAAAAGAGTGTCGTCTTCAAAAAAGAGTTTTTCTATTCCTAAAGATTTTAATCCATTCATCTCCTCTAAAACCCTCTCAATTGAATGTGTTCTTAATTTTCCAATATTTTCTTTTTCTGTGGATATATGACAAAAGGTACAATGCCAAACACACCCTCTCGAAGTCATTATTGGAGCATATCTATGGTTACTCTTTCCAGTAACATCTACACCATGAGGAGAAGCTATTTGCCCATATTTATCTAAGGGTAATTTTTCCCAAGCAGGTATTGGTAAATCATCTAAATTTTCTGGAAAACAAGTTTCATCTACTTGATTAACTTTTATTTTTCCGTTTTTATCTTTATATGCAAAACCAGAAACATTTTCAACTCCTTCAATTATTGCTCTTGGAAAGATAATTTCTCCTTCTGTTAAACAAATCGCATCAAAATGTCCTGTTTCTAAAAATCTTTTGTTTAGTGCTCTTGCATTTACTCCTCCAGCATAAATTGGAATTTTTGGGTTTAATTGTTTAATTGCTTTTGCTGTTTCAAAAGCCATTCTTGTTTGAGGTGTAAGATTAGAATTAATTCCTACAAAATTATAATTTTTCTTTTTAATATAATTTGCAATATCTTCAAATTCCATTCCAATTCTAACAAGCCCGTTTTCTTGTTTGATAGGATTATAAAAAGTGTTTTGTATATTGTGTTCAGCAACCCCAACAGAAGCATCTAAAATATCTGTTTCTATTCCTTTTGATTCTAAAGAAGAAGCTAAATAAATTAAACCAAGAGATCCATCTGGTCGTGCTCTTTCTTGTTTCATTAACTGAGCAGGAGGATAAATAAGTAAACCTTTAAGATTTTTCATATACTTTTTTCAATATAATACTTTATAAATATAATTATAATTAAATTTTTATGAAAGCAATAATTTTGGCAGCAGGAAGGGGAGAAAGACTTCGCCCCTTAACAGACACACTTCCAAAACCAATGATTCCCATAATGAAAAAACCAGTATTAGAATATCTTATTTTATTATGTAAAAATCATGGAATAAATGAAATAGCAATAAATACATCCTACCTTCCTGATAAAATTAAACAATACTTTGGCACAGGAGAAAAATGGGGTGTTAAACTTTATTTTTCATACGAACCAGAGATGCTTGGAACATCAGGAGCATTAAATAATTTTAAAGATTTATTAAAAGATGATGATTTTTTTGTAATTTATGGAGACAGTATTACTGATATTGATTTAACAAAATTTATGAAATATCATAAATCAAAAGGAGGAATTATAACAACTGCTTTAAGAAAAAAACCAATATCAAAACCTCCTGCAAGTTTTTTGTTTACAAATTCAGATTTGCAAGTTACAAAATTTGTAGAAAAACCCTCTGATGAACTTTTTCATGAATTATGTAAAGAATTTTATCTTTCAAATTCAGGGTTATATGTTTGCAGTCCAAAAATTTTAAATTATATTCCTAAAGGATTTTCAGATTTTGCTAAAGATATTTTCCCACATTTATTAACTATTGGAGAAAGGATATATGCATTTATGATAGATGAATATTATTTTAGAGAAATTGGAAAAATAGAAAAATATGAATTATGTAAAAATGAGCTAGAATCAAAACAATTTTCTTTGCCATATTTAAAACCAGAAATAACAAAAAAACAAGAAAATTTCGACTTTCATGAAAATAAAGCTATTTTTTTAGATAGAGATGGAGTAATTAATGAAAATATTTATAAAGTTGATGGAAAAATTATGTCTCCTGCAACAATCAATCAAGTAAAAATAATTGATAATGTTAAAGAAGGCATTCAAAAATTTAAAGAAATGGGTTTTAGAATTATTGTAATTACAAATCAACCAGGTGTTGCGTTTGGCTATGTCAATGAAAATAAATTAAAAGAGATTAATGAATTTCTAAAAAAAGAATTAAAAATAGATGAAATTTATTGTTGTCCCCATCATCCTAGGCTTACAGGAGAATGTGATTGTAGAAAACCAAAGATAGGCTTAATTGAAAAAGCAAAAAAAGATTTTAAGATTGATGTTAAAAATTCTTATTTTGTCGGAGACAGTTTAAGTGATATTCAAACTGGACAAAATGCACATGTTAAAAAAACATTTAGAATAGGCATTCCAAGATTAGATATTCTTGAATTACAACATAAAGCAGGTATTTTTCCTGACTTTACTTCGCCAAATTTAATAGAGGTTGCTGAAGAAATAAGAAAATTAGGGAAAAAGTAGTAAATTATCTCTTTATAAAGATTTCTGCACAAGCTTTATAAGGAAAATATTTATAAAGATATTTCTTCTAAATAGTTTATGATTATTGTAAGAGCACCCTTAAGAATCTCTCTTGGTGGAGGAGGTACTGATTTACCTTTTTACTCTTCAAGATTTGGAGGATCTATGATTTCTGTAGCTATTGACAAATATATTTATATAATCCTTGAAAAGAGAAATTTCTATGACAAATTTCTTATCCGTTATTCTGAAAATGAGTCTGTAAAAAAAGTAGATGATATTATTCATACCCGTGTTAAAGCAGCATTAAAATATTTAAAAATTAATAATAATCCTTTAGAAATAACTTCTTTAGCTGATGTTCCAGCAGGAACTGGTTTAGGAACCTCTAGCTCTTTTTTAGTTGCTTTATTAAAAGCTCTTCATGCATATAAAAAAGAAGACATATCTAATAAAAAATTAGCTGAAGAAGCTGCAGATATAGAAATGAATATTTTAAAAGAACCTATAGGAAAACAAGATCAATATATGGCCTCTTTTGGAGATATATTAAACTTAGAAATAGAGAAAAATGGCAAGGTACTTGTCAATAGCATTGATGCCTCTTATACTACTTTAGAAGAATTAGAAAATAACCTTTTACTTTTTAGTACAGGATTAAAACGTTCTGCAACTAAGATTCTTCATGAACAAAAAGAAGATCTTGAATCTGATGAAGAAAAAATGAAACAAATGCATTTTATAAAAGATGTCGGAAAAGAAATAAAAAATGCTCTTGAAAAAGGAAATACTCAAAAAATAGGGAGATGGTTAAATGTTCATTGGGAATCTAAAAGAAAGTTTTCTAAAAATATGACTTCAAATAAAATTGATTCTATTTATGAATTAGGAATTAAAAATGGGGCTCTTGGAGGAAAATTAGTTGGTGCAGGAGGCGGAGGATTTATTTTATTTTATTGTGAAACTAATAAAAATAAATTAAGAGAGGTTATGAAAAAAGCAGGACTAAAAGAATTGCCTTTTCGTTTTGATAAGGAAGGTTGTAAAATAATATATCAGGGAAAATGAGTAAAGATTTTATTGATAAATATTTGGAAGAGACAAAAGAAATAATACAAAATATAGATAGAAACGAAATTAATAATTTTATAGAAATTCTTTTTGAAGCTTGGAAAAAAGGGAAAAAAGTAATCACAATGGGTAATGGGGGAAGTTCTAGTACTGCTTCACATTTTGTGGGGGATTTATTAAAAACAGTAGTAAATGATAGTAGTCAAAAGGAAATTAGAGAAGTTAAAGGATTTAGAGCAATTTGTTTAAATGATAATCAACCTGCTTTAACTGCTTGGATAAATGATTCTGGATGGGAAAATGCATATGCTGGATTACTAAATACTCTTTTAGATGAAGGAGATGTTATCCTTATAATTTCTGTTCATGGAGGTAGTGGATGGTCTGGAAATATTATTAAAGCTATGGAAATTGCTAAAAAGAAAAATGCAAAAATAATTGGATTGTCAGGATTTAACGGAGGTAAAATAAAAGAGATTGGAGATTCTTGTATTGTTGTTCCTAAAAATTCTACACCTCATGTTGAAGGATTTCATGGGGTTTTACAACATTGTGTTATATTTAGACTTAAGGAATTAATAGACGAGTATACTGGTTTTTCGTTATTGACCAGATTACAAGAAATAGAAGATAAATGTGAAGACCCTGTAATAAAAAATTTAATAACAGGTGTTATTAAAGAACATCAAGGAAAGGTTGAAAAATGAAATTTTTTGCAGATACAGCAAGTTTAGAAGAAATAGAAAATTGTTTTTCTAAGGGAGTAGATGACGGAATCACCACAAATCCAAAAATTATGGAAGATACAGGAGATCTTTCAAAAGGATTTATTGAAGCATGTAAAAATCTTGTTAATAAATACCCTCATGTTCCTGTGAGCCTTGAAACAGACCTTAGAGGAATAAATATGGAAAAATTTGAAGAACAAGAAGATTCTAAGATTAAAAATATCTTATTAGAACAAGCTTATGAATTAAAAAGTTTAGGAAGTAATATAATTGTCAAAATTCCAATGTGTATGGGGGGATTAATGGCTGCAGAAGAATTGAAAAAACAAGATATTAAAACAAATATAACTGCCTGTATAAGTCCTTATCAAGCATTACTTGCGACTAAATATGGTAAAGGGTATGTAAGTATGTTTGCTAATCGTATGTTAGATTCACATATTTTAGAAATGTCAGGATATAACCTTGAAGAAGTCTTGAAAAAATCAGATTGGAAAGATATTGCAAAACAAAATAAAGATAAATATTTTGATGCAGCTTGGGAAATGACTTTAAAAGAAATAGCTTATGTTGCAAACAAAACTAAACAAACAGAATGTGAATTAATAATTGGAAGTATAAGATCTCCTGAAGATATTTATAAAATAGCTTCAGCAAGTCCTCAAGTTATAACAATTCCTTCAAAAATAGTTAAGAATTTAGGGAAAATAGAGGAATTAAAAAATTTGGGAAGAAAATTTGGCAACACAATTTCTTTAAGTAACACAATTAATCATCCTATGACCCTTTATACTTTGAAAGAATTTGAAAATAGTGCAAACGCGTATAGAAATAACTAAAAACCCTTATTAATTAAAATTTTTATGAAAATGGAAAAGATAAAAGTATTCTTAAGGCTAGGAAAAAGACCTCATCCAGGATATTATGATTATATTAATTATCCTCCAAAAGACATAATTTACAAATATGAAAAGATATTAACTTCTTCTACTCAAAAAGTTAGCCTCCTTCACAAATTAAAAGTAAAATTATGGGTATTGTCTCTTAAAAATAGACCTCCTGTAATAAAAATAGACCCTCGTGGTTGTGATATAATTCATTCTACAAACAACCTCATGAACTCAGGTAAAACTCCATGGGTAATGGATGTTGAACATTTAGAAGGTATTTTTGGGATGGATGTTTCTAATGTTAAAAGAAAAGGTTATTTTTCTAAAGTAAATAAAACTCTTTCTTCAAAGTATTGTAAAAAATTAATGCCTCATACAATTGCTTCCAAACTTTCCTTAGTAAGTGGAGGTTTAGGACATTTAAAATCTAAAATGGAAGTTATTTATCCAGGGAAAAAATCAATTCCAAATTTTGAAAAGCAAAGCAATAAAGTTCCAATAATTTTATGGGTAGGAAGAAGATTTTGGGAAAAAGGAGGTAATACTGTGCTTCAAGTTTTTGATAAATTAGATGGAAAAATAGAATTTAAGTTAATTATGAGAGGACCTGTTCCAGAAAAACTAAAAAAGAAATATGAAGGGAAAAAGAATATAGAATTCTCAGATACTGAAGAATATGTTTCTTCTAATTGGAGAGAGCTCTATAAAAAAGCAGATATTTTTCTTTATCCAACTAATCTAGAATCATTGGGTAATGCTTTTTTTGATGCAATGAACTATAAGGTACCTATTGTAGCGGGAGATATTTTCTCAGCTCCTGAAATTGTAAAAGATTGTGTAAATGGATTTATAGTAAATCATCCTTTTAAATGGCATGATAAAAACTTTCAACCTCTTTATCCTGCTGGAAGATACTTTGATAAATTAAGAGATTTTTATGATGAAAAATATGTATCTGAATTAGCAGAGAAAGTGGTTATTCTTCTAAAAGATTCTTCATTAAGAAGAAAAATGGGAGAGGCAGGATATAATGAAATTTCAGAAGGTAAATTCTCTATTAAAGAAAGAAATAAAAAACTAGAAAAAATATATGGAGAGGCTACTAATTTAAAATGAAAACCTCTATTGTAATAAGAACGTACAATCATTCTCAATTACTTAAAAGATTATTGAATAAAATATCTCATCAAAAAAGGTTCAAATATTTTGAAATTGTTGTTATAGATTCTTCTTCAAAAGATGGAACTGTCGAAATTGCAAAAAATTATGGATGTAGAGTTGTTAATGTAAATCCTAAAGATTTTAGTCATGCTTATACTTTTAACTTAGGGGCTGAAAAATCAAAAGGAGATATTATTTTTTATGTTTCTGTAGATATAATCCCTAAAGATGAATTTTGGGCATACAACATAATTAAACACTTCAAATATAAAAAAGTGGCAGGAGTCTTTGGAAAACAAGAACCAATTAAGAATTTTAATCCTGTAGAAGAATTTAAAACAAAAAAAATGTTTCCTGCACGTGAAAAATCTTGTGCTTTTTTCTCTAATGCAAGTGGAGCTATAAAAAAAAGTGTTTGGGAGAAAAATAAATATGATGAAAAAATCCCTTACCAATATATTGGAGGTGAAGATCAAAAATGGGCTAAAGCAGTAGAAAAAAAAGGATGGAAAATAATTTATGAACCTAAATCAATTGTTTATCATTCTCACAAATATTCTCTTAAAGCAAGATTAAAAGTAGCATATATAAGTGGATTGTATCAAAAAGAGATACAAAAATGGAATCAAGGAGTTTATGTTGGAAAATATAATAAAAGAGAATTAATAAATTATTTAATTAAAAATAAAAAATTTAAAGTATTATTCATTGATTTATTATTCTTTGGAGTCTTATTGAGATTTTATACCCTTAGAGGAAAACTAAAAAGAAAACTTAGAAATCTTTAAAAACTTTAATATAAAAGTTTTATAGTATAAAATGATTTCAAAACTCTTAAATTTTATTAATAAAAATTTTAATTTAGAAATAAAAAGTGAAAATCCAAAAGAAGCTGTTAAATTTGCCATGGTTTATTTTAAAAATAATCCAATAGTTGCTGCAGAAATTGGAGTTTTTCAAGGGAGAAATTCTTATTGGATGAATAAAAAATTAAACATAAAAAAATTTTTCCTTATAGATCCTTATGAAAGATATGAAGATTATAAAAGAGATAAAATTATTCCTGCATTAAATGATGCTAAAAAAAAGGCCCGTAAAAGAAATAAAAAATGGGGTAAAACAAATCTTTGGATAGAAGAATTGTCTGATAAGGCTTATGTAAAAATCCCAGATAATTTCTTAGATTTCTTATATATAGATGGGAATCACGAATATGAGTATGTTAAAAAAGATTTAGAATTATATTGGAACAAAATAAAAAAAAGAGGGATAATTTCAGGACATGACATACAATATTCAGGAGTTAGTGATGCTTTAATAGAATTTGTTAAAAAAAGAAATTTACAAGTTTTTTTTGGAGACAGGAGAGATTGGTGGATAATTAAAAGATGAAAAAAATAAAAGTTTTATTTGATTATAAAATTACCAAGAAATTTCATTCTCTTTATAATTCTTATTTTGAATATCCTCCTCAAAAAATTATCTACAGCAAAGCCAAATTTAAAGGAATAAGTAAAAGAACTTATTCCCCTCTAAGGACAATGTATAAATTTCTAAAAACTCCTTTAAATAAAATCTTTCCTGGTTTTGAAAGAAAGGTTAAAGATTCTCTAAGAAAAGAGAAAAATGTCGACTTAATACATTTTGCAAACCATATTGGGAAAACAAATAAACCATTTGTAATGGATTATGAACATGTTAGTCCTTTTATAAGAAGTGATTTTTATAATGAAAAAGCTAAAAAAGAAGGGGAAAAATTATTATCTCAGAAAAACTTAAAATTTCTATTACCTATCCATAATGAAGCCTTAAAATCTTTTAAATTATATTTTAAAGATTCTAATTTAAAAGTAAATCAAAAAGTCCTTTACCCTGTTACTTTTATTCCTGAAAATGAAAGAAAAAAAGTTGAAAAGGAAGAAATAGTTATTTTTGGAGGATCTAGTAATATTAAAAATGACATTTCTTTTTATATAAAAGGAGGGTATGAAACTCTTTTTGCCTTTGAAAAATTAGCTAAAGAATTTCCTAGAACAAAATTTATTTATTTGGGACAAGTTCCTTCTTCGATAAAAATAAAGAAATATAAAAATATTATTGTGAAAGAAGTTATTCCTTTAAAAAAACTTTATGAATTATTAAATAAATCTAAAATATTTTTACAACCTTGTTATGCTACTCCAGCCATGATGTTTTTAATTGCTATGTTTTTTAAGCTTCCCATAATTACTTATGATTCTTGGGCAAATAAAGAATATGTTGATTCAAAATCTGGTTTGTTAATCAAACCTGAAACAAAAATCATGGATAAATTTAATATTCCAATTACATCTCAAAAAACTATTATTAAAATAAAAAAAGATGTTCAAAAAAATTCATTAAACATAAGAAATGCTGTCAAATATCTTCTAGATAATGAGTCCAAAAGAAAAAAAATGGGGGAAGAGGGATTTAAAAAAGTTACAAAAGGTAAATTTAGTATAGAAAAACGAAATAAAAAAATGAGAAAAATTTATGAAGAATCATTAAAATAAATTTTAATCTAAATACCCTTCATAATCTTGTTCTAAATATTCTTTTAAAGCAACTTTCCAATTCCTCATCTTATTTAATCCTCTTAATTTTAATTTCTTATTTTCTAATCTTTCTGCAGAAGGTCTTGTTGCCCAATATTCTTTTTTAAAATGTTCAGAATCAACAGAGGTTACTTTTACTTTATCTTCAAGTCCTAAAATTTTAATTAATTCTTTTGTAACTTCCAACCGATTATCTGTTATTTCGCCTTGACAAACCATATTATACAAACCTCTTTGATTATTTTCAATTAAGAATTCTACATTTGCTGCAAAATCACGAGTATAAGTAGGAATTCCCCCTTTATCTCTTACCACAGAAAGTTCTTTGCTTCCATTTTTTATTTGTTCCATTATCTTATGAATATATTTTTTATCTTTTTTTGGACCTCCTCCAATCATCCAACCTGCCCTACAAACTAATCCATGTTTTGCAGTTTCTAATACAACTCTTTCTCCTAAATATTTTGACCTTGCATAAACACTTAAGGGGGTTGGAATTTCCCAATCATCATACATGTCTTTTTTACCATCAAAAATTCCTGCAGTTCCAACATAAAAAATAGGAATATCTAATTCATTCGCAATATTTACTGCATTTTCTACAGAAAGAGTATTTGTCATATATGCATCATCTGGATTTTTTTCACAATATTCTAAATCTGTATGTGCTCCTAGGTGAAATAAAAAATCAGGTTTAAAATCCATTACATCTTCTCTATATTTTTTAAAATCTCTAAAATCTAAAAAAGATAGCCAATCTTCATTTACATCTATATCTGTGCATTTAAGCTCATATTTTTTTTTAAATCTATCATAAAAGGCACCTCCGGACATCCCTCCACACCCTGCAATATAAATCTTTTTCATGAACACAAGAAAATAAATTTGTTTATAAAGATTTCTTCACTGTAGAATAATTTAAAATTATCTTTTTCTAAAGAAAGCTAATAACCCTAAAAAAACAAATCTACTAATAATTGTCGCTGTACAAGCTCCAAGAACAGCTTCTTGCATCCCTATTTTTAATCCATTTGTAATAAGGAGATAATTTAAAATTATATTTAAAAAAGTAGTGGTAATAAGTAAATAAGAATATTTCCTTGTCTTTTCTTGAGAAACAAAATAAGTACTATGAAGCCCTATTAAGGTCCCAACTAAAAGCAATACTGAAAAGTATTTTAAAAATATTATCGCTTGAAGATACTCTGAACCATAGATTATGATAATTATATATTTTGCTGCAAAAAAAGTAAAAATAACTGCTAATAAAGAAATTGTAGTTGATATTGTGGCCATTCTTTTAAAAAGTAAATTTAATTTTTTCCCTGAAGTTCTTACAAAAATAGGAAAAAGAGCTGTTGCCATAAAACTCAAAATAACTGTGGCAGAACCTATTAAAGAAAAAGTAGCTCCATAATAACCTACAAATTCTCCTGTAACAAAATGTCCTAACATTAACATATCAATATATCCAAAAAATACTCCAGACAAAACAATTGCAGCTAAAGGAAGTGTAAACTTTTTTATCTTCTCTTTTTCGTTTTTAAGTAATCTCTTTTCTTTTAATTTTAAAAATGGCATGGTTTTCTTTGCTTTTGTCCAAAGATAAATTAATGAAATAAAATAAGAAAAACTTAAACCTAAAATTAAGATAGCAATTACTTTTTCTCCGGAAATAGTTGTCTTAAATAGTAAGAATATCACTAAAGGTATAATCAAAAATCTAACTAGCTGAAATATAATTTCTTTGAACATGGGAAATTTGAAATTATTATTTGCTAAATACAATGTCTCAATAAACCTTGAAAAGGTGGATAAAGGAATATATAATCCTCCTGCAATTAACGCAAAAAAGATTGGTTTATTATAATAATTATTTGCAATAAAATAAGCAGACAATAATAAAATTAAAGAAACTAATAAAATTAAAATAATTTTTATATTTGATAAATAATTAAAATAAGATTTTGCTTTTTTTTCTTTATTTTTCCCTAAAAGCTTTGAGAGAAAAGCAACCATTGCAGAATCAAGCCCCATATCAGTAAAAGCGGCAAAAAAGACAATTGTACCTAGTGCAAGAGAATATAAACCAAATAAATCTGGAAGTAATAATCTTGCAATTATAGCAGTAAAGATTAAGGCTCCAACTTTTGAAACAATATTTGTTGTTAATTGATAACTAGAATTTTTTATTATTTGTCCTCCTGTTCCACTAAAATCTCTTCTTTTAACTCTTTTAAAGAGATTTCTAAAATCCTCTCTTTCTTGTCTTATAAAATCCATAACTTTCTTAATTTCCTAAACTTTAAAAAATCATGGATTAATGAAATTCTATCTAATCTATCATGAATCTTTCTTTGATGAATTATGTCTAAAAATAAATGAAAAGCACATCCTATTAAAATGTAAAAAAAGTATTTTGAAATATAAACTCCTAAAACAAATAAAATTAATAAAAATTCCCCTCCATGAAGAAAATAAATTTCTGTATAAATTTTATTTCGCTTATTTTTAGATAAAAGCATAAGTTTTTTATGTCTCTTGTAAAACCAATTATAGGCATTTTTCAAACTTAAATCTTTTTTATTAAAAACATAATAAAGATAATGATCAAAGTCCATTAATACACTTGAAATTATTATCAATAAGAATCCAATTATCCCTATTTTGGGAAAGATTATAAATAAAAATAAAGAAAAAAGAAAACCTAAAAAAAGGTGATGTTTAGGAAGCATTTAATCCCCTATTTTTTTAATCATCTCGGTGAATGCAGGTCTTGTTATTAATACACCTGCAGTTATCCCAATGATAGTTGTTATTGCAAACCCTTTTAACAACCCTGCTCCTGCCCATAAAAGAGGTATTAAAGCTACAACTGCTGTAAAATAAGCTCCTAAAATAATTGAAAATGCTCTCTTTAATTTTTGTTTTAAACTTAGAGATGTTTTTTGTTTGGATTCATCTAAAATGATAATCTGTTGATCAATTCCTGTCCCAATTGTTGCAAGAATTCCTGCTATACTTGGAAGATCTAAATTCCACTCAATAAATGAAGCTATTCCAAGAATAATTATTATCTCTGATATGCTTGTAAATAATAAGGCTAAAGAAGATTTGAATGTTTTATATCTAATAAAAATAATTATTACTACTACTAAAAGGGCGGCAACTCCTGCAATAAGAATTGATTTAATAAATTCTTTTCCTAATACTGGAGAAATTGTGTCTAATTTTACAATTTCTAATTTGTATGGTAAACTTCCTGTAATTAAAATAGTTTGTAATTTATGCATTTCTTTTTGAGCATTATCTATTGCTTCATCTTGAGTTGCTCCTGACCCTGAACCAGAAATTGAAATCTGGGTTGTTACTATTCCTTTTAGCCCTTCGCCAATCTGTAAGCTACTAACTAAATTATCATCTACATATAAATCAAGTCTTTCGGATAAATAATTTCCTTGAGGTGTTGAATTTATTTCTAATTTATCTGTTATTTCTGCATGTCTTTCTGCTGCTGTTTCACTTAAATAAATTGTGAATCTAAAATTACTATAATAACTTCCATCTTGTGCTTGTTGAGGATTCTCTATTCCTGCACAAGTAGCATCATTTCTACAAACAGAAGCAATATCTTTTTCTCCTCCAACAAAAACAGTCTTATTTGCTATTTTTGCTTCAAACTTTCCTTGCTTAGATATTGAATCTTCTAATTCTGAAGGTGTTGCTCCTGCAATTTCAATTAACATAAAATGATTTCCTTCTAAATCTGAAACAGGACTAACCTTTAAATCTGTTAATCCAAACTCATTAAGTCTATTTCGTGTTATATCTACTAAATCATTTATTTCTTTTGAATTTAATTTCTTATCTTCTGCTTTTATTAATGCTCTAGAACCTCCTGCTAAATCCAAACCTAATTTGATATTTGTTTTTGGAACTTCTGAAACTGTTATTTCTGGTGCTTGTTTTGAAAACAAAATTATTTCTGCATCTTTTGTATTTATTGTTGTTTTTACACTTTCATTAAAACCATATTTTCCTTGAAGTGTGTTTGTAAAATCTTCTAAAGTCTTTATTTCTTGTCCATCTATTGCTGTGATTATTTGTCCTTGTCTTAAACCTTGATCAAAAGCAGTTGAATTAGAATCTACACTGACAATTAACACTCCTTCTTGTAAAAAATTAGGAGTTATAAATATTGAAATTAAAGATAAAGCTAAAATTACTATTAATAACCAAATTTTGAAACCTAATTTATATTTCATTTTTTCTTTTTATTTACATACCATTTAAGTATTGATACATTAGTTATCCAAGTGTTAAGAATATCAAATCCTAAACCAATTACAAGAATAGTTAATATTTGAGCTAATACTATTGAAAATGATTTAACAAGTAATAATGCTATTGAAAATGCCAATAAAGAAGTTAAGGTCATTGTTATTCCTGTTTTAAATGCTCCAAAAATTCTTTCATTGAGTGACCCATCACTTCTTTTTAAAATTCTTGTTGTTAGTAAAATATCTGTATCAACAGAATAACCAATTAACATTAAAAAAGCCACAATTCCAGCAGTTGACATTTTTATTCCAAGAATATTTACAAGAACCAAAGTCATTAAAATATCTGCTAAAGCGGAAATAATTACTGCAGAAGATGGAACAAATGTCCTAAAGATAATAAATACTACAATGGCCATAAAAAGAAATGCTACTAAAATTGCTATTAAAAGTTGTTTGTAAAAACTTTCACTAAGTGTAGAACCTGTAAATTCAAAACTACTATTTTCTGTGGTGAGTTCATAACCTAAATAATCTTCAAGAATTTCTTTTGTATATACTCCCTCGCTCTTTGTTTCAATTATTACTGCTTTTTGTTCACTAGTTATTAAATCATAAATTTCTCTAATATTTATCTCTTCTAATTTTCCTTCAATTGCTTTTTCTAAATTTACTATATTTAAACTCTCTGAAATTGTTACTGTTGTTCCCCCTGTTAAAGAAGTATCTTTGTAAATAAAATCTCCATGAGTTTGATAAAAAACAAACATATAAGCAAAGGAAAATACTAAGAGAATCGCTGGAATTAAAAGTAATAATTTGTAACTTTTATCATGCCAATGTTTTTTTTTGTGTTCTATTTGTTGTTCCATTTTTATTATAAAATGCGCGGGCCGGGATTTGAACCCGGGTCAATTGGTCTCTTCAAAGATACTTAAAGCAAAATTGTGGAAGCCAATTATACTGCCACTATACTACCCACGCATAAAGATAACCTATTGTTTTCTTTATCAAACTTTTCTTTAAGATAGGGTCATGCTTGATAAACAACCTAGTTTTCCTGATATACATATCGATGACATGGTTTTAAAGTTTTACTATGACGCGCCTGGTAGGATTTGAACCTACGACTTCCACCTTAGGAGGGTAGCACTCTATCCAGCTGAGTTACAGGCGCTTAGATTTAATGCGAGATACAGGATTCGAACCTGCGTAGGCACTAAGCCAAGTGGTCCTTAACCACTCCCATTTGACCTCTCTGGCAACCTCGCTTCATAATAAAGAAAAGGATTTTCTTCTTTTTTAAGTATTTTCTTTCTTTCATTTAAAGAAGTATATGGCGGACAAAATCCCAGTTTCTTCCAGATAAGATATTTTGTTATATGTTTTGGATTCTTGGAACCTATCTCTTCCATCCATTTATATACTTGTATCCCTCCACAAATTTTAACAACATAGGATTTTCTTTTACCATTTCCACATGGTTCTTGGGAATAAATTAGAGTTTTAAAATCCATTGATTTCAACATCCTATATATTTCTTTCATTAAATTCTCTGATGTACAAGATAAATGAATTCTTATTTGGGTGTGGAACTTATTATTTTTGATAGAATAATTCTTTTGGCAAAAAATGCACCCATCTGTATCTAAGAAACCTCTCAAAAACCTTCGCAGATATTTTCTATCTTGTTTAATCCATTTAGGGATTGAAAGCTCATTTTTCACTCCGCTTGGGATTCCTATAAAATTTAAAGGAAATTCTATATTCACACTTTCTACAGAAAGACCATAAAATTTTGTTCTCTTATTAAAAACTATCCCTACCTTCCTTGAAAATAGAGGAACCATGACCTCTCTATTAAACAAAGGAATAATATAAGAATCATAATGTTCTTTATCTTCTATTAAATGGCCTCTTAATTGAAATTTAACTCTATTACTATTTTTTCTATAGGTTAGACCTCCATCGCCAAAACTTAAACCTACTAATTCTGCTGTATTTTCATTTTTTTTTATCATATTCTCTTCCAAGAATCACAAGATATACTTCTTCTCCTAAAAACTCCTTAGGGCAATCAACACGTGCACTTGTGCCAAAAGGTTTGACCCTTCTTTTCAAAAATCCTTTTATATTATTAATTTTAAGATTTGTTTCTCCTTTAATTTTTATAATCTTCATATATCTATTAGATATCTAAAATATTTAAATATTTAGAACAATTAAAGAGTGATTAAAAAAATTTAATAAAAAGCTTTATAAATCTAAAATGAATCATAATTTTGAGACGGCCATAGTAGGTTGGTTCTACCTAATCCCATTCCGAACTTAGAAGTCAAGCTTCCTACGCTGTGTGTGTTAGTGGCCGACAAGCTGCGAAGCATTGGTGCTGTCTCTTCATTTTATTTGTCAAAAGGAGATGAATGATAATCTTTGATTTGATTTCACTATTTTTATATAACCTTTTTAATTGATTATATTATGAAAAAAGTAATTTCAAAAAAGGAAGCTAAAGAACAAATTAAGAAATTCTTTGAAGACCTTAAAAATAAATCTCCTAAAGATATTAAAAAAATAAAAAAACTTGCAATGAGTTATAAAATTCCTTTAAAGGAAAATAGGAAATTATTTTGTAAGTGTTGTTTAAATCCTCATAAAGACCCAAGTATAAGAGTAAAAAAAGGTTTAATTAAAATAAATTGTGGAGAATGTGATTATACAAGTAGGTGGAAAATCAAGTAAATTTATTTAATACTTTTAAATATTTTTTATTAATTCCTTCTAATCTAAAAATTATTATTTTTTTAAATCCTGCTTTCTTTACAAATTCTAAATCTTTCTCTAATTTTTTTGAAGAAAGAATAGGTTCGTTTCCTAAAATTCCTATTGCTAAAGTTCCTAAACTTATTGAATAATTCTTTTTATTTTTTATCTTTTTAAGATTGTTTTTTATCTTTTTATTAATTGGTTTAGATATCATGCTTGAATACCACATTATACTTTTTTCTACATCTATAGTATAATTTAATCCGAGAAGTCTCATTATCTTAGATATAAATGCAAAAGGATACTCTGCAGTTGTAATTCTTGATTTATTTTTTTCTAAAAACTCTTTAATTAATCTCTTATTTGTTTTGAAATGAAAAATGTTTTTAAAATACATTCTCCATCTTTTTTTTAGAGGTAATTCTAAATCAATTAACAAAGGGTTTTCTATTTTTTCTAATTCTTTAAATAATTCAATTAAATCTTTTGTGTTTGCAAAAGGAGAAATCCAATATGAATTTTTAACAATTGGCCAATATGCTACCTCTACATTTTTTTTAATTTTCTTTGCTTGTTTTTCAAATTTTTGAAATTCTTTAACTGATTTAGCTGCTATAAATAATCTTGTCTTAAATTTAATTAATTTTAATTTTTTTAGATTTTTCTCATTTGGAAATTCTTCATAAAATCCTATATGCATATTTAAAATAAAACAAAGAACTATTTAACTCTTCTTAAACTTTCCAATTAATTCTACAAAGTCTTCTTGGCCTAAAAAAACAGACCTGCAGCAAAATCTTTCCAACCCTAAATCATCTAAAATTTTTTTTGAGGGTTCACCTGCAGCTACTCTTTTTTTATATTCTTCCCATAAATGACCTATTGGCTTTCCACATGAAAAGCATCTAACCGGAACTATCATATTATTAATGCTTAAAGATTGTTTTTAAAACTTACTATTAGATTTTTTGATTGTTATTAGATAAATTTAAATACATCTTCTCTCCTATAATTTTGAGGTGTGGACCTCAGAACCTAATTCTGAGAAAGACTTGGAAAATTCAAATATGAAACAAATAGCAATTGAGTTAAAAAATGTGGAAAAACATTATGAAATGGGACATAATATAGTCAAAGCTTTAGATGGTGTAGATGTAAAAATAAACAAAGGAGATTTTGTAGTTATTATTGGTCCAAGTGGTTCTGGTAAAAGTACTATGATGAATATGGTTGGAGCTTTAGATCTTCCTACAAAAGGGCGTGTTTGTCTTGATGGAGAAAACATTGCAGATTATAGTGAATCAGATCTTGCTCAATTAAGAGGAAGAAAAATTGGATTTGTATTTCAAACTTTTAATTTAATTCCTACTTTAACTGCAAAAGAAAATATTGGATTGCCAATGATGTTTCAAAAAGTCGATCAAATTGAAAAATCAGAAAGAGCTGATGAAATTCTTAAAAATGTTAAATTAACCCATAGAGAAAGCCATTTACCTAGTGAACTTTCAGGTGGAGAAAGGCAAAGAGTTGCTATTGGAAGAGCATTAGCAAATAACCCAGACATAATTTTAGCTGATGAACCAACAGGGAATTTAGATAGTAAAACAGGTTTAGAAATTATGGGTTTATTTGAGGATTTAAATAAAAAAGGAAAAACAATAATTTTAGTTACTCATGATTTAAACCTTGTAAAATATGCATCGAAAGTTTTAAAAATACGTGATGGAAAGTTAGAAAACAGGAAGTTAAAAAAATGAATAATAAAATCTTAATTTTACTTTGTATGATTTTAATTAGTTTTAGCTTTGTTACAGCTGTATCTATAACAGATGTTTCAAGTTCTCCAATAGAAGTTGTACCAGGAGAAATAATTGATATTACTCTTGAAATTGAAAATATATTTAACTATGATGTTACAAATTTAAATGTAAAATTAATTTTATCAGATGCAGAAGTTCCTTTTGCACCTTATCAATCAAGTTCTGAAAAATTTTTAGATAATTTAGATAAAGGAGATGAAGAGGATTTTAAGTTTAAATTAATTACTCTTCCAGATACTTCTACTGGAATTTATAAAATACCTGTTGAAATTACTTATAATTATGAGGATGATAATCTTACATTACCAAGTCTAAAATCAGAATTAATAAGTGTAACAGTTAATTCAGAGCCAAAATTAAAAGTTTCTTTAGATGATTCTATTGTTTTAATTAAAGGTAAAGAAAATACATTTAGATTAAAAATTATTAACTCTGGTTTATCTGATGCTCAATTTTTATATGTTACAATAAGTAATGTTAGTGGTTTAAAATTTTTAAATGAAAAAGAACAATATCTTGGAGATATTGATAGTGATGATTTTGATAATGTAGAATATAATGTAATTATTAATGAAGATGCTTCTAGTTCAATAACTTTTACAGTAACCTTAAAATTTATGGATGCTACAAATAAAGAATTTATAGAAACTACAACTTTAGTTTTAAATACTTATTCTTTAAAAGAAGCTAGAGAAATAGGGATTGTAGATAGACCTAAAATTACACCCTATATTGTTGTATTTATTCTAATTATAGGATATATTTTTTATAGAATAGAAAAAAAGAGAAAATTAAAAAAGAGAAAAAAATAAAATGAAAGATTATTTTCTTCTTGCATTTAATAATCTCAAAAGAAGAAAGTTAAGAAGTTGGTTAACTATGATTGGTATTTTCATAGGTATTGCCGCTGTTGTAGCACTTATTTCTTTAGGGCAAGGTCTTCAAAATTCTATAGAAGATCAATTTGAACAATTAGGAAGTGATAAAATAATCATTCAATCAGAAGGAATGGGGCATCCTGGTTCTGCTGGAAGTGGTTCTCTAATATTGACAAGTAAAGATTTGAAAATTGTTGAAAATGTGAGAGGTGTTGAATGGGTATCTGGATATTTAGTTAAACAAGGGCAAACAAAATTCAAAGATGAAATGAGTATTGAATTTGTGACAGGGATTACCCCAGAAGACTTTGAACGTTTAATAGAATTAAGTGGTTTAGAAGTTAGTGATGGAAGGGCTTTAAGAGATGAAGATAAATATAAAATAGTTGTAGGATATTCTCATGGTTCTGGAGATATCTGGGAAAGAAATATAAAAATAGGAGAAACAATTTTAATAGAAAATTCTGAATTTAAAGTTGTAGGAATCTTATCTAAAGTTGGAAATCCGATAGATGATGGTATTTTATATGTTCCAAAAGAAACTTTAAAAGAATTACTTAATGTTGAAGATGAAGAAAGCCAAATTCTTGTAAAGGTTGCATCTGGTTTTGATCCTCTTAATGTTGCAGAAACAATTGAAAGAAAACTAAGAAATTATAGAGATGAAAAAGAAGATCAACAAACATTTAATGTGCAAACTTCTGAAGAACTATTA
Source organism: Candidatus Pacearchaeota archaeon (assembly GCA_023144035.1). Classification (GTDB taxonomy): domain Archaea; phylum Nanobdellota; class Nanobdellia; order Pacearchaeales; family GW2011-AR1; genus JAFCEV01. The sequence continues at coordinate 28,952 of JAGLGM010000002.1, read as the reverse complement.
CAAAGTTTTCAAAATATTTTTGGAGTTATTCAAGCAGTTTTGGTAGGTATTGCTGCAATTTCTTTAATTGTAGGAGGAATTGGAATTATGAATACTATGTATACTGCAGTTATTGAAAGAACAAAAGAAATTGGAACTATGAAAGCTGTTGGAGCAAGAAATTCAGATGTCTTACTTGTATTTTTATTTGAATCTGGTTTATTAGGATTCGTTGGAGGGGCAATAGGAATTGTTATTGGGTATGGATTAGGTAAAAGTGCAGAATATGGTGCAACTATGGCATTAGGAACAGACCTCTTACAAGCTTCTTTTCCATTATATTTAATTTTAGGTGCTTTAGCATTTTCATTTGTAATTGGTACTTTATCAGGAATTCTTCCTGCTATGCAAGCTGCAAAACTTAAACCAGCTGATGCACTTAGATATGAATAATTTATAAAATTAACACAAATCTTTAAAAAGAAACTCAACTTTCCTAAATCTTCAATTAAAAATTGGTGGAAAAATGACTAAAAAATGTATATATTGTTCATCTGAAATACCTGACGAAAGTGTAATAGACTTTTGTGAAAAATGCGGTAAAGGTGTTTGGGGTGAAAAAATGTTTAATACAATTGTAGAAAATATGAATAATGCAAAGGAAAATGGAGATTTATGTCATAATAGAGTCGATGAAACTGGAGATTTTAAACCTTCAAGTAAATATTAGATAGTTTTTTAAATAGAGTATTTCTGAGTAGATTATGGTTAAAAGAAAATCAATTAGAACACGTGGAAAATTGCAACTTAGCAAATATTTTCAAGAATTTAAAGTGGGAGATGCTGTAGCTGTAGTAAATGAAAAATCAATTAAATCAAGTTTTCCAACAAGATTACAAGGAAGAACAGGAGTAATTGAAGCTAAACGTGGAAAATCATATGTAATTAAAATTAAAGATCAAACCAAAGAAAAGCAGTTTATAATTGAGCCAATACATTTAAAAAAAATAAAACAGACAAAGAAATAGAACAATGATAAAAAATAATGAACCTTTGAGCATGGCAGAAGCAATAGAGTATGCTGAAAAAGATGCTGAATCTGGAAAAGAAATAATTGGATTTATAAAAAAATATACTAAATTAAAACCAGCAGAAGCTAAAAACTTGAAAAAAAAGCTTCAAGAATTAGATTTAATAAAATTAAATGAAAAACATATTGTCAAACTTATTGACTTTCTTCCAGAAGATAATGAAGAAGTAAATAAAGTTGTTATTGATGCTAATTTAAATGAAGATGAAATCAAAAAAATCTTGGAAACAATTAAAGAATTCAAATAAAAAAAATGAGCAAAGAAGAACATGCAATTATAATAGAATATTTACCCAATGGGTATCCTTTAGAAAAGAAAATGATGCCTCTAGCGCAAGCTATTGGTTCAACAAATCTAACTCTTTTAGAATTGGTTCCTAGAAGAGGCACTACTCTTAAAATTGGTGAAAAAGTTTATATTGGAGAAGGTAAAAGAGATCAAATATATTATATTCTTGGAAGACTTCGTAAAGAAAAAATAACAGAAGCTGCAAAAGAGCAATTAAAAGAATTTATAAATCTTATAGTTAAAGAAAATAATAAAAAGTTTTTGGATTTTTTCAATAAATCTGAGGCAATAAATAAGAGAGTTCATCAAATTGAGCTTCTTCCTGGACTGGGAAAAAAACACATGAAAGAAATTTTAAAGCAAAGGCAAGAAAAAGAATTTGAAAATTTTGAAGAAATGAAAAAAAGAATTCAAAATCTTCCAGATCCTGAAAAAGCAATTGAAAAAAGAATTTTTCAAGAATTAACAAATATAGAAAGGTATAATTTATTTCAACAAAATGGATAAAAAAGAAAAAACAAATAAAGAATATGATGAAAAAATAGTTAGAATTTTATCAAAAGATATAGAAGGAAAAATGAAACTTTATCCTGGATTAACAAAAATAAAAGGTGTTTCGTGGACCTTATCTAAAGCTGTTTGTAAAGTTTTAAAAATAGATGAAACCAGAAAAATTGGTTCTTTAACAGCAGAAGAAATTACTAAAATTTCAGAATTTATAAAAAATCCTAAATTACCTTCTTATCTTCATAATCGAAGAAGTGATTTTGAAACAGGAGATGACAAACATCTTACAGGGGGAGATTTAGAATTAAGAACTGATTTTGATATTAAAAGACTTAAAAAAATAAAAAGTTATAGAGGGTATAGACATATGAGTGGTCTTCCTTCAAGAGGACAAAGAACAAGAAGTAATTTTAGAAAGAATAAAAGTAAAGGTGTTGGAATTAAAAAGAAAGGTAAGAAATCATGAAAAGAAAACATAAAACTTACTCAAAACCAAAAAGACCTTTTGACAAAGTTAGAATAGATGAAGAAGCAATAATAAAGAAAGATTATGGCTTGAAAAACAAAAAGGAAATTTGGAAATCAGATGCAAAAATTAAATCTATAAGAGAAAAAGCTAAAAAATTAATTGGTTCAAATCCAGAAGAACAAAAAGCTTTATTTGATAGATTAAAAAAAATAGGATTAGAAGTAAATTCAATTGCAGATGTTTTATCATTAGATCAAAAGGATTTTTTAAATAGAAGGCTTCAAACAGTTCTTGTAAATAAAAAACTAGCTACAACTTCTAAAAGCGCAAGACAATTAATCACACATAGAAAAGTTTTAGTTGAAGGAAGAATTATTAATAGTCCTTCATATATTGTTCCTGTTCAATTAGAAGATAAAATTACTTTAAAAGAAAAGTCAAAAAAGAAAGAAGTTAAAGTTGATACTGGCGTTCCTCAAGAAGATCAAGCTGAAAAACAAGAAAATAAGGAAAAAACAGAAGAAGAAATAAAAGAAGAGGTTAAAGAGTAAAATGGATGAAAAAATATCTCAAGAAAAAAAAGTTGAAGAAATTAAAGAATCTAAGATAAAAGTTAAAAAAGAAAAGAATATAGAGGCAGTTCTAAATATTTATGCTTCATTTAATAATACAATAGCCCATGTTACTGACATGTCTGGTAAAACTTTAACAAAAGTTACTGGAGGAATGGTTACAAAACATGATAGACTTAAAGCAAACCCGACTATAGCTATGTTTATTGCTAAAAGAATTAGTGAAAGTATGAAAGAAAAAGGTGTTAAATCATTATATGTTAGAATAAGAGCAAAAACAAGAAATCCTGCTCCTGGACCTGGTGCAAATTCAATAATCAAAAGCCTCTCAAGAGAAGGTTTTAAAATTTTAAATATACTTGATACTACAAGAATTCCCAGAGGGGGACCAAAGAAAAAAGGAGGGAGAAGAGGAAGAAGGGTTTAAAAACTCTCTTTATAATATTTTAAAATGAAGATTGTTGAAAAAAAAGATAATAAATTGACTTTTATAATTGAATCAGATGAAAGTTTATTAAATTCTATTCGAAGATCTGTTAATCAAATTCCTATTCTTGCTGTTGATGATATAGAAATTTCTAAAAATGATTCTCCATTATATGATGAAACAATTGCTCATAGAATTGGTTTAATTCCTTTAAAAAATCAAGGAAAAGATGGAGGAAAATTAAAACTTAATATGAAAAAAGAAGGAATGGTTTATTCTGAAGAATTAAAAGGAGATATAAAAACAATCTATGATAAGATTCCTATTACTTTATTAGATAAAGGACAAGAATTAGAATTAGTTGCTACAGTTAAAACAGGAACAGGAAGCGAACATTCAAAATTTTCTCCTGGTTTAATATTTTATAGAAATGTTTTTGAACTTAAAATTGATAAAAACTGTCCAAAAGAAGTTGTTGAAAAATGTCCAAAAAATATTTTAAAATTACAAGATGGAAGAATAATTGTAGATGAAGATTTTAAATGTGATTCTTGTGAAGTTTGTGTTGATTTCTGTAAAAAAAATAATAAAGACACTATAGAAATTGTTCCTACAAAAGAATTATTAGTTACTATTGAATCTTTTGGTCAATTAAGTGTTGAAGAAATATTTAAAAAATCAATAGAAACATTAAAAAAAGATTTGGCAGAATTTTCTAAAAAATTGTCAAAATAAAATTCTAAAGCTTTTTATATTGAGGATTAATTGTAATTTTATCAACCTTGAGTACTATCTTAAAGGAAGTGTTATAAGAGAAACATTGATGTCTTTTATGCAGGGGTGCTGGAGTGGTCAAACAGGATAGCCTCAAAAGCTATTGGCTTAGTGCCTACGCAGGTTCGAATCCTGTTCCCTGCATAATTAGGTGTGCGACCACCAGACATATGTCGTAAGAACCGAAAATTAGTTTGCATGTGAAAACATGTAAATTGTATGAAAAAAGAGGAAATAAGAAAAGAATTTTTTAAACTTAAATTAAAAAACCATTCATATTCACAATGTAGAAAAATACTTCTTGCAAAATATGAATATGAAACACATACTAGAACTTTACAAAGATGGATGCATAAATTAGATTATGATTCTAATTGGGATTTAAAAGATAAATCAAAAAGGCCTAAAACAATTCACAGAAAAATAACTAAAGAACTTGAGGAAAAGATAATTTCAATTAAAAAGCAAACTGGATGGGGAGAAAGAAAGATTGAAGATCTTAAATTAGGAATTTCTCATAAAAGTATCAGTAAAATTTTAAGAAAATACAAATTAACAAACCCTCCTGAAAGAAAAAAGAAGAGAATAAAATATATTAGGTGGCAAAGGAAACATCCAAATTCTCTTTGGCAAATTGATCATAGTGATCAAAAGATAAAGGATAAATATGTTATTTCTGTTATTGATGATTGTTCAAGAAAAAGTTTAGTATTTACTCCAACAAATATAGTTACAACAGAAGTTGTAACCAAAATTTTAGATGATTTAATTAAAATTTATGGAAAACCTAGAGAAATTTTATCTGATAATGGTTCAGCATATGGCTTAAAAAGTAAACATTCAAAATTTGATAGATGGTGTAGAAAAAGAGAAATAAATCACATTAGAAGTGCTGTTCATAGTCCAACTACATGTGGGAAAGTTGAAAGATTATTTCAAACTTTTAAGAAAGAGTTTCCTTTTTGTAATAGTGATCCTGAACTTTGGAGAATGAGATATAATCATTTTAGACCACATACAAGTTTAGATGGAAAAACTCCTGACGAAATTTATCATGATTTTAAGTTGTTATTTTAACCTACGACATATGTCTGTAGGCTATACATCCCTGCATAATTAGTAATATTTATAAACCAAATACTACTCAAAATTAAACCTGCGAGTTAACGCGTCAGTGGGAGTTAATACTCTTTCTCGTTATTTAAGATGAAAACTAAATCAAAAATAGAAAAACAATTACAAAGAAAAACAAATTCAAAATTAGTTGAAACTATAATTGCTTGTAAAAAAAATAAAGCTTGGATTCATATTGCAGAAAAATTATCTGGGCCTAGAAAAAATAGATCTAATTTTAATTTAGAAGAATTAAATGAAAAAATAAAAGATGAAAAGATTGTAGTTGTTCCTGGAAAAATATTATCTCAAGGAGAATTAGATAAAAAGATAAAGGTTGTTGCTTTGAATTTTTCAGATAAAGCTAAAGAAAAACTTAAAAAATTAGGATTTGAAGCTTTAACTATATTAGAAGAAGTTAAAAAAAATCCAGAAGCTAAAGGAGTTAAAATAATATGAAAATAATTGATGGAAAAGGTGCTGTTTTAGGAAGATTAGCTAGTTATGTAGCTAAAGAAGCCCTAAAAGGAGAAGAAATAGTTATTTTAAATTCTGATTTAGTAATAATTACTGGAAACAAAAAAAATATAGAAGAAAGTTTTCATCAAAAAAGAAGTAGAGTTGGAAGTAGTCAAAAAGGTCCAAAACTTTCAAAATCAAGTGAAAGAATTGTTAAAAGAACCATAAGAGGTATGTTGCCTGAACATAGATTTGGGAGAGGTAGAGAAGCTTTCAAAAGAATAAAATGTTATGTTGGAGTTCCAAAAGAGTTTCAAGAATCTAAAACAATTAAAGCAGGTAAAGGAAAACAAAGTAAATTTATCACTATAAAAGAGGTTTCAAATAAAAAATGAATAAAACAATTGCTTCAGGAAAAAGAAAAACTGCTGTAGCAAGAGCTATTCTTATAGAAGGATCTGGGAAAATAACTATAAATAAAAAAGATTATAAAAATTTACAAATGTTTGATAAACTTAAAATAGAGGAACCAATAAGAATTGCAGAAAAAGTGTTAGGGAATAAAAATTTTGATGTTAAGATTAATGTAAAAGGTGGTGGAGAAAAAGGACAAGTTGAAGCTGCTAGACTTGCTTTAGCAAAAGTTATTGTTAAATTCTCAAACAATGATGATCTTGTAAAAGCTTATTTAGATTATGATAGAAATCTTCTTGTTGCTGATGTTCGTAGAAAAGAAACTTACAAACCTGGAGATAGTAAAGCTAGGAAGAAAAGGCAAAGTTCTAAGAGATAAAATTTAAAATACCTTTGAAGATACACCCTATACAAAGTATTAAGGTTTTTTTATACCTAATTTTTCTAATTTATTTTGAACATGATTAAATAATGTAGAAGAAATAATTGGTTCATGGTTTCCCTCGTGAATTTGATTATTAAATTTTATTTTACCAAGATATGTAAAATTTGTTAAAATTTTTTTTAATCCATTTATAGAAAAATTATATTTTTTAGATAATTGAGATAAAGTAATTTTTTCATTTAAAAATTCTTCAAAAAGTTCTCTTACTTGTTCTGAATTTTGTGCTGGAACTAATTTATTTTCTTCAAGTTTATATCCAAAAGCAGGTCTTGACATTAAACTTCCTTTTAGTGCTTTGTTAACCATTCCTTGTTTTTGAATTTCTCCTCTTGTTTTTTCTTCTTCAAATTCATGATTACAATTTGGGCATTTCATTTTATAACTCTTCAATTGGACTTTTAATTTGTTTAATTTGTTCTGTGGAAACATGAGCATATAGTTCTGTTGTTGAAAGGGAAGAGTGACCAAGTAAAACTTGGATTTTCCTAATATCTACATTATTTTCTAATAAATGTGTTGCAAAACTATGTCTTAATGTGTGACAATGAACATCTTTTTTTATACCTGCTCTTTGCGCTGCACATGAAACTATCTTTTGAAGATTTCTTGAAGATAATTTTCCTTTTGGACCTGTAAACAAATATTTTTTATCCTTCTCTATTTGTTTTTCTGCTTGGTATTTTAAATCTCTAAATAAAAAATCAGGAATGTTAAATATTCTATCTTTTTTTCCTTTTGCTTGACGTATATATCCTATTCTTTCTTCAAAATCAAAGTTTTCCATTTTTAAATTAATTAACTCAGAAACCCTCATACCACAAGCATACATTAAAGAAATCATTAACTTAGATTTTTTTGAGTCTAAAACTTCAAAAAGTTTTTTTATCTCGTCTTTTGTTAAAACAGTTGGAAATCTTTTCTCTCGTTTAGGTCTTTTTATATTACTTGTAGGATCTTTTTTCAAAATATTTGAGTAAGCGTATTTAAGAGCAGATAAAAATAAAATAACTGACGACGAAGAATTTTTATCTAGTTTTTCAGCAATATATTTTTTGACATCATCTTCTGTTATTTTTTCTGGATTTTTTTTTGTAAATTCAAATAAAATTTGATTATATCTTACATAATTTTTTAAAGTATATTCTGAATTCTTTGAAATCTTTAATTCAATTCTAATCTTTTCTAAAAACTCTTTAGGATTCATATTTTTAATTTATCTAACTCTTTGAATAATTGTTTATTGTTTTTATATAAAATAGTTTCCATGCCTAATTTCTTTGCAGGTTTTATATTCCATTCTTGATTGTCTATAAAAAGAGTTTGATTTGCTGGAAGTTTTAATCTCTTTAAAATAAGTTTATACATTTTTGGATTTGGTTTTCGCATTCCCACTTCAGGAGAAACCACTACTTCATTAAATTTTTTATATAATATCTTAGGCATTAAAGCTTCTTGTGAAAAATGCCATTGGTCTGATAAAACACCTATTTTATATCCTTTTCTTTTTAATTCAAATGCTTTTTCAAATAATTGTTTATTTTGATCAAAATTCTTTTTGTATACTTTATTCATTATGTTTCTTAATTTTCTTTTAGAAGTCTTAACATTTTTTGAAATTGTTTCTAATACTTCTTCTTTAGATATTTTTCCTTCTATTGATTTTGCATATGTTGTATCTATTGCATCAAACCATTGATCTAAAGAAATTTTTAATTTTCTTGAAATCTCTTCATGAATTTCTGTGTGATGTAATCTTCCGTCATATTTAATTCTTTTTAATTTTGCTCCAAGAACTAAAACCCCTCCTACATCAAATATAATTGCTTTAATTTTTCCTCTTTTCATAAGGTATGGTTATACGAACTTACTTAAATATCTTTTGCCTCACTTTAAAATATAATTATTCTTTATTTTTGTGGTTTATTTTCTGTTTTTTCTTATTTTTCATTAATTCTTTTTGATTAATTATCATAATTATAACTGCAGGTACAAGGAATAACCAATCTATTGTTATTGCTAAAATTATACAAATGAGGGCAATTATTGCTAGAAAGGTTACTTTTTTATTTTTCATATACATTCTCCAAAAATCCAATAAAGAATATTTTCATCTTGGCAAGCAAAACATGAATTGCTAAATGTTTTTTCTAAAGGATATCCACAAACAGGTTCATAAAGATTCATGCAAAATTCTCCTACATCTTTTTGTGTACAAAAATTCTCAATTATTTCTGTAAAAGTTTCATTTAAATTTATGCACTTTCTAGGATAGCTTTCCATTGCAGGATTTCCTGCCGCTATACATTCTTTAAAATTATTAACTTCTCCATCAACACAATAACTTTTAGGTTTTTCTGAAGTTGAACTTTCTTGTTCAACCCAATCTCCCTCAACACAAATCCAATCTTCTTCTTGTCCAATTAATTTAAATCCAAGGAAAAGAATAATTATTAATAAGATAATTAAAATTATTTTTCCTCTTTTTCTTTTTTTCATTATATATTTAGTTAGATTAAATATAAAAACCTTTCAGAAGGTTTTATAGGAGCTATTTTTCCAGTTTAAAATCTATTTTTTCATCTTCAGGTAAATTATATCCTTTTTCTTTTAATAACTCTCTCATTTCTTTTTTAAACCTAAAATCATGAAACATTTTATGGTGGTTGGGGCATAATCCAATTAAATTGTTTTCTGAATTATTTGTTTTATTCTCATCTAAATGATGAATTTCAACTATTTTATCAAATTCACAAATTATACATTTTTTTGTTAATCTCTTATAAATCTCTAAAGAAATGTTGTGATATTTTTTATAATTAAATGATTTTACTTTTTCCAAATGGAACATAAAATGATAGCAACCAGCGCACAACCCTTTAGAATGGTGATATATCTCTCTTTTGCATCTTTTACAAATTATCTTTTTGGGTTTCCATATTAATTTTTTATAACAAGTAATGCAATGACCTTTTGCATGATTTTCTTTTTCTCGCCCACAATTTTTACATTTGATAATATTCATAACTAGTGGAAATTCTTTTTGTATAAAAAGAGGTGTAAACACTTTGAAATTACGTTCGTTAATATTAAAAAACGAACTACTCATAAGGTGTATTATACGAAGCTTTGCCTCTGTGCTGTTTTATTTAGAGAAATTAAGCAGGATCTCCTTCATTTGGACCTATTTTAAAATCTTCATCTTCACTAAGGTTAGCTTTGTTTAATTCTTTATTAACTTTTTTTAAGAATTGTTTTTTATTTTCATCAATTTTATCTTTATAGCTTATTATAGTTCCTTTTTCATCTACTTTTGGCCAAATCTTACAATACATATGTGGTTCCCCATTTATATGGTATATTGGATAATTCATAGGCCTTGAACGCCCAATTTTTTCAATTAACCCTCTAGTTATTTGATTGTTTTTATCTAAATATTCTGCAACATCTCCTACTTCTAATTCATACTTGTTAGGATCATACTTTACTTTTTTACCTTCTAAATTAATTAAAGGATAAAATTCTTCTAATTCTTGTGTAGAGAATACCTTATTGCCTAGAGTTTGATTCATTTTTAACAAACTACTTCATCTTTTTTAAGAATTTGTGTAGTTCAGTGTACTTATATTTTTTTGAGAAATTAAGTAATTTTGAAGCATATTTTTGAATTAATTCTTTAGTGGCCTGTGGGAGTTGTGCACTTAGGTTAGGTTAGTATAAAAGAATATCTTTAGAATTTATTGAAAGGAATAGGGAAAAATAAAAATTAAGATGTTAAAAACTAATATTGGTTATTTTGTTCTCCTGGTTTTGGTTTTAAAAAATAAGATGTTAAATAAATTAGCCCTAAACAAACCAAAGTTATGAAAACTGAAGATAATATACTTAGTGCAGAACTGCTTTGTGTATGAGTCATCCATTGCATAAGAGCCCAAGAAAGATCAAAGATTGTTTCTCTCCAAGTAAATCCAATTGTAAAACCAAGTGTGATTACAATTAATAATCTTAGCTCATGTCTAAATTCTTTTCTGTATGTGTTTTTTAAAAAATATCTACTCACTTTTTTCTGAATCTTTTTACTCATTTTATTAATTAATTAAATTAAAGTGGTTTATAAAATCTTTTCTGATTTTGATGAATTAAGGTTAACTTAGTGCCAGAATATATAAAACAGCTGTTTAAGGTGTTTATAGGTGTCCAAACAGGGTGTTTGTTGGTGTTTTTTGAGACAAACAGCTGTTTGTGAGGTGTTTTTAAGGTGTTTTTAAGTGTTTTATAAATTAATAATTTTTGTTAATTTTTGTTAAATAAAGTCTATTTTATCGTCGAAAAGCAAAAAGTATTTAAAGAAAAGCATCTAAAATATTAATATGTTTAGTTGGATTTTTAGGAAAAAAGAGGTTGAACAGATAAAAGAAGACACAAAAAAAGGTTTTGATTCTGTGAAAAACGACATAAAAAGTATTACAGAATGGATTAAACACCTTGATTCTGAAAAAGATTCTCAAAAAGAACACCTAATTGAGTTAAAAGAAGTTTTATCGTCGATGAATGAAGAAATTGAAGGATTAAAAAATGTTGTTAATATTATGAATAATGTACAAACAAACACCGTGTTTAAAACAGCTAAGCAAAAAAAAGACAAACAACCAGCTGTTTATGCTGTCCAAACAGGTGTTCAAACAGCTGTCCAAACACCAAATTTAGATGATTTTTCAATAACTGAACGAGCAATTTTATGGATTCTTTTAAACACAGAGATGAAGCTAAGTTATCATGATCTTGCAGCTATGTTAGGAAAAGAGAAATCTACTATGAGAGGTCAAGTAAATTCAATAAGGCAAAAAAGTGAAGGTTTAATAGAAGAAATTATAGAGGAAAATGGGAAAAAAAGAGTATATGTGCCTGAAAACTTAAAAGAAAAGATGTTAAAAAAGACAAAAGTGAGAGTTAAAAAAAGTAAAAAAACATAAAAAAGTGAGAAAAATAGGGAAAAAAGTTAAAAAAGATATAAAAAAGTGAGAAAAGTAATAAAAAAACTATCTTAAAAATCGAAAAGTGAGAGGTAATTATACTTGTCCTTCTAGCCGGCTAACTTTTTAGAATAATTAGAGATCTCTTAATTGTAAAATTGTGGATAAAGGAGCTATTTTCTTCAAATTTTGAGATATAAACAACTGTATTTGTTTATTATTAACCTTTTTCTTCTCGATAGGTATGTTTTTTTTAATTAATCGTCCTACATAATCTCTAACAGAGCTTTCTGTTAAATCAAGTTTTTCTGCTATTTGTTTATAATTTGTATAGCCTTTTTCTTCTTCTATTTGATATATTGTTGAAAAGATTAAAATCTCTTGTTCTGTTAATCTCTTAAATTTAAGCCTAACTTCTTTCTTTATATTATCAAGAGAATTTAAGATTTCTAATGCATTTTCAAAGGAATTTTCTTTGTTTTGAGGCTCTTTTTGTGTCTGTCTGTGTGTCTGTCTGTCTGTCTGTCTGTCTGTCGAAGCCCCTTCATTTCCAGTGGAAATAGGTAAATATTGGGGTTTTAACGCTTCTAAAGAGGAGTTATGTGTCGAAGAAGCAAGAGGATTTGTCTGAGTTTTTAAATTATGTGTCGAATCCTTAAATTCTACTTTTTCGTCTATTTTCTTTACAATTTCACATATTTCTATCATCCTTTTTCTTGTTTCTCCAATCTCTTCTCTAAGATTATTAAATTCATATTTTAAAAATTCAATATCTTGTTTTACTTTATCAAAGGCATCTTTTACAGGATCCATTTAAAAATTAATTGTAAGAAGTATAAAAACTTTAAGATGTTTTAATATATTGTTTGAAGTGATTATGGGAAGAATTTTAAGATTTATTTTAGATTTCTTGGGTTTGATTTGCTTTATATGCTTGATAAGCTTTTTCACTTAATCTCCATCTTAATCTTCTTTTATAATTTATTCCTTGAGGGTTTTTCTTAATTTCTAACACTAATTTCTTATTTTTTAATTCTAATAAGATTTTCTTAATAAATTCCTCATCTCTTGCTAATTCTTGAGCTATATGCAATGTAAAGATTGATTTAGGGTTTACAGAATAAAGGAATAATAAAATTTGCTCTGATATCTTTTCCCTCTTTTTTTTAGATATTTTCATTATCTATCTAAATTATTAAATCTTTTAAAAGTTTGTAGAAGTCTATTTTTTATCCCCAATTTTTAAACTTGGTAATTGTATATGTATTGGTAAATTCATTTCTTCTTCTAATTGAAGTGCTTTAAGAGTTGATTTTCTTAAAATAAGATTAAAAAGAGCTATTTTAAAATCATCTGGCATTTTTTTGTCTTTCCATTCTCTTAAAATCTCTTTTACTTTTTTAGATTCTAAAGAAATTAGTAAATTACCTTCAAGATCTAATTTAGCCATTCCAGGTTCATAATCTAACCCATATATGAATTTTATAGATAAAATATCATCTTTTGTTTTTAAAATACCTGCTTTTGCTTCAATTATGTCAGAAACATCAATTCTTGTACCTATTTTAAGTCCTTCTACTCTTTCTTTAAATCTCTCTACTTGTATTTTTGTGAAGTTAAATCCTAATAATTTCATAGTTATTAAGTTGAGATATCAGTATTTAAATATTTGTGTTATTAAATTAAATCTTCTTCAGAAACAATAACAAAATCACCTATAGCAATTATTGCACTATAAGGTATTAATAAATCATTCGAAGACGATCTTTCTAAATTAAGATTTTTTGTATATAATGTAGAATCTTTAACAATTACATTAATTAATTCTCCTGATCTTGTTTCAAAAGTTATATCTTTAACAAAACCAAGTCTTTTACCTTCTTTAGTCACAATCATCTTTCCTACTAGTGCATTAAAAGGATTTTTATTACTTTGCATAATAATGTTAGAAGAAAATTCTTTATAAATTTTTCTGTGAATTTAAATAGATTTAATAGTATATACTTATAGATTTAAAGGTATTTTATTTAATATTTAAAATTATTTTATTCTTTTTTATACTGTGACCCTATGATTTCATATGGAAACATTTAAAAAGAAATTTGAGAAATTTTGAATTTTTGATTATGTTATATGTATTTGTATGTTATAGTATATAATAATAATAATAATAATAATAATAATAATAATAATAATAATAATAATAATAAAGGAATCACATATTTTAAATAAATAATAAATAAATATAATAAATAAAATAAATAAATAAATAAATAATAAATAAATATAATAAATAAAATAAATAAATAAATAAATAATATATATCTTAAAAAGTATATAATATAAAATATATATTGAACTATATATTAAATATAATTTCAAATTTTAAATATAAATTTGAAAAAATTCATTTTCCATAAGAAATATAGGTGTTTTTCTTTTTTAGTGGTTATAATTCTTTATATAATAATTTAAATTTTTACCGTGGAAAAATATGGATAAAATAAATTTTCCATAGGAAATCATGCTGGGAGGGTATAATGAATAAAGAACTAGATAAAATTTTTGAGAATTTTGATAAGAATAGTATATTCAAAAATAAATCTATTTTACAAATTAATCATAAACCAGAAGAAATTCCTCATAGGGGAGAACAAATAAAGCAAATAGCTTCTATACTTGCACCTATTTTAAGAGGTGAAAGAGCAAGTAATTTATTTTTATATGGAAAAACAGGAACAGGAAAAACACTTTCTGTACAATATGTTAAAGAGGAAATTTTAAAGAGAATAAAGAAAGATACTGATTTTGAAATAAGAATGGAATATTTAAATTGTAAATTAAAAAAAGTATCTGATACTGAATATAGGATTTTAGCAGAACTTATTAAAAAGTTTGGAGAAGATATTCCAGCAACAGGTTTACCAACTCAATCTGTTTATTCTAAATTTATAGAAATTATTGATTCTAAAAAACAGTTAATTGTTTTAATATTAGATGAAATAGATCAAACAGTTAAAAAAATTTCAAGTGATTTTTTATATAATTTAACAAGATTAAACACAGAACTATCTAAATCCCAAATTTGTATAATAGGTATTAGTAATAATTTGACTTTTTTAGATGAATTAGATCCTAGAGTTAGAAGTTCATTATCTGAAGAAGAAATTGTTTTTCCTCCTTATAATGCATTACAATTACAAGAAATACTTAATAAAAGATGTGAAGGGGCTTTTAAAGAAAAAGTTATGACAGATGGACTTATTGCTAAATGTGCTGCTTTTGCTGCTAGAGAGCATGGGGATGCTAGAAGAGCACTTGATTTATTGAGAATAGCTGGAGAATTGGCAGAGAGAGATAATTCTTTGAAAGTTTTACTAAAACATTTAGACCAAGCAAATGAAAAAATAGAAAGAGATAAAATTTTAGATGTTATAATTACAGAGCCTAAACAATTTCAATTAGTTTTGTATACAATTATTCAATTATCTGAAAAACAGAAAGAAGAACCTATTTTTACAGGAGATATTTATAATTTATATCAAGATTTATGCTTAAAAAATAAATTAGAGGTTTTAACTCAAAGAAGAGTTAGTGATATTATTCAAGAATTTGATATGTTAGGGATAATTAATGTAAGAGTTATTTCAAAGGGAAGAGGAGGAAGAATGAGGGAAATAAAATTAGCTATTTCAAAGAACATTGTTTCAAAAGCAAAAAAAATTATTGAAGATTCTTTGGATTATTTATAAATAAAAAATGAATAAAGAAATTTTAAGGTTTTGTTTAGAGAAAGGTTTTTTATTAGATGAAGAAATTTTAAAATTATTATCTGAAACAGGAGATTTAGAATCTGCTAAATTAGTTTTAGAGAGTGTTAAAAATACAACTCAAAAGAAAATAATAACTCGTGAAATTTTTCAAGATAAGGAAAAAGCAATTAATGTTTTTTCAGCACTTCCTGAACAAAATCAAAAAAAATTAGAAAAATTAAAAATAAAATTAGGATTAAATATAGAAATTTCAAAAGAAATTGTTTCTGGGGTTCAAGAAGAAAAAACCCAAGAAATTTTAGAAGAAAATTCAAATGTTAAGGTTCTTTCTATGCCAGTATCTATAGGAAAAAAATTAGAATTAAAAGATTTTGTAGAACATTATAGAAATAGATTTAATGAGATGAGGGATTTTTTACAAGAAAGTCCTCAATTAAATAATTTAATCTCTATAGGGAAGATTTATGGAAATAGACAAGGAATTTCATTAATTGGAATGGTTGTTAGTAAAAGAATAACAAAAAATAATAATCTTTTGTTTGAAATTGAAGATTTGACAGGAAAAATAAAAGTAGTAATTAATCAAAATAAAAAGGAAATTTATGAAAAAGCAGAAGAAATTGCTCTAGATTCTGTTGTTGGTTTTAAAGGTTCTGGAAGCAGAGAAATTCTTTTCGTAAATGAAATAATTTTTCCAGATGCAGCAATTCCTGAGAGGAAAAAATCAAACATAGAAGAATATGCTTTATTTGTAGGTGATTTACATTTTGGGAGTAAACGTTTTTTAGAAAATAGTTTTTTAAAATTTATAGATTATCTTAATGGAAAAGTTCCAGATACTCCTGAAGTTGCAAAAATAAAATATTTATTTATTGTAGGTGATGTGGTGACTGGTGTAGGAAATTATCCTAATCAAGAAAGAGATTTAAAAATAATAGATTTAGAGGAACAATTTATTGCTCTTGCGAATATTTTAGGTAAAATTAGAAAAGATATTCAAATTATTATTTCCCCTGGAAACCATGATGGAGTTAGATTAATGGAACCTCAACCTCTTTTAGATGAAAAATATGCTTGGCCTTTATATGATTTAGAAAATGTAACTTTAACAACAAATCCCTCTTCAGTAAATATAGGTTTTAATGAGAATTTTGTTGGTTTTGATGTTTTAACTTATCATGGTTTTAGTTTTCCATATTATGTTAATAATGTTCCTAGATTAATGACTAAAAAAGCAATGAATTCTCCAGATTTAATTATGAAATATCTTTTAAGAAATAGACATCTTGCTCCAGCTCATGCTTCTGTTCAATTTTTCCCAAGTGCAAAAGATAATTTAGTAATTAAAAATATTCCAGATATTTTTGTTGCAGGACATACACACAAAAGCACAGTCTCTTATCATAATAATATTTTAATTATTTCTGCTTCTTGTTGGGAAGCTATGACTCCTTATCAAGAGAAGTTTGGAAATGATCCAGACCATTGTAAAGTTCCTATGTTAAATTTAAAGACAAGAGAAGTAAAAATTCTTGACTTTGAAGAAGAAGAGGATATGAGAGAGAGGCCTTTAAAATGAATTTTGCTGTAGATATTGATGACACTTTATTAGATTTTGTAGGCACATATATTGTTTTCCATAATGAAACATTTAAAACAAATTTAAAAAAAGAGGATTTTAAAACATATTCTTTTAATCATGCAAGAGGTGGAACAATGAAACAAGCAGTAAGTTCCGTAAGGCAATTTTATAACACAGATTTTTTTAAAGAAATGAAACCTTTTCCAGGAGCAATAGAAATTATTCAAGAATTAAAAGAAAATAATGATTTATTCATTGTAACTTCTAGACCTTATAATATGAAAAATGGAACCTTTGATCAACTTTCAAAATATTTTTTAAATATGTTTTCAGAAGTATTTTTTTCATCAAATCATTATACACGTGCAAAAAATAGTGGGAAAACAAAAGCTGAAATTTGTAATGATTTAGAAGCTTCTTTACTAATTGATGATTCATTAGTATATTCTAAAGAATGTGTTAAAAATGGAGTAGGTGCTATTTTATTAGATGCTCCTTGGAACCAGAATGGAAGTGTTGAAGGGATTACAAGGGCGAAAGATTGGAAGGAAATTGGAGGATTATTATTATGAACACAGAACAATATTTTCAAAATTTAGAAAAAGAAGTTAGAAAAGTTTATGAAGTTGCAGAGGAAGCACGTTCTAAAGGATTAGATCCTGTTGATAAAGTTGAAGTTCCATTAGCAATGAATATGGCTGAAAAAGTAGTTAATTTAATAGGAACTATTTATCCTCAAGTAATAAATAAAGAAATAGTTAATAGGATTTTAGAATTAGAAAAAGAATATGGTAAATCAGATGTGACTGTTATTTTTAAAATTGCAGAAGAAATAGCAAAACAGAAATTTTGTTCTTTTGAAACTATTTTAGAAGCTATTGATGCAGGAATAAGGGTTGGTTTTGCATATGGTACTTTGGGTGTTGTTTCTTCCCCTATTGAAGGATATACTGGTTTAAAGATAAGAAAAACAAAAGATGGAAAAGAGTATTTTGAAGCTAGTTTTTCAGGCCCAATTAGAAGTGCAGGTACAACTGCTTCTTGTATTACATTGATGTTGATAGATTATTTAAGAGAATTATTTGGATTTGCAAAATATGATCCTACAGAAGAAGAAATTAAAAGAGTTTATGCAGAATTATATGATTTTCATGAAAGAATAACTAATTTACAATATATGCCTACAGAAGAAGAAGCTTTGTTTCTTGCAAAAAACACTCCAATTCAAATTGCAGGAGATCCTTCTGAAAAAATAGAAGTTTCAAATTATAAGAATTTAGAAAGAGTTGATACAAATTATCTTAGAAGTGGTTTTTGTTTGATTATGGGGGAAGGTCTTGCACAAAAAGGACCTAAGGCATTTAGATTATTAAAGAAAGCAAAATTAGATGGAATTAAATCAACTGGTTTTGATTTTTTAGAAGAATATATTGAAATTCATGGAAAGAGAGACAAAGGTAAAACAGATGATTCTCCAACATATATTAAAGATTTAGTTGCAGGCCGTCCTGTTTTTGGACATCCTTCTAGATCAGGTGGATTTAGATTTAGATATGGGAGAGGAAGGGTTTCTGGTTTTAGTGCTGTTTCTGTTTCTCCTGCTACAATGGTTGTATCAGATGATTTTCTTGCTACAGGAACTCAATTAAAAATAGAAAAACCTACAAAAGGTTGTGCAGTTACTGTTTGCGATTCAATTGATGGACCAATTGTTAAACTTTTTAATGGAAGTGTTAAACATTTAAAAACAAAAGAAGAAGCAAAAAAATATGTTGCAGATATAGATGAGATAATTTATTTTGGAGATATTTTATTTCCTTTTAGTGATATATTAAACAGAAATGCTAATTTAGTTAAACCAGGATATGTGGAAGAATGGTGGGAATTAGATTTAAAAGAAAAAACAAATGAAGATATTTCTTTAGGAATTAATTTTGAAAGTGCAAAGGAATTAAGTATAAAATATAATGTTCCTCTTCACCCAAAATTTATTTTTTATTGGACAGAAATAAATTCAGAACAATTTTTAGGATTATTAAACTGGTTAAAACATGCTAGAACAAATGGAAAGGTTATTTTTCCATACACAAAAACAGAACAAGAAAAATTTAAATTAGGAAAAAGAGCTTTAGAGTTATTAGGTGTTGAACATGAAGTAACTATTGAAAATGTTGTTTTAAGTGAGGAAAATTCAAAGGCATTGTTAGCAAATTTAGGAATTGATTTTGAAAACATTAATGAAAAAAGTTTAAAAGAAATTTTAGAAGAAAAAGATTTTGAGATTGGAGTGTCTGTTTTAGAAGCTGTGAATTCTGTATCTGAATTAGAAATTAAAAATAAAGCAGGAGAATTTATTGGATCAAGAATGGGAAGGCCTGAGAAAACAAAATTTAGAAAATTAGTTGGAAGTCCAAATGTTTTATTTCCTGTTGGAAAAGAAGGAGGAAGATTAAGAAGTGTACAAACTGCATGTGAAGTTGGACAAGTTAGGAATTCTTTTCCTATCTATTATTGTAATAATTGTAAAAAACAAACAATTTATAGGGTTTGTGAAAATTGTAATAAAAAAACAGAAAAAAGATTTTACAAATATGATAATTCTGAAAAATCTTATAATAAATATGCTAATGGAGAAGTTTCTGCTAAAGAAGGTGTTGAATATTATACTCAAAATATAGATATTAAATATTATTTTAATAAAGCAATTGAAAAATTAGGTTTAAAAAATGGAGAAGTTCCTTTGTTAATTAAAGGAGTTCGAGGAACATCTTCAGCAAATCATGTTATGGAAAATCTTGCAAAAGGAATTTTAAGAGCAAGACATGATTTGCAAGTTAACAAAGATGGGACAATTAGAGTTGATGCTACTGAATTACCTATTGTTTCATTTAAAGCAAAAGAAATTTCTGTGAGTTTAAATAAATTAAAAGAATTAGGTTATGATAAAGATATTGATGGAAAAGAATTAATTTCTGATGAACAAATAATTGAATTAATGCCTCATGATATTATTATTCCAAGTCCTACTGAATCTCCTGATGAAAGAGGTGATAAAGTTTTTATGAAAGTTAGTTATTTTATTGATGAGCTTTTAGAAAAGTTTTATGGAATGAATTCTTTTTATAATATAAAGTCTAAAGAAGATTTAGTAGGTCAATTAGGGGTTTGTATGGCCCCTCATAATTGTGCAGGAGTTATTTGTAGGTTTATCGGATTTTCAAATACACAAGGATTATTTGCATCTCCCTATATGCATGCTGCAATTAGAAGGGATTGTTTTGATTATAATACTAAATTTATTTTTTCAGACAAGAATTTTATTAAGAATTTTAAATTAGGAGAATATGTTGAAAGTTTGATTAAAAAAGGTATTAAAACTAAAAAGATTGATTCTTTAGGAACAATTAAGATTGATTTAGATAAAGAAATTTATGCATTTGGAACAGATCCTCTAACAAAAAAATTAGTTAAGAAAAAAATAAAATATTTTATTAAAGGAAAATCTCCTGGAAAATGGGTTAAAATAAAAACTTCTAGTGGAAGGGAACAAATTATGACTTCTGGACATGTTTTTTGTTCTGTTGGAAAAAATAATAAATATGTTGGGAAGAAGGCTAAAGACATAAAAATTGGAGATAAGATAGCTCTGCTAAAAAATTTTAAAGTTTTAGGAAGTACAGATAGTTTATTTTTACCAAAATTATTGTCTAAAAAAGTTCCAATCACAAATCAAAAAGATATAAGGTTGGTTCATGCAGAAGATTTTTTTAAGAAGATTGCACAGGATTTAGGCGAAAAAAAAATTAGAGGATTGTTAAATTTAAAATTTAAAAGTTTGAATGATTGGTATAAACGTGTTCCTTTAGATGATATAAAAAAATTGGTTGATGAAAATTTAATTAATTGGGAAGATTTGCCAAAAGAGTCTAAGTTAAGAAGTATTTTTAATAATAAAGAGTGGAATTTGAATTTTAAAATAAATAAATCTTTTGCGAGTGTTTTAGGACATTATGCAGCAGAAGGTTATGCAAGAAAAACAAAAAGTGTTTCCCAAGTTTGTTTCAGGATAATGGAAAAAAATCAAAGAGAGGATTTGGTTTCTTCAATTAAAAGTGCTTTTGGAATTAAACCAAATTTAGGAGAAGAAAAAACAAAAATAAATATTTGTAATAAAATGGTTTATTATTTGTTTAAATATTGTTTAGATACAGGCTCTAATGCGTATGAAAAAAAAGTTCCAGATCTTATGTATAATGTTTCTGAAGAAATAGTGAAGAGTTATCTTTCTTCTTATTTTGCAGGAGATGGAACTATTTTAAACAGCCATAGAAAAATAATTTGTTTTTATTCTGTAAATAAAGAGTTATTAGATGGAATTTCTTTACTTGGCTCCAAATTTGGATTATTTGGAAGATTTAGTAAAACTAAAGAAAGATTGCCTGGAAGATTAGTTTTAGAAAGGTATGAAAAATTAGGAAAAGATCCTAAAACACATGTTTTATATCATTTGGTTTATAGTGGAAGAGATTTTTATAAATTTGTTCAAATTTTAAACCCTGCCCATAAAAGAAAATTAGAATTAATTAATTCGGTTGTGTTAAAAGAAGCTAGAAAAAGAAGAGTTAAAAACAGAAATAATTTGGTTGAATTAGAAAAAGAAGGAGATGTTGTTTTTGATTTTGTTAAAGAAGTAGAATTTTTAGAAAATGAGCGAGATTCTTACTGTTTTGAAATTGATTGGAAAAATCAAGCAGATAAAAATGTTCTTTGGGGAGAACAGATAATAAATTTTAGATGCGATGGAGACGAGGCAGCAATTATGCTTTTAACAGATGTTTTATTAAATTTTTCAAAAGAATTTTTGCCAAGCCATAGAGGAGGAACTCAAGATGCTCCTTTAGTTTTAAATTCTAAAATTGATGCAGGAGAAGTAGATGATCAAATTTTAGATTTTGAATTAACTTCTGGATATCCTTTAGAATTATATCAATTAGCAGAGCAGAAAAAACATTCTTCAGAAGTTAAAGGAATTAAAACTATTAAATCTGTTTTAAAAGAAGGAAAAAATCCTTTTATAGGAATAGGATATACTCATGACACTTCAGATTTTAATGATGGTGTTGTTTGTTCAAGTTATAAAACATTAGAAACAATGCAAGAAAAAGTTGAACATCAAATGAAACTTGTAGAAAAATTAAGATCTGTTGATACAACAGATACAGCTAGATTAATTATTGAAAGACATTTTATTAGGGATTTGAGAGGTAATTTAAGAAATTTTTCAATGCAAAGTTTTAGATGTGTTGTATGCAATGAAATTGTTAGACGTCCTCCTTTAGAAGGAAGTTGCCCTGTTTGTAAAGGAAGATTAATTTTTACAACCCATGAAGGAGGAATTAAAAAATATTTAGAACCTGCGATTTCTTTAGCTGAAAAATATAATACTTCTGATTATATAAAACAAAATTTAGAATTAGTTAAAAGATATATAGATAGTATTTTCGGAAAAGAACTTGAAAAACAAGAAAAATTAGGGGAGTGGTTTTAAGATATTTTTATCTTGTTAACTTTTTATTATATAATCTTCTTGTGTAACCTGTATTATCTATTTTATTTTTATTAATTTTTAATTCTTGAAGAACTTGCAAAATCTTTTTCTTTGCTTTTTTAACTTCTGATTTTTTAGCTTTATATTCAATTTCTATATAATTCCCTAAATATTGTACTTTATTGATTTCAATAGTTACTTTTTTATCTTTTTTGTAAATGTATGATTCTGTTGTTTTTCTTTTTTTAATCCATTTTTTAAATCCGAAATCATCTAATAATGCAAAGAAATTTTCTATATGTAATTTATCAGCTAATTCAAATTCAGATTCTTTTTTAACTACAATTTTTTGAGAGTTTAATTCTTTAAGATGTTTTTTAAAATTAACAATTAATTTTTTTCCGTTATTTCTTATTCTAAATGATTTTTTAGGGTATCCTTTTTTTTGTAATGTAAAATAATCATCTTCTTTTATTTCCTTTTTTTCAAACTTCGCAATTTTTTTAATTTTATTTCTAATTTCAGAAACATTGTCTATTTTCACTTTTGTTTCAACTTCTAACCAACTCATTTTTTCAAAATAAGAAATTAATTTAAATATATAAATTTAAGGTTTTAAATTAAATACAATATAAGAACAGGTAATAATAAACAACCCATCATATTTGTTCTTTTAACTCCAAGAGAAATACAGTAGATTCCTGTTGCTGTTGAAGCAATTAAAATAAAGAGCCCCATAAATCCTGAAACAAGAAAAACAATAATAATTAAGACAATTAAAGTTAATTTACAAAGTAATGTATAATTTATGTTTTGTATTTTTGTTGAAAAGAATTTTGCTAATTTGAGAGTTATAAAAAAAGAAATAATTCCAGATATTAAAATAACTGCTAAAGTTAAAATTAATAATTCTTTTGAGAGAATTCCTATTATTTCTTGAAGGGCAACTGTTGCACCTGTACGTGTCCTAGCTATTGCATAAAGAGCTATAAATGAAAATCCCATAACAAAAGTATTTGTGGCTCCAAGTAATACAAGAAATCCTTTTTTATCTGTGCCATTACGCATAGGCTTCGCGAAACCTGGAATACGGATGTTTGAAATACTATTTCCTATTATTGCTGCTTGTCCGCTTCCTAAACCTGGAAGAAAACTACAAAGAGGAGAAGCAATTACAGCTCCTAATACTGGTTTGAAAAGTTTTACTTTTGTTTTTGTTTCTGAGATTTTTTGTTTTGGAATAAATATTTTATCTCTAATACTTATTATTAACATAGAACTACCAAATAAACCTGTTAACAAAGGTAAAAGAGGTTCTTTTATTTCAAGATTTAAAACAATTAATCCTAAAAGACCTGTTAATAAAAAGACAATTAATGCATTTTTCATTTTCTTTTCAGAAGAAATTAAGAAAAATGAAACTAAGATTAATAAACCAGGTATTAAAATTTTTAAAAAATCATAAAATCTTTCAAGAAGGTTTGCAATTGGAAAAGCAATTAAGATTAAAATAAAAATTGCTGCTAAACTTCCATAAGCTGTTAAAGTTATTGCTTCATATCCTTGGCCTTTTTTTAATAAATCGTGGCCTGGTAAAATTGAAAGTTCAGTATCTGTATCTGGACAACCTAAAAATACAGAAGGAATAAAATCTACAAAAGTATGTGTGATGGCCATAGAAACAATAAAAACTACAAAGTAAATTGGGTTTAGAAAAGAGAGAAAAGAAGCAGCTAAAGAAATTAAAAAAACACCAACAAGATTAATATGAATTCCAGGAATTAAACCAGTTAAAATTCCAAAGATAATTCCTAGTATAAGAAATAATAAAATTTCAATTAGCATTTAGAAAGAAAGGTTTAATAATTAATAATTATTTATGTATTTATGGATGCTAAAAAAAAGATAGATTTAATTAAGCGAAATTTACAAGAGATTGTTGGGGAAAAAGAATTAGATAAAAAATTAAAATCAGGAAAAGAATTTTCTCTTTATTGGGGAACTATGCCTACGGGTGCTGTTTCTTTTGCGTATTTTTTTCCAATGCTCAAAATTTCAGATTTTTTAAAGGCAGGGCTAAAAGTGAAAATTTTACTAGCTGATTTACATGCTGCTTTAGATGGGGTTTCTTGGGATTTGTTAGAAAAAAGGTATAAATATTATGAAAGAGCAATTTATCTTATTTTACAAACTCTTGGAACAGATATAAAGAAATTAGAATTTGTTAAAGGGAGTGAATTACAATTAAATAAAGATTATCTTAATGATTTATTAAAGTTAAGCACTTTTACTACTGTAGCTAAAGCAAAACATTCTGCTTCAGAAGCTGTTAAGACTGCTAGAGATAATCCGAAGTTAGCTGGTTTGATTTACCCTTTAATGCAAGCTCTTGACGAAGAATATCTTAAAGTAGATGCACAATTTGCAGGACTTGATCAAAGAAAGATATTAGTTTATGCCAGGGAGTTTCTTCCAAAGATAAAGTATGAAAAAAGAATTGAATTAATGACTCCTATGATAAAGGGACTAGTTGGTAAACAAATGAGTTCAAGTGTAGAAAGTAGTAAAATTGATTTGTTAGATAGTGAAAAAATTGTTAAAAGAAAAATCAATAAAGCAGATTGTGTTGCAGGAAATTTTGAAAATGGAATAATGGAATTATTAAAATATTTAATTATGGTTTTAAAAGAAGATAATAAAGAAAAATTTGTTGTTGAAAGAGATGAAAAACATGGAGGAAATTTAGAATATTCTTGTTATAAAGAAATTGAAAAAGATTTTGTTTTAAAAAAATTACATCCTTTAGATTTAAAAAATGCTGTTGCAAAGGAAATTAATTTTTTATTGAGAAATTTTAGAAAAGATAAAAAAATAAAAGAACTTTATAGGGCTGCTTATTCTTAATCACTGAGTTTTAAATTCAATAACATCTAAATCTTTAAGCTTGTGTGTCAATCCTACTTTTACACCTATAGAAAACTTTATCTAATTTTGATACTTGGGGTATATATGAGAGTATTGCTGGACAAATCAAGAGCTATTTTGGAACTTTGGTCTCAAGAACACAATATCAGAGAAATTTCAAACTTAATTAATTTTACATATGACCAAGTTAGAAATAATTATTTTAAAAAATTTTGGAAAAAAGGTTATTTGGAAAGAGTTTCTTTTGGAAAATATGTTTTAAGTGAAAAAGGAAGAGACAGAATTAATTCTGATTTAAAAATTCTTAAATCAAAAGAAATAATTTTAGAGTTGAGTAAAAATAAATTTAGCAATAAACAAATAAAAAAAGAGTTGAAGAAAAAAATAGGTTTAGATTTAACAGATTCAACTATCTTTTCACAGGTAAGTCTTTTGAGAAAAAAGAATGAAATTAAGCATAGAAGGATTAAAGAGATAAAGATTAAGGAGGACAAGGATTTTTATGAGTTTCTTGGATTAATTTTATCAGACGGATATATTGGAAAATATAATATTGATTTTTATAATAAAGATCCTGTTTTAATTTCCTATTATGAAAATTTGATGGATTCTTGGAACCTAAAATTTTCAAAAAGAATTAAAAGTAGCGGAACCTATGAGATTTCTGTTTATTCGATTAGATTTGTTTCTTTGGTAAATAAATTTTTGAATAATAAAAAGAAATTATCTAAGGATATTTTGAATGGTAAAAGAGATTTAAAAAATAGGTTTCTGAGAGGTTTTTATTCAGGGGATGGAAGTGTATTCCTTTCTTTTTCTTATAGAAAATCTCAAGCTAAGTGGAGAGTAGAGCCACGTATTTCCTTGGCAGTTTTTAATAAACCAATTCTGGACCAAACAATTTTAATCTTGAATTCACAAGGATATAATTCTACAGGGGATGCGCAAAACATTCATTTGGGCAAAAGAAAAGATATAAAGAAATTTTTTAGAGAAATAAAATTTATAGAAAAAGGAAGAATAAGTCATTCAAGGTATTATAAAGGTTTTAGTAAAAATGATCTTCTGAAATATATTTCTACAAAATTTGATAAGGATAAAACTTTAAAAAAACTAATGAAAAAGCCAGAGAAAGAATTAATCGTAAGACATATTAGGGATAAATTAAGAAGTGTGTAGTTCTATAATATCTTTGTCTTTTAATACATGTTTTAAACCACATGTCATGCCCGCAAATTTTGAACTTGGACCCCACACTTTTGCAAACTTAAATTTCTCAATAAAGTTTTTATGAAGATTTTTCGCTAAGTCTCTTACTGTTGAATTTGGTTCAAGAATAATTGGGCGTTTTGATTTTTCTTTTTTTGGTTCTTTAGTATAGACTCTTATTTTTCCAAAACTTTGAAGAAGTTTGCTTTTCAAATCATTAAAATCTTGTTTTGAAATACTAGAGCTCATTACAAAATTATATTTTTTACTTTGTAGTGTTGCAGAAATTTTTCTTTTTTCATTTTCTGTTAAAATATCTGATTTATTAAAAATAATAATTCTTTTTCCATATGATTTTTCTATTTTTTCTTCTATTTGTTTTAATTGATCTAATTTTGTTATTACTATTAATATAGTGTCTGCTGTGTTTGCTAATCCTTTATCATAATATTCTGATTCAATTCCTGGAATTTCTATTAATTGTATGTTTGCACCTTCATAATTCATCATTCCAATCACAGGATGAGTTGTAGTAAATTTTGTATCTGAGATTCTTGGAGAAGCATTTGTTAAAAGTGTAAGTAAAGTAGATTTTCCAGAATTACTTTTTCCAATTAATACTGCTTGCAGATCTTCTTTTTTGATTCCTGCTTTTGAAGATTTGCCTGATTTTTTAGCTTTTTCTAATTGAGATGTGAGTTTTTTATACCTTGTTCTTAAATTTGCCAACATATTTTCACTTGATTTATGTTTAGGACATTCTTTAATCATTTCTTCTAGAAAACGAATTTTATCTTCTGGATTTTCTGCTTCAAGGAAATTTTTCTCTGCTCTTTGATAAAAAGGAGATTGGTTTGTTGATGCCATTTTATTTTATATAATATCTAGTTATTTATTCTTTAAGAAATTTTGTGAAAACATTTATAAGAAAGAGCTGGCTCTTTATTAAAGAGAATAAAAATGCAACCAACTCAACAACCTGTTCAAACAAAACCTGCAATAGTTCAAACACAACAAAAACCTGTGGTTACACAACCAATACAACCTGGGCAAGTGCCTACAATAAAAAAGAAACCAACAAGATGGTGGATTTGGTTAATTATAGCAATTTTTGTAATTGGCGGTGGGGTTTTAGCTTATTTTCAGTTTCTTATATAATAAAATAATGAAGTCAGAATTTAAAAGAAAAGTTTTGAAGAATGGAATGACAATTATATTTGAAAAAAGAGATGTACCTGTTGTGAGTGTGGCCTTTGCTGTTAGATATGGGGGAATTAATGAGGATGTTTCTGAAAAAGGAATTGCACATTTTATAGAGCACATGTTTTACAAAGGAACACCTACTAGAAATTCCAAGCAAATTGCAGAAGCTATTGAAAAAAAAGGAGGAGATTTAAATGGTTTTACAAGTGAATTAATGACTGCTTATTGGTGTAAAATGCCTAGTAAACATTTGAATGTTGCTTTAGATGTTTTAGGAGATATGATAAAAAATCCTAAATTTGATGCAAAAGAATTAGAAAAAGAACGAAAAGTTATTTTTGAAGAAATTAAAATGTATAAAGATAATCCTAGACTTCATGTTTTTGATGAAATACAAAAATCAATGTATAATGGAACCATGGGTATGAGTTTAATAGGGACTACTGAAACTATGGAAAAGATTGATAGGGAAAAAATGATAGAAAAATTTAAAGAAATTTATACTCCAAATAATCTTGTTTTATGTGTTGTTGGAGATGCTGATTTTAACGAAATTGTAGGTTTTGCAGAAAAGAATTTTGGAAATGAAGAAAGCAAAGTTCCTCATCAGAAATTTGGTACTAAAAATGAGTCAAAAATAGAAAAAAGAAAAGGTGTTGATCAAGCAAATCTTGTTTTTGCATATCATGTTCCACTTTCTAAAGATAAAAAATCAGAAGCTGCAAAAGTTTTAGCAACTATTATGGCTGGAGGTATGAGTTCTAGATTATTTAGTGAAATTAGGGAAAAAAGAAATTTAGCATATGCTGTCAAAGGTGATTCTATGATTGCAAAAGACTTTGCATATAATTTTATTTATGTTGGAACAATGAAAGAAAATGTTGAACAAGTTAAAAAATTAATTTTAGAGGAATTTGAAAAAGTTGCAAAAGATTTAGGAGAAAAAGAAGTAGAAGAAATTAAATCACAATTAATTGGTAATTATCATATTTCAATGGAAGATTCTCAAACTCAAATGGTTAATCTTCTTTTTTATGAATTTGAAGGAAATGCAAAAGATTTTTATGATTTTGAAAAAAATATTAAAACAGTTAAATTAGAAGATGTGAAAGAATTGGCAAAATTAAAAAATTATAGTTTTTTTGCACTTGTTCCAGAGTAAAGACAACCAAGGTTTTCTTTACTAAACTTTCCTTTAAGATAC
>JAGLGM010000015.1 GCA_023144035.1 Candidatus Pacearchaeota archaeon | reverse complement strand
TTATCAGCGCGGATTTAGTGGCAGTATTTGATGATGAAGAATTGTTTGACAGGTGCTTACCAGCATTAGAGGCTGAGGCTAAGGCTTCTGGTTGTACATTGACAGAATCAATTGACGAAGAGCCTTTAAGATTACTGAAGTAAACAAAAACAATCAAGCGCAAGGCCATAAGGCCAACAATAGAGATAAGGAGATACTAATGCCGTACGAAAAGAGAGTATACAGTTATCACGTAGGATTAGACTATATACATATTTACGATGATGGCGCGCACGATAACTCAGGTAATCCGTTTGCTTCGGTATATAATGAAGATGACGCAATACTCATAGTTAAAGCTCTTAACGCTTAATCCTCTATACACTACTGTCAAGATTTAATAGTTTTGATGGTAGTAATAGAAGATTAACTGGGGGCTGGGCGCAATTATGCGCAATCCAATAAAGAGGTATACTATGTCTAACTTATACAAATACAAAGAAGAGGAAAAGGTTACAGAGTGGTGTCCTTATTGTGATTTAGAGACTGAATTAGAGCCTATCTTTCAGAAACAGAACTGCCAAGAGTGCGGAGAAGATATACTGCCTTGCTCAATGTGTATTCCTGATAAGGTAGATTGTAGTAATTGCCCTATTGAAAATAGTAAGGCTTTAAAATACTATTCTTTAGGCTTGGGCTATAAGGCACTATTGCCGAACAACCTATAACAAGGGGTGATACCATGCACGCATTAGAAACCATTGAGAAGATGAATAAAGAAGCACAAGAAGCACACGATGAAAAGAAAGAGGGCAATACAAGGCGTTATGACTGGCGCAAAGCCCCGGGCTCAGATACATTATACCACGTTACTAACCCCCGCACAGACGTAACAATAGCGGTTGTATTCAGTAAAGAAGACGCGCAGGAGTTTGTCAAAGCTCTTAACGCTTAACTGTTTCTACTATATATCAATCTATATTGGTATATAGTGGTGATTAGGTAAGCTGGGGGTGGGCTCATTTTGAGCGCTTAGAATAGGAGTATACTATGATATTATACGTGGATTTATTAGGTTTATTGCGTGAAATAGACAAGGAAATAGCAGATAAAGGGTATTCAGTAGCAGAAGGGTTAACCACGGGTCAAAAAGAGGCTTTTCTTTTAGATTTTAACGATAGACTTGACTGT
>JAGLGM010000014.1 GCA_023144035.1 Candidatus Pacearchaeota archaeon | reverse complement strand
AATAGATGTTGTCGCCTTAGATGAACTGATAATTAAAATACAATCTTTGGTTGAGAAGAAGAAAGAGGGTTGAATAGCCGGTATTTTAAAACCTGACAGGTGGGGTGTTAAGAAATTTCCCTTTCCAAAATTTTTTCACACCCTTCTTTTTGGAGAAAGTATTTTCGTTTGGCTAAATTAGTTATACCAATATTGTGTTTAGTCCACTTTGCAATGTCTATATTTCTCGAGTGTTCCATTGCCTGTTTTACATTTTCAGCATCCAGATTTGAAGTAAATGCTGATATACATAATGATAGATTCGTAATTCCGGTCATGGGGTTTTTATTCAAGTAGTTTTTATATTTTCCAAAGGATGATTCAATGATATCAGAAGTGCAAAGTATTTTATCCTGCTCAGGAATTAACTTCTTACATTTTTTCAAATATTCTACAATATTGCTTTTTAATTTACGGATTCTTTGATTATCAATGCTAATGAGATTGAGCTTTTTCATTGATTTTCTGATACTTTTTTCTGACAGTCCCTCAGTTTTAATAATACCCATTATGATATTTATAATTTTGCTCACTTGTGATAATTCAATTATAAGTCCTTTAAACCCAAAGACCCATTTTAGTTTTATGTGTTCCTTTTCATTTTTCTCGCTTCGCTTTAAATAATTTATAACCTTCATCCCCCAATCGGAAATTATTTCCAAGTTCATAAACCGTGAATGGCATCTTTGATTTGGTGGTAAAATGTGTGAAACATTACTTAATGCCAATTTTCCTCTCATGGCAGCCATAGTCTTTGTGTAACTGATAAATTCTCTGTCTTCTTTGTACACTTCTTTTAGAAACCAGGCAAACTTATGTGTTATGTCATAAACGTGAGGTATATCTGCACATTTTAAGCTGTTTTTTATGGCATTACCTCCATCAGCAACGGCATATATAATTTTCCCAATTTTATTTTCGATCTTTTTGATTTCTTTTTCAATAAGCTTTCCCGTCCAACTTTCACCAGCTATAATTGATAAAGGGGTAAGGTCTTTATAAATCAACGCCCTGGAAAAGTCTATTTGACTGGAACGCACGCCATAAATAACTAAAAGCTTTTCATGACCAAACTCAACACTTTCATCCAAAATGATTATCCAATCATTTGCTTTTTCAATTGTCTCTTCTAATTGATGATACCCAAGCTTCTTAACCCAAATTAAGATGGTTCCATAAGAAGGGGCTTTTAAAGAAAGAGATAAATAGAGATTATAAATGGCAATTATTTTTTGTATTGCTCTAAAACCAGCAGAAGTTGTAAGTTTAATAGAAACTGCTATTTGAATTAAAAATAAGGGATAATGATAGTTTTTAGGGTGTTCTTTAGTGTCATTCAAAAAATGATTTTTCCTATCGTTTTTTTTATAAAGTTAAGTTCTTTTTCAACTTTTAATAATCGATCTCTATTAAGCATATACTTTCTTTTCCAATTTTCCCTACCAGCCTTAAGTTCCTTTATTCTTTTTTTCAGCTCCTTGTTTTCGGCATTTCTTCTTACAGATCTAGATCTCCAATATTTTGCATTATAATCAGTTTGCATCGTTTTTTTACTAAAGGTACAACGATATTAGTATTTATAAGACATATAGGGGTGTGTTTTATTAACATATTATTCAAATAATTAACACCCCACCT
>JAGLGM010000013.1 GCA_023144035.1 Candidatus Pacearchaeota archaeon | reverse complement strand
CATCTACTACTTGGGAGTCAAAAAGAATATTCTTGTTCTTAGAAATTTCTGTTAAAGAATCATCAACGCTAATTGCAGGTCGGTAAGACCTAGAAGAAGACATTGCTTCAACCACATTCGCCACCCCTAATATTTTTGCTTCTATAAGAATTTCAGCACCTTTTAATCCTCTGGGATATCCTGAACCATCTATCTTTTCTTGATGTTGAAAAACAATTTCAGCAATGGGCCAGAGGAAATCTACTTTTTTTAAGATTTCATAACCTATTCTGGGATGATTTTTAACTAAATTAAATTCTACTTCACTTAATTTATTTAGCTTACTTACGATTTCAGTGGGCAAATTAACCTTCCCTATATCATGAACCAGGGAGGTAAGCCTCACTCCTTCAATCTTATCTTGAGGGAGCTTCATCTCTTGGGCTATAGCAGTAGCAAGTTTGGAGACCCTTTGGTGGTGTCCTATGAGGTAGGGGTCTCTTATTTCAACTATTTCCGTAATAATATAGGCAATACTTTCCATAAATATTTTTAACTTTTTATAACTCTGTTTGAGTTCTTTCTCCAGCTGATTACACTTAACTTTTACTTTTTCTAAGCCAGCAATCTTTTCGCGCATTTCTTGCAACTCTTCAACAAGTTGGTCTTTTTTCTTCTCTATATTCTTCATCTTTTTAATTTGCACCCCCATAAGAATTAGTATTAAATTATTTTATATAAGAGTAATTGGTAATTTAGTTTTTACACTATAATAACATAACATCATACCCTTACCCTCGTGAAAAATAAAATATTAGAATCGGTAACTACTTTTTTGAAAATAATATATGAAATGATAAAGTTAATAATTTTCTCTCTATTTATTTTATATTTCTTATTGGACTTGATACTTTTTAAAAGTGATTTTTATAAGATTTGTGGGTTGGACTTTAGTAGTATTTGTAAGTTTAAATTGGGAGTTAACAAATACTTTTCCTGGAGCTTAGTAAATATAATAAAGCAATGTATATTCAATATTTATATTTCAAAAACAATGACCAAATTTTAAATAGAAATAAAAGTTTTTATATTTTATTTTTTCCTTGTATATATATTATACGTAAAGTTATAACTTTGTCAATAGCTTATTATTCTAAATAATTTATAAAAAAGAAAAAGCCCTTCAGCAAAATACCAAAGGGCTTTGAAGTGTCAGGCTCCCCAGACAGAA
>JAGLGM010000012.1 GCA_023144035.1 Candidatus Pacearchaeota archaeon | reverse complement strand
AATAGCTGTAAAAATTAAAGGAAAAGATTCTATTAAAGAATATTAAATGAAACAAAAAATTCTCTCATTTATCTACAATAAAGAAAAAAACAAGTTCTTATTGTTAAATATGGCAAAGCATCCAGATCATGCTCCAGAAGGGAGATGGTTCACAGTAGCAGAGAGGGTTGAGAAAGATGAATCTTCTGAAGATGCAGTAAGAAAAGAAATTAAAGATGAGATTGGATTAACTGCAGAAGAAATATTTCCATTAAATTGGGGATCAACTTATAAATGGAAAGGTGAGGAATTTAAGGAGATGAATTTTATGGCTTTTGTAAATTCTGATAAGATAATTTTAAATAAAAAAAATTCCAAATACAAATGGTTCAATATAGATAAATTCATTGAGAAAATTGAATGGAATGATAATACAACTCTGCTAAAGAAAGTTTTGGAGAAGGGAATAAATAAGGAAGCATACTTTGACAAGAAAGAGAGAGGACAATAAATAAAATTACATTACAGAATTTTTTCTATCAAAAGATTTTCAATCTCTTTTTTATCATTTATTAAATTTAAATTGATTTTATGTTTTGTATTTTCTATATAAATTTTTCCAATTTCATACTTTTTGACCCCCTCAAATAAATGAACAATCCCCCATTTTATTGAGATTTCAAACCCCTTTTTCAATTTAGCATACACTTCAATAGGGGATCCTTCGTGTCTTTCATATGGTCTATCATAGCTTCCAAATTCTCTAGAAATTAAATCTCCTCCAAGATACATTTTTTCACTTACCCCACCCAATTTTTCAATAATCTCTTTTTCTATTATTTTTTTAATTTCGTTTTGATTAGGATATATGGTTTTTTTTGAAAATATATCTGAGATGTGCTTTGAGTCATTTATTGACTTAATTTTCCACTCTCTCCCTGAAAATTCTAAAAGATTTATGCAAGTATTATTTTGTTTAATTTTTGAGAAATCTTCCTTTTTTCTACCTTGAGAAAGATTAATGAGCATTGAACTGACTCCTGAATGAGTGATTATAGCGATTACTCCTTCTTCTTTTTCTATGTCTTTTAGAAATGAACCAACTCTTTTTATTAAATCCCATATATTTTCTCCCCCAAAAGGCCTTATATCATATTTAGACATCCCTGAAGCCAACAATCTATCATATTTTTCTTTCCATTTTTCTGAAGATTGATTCACTTCCCCAGAATCATATTCTTTAAGCCTATCATCAAAAAATACCTCCTTGTTTGAAAGCTTTCTTAATTTATCTAATGTCTGAGTGGCTCTCTTTAATGGACTAGAAAATATTTTATCAAAATGTATGCTTTCCAATCTCTTTGCTAATCTTTCTGTCTGAACAATCCCCAATTCATTTAAAGGAGTTTCTTCATTTTGTTGAGATTTTAAACTTGCTTTATTAAAATTAGTTTCTCCATGCCTTATGAGGTATATTTTAAGTGTCATTTTATATATTAGGGATTTTATATTTAAGTATTCTTGTTTATCCTTCTAAAAGTTTCAAATATTTTTGAAATCCTTTTTCTTTTCAACCCTGAACTAAAATCTCCAAGTAATTTCATTTTGAATATTTCTCCAACTCTTCAAAGACCTGTTTTCCCCATATTAAACTTTGGTTTCTTCCATCCCAATCAATTTTTTCAAATCTATAGGACATCCCATCTTGTATGCAAAGCTCTTTGAGGGCATTTTTTAGTTTTTTCAAAGATCTTTTTTTTCCAGTATTTTTTAAAATATATTCTCTTGTTTTATATTTATTAAGATTCAATAATACCTCCTCAATTGCTCTTGCCAATCCTTCAGGAGTTGGCTCAAATAGAATACCTGTTGAATCATTAATATGTTTTTTTGTTGGATAGCTTACATCTTCTGGGACCAAAAAAGGCAAACCTGCTGAGAGACATTCCATCTTGAATCTATTTATTCCTTCAACCTCTGTTGTCAATATACCTATCTTTGCCTCATTAATATGCTTATTCATTTCTTTTTTTAATCTAGGCAAATCTTTGTTTGTTTTAATCTGGTTGTAAAGAAAATTTATATTCGCTCCAATTTTCTTAGATAATTTAATCA
This sequence comes from Candidatus Pacearchaeota archaeon, assembly GCA_023144035.1. Taxonomy (GTDB): domain Archaea; phylum Nanobdellota; class Nanobdellia; order Pacearchaeales; family GW2011-AR1; genus JAFCEV01. The sequence goes on along the minus strand of JAGLGM010000012.1, from coordinate 5,386 downwards.
TGGAATTTCTAAAATTTAATTCGTTTTGAGAACCCCCTTCAACAAAATGTCCCATTTTTAAAAATTTTCTTTTAGGCAACAATCCAGCCCCTTGGATAAATAATTCTGGTCTTTTGAATTGCGCCCATTGAGAGATTTGTATACCATCATAAATTTTTTCTTTTTTGAGAGGTTTGAAAGAATCTGTATCTATAAAATCTGCAGGTCCGATGTCTAAACAAATTGCATTTGGAAATTTTTTTATTGTTTTGTCCCAAAAAGATAAATCTTCTACAAGCTTTATATCAGCGTGTTTAGCTTCGTTTAATCCTCTCCACCCTCTTCTCTCAATAATATAAAACTTATCTTTTACAAAAGGAAATTTTGAAACGATGTTATCTACCTGTGAAAGAATTATTGCTCCTTTCTTCTTCCCTTCTGGTCCTTTAAGAATTTTCATGCTGTAGTGTCCTAGAGGCACTTCTTTAACATCTCCAACGAGCATATTTGTTTCGGAATCTTCTTGGGCCATTTTAAGACAGCAAATCTTCTATTATTGTTTTGTTTAAATCTTTGTAATCAGAAAAGGATAATTTAAAACAAGATATTCCTTCTATCCAATCTCTTTTCATTAAAGGATTCGGCAGAGGTTCTACTTGGTAGGCCTTTTTTAATCGTCCTATATCTGAGTTCTTTAAAATTTCCGTTTCTTTCAAAATAGAATATGCTTGGTCTGCACTTAACTTTTTTACTTGGGTTTTTTTGTTTGAAGAACATTCTGGCAAAATTATTCTTGTTATCTTATGTTTACTTTTAGTCCTCACTCCTAATAAATTTGCAAAGGTTTTTCTTGCAATATCTACATTGGCATCCAAATGAGAAGTCCTTGATTTGAATAATCTCTCCAGATAATCCTCATCAACAGTTTGTGTTGCTTCAACAATTGACAAATCCTTAGTTATTTCTGATAATTTCTCAGACTCATATATTAATTTTACACGTATGTGAATTGGTTTAGGAAGATAAAAGCCAGTAAGTTCGTTTCCATTTTTTTGAATCAATGTATCTTCTTCAGCAATAAAATTTGCAGAAACGTTTTCTAGGAAACTTAGAGTGAGAGAGGTTTTTCCAGAACGCGATATCCCAGGTATTAAAATCCCTTCCAATCCCACACTAACTAAAGATGAATGAAATAAAGCTTTATTTTTTGCAGAATCTTGATTAAAATACCATTTTTTTATAATTCTTGTGGCCCCACTTTCATCTCCTAGAAGATAAGATTCAATGATAAATTCGTTTTCTGATGGCATTAAAATAGTTTGGGTTTTGTTTTTATATCTAAAAAAATCTATTGCAGAAGAATCCCTCGAATCATCAAAAGAAGTTCTTGCAAAAGGGTAGTTTCTATCTTTTACTATTGTAGTTGGACTTAATCCTTTGATTTTTACTGTTAAATCTGCATCATTTCCCAAAGTTGAGGGTTCTTCAAAGTTCTTCCCTATCCTAAGAGAGTATTTTTTGGGAGCATCCACAAGTATCTTCTTCTCTTCCAAATAATTATAAATTTTTTTAACCATTATATTTAACAAGATCTTCTGAGATTGAAGATTCTATTCCAGCCCCCCTTCTAGATTGTTGAATTTCTCTATTTTTCATCCACCTATCTTTTGAAAAATATGATTTGGGATGATCTAAATGCAATACTTCAAACTTATTTTCGTTTGGAAATTGTAAAAAACCGAAGGACTCTTTTAATTTCCATTGTAAATCTGCATCCTGACACCCCCAACCTGCGAATCTCAAACAAAATCCTCCAACTTTTTCAAATTGGTTTTTAAGCATCAATGTACCTCCTGCATGGATTTCTAAAGTAGAATAAAAAGGCTCATATCCTTTCACAGATTTCTTTTTATAATTTTCGTAATCTTTTTCAGTATAAAGAAAAGTTTTTATTCTTCCAGATTCGAACTTTTTAAAAATTTTCATGGTTACTTTGTTTGAGTCTGTTGTAGCAATGTAAGGTTTAGATTTATCCAATCTTTCTAGAGCACTTTTTATGCTTTTATATTCCGCTTTTTCTTTAAACTCTGAAAAACATTCAATTGGTAATCTTCTCACAGGAGGTCTAAGTAAAATAGATCCTTTTAATTTTCTCAACAATTCAATAGATTCTTTGAAAAAATAAGGATTTTGGAAAATGATATCCCCATCACTACTATAAACAATTTTGTTCTTACATTTGCTAACAGCAACATTTCTTACAATACCTGGACAAAAAAAATCTCCTTTCTTATTGCTTATTGGAATATGAAAGTAATTCGCAATAGATGGAAGATCCTCCTTTTTCAATGAAGGATTTTCTGATTGTTCTACTACAACAACTTCTAGAGAAACTCCTTTTTGTAAATTCATAGAATCTAAAATTAATTTGATTCTATCTTTTTTGAATTCTCCATAAAAAGGAATTGCTAAGCTTATGCTTTCTCGGTGATTGGTTTTATTTATACTCATTTTATCTGTCATTGATTTTTCTCAATATTATCTTTGTTCCTAGATTTTAGAACAAAATCTTTCTCTTTCCGGTATATTAATACTTCTCTTCCCCGATATTTCTGTTTTTCCACCAAACCACTTTGATTTCTCAAAGTATCTAAATAAATTCCTTTTCCTTGATCAAAATAATTGTGATATTCATCATAAAAATCTTTTTTACAAAGAATAACTTTATTTTTCCCTATAATAAATGGAGTATAATCTTGATTAAGAGTAAAGAAAGAATTTAAACCTTCTGCAACTCCGGGAAATCTATAGTTAAAGGCATCATCAAGTACAATAACCCCTCCCTTAGAAAGGTGTTTTGTTGCTAATTCTAAATCATTAAATGTTTCTTTTGCTGTATGCCCCCCATCAATATGAAAGAATCCAAAATTCTTTCCAGAAATATATTTCTCTAATTCTTCTGATTTACATTCATAAATATTTAGATTTTTTCCATTTCTAATCCAATACTCATAATTTTCCTTGAATGCTTGTAAATCTCCTTTTCCGGCTTTACAGAGATTTGCCTCTTGGTTGTCAAAAATATCGCAAACTGATAAAGATGTGTTCTTGTGTTTTGCTAGCAATCCAAAAAGAATTGCACTCCTTCCGTGATGTACTCCTATTTCAAAATAATCTTTATTTGTTTGAATACTCGTTTGATATTCATCCATAGCTAACATAAGATTTGAAGCTCCGACACCCATCCACCCAGGTACTTCTTCCAGATGTTTTAAATAATTTTGTATTTCGATTTTAGAATTCATTTTTTATAATACTCTTTTTTGAGAATTTTTTTATCATACTCAATTGTAGGATCTACACCCTCTTTCTTTCTTTTTGCACTTTTTTTTTCATTGAGCTGCCACATTTCTGGTGAAACATATCCCTTTGGATGGTCTAGATGAATAACCTCTAGTTTTTTTGGGAAAAACCTTAGATTATATTTTTCTCTAAATTTCCATTGTAAATCAGAATCTTCACAGCCCCAATTAATAAAACCTTCATGATAACCTCCAATTTCATCAAATTGCTCCCTCCTGAAGAAGTTACTTCCACATTGTCTATTTTCATTCCAGTAAACTGGCCAAAAGTTTAGATTATCCTCTGACCCAAGTCTTTCTTCAACATATTTATTATAGTCTTCTATTAAAGAGGTGAATGTTTTTCTATATCCTGCTTCTGTACTATCTTTTTCAAATATTTTTAATTTTCTGTATTCTGGAGAGGTTTTTACAAGAAAATTTTGATTAATTATTAGTTTTTTTAGTGCTTTTTTAAAACCAAGTTCATCTCTCCATTTTTTAAATTCACTAAAATTATCCAAAGGGAGCCTCCTCATTAGCGGTCTATAAAACACTTTATTTGGATTCTTTTCAAGCATTTTAACTAATTTTTTCAATAAAAATGGGTCAGGTAAAATAGTGTCTGCATCCATAGTATAAACATACTCCTTTGTAGAATTTACAATAGCAATATTTCTTATTTTTCCTGGGTTAAAGTCACTTAGATTCTTTTTTGGTTTGTGATAAGTAAAAACATATTTAACTCCTTCCACTTTTGGAAATCTGCTTTTTACACCTTGTTCAGAAACAACAATTTCCTTATCTACTCCTTTTTGCATTTTTATAGAATCTATACAAAGAAGATATCTCCCAATATCAAAATCTCCATATATAGGGATTATTACACTTACTCCTTTGAGCCTTTTCATATACATATTTATGCAAATTTGTTTATAAAATTTACTATTTTATAGTTAGTACACATAAGATTTAAAATAAGGAAAAATCTTATTTGGTTTTATGAATGTTTTAGTAACTTCAAGTTCTTTTGGAGAAAAAAATAAGAAACCTCTGAGAATGCTTAAAGAAGCTAAACATCTAAGAGTTGTTTATAATAAAACAGGAAAGAAGTATTCTAAGGAAGAACTTATGAGTCTCTTAAAAAAGCATGATCCTGTAGGAATTATTTCTGGAACTGAAAAATATGATGTAGAGGTTTTAGATTGTTGTAAAAATCTAAAGATAATTTCTAGGACGGGGGGTTGGATTGGATTCAGTTGATTTAGTTGAATGCAAAAAGAGGAATATCATAGTAAAAAACACTCCTAGTGCTCTTACAAATGCAGTTGCAGAGATGGTTATTGGGCAAATGATTAATTTAGCTAGAAGAATCCAAGAGTCTGATAAAAAAATTAGAAAAGGCGATTGGGAAAGGTATATTGGTAAAGAGATTAAAGATTGTGTTGTTGGAAAAATTGGGTCTAGTGTTTTTAGAAAATTAAAAGCTTTCAATCCAAAAGAAATTCTTGTTAATGACCTTGTAAAAGAAAAAGCAAAAAATTATCTAATGTAAAATTTGTTAGCAAACAAGAAATATTAAAGAAAAGTGATATAATCACAATCCATATACCTTTGAATAGAGAAAATAAGGATTATATTTCTAAAAAAGAATTTAATTTCATGAAAAAAGATTCTATAATTTTAAATTTCTCAAGAGGAGGAATCATTAATGAAAAAGATCTTTATTCTTGGCTTAAGAAGAATCCAGAAGCTCGTGTTTCTATAGATGTTTTTAAAAATGAACCTTACAAAGGAGAACTCACTAATTTAGATAATTGTTATTTAAGCCCTCATTTGGGAAGTTGTTCTGAGAAAAGTAGGTTTAATATGGAAGTTGGGACAGTAAATAATTTGTTGAATGCATTAAAAATAAGAAATAACTCTATCCTCTCAAGATAAATTGTAGGAAAAATTCCTAAACAGATATCTCAAAAATTGGAAAAAGTTATTGATTAGTTGATTAAGAAAGGGTTGTTGTAAAAAAGTAAACTTTAAATTTATAATCCAAAACAATTATAAATTTC
>JAGLGM010000011.1 GCA_023144035.1 Candidatus Pacearchaeota archaeon | reverse complement strand
AAGTTGAAATGCTCGGCAAGCTTTAGAGCTACCTCTTTGTAGTCCTTACCTTCCAGCTGGAAAACTCTGGCGGTATCTTCCTCAGTGGTAAACAGGATATCAATGTACTCCATTAAGGGGGTGAGGGTATTCTTTGCTTGCTCCGTACTCCAGAGGCGAGCCCGGTAGTTGAGGTCAAAACTGACCAGTAAGTTTGCCTTTCGTGCCTGGCTCAGGGCTTCCCGGGTAGTCTCGGCGGCACTACTACTTAATGCCGGGGTAATCCCGGTTAGATGAAAAGCCCTTGCCTCGGAGAACAGATTAGCCCAATCAACCATGCCCGGTTGTATCTTTGATACCGCCGAATTAGCCCGGTCATAGAACACTGTGCTTGGACGGGGCAGTGCCCCGAACTCAAGAAAATAGATACCGAGCCTATCCTCATCTGACCAGATAATATATGAAGTATCAATACCTTGTTCGCGCGTCTTATTTCGTACCATTCTTCCCAGGGGGTTACGAGGCAGACAAGTTATATAAGTCGTGCTCAGTCCCAGCCTTGTTGCGGTAGCAGCCACATTAAGCTCAGCACCACCGATATAGGCATCGAAGCTTGTCGTTTGCTCCAGCCGCTGAAAATGTGGTGGAGAGAGTCTTAGCATTGCTTCCCCGAAAGTGACCAAGTCAAACATTATTTACCTCCTTTGAGTCTTTGCCTGACCTCTCTTATCCTGACAATGTAGTCTCGCGCTTTTTGCTCCAATATCCCGTAATCTCCTTTAGCTAGGGCTTCCTTGGTTAAGTCGCCCCCCACCGCCACCGCCACTGCCCCCGCCTCAAACCACTCCGCCACATTATCCAGGTTTACCCCTCCAGTTGGAATCAGCATTGCCTGTGGTAATGGTTCTCTTATCGCCTTGATAATGCTGGGCCCAAAGAGACCGGCGGGAAAGATTTTTATGGCATCAGCCCCGCTCTCCAGGGCTTCAACCACCTCTTTGACACTCATCACCCCGGGTATGCTGACCTTGCGGTAGCGATGGCACATCCGGACAGTCTCGAGGTCAAAGTA
>JAGLGM010000010.1 GCA_023144035.1 Candidatus Pacearchaeota archaeon | reverse complement strand
GAAATTTATAATTGTTTTGGATTATTGTTTAACAACCTTCCCAGTCTTTACATCTCCTTTGTCTAAACCTTCGAATCTATAAATATAAAGTCCTGAAGAATATTCTGAAAAATCAGAAGTAGCTTTATTATCTCCTTGATTTCCTTTTATAATTCTTTCTTCTAATCTTTTATTATAAATGCAAATACCTTTCCATTACCAATAGATAACTCTTTCCATTACCAATAGAAACCTTTATAATCTTAAGAATCTTAATAAAAACATGTTAACCAAAGCAAAGCTAAAAGAAATTATAGAAATTCAGAATAAAGAAATAAAAAAAAGAACAAATTTTGTAGAAAGAGATAAATTAAAAGACACGCACATATCAAAATCATTTGCAAGAATAATTTCAGGAATAAGAAGATGTGGAAAAAGCACACTTTTAATACAACTAATGAAAAAGGAAAAAAAAGTTTATTATCTAAATTTAAGTGATCCAAGATTACAAGGATTTGAATTTAAACATTTTATGTTGGCAGATGAAATATTTAAAGAATTATTTGGTGAAAAAGGGGTTTACTTTTTTGATGAAATTCAAGAAATTTCTGAATGGGAAAAGTACATTAGATTTTTAGTTGATAACAAAAGTAAAGTTGTATTAACAGGATCAAACGCTTCAATGCTATCAAAAGAATTAGGAACAAAATTAACAGGGAGACATTTAACAACAGAACTTTTTCCTTTTTCATATAAAGAATTCTTAATATTCACAAAATTAAAACCAGAAATAAAATCATACAAAAAATATTTTCAAAAGGGAGGTTTTCCTGAATATTTAGAAAATGACTTAGATGAAATTCTTCACGAATTATTAAAGGATGTTGTAATAAGAGATGTTGCAATAAGGCATAATATAAAAAATTTAAACAATTTAAACAAATTAGTTAATTATTTAATAACAAATGTAGGAAAAGAATTTTCATATAATTCTCTTAAAAAAATAATTCACATCGCTTCAGTTCAAACAGTAATAGATTTTATTTCATATTTAGAAGATTCTTATTTAGTTTTCACATTGCCAAAATTTGATTATTCTTTCAAAAAACAACAAGTAGCTCCTAAAAAAATTTATTCAATAGATAATGGGCTTTCTAATGCTAATTCAATTTCTTTTTCAAAAGATGTTGGTAAAATGTTGGAAAATCAAGTTTTTTTAGAACTAAAAAGAAAAGGTGGTGAATTATTTTATTTTCAAGAAAAAGGAGAATGTGATTTTTTAGTAAAAGAAAAAAATAAAATAACAAAAGCAATTCAGGTTTGTTATGAATTAAATGATGAAAACATAAATAGAGAAGTTGATGGAATTTTAGAAGCAGTAAAGAAATTCAAATTAAAAGAAGCATTAATAATAACATTTAATCAAGAAGATAAAATAATAAAAGATAATTTAAAGATTAAAGTAATTCCAATTTGGAGATGGTTATTGGAATGAGTTATTAAGAAAAAATCCAAAGAAAATTCTACTGGAAATTATTGTTTAACAACCTTCCCAGTCTTTACATCTCCTTTGTCTAAACCTTCGAATCTATAAATATAAAGTCCTGAAGAATATTCTGAAAAATCAGAAGTAGCTTTATTATCTCCTTGATTTCCTTTTATAATTCTTTCTTCTAATCTTTTACCTGTAATACTATGTACACTAAATTTCAAATCTTTAGGAGCATCTAAATAAAATTCAAAGTTTAAATTTCCAGTTGTTGGGTTTGGATATGCTTTGAAATAATCTTCAACAACTTCTTTTTCAACAGCGTCTGGAATTATATTAAAATTAACCTCTTCTTTTGAAAAATTTCCTGCTTTATCTTTTGTATAAATAGACCAAGTATTTGCACCTTCTAATCCAGATAATTCAATTGTGTTTTGTCCTGAACTTTGAGATGGAAAACATGTTTTTGTTTCTCCATTATCAATACTATAAGCACAACTATCTAAATTTTCATCAAATATTGAAAATACTAAACTATCAACACTTCCAACATAATTTTGTTCTTGGGGATAAGTTATATTTATTTTAGGGGCTGTTTTGTCAACAAAAAAGGTTCTTTTTTCTATTGTTTTATTTCCTTGTGGTTTTGCAATATCATTTGCAAAAAACACTAGATTATATTCTCCTTCTGGTAATGTTAATGATTCTGTTCCTGAAATTGAATCTGTCCCAATAAAACCAGAATAATAAGGAACACTGCATTCAATATTTTTTTTATTACCATTTAATTCATAATAAGTACTATCTAAAAATGTTTGATTTTCTTTTACTAAATATTCTAAAGAAACATTTGAATTATAATAGCTTGAATCTGAAATTGATAAATTTATTTCAGGAGAAATTTTATCTTTATTTGGATTTGAAGGTATCAAATAAGGTTCTGCTTCAATTAAATTTGCATTTCCATTTTCATCAAGATACCACCTAATTATTTTTGATATAGACCCCCCTGCTGTTTCTGGATTCATATTCCAAAGATAATCAATTTCTACATCTTCTCCAAGCGCCATATCCCAATCACCTGGAAATACTTTTCTATCTGGTGTAGATAAATCTCCTACCTCTATAAAATACCAATCATTAAAACTAAAAGGATTCTCTCCTATTAAAACACTACTAAATGCATGAGGAGTTCCAGAGGTAGTAGTTGCAGATACTGAATAAACAGGAATATTAAATCTATTATTTTTACTAAATTCATATTTAAATTCATTTGGATCAACATTTTCTAATGATTTAAAACCATGAAAATTTATTCTAAAAGGATTTGAAAAATCTTTACAATCTATTGAATTTATTTCATCTGTTTTATCTATTACAACCATTTTTTCAAACCATTCTTCTTTTTCTAATGGATCTGATTTATTCCAATTTGAAGGAAGATAATCTCTTAAATTATTTAATTTTTCTTCAAGAATTTCTTTATCTTGTGAATTAATTACTTCATCCCCGTTAATATCTGCTCTATCTAATAATCTGTCATCTGAATAATCTGTAAATGTTCCTTGTATTAAACTATCTAATCTTAATGCATCTTTCCAATCTATTGTCTTATCTAACAAAACATCTCCACTTCCATAGTAATTTAATGTAGTATCATTTGGTTGAGAAAAATTATCAATTATCACTCTTTCTTGAGCTTTTGAAGGAAATATCGTGGCTGCAGCTAATAAAATTCCTGTTAAACCTGTTATTACTTTCTTTCTTAGGTTTGCCATTTTAGTGTATTGTAACTATGATAGAGTAGTATATAAATATTATGTTTAGCTCTAATTCACCTTATTTGACACTCTTTTATAAATAAAAGATTAATATTTCAAAGAATACAAAATATATAAATTTATATTTTATAAAGAGAGAATTTTATTATAATTAGTTATTTAAAAAACTAAAAAAGAGTATTAGAAATATTTATAAAAACAAGTTTGTTAATTATCTTATGGTTAAAAAGAGTGTTGTGTTTGTATTTATATTCTTATTTTTAATAATAGGTTTTGTTGGTATTATTAAAGCCTGTACAGTTGCAAGTGATTGTGAGGATGAAGTTTATTGTGTTGATGGTTCATGTGTTAATAATCTTTACTCTTTCGATGTTGGAAATTATTGCCATTATTCTTCTGGAGGTTATGGGGTTGTAGCTTACTCCTCTACAAATATGTATGGAGTAGACCAATTTGTTTGTGCAAATAATGAATATCATGTAGTTAATGCCGACGATTCACGAGCTTCAGTGGATTATTCTCATTTAATTTATTGTAATATGTCTGGTGTAGCCCCTGGAGACCCTTGTGATTTTCTCTATGATAATGATGCCTCAGGGTTTGTTGGCGAAGGGATTTGTTTACCTACTGTCATTGAGCAAGGAGAAGGTTATTATGCTAGTTATGATGAAGATTTGACTTCCTTAGATTGTAAATTAATATGCTCCTCAGATTATGATTGTGAGAATTTAGGAGATTGTGTTGATTTAGATAATCTTATTTTTGATTATGGAGATTGGGGAAGTTATGGAGGACACACAACAGATGATTATTGTTTTGACCAAGATTATATAGATTTGGAGTTTCTTGATACTGGAACTTCTTTTTACGGAGAATTTCCAATGAGATCTTGTTCTGAGGTTTCAATCTATAGTGAATGTGTAGATAATTTTGATGGTTCTGGCTTTTATATTATTCCAGATACTGGAACTGGTTACGTCGTTAAAGGTACTCTTGGATCTTGCGGTACCCCTCGGAATAGTTGGCAATTAAATACTTTAACAAATGAGTGGGAAGAATATAATTGTGACGGTTCATCTTGGAGTCTTACAGAATATATTGAATCTAGCAGAGGGTTATTTTACCCTAGTAGCCTGAATGAAGCTAATTGTATTCTTTATGAGGATTTTATTTTTAGACCTGCAGGAGGAGTTGCTGAAAAGGTTTGCAGGATTACCCCTGAAGACAAAGATGATGATGGATATTCTACATTAAATGATTGTAATGATACAAATATAGCTATTAATCCTGGTGCAACTGAAATTTGTAACAACGAAATTGATGAAGATTGTTCTGGTCTTGCAGATTCTTGTCCTAGTCCAGATCCTGTTATCTATTGGGCTGAAAATACACTTCTTGAAAAACCAATAACAGGCTCTCTTAAAACCGATGCTCTCCCTTATTATGTGAAAATGATTCTTGAAAACTCTGGGCTTCCTATTGATACTGTTGTTGATTTTGAAGTTTATGAAGATGATGGAGCTTTTGGAGATAGTATAAGAACAAGTTCAAATAATAAACAAATTTCAGGAACTGTTGATGAAAATGGAAGAGCTGTTACTATATGGCCAATTACTCAAACTGATTTAGATAATTCTATGAAAATAGGGGATGAAGAAAGAAGTGAGGATATTCCTGAATTTGAATTTTATTTTAAAGTTAATGGTTTAGAAAGTGAAAACTTGCTTTTTACCTATGATTTAGATTTGTGTGATGGTATAAATTTTTGTACTGATTATGGAACTTCAGGAGAATGTGAAAATGATGGATGCGGTCGTGCTGTAGAAAATTGTCCTGAAGATAAAGTTTGTTTGTGTAAATGGGACGAAACTACTGGGTGTTATCAAGATGATTATGATAAACCAGATCCAGACAATAACCTTTGTGTACATTGTATGGATGATCTTCTTAAAGATTGGTGTGACATGCCAGAAGGAACAAATGATTATTGTGATGAAGATGGAGTAGGTTGTGGAACAACAGGAACTAGTGTATCTAATTCTGCATTGTGTGGCATTGATTCAAACATTGGAAGTTGTACTTACCTTACAGATGATGAAAATGATCCAGATGGTTGTAATGATGATGGATATTTAACTTATGATTGGGGTGGAAAGTGGAATTGGAATATTCTTAATGATTATGGAAGTGAAGACCCTGGTAACTCTGATTTTCTTGAGTCTCCTGTTGGAACTTGGCGTTATGATCCTCTCGTAAAATCTGAGGAATGTAATGCTGGAGGGGGAACTAATAGTGCTCTTTGTCCTGCACAAGTTGAACTTCCTTTTTTAGGAACTTGGGGAATTATTATAACAATTGGATTAATTGTTTTTATCTATTTAGTTTTAGGATTAAAAAAACAAAAGCCAAAAAAGAAATCTTTGGGAAAAAAGAAGTTAAAGAAGAAATAAAACCTAAAAGCTCTTTTAATTTGTAAGAAGTTTTCTTAATTCTTTTATGTCTTTTTCATTAATCTTTTCTAGAACATCTCTTGATTTATTTATAAAGGATAGTGCTTTTCTTAAGATATAATCTGAATCTTCTTTTAAAATAACTTTGCCAACATAATATTGAGCTATATTTCGTACATCAAAAGCTTTTTTTATAATTTTTACATCTTCTTCTGAATAAAATTCTGTTAAAACCTTCTTCATAAATTCAAGAGTGCAAGAATGAATTTCACATTTAACTCCAATCTTCATGCAAACAGAATATAAAGAATAATACATTGAATAATAACAAGCAGAAATTGCAAACATTAAATTATATTCTTTTTCTCTATTCATTGTTCCAAGAGAATTTTTAGCCATTTTTAAATAACCTTGCGCAAGATTATCATTAGGTTCAATAAGTTTTATTCCCTGTTTTTGCTTGCAACACCATTTTAAACTTACCATATTAATTTAATAAAATCTTCTGCTCCTTTTAAAACAATATGATTCTTAATTATTTCTTTTATAATATAGTCTTCTTTATTAAATTTATTTTTATTTGATTTTACAATATTAATCTTTATATTATAAAGCTCTTCTAAATCTTCAGTATCTTTAATTTCCCCTATAACAAAAAGATCTAAATCAGATTTTTCGTTTGAACTAAAATTTGCATAACTTCCAAAAATAATCAAAATCCCTTTAATTCTTTTTTCTAATTCTAAAAAAAGTTCTTTTAATTTATTATGTTCCTCAAGAAAATTAATCTTTCTTTGAGTTTCAATTAATTGGATTGTTTCTCTTATATATGGATAAAATTTATTTAGATAATAATATTTGTTTTTACCTTCTTGAGTAAACTTAAGAATATTCTCTCTTTCAAGTTCATTTAAAGTATTTGAAACTGTTTTTTGATTTACTTTAAGTTTTTGAGCAACATTTCTCCCATATATTCTTTTATTGTAATCTGTAGAAAATTCTTCTAATATTTTTAGCTTTTTTGTATTAAGTATCATATTACTTATATGAGTAAAATAGTATTTAAACGTTTTGTTAGGAATTTTTTAGGATTAAAAAAACAAAAGCCAAAAAAGAAATCTTTGGGAAAAAAGAAGGTAAAGAAGAAATAAAACCTAAGGCTCGTAGACATAGTTGCTTCGCTTAATTCTTTCATAATCGCTGACGCGAATACAAATACACATGGTGATTTGCATAAAGAAATAAATTAAATTATTATCCTCAAGCAAAATATTTAAAAAGTTTAAGTGTATCTCATATGTATACTAAATACACACCAAGTGATATGGAACAATCAACAATAAGTGCAAGGGTAAACTTGAATAATTACACTAATAAAATTCTTGGAATAATAAAAATAAAATTTGGGCTTAGGGATAAATCTGAAGCATTAAATAAGTTTATTGAATTGTATGGAACAGACATTTTAGAAAGAGAATCAACAGAAGAATATACTAAAAAAGTCATAAAAATAGCAGATAAACATTTTGAAAATTATAAGAATAAAAAGATAACTCAAAAAGAATTAGATCTGCTTTTTGAAAAATAAAATGTTTGAATATGATCTTTCTGATGAATTAAAATTTAAAATTAAAAAATTAATTAAGAAAGATAAAAAAAGAGCAGAAATCTTATATAAAAAAATAAACCAAATTATAACTTGCGATGAGGAATCAATTAACCATTACAAAAATTTAAGACATGATTTAAAGAATTTTAAAAGAGTTCACATTGATAGAAGTTTTGTTTTAACATTTAAAATAGATCTAAAGAAAAAATTTATCTTATTTGTAGACTTTGACCACTATGACAATATTTATAGATAATTTTTATGTATTAAGAATATTTATAAAATAGTTTTCCTTAAGGAAATTATAAAATGGGTGAAATTAATTTAAAGTTTTTTATTGCAAGTTTATTGATAATATCTTCCATAGGACTAGTTTCTGCAGATTATACTCTTGGAACACCTACTCATAACATTGAAACATCATATTCTCTTGGAGAAAAAGTAAATGGTTGGGTTTCCATACAATTTACAAATGAATCAAATTTTACTTTATTTGAAGATTCAGAAGGAAATTCAATGACTTTATTAGAATTAATAACTGAAAATCCTGATTTTACATACTCTGTAAATGCTACATATGGTACAATAGATACTACAACCTTGCAAAATTTAAATTTAGATGATGGAGTTTTTAATCTTCCAGATATTCCTGGGAATCTTTTTTATCAATTTAATTTTAGTGATGTAGAAATATTTATAGAAGAAATAGAAATGACTCTTGTTGTCGGAGATTTAAACACAGCATTAAATAATAAAATAAACGAGCTTAATGTAATTAAATTAGAAATAAATACTTATGATTTATTTGAGCAAATAAGTCTTAATTCTGCTTTAAAAATAGATGAAATTGAATCAAAATTAGCAAATCTTAGTTTAGATTATGTAAGTGCAAGCACCCAAGCAGAACTTGATAATATCTCTGCAAGTTTGTCTTTAATAAGCATCCCTAATCAAATAGAAGTAATCAATACAGCTATTTCTATCCCTATTTTTCCAACCTCAGAAAATGTAGATTTAGATAACTTAGAAATTGTTTCAAATAGTACATATGAATCTGGTGAAGAAAATATTTATAAAACAGCAATAATAGGATGGAATGTTGATAATTTAGATACAAAAATAAGTTTTAAGGAATTCTCTGCTTCTTATGGAGATACTTCAGAATCTGTTGTATCAATTTTTGATTTAGAAATTGATAAAAAAAATGTTTTAGACTATAAAGGTTATATTTTTATTGAGAAAATGAATGATACTTTATTTAAACAAGATTATCAAGAGCAAGAGCAAGGAGATTATTATGTTTTTGATTTTGTAGGTGACACAAAGATTATTAGTTTCTCGACAATAGAAGAGATTGATTTTGCAGAGCTTCCATTCTTTATATCTCCTGCAATGACAGAATTAAATATTGAAGATTTAGAATATGTTGAAGGTGAAGAAAATGAAATAAAAAAATATGATCAAAAAAAATGGGTTATCTTTATTCTTGCTATTGTTTTATTATTAATTCTTAGTTTTATATTGTATCTTGTTTTGCAAACTTGGTATAAAAAAAGGTATGAAAATTATTTATTTAGTGATAAAAACGACTTATTTAATCTTGCTAATTATATTACAAACTCAAAAAAAAGAGGGTTGGACAATAGTCAAATTAAAGAGAGCCTTTTAAAATCTAAATGGAACTCAGAACAAATAAGATATGCTTTAAGGAAATATTCAGGAAAAAGAACAGGAATGTATGAAATTGCTTTAAAAAAGAATATAGAAAAAAACAAACAAGGAGGAGTTCGAAACTACAGACCTGGCAGATATTCTCCAAAATAGTTGATTAATTATACAAAAGTTTAATAAAGCTAAGTTATAAAAAATAATATGGCAATCAAAATATTTAAGAATTTTTTTAAAGGTATTTTTTCAAAGTTATTTAAAAGTAAAAAGGATATAAAATTAGGATTTTATGGTCCCCCTAATTCTGGAAAAACTAGTTTAGCTAATAGAATATGTAAAGATTTTACAGGTGAAAATATGGGAAGTGTTAGTAAAGTTCCTCATGAAACAAGAAATGTTCAATTTAAAGAAAAAGTTGAAATAGAATATAAAGGGAAAAAAATTACTTTTAAAATGATTGATACTCCAGGAATTGCAACAAAAATAGATTATGAAGAATTCTTAAAATATAAAGTTAAAAAGAAAGAAGCTAAAATAAGGGCAAAAGAAGCTACACAAGGAATTGTAGAGAGTATTAAATGGTTAGATGATATGGATTTAGTTGTTATTGTTTTAGACTCGACTGAAAATCCTTATAATCAAGTAAATATAACAATAATTGGAAATTTGGTTGCAAGAAAAATTCCTGTATTAATAGTGGCTAATAAAATAGATTTAAAAAAATCTAGTATTAAACAAATAGAAGCTGCATTTCCAGAATATGAAATTGTAGGAATTAGTGCTAAGCATGGGAAAAATATAGAAGAATTTTATGAATCAATATTTAAACTTGCAAAGAACATTTAGTAAAAGTTAAAAAGTATATTTTACAATATATATAATATAAAAGGAACCAAGGTTCCTCTTATGACTCCTCCTTTAAGATAGGGGTCAAGCCTGATAAAAAAATGACAAATAAAAAAAGAGGGAAGATGGGTAAAATTAAAGGTTTTGCTATTCAATTTTTGCCTTTTGTTGAAATAAGTAATCTAAATAGCACTGGGAGAATTAAAAAAATATTAGGAATTGTCCTGGGCAACAATATTTTAATATTGCAAGGTAGACTTAAAGCTGAAGAGGAAGCTAGACTCATTGGAGACACTATGGCTATGATAGGTCATGTAAAAGGTTTCAAAGGAATTGAGTTAGCAGTTATCTCTGGTAACGGAAATGACCAAGGGGGCTTCTTTGGTAAAATACGTCAAAACCTTGCAAATAGTCTTGCTAAAGGAGATTTAGGAGCTGTGACAATAATTGGTCCTGCCACAATTGTTAAAGATATAAAAAAGAATCCTAAAAAGATTGAATTATTATTAAATGGGTAGTTAAATTTATTAAGTTGGTTTTTCTTTTTAATTTATACCAATGTCATTCTTGATTTTGGATTAATATAAAATTAGTAAAAATAAAAATGGCTCACCAATGTGTACGTTGCTCAAGAATTATTCCTGCAGGTAGCAGAGAATTAATTGAAGGTTGTGCTGATTGCAAAAGCAGATTCTTCTTTTATATTAGAGATGATCAATTGAAGAGAATAAAAGAAAAACCTATTAAAATATTAGAAGAAGAAAAAGAAATAATTGAAAAAGATATTAGAGAACTAGCAGGGATAACAGATGAAAAAGAGCCTGTTATTTTAGATTTAGAATCTGTAAGAGTTACTGGAGATGGAAAATTTGAAATTGATATTGTAAATTTATTTAATAAAAAGAGGCCTTTGATATATAAACTTGAAGAAGGAAAATATATAATTGATTTAGCTTCAACCTTAAATAGAAGTTTGAAAGATGTCGAAGAAATTAAAGACCCTGCCAAGAAAAAAGATTAATTCTGTCTTAAAAGAGGTTTTAAAAAAAGTGGAACCTTCAAAAGAAGATATAGAATTAATAGAAAATTCTTTAAAAGAATTTCTAGAGAAACTTAAAAAGAAATTAAAATCTTTAAAAATAGATGCAGAAGTTTTTGTTGGCGGAAGTTTTGCAAAAAATACTGTAATAAAAAAAGATAATTATGATGTTGATATTTTTATAAGATTTGATAAAAAATATAAAAATAAAGAAATCTCAAATCTTCTTGCAAAAGCATTGAGAGGATTTAAAAATCTTACAAAAATTCATGGTTCAAGAGATTATTTTAAATTAAAGATTGGCCCTACTTTTTTTATTGAATTAATTCCTGTGAAAAAAATAAAAACTTTAAAAGAAGCAGAAAATATTACAGACCTTTCGTATTCTCATGTTAAATATATTAATAAAAAAGTTATATCAAAAAAAGTTCTAGAAGGTATTAGAATTGCTAAGGCTTTTTGTTATGCAAATAAATGCTATGGCGCTGAATCATATATTCAAGGATTCTCTGGATATGCTTTAGAATTATTAGTATATTATTATGGAAGTTTTACAAAATTTATAAGTGCCATTACAAAAATAACAGATAAAACAGTTATTGATATTGAAAAACAATTTAAAAATAAACAAGTAGCTTTAATGGATATTAACACTGCAAAATTAGATTCTCCTATCGTATTAATTGACCCTACATATAAACATAGAAATGCTTTAGCTGCTTTATCAGATGAAACTTTTGATAAATTTAAAATAGCATGTAAAAAATTCTTGAGAAACCCTTCAATAAAAGATTTTGAAATTGAAAAAATAGATTTAGATAAAATAAAAGCAAATGCAAAGAAAAAGAAATATGAATTTATGTTAATAGAAGTTAAAACAAATAAACAAGAGGGAGATGTTGCAGGGAGTAAACTCTTGAAATTTTATAGGCATTTAAGTTATGAAGTTGAAGATTTTTTTCATGTAAAGAAAAAAGGATTTAATTATAGTGGGAAAAAATCTGCAAGATATTTCTTTGTTGTAAAAGATAAAGGTGAAATAATTCAAGCAGGACCTTATCTAAAAGATAAAAAACATGTTGATAAGTTTAAGAAAAAACATAAAAAGACTTTTAAAGATAAAGGGAGAATTCATTCAAAGAAAAAGATTAATTTTACTTTAAAGGATTTTGTAAATACTTGGAAAATAAATAATAAGAAAAAAATTAGAGAAATGAATATAAGTGGGTTGAAATTTGTCTAAATAATTATCTTTATTATTCACAATTACTTTCTGTTTTACTTCTTACCTAAAAGGAATTACTTCAAGATTTTTAGTTAGTTCTGCTACTCTTTCATCATATTTTTCCTTTTTAAGATTCCCAAAAGAAAGAGAATAAGATAATTCATTTCTATGGTTCCTGTAATTAATAATTGCTTTGCTAAGGAAATCTGCACTTGATGAATCTATTGAATCTTTTATTTTAGAAACTGCCAATTCAAGACCTTCTTTTCTTTCTCTCTTTGTCTTAGAAATCATTGCGCCTAAATTACCTATCACCGAACCTACTATGCCTGTATAAACAGGAATAGGAAGATGGGGTTTAACAACCATAGAGGAAGCATTTAAAATAATTGATGCCCCCCAATAAACAGCTTCTTGTCCTAAATTTTCTGATTTAGGTAACAAATAACGTCCTGCAACAATTGGAGCTGCCACACCACCTATAAATCCTCCTACAACATATGCTCTTTCTTTAAAATTATGACCAGATCTTTTAAGTTCTTTAATTAAAAATCCCATCTTACTTCTTACTCCCAATAGCTTGTTCAAATAAAGATGCGAAAGCTTGAGCAAAGAATTCTGAATTAAGCCATATAGCTATATCTTTATTTTCGTCGCCTTTTGAAAGATAAAACAACATTTCTTTTCTATCTACTATAAAGAATTTTGTATCTAATTTTATTTTTTTAATTTTTATTTTAAATATTTGTTCTAATTGTTTTATTAAGGCTTCGTCTCCTGATAATGCAATATTTATTTTAATATTTGCTTTGTTTAAATTTGAGAAAGTTTGTTGAAATAACTTTAACTTTAATTTAATTTCATTAGCATTTGTACAAATTATTACTTCTTTTTCAGCATTTTGTAAAACTTCTCTAAGATGATTTGAAATATTTGATTTTCCTTGTAAAGCAGCTGTTAAATCTTCTCCTTTTATTGGTATAACTCCTGTTTTATAAATTTCTTCAAGTTTTATGAATTCATCTGTAGATTTAATATTTGAAAGACCAACTATTCTTTCTTCTGCATTTCTTCTAGTATCGTTTTTTAATTTTTCTAAAATCATTCTTGGTTTTACGCCAAGATATCTCACTGGTTTACCTATTTTTACAATAGCAAAACCTTTCTTTTCTAAACTTTCTAAAACATCATATGTTCTTGATCTTGGAACACCTGAAATTTCTGCAATTTCTCCAGCAGACGCTGTTCCTTTTCCAAGTAAAGCTAACCATACTTTTGTTTCATAAATATTTAACTCAAAGTAATCTTTAATTTTATTTATTAATTCTTGTTTAACTAACATTTTAATTTTAATTCTCCTTGAATGTGTTCTTCAAATCTCTTAATATGTGGGTTGTAAAAAGACCAATCATTAAAATCAAGAAGATTATCTCCCGTTAAAGTGCCATTCATTATGTGGGCTTCTGAAGAAACTGTTTTAAAATAATCTGTTCTAAACACATAAAGATCTACATCAAATCCTTTTTCTGTAGGGCATATATTAACTTTTCCATGTACATTTGAACTTCCCCAATTTTCTTCATTTGTTTTTAAGAATTCTTCAGGTTTTTTTCCTAGAGAAACAATTAAATTTTCTAAAACTTCTCCTTTTATTTTATTTCCAAACCATTTTGTTTTTATTGTCATTTTATTTTAATTTTCCCTCGCTTTTGTAAAATTAAATTTATTTTTTGTTACTAATTCTTCTAACATCATATCATTTTCATATAAAATATCTATATTATCTAATTCTTTTCCAATATAGAGATCTTTTTGATGTGCTGATTTTCTATTATCACCTACACATAAAATTGTAGGATTAGATTTTATCCTATCTAAATTTCTCTTTTCTTTTTCAACATTTACAATTCTTCTATCCCTACCTTCATCTATGAATTTATAAATATCTTTATTAAATTCATAATTACTAACTTCTTTTTGTAGTTGTTTATAATTTATTGTTTCCATTAACAAATCATAGAATTAACTATTTATAAAGCTTACTATTTGTTACTTTTGTTGAGTGAGAACAATTAAGTTATTTAAAAAGAATATTAAAAATCATCTAAAAATCAAGTAACTAATTCCAATTGCTAGGAAAATTCCTGCTGAGATAAAAGGCATTGCAGGATAAAACTTCTTTTTCTTTGCAAAAACAAATAAATATGATAACCCTAATCCTGCACCGAAGATTACAAGTAAAGCTGGGATAATTGTTTCAGGAAATGTCTTTAACATTACTCCTGCTGCTATTATTGGAAATATAACATCTCCTCCTCCTAAGATTGCTACATTTACTTTTATTTTTTTCTTTTTTAATTCAGATTTTTTCATCTTCTTAATTTTACCCCTCATACTTTTTGAAACATAAGGAACAAAGAATCCAGAAAAAACTTTTAATTTATTAATTTGGTACTTTGCCATTTTTTGCATAATTCCTGATTTCCAAACAGCCCACATATCATACAAAGAAATTACAACTAAAAGACCTAAAATTGTGTAAATATTTAATAAAGGAACAAAAACAGCTGCAATCCCTGGATAAATAAATAACTCAGTCATGTTATGAATTAAAAAGTTTTGACCATATATTTTTACAAGAGCTAATGGAAGTGCTAGTAACAAGGCAATAATTGTGTAATATTGAAAGGTTGGTATAAAAGACATGAAAGAAATTGTTAGGGCTATTAGTACAACTATCATAAACCAAAGTTTTAGGAGAAATTCAGCTTTAAAGTGTGTTAATAAAAGTAAGAGTCCAATTGCTATTACAAAAGCAACAAGAATTGACAAAAACATTTGATTATATTCTGTTCCTTCTTCTATTGTTGAAGAATCTAATCCTAAAGGTAAATCTTTATCAGAATAATAATCTACAACATATAACCCAATAAATTGCGTTGCTAAAAACATTAACAAAAGAATAGCTGTAACTTTTACATTGTGTTTCATTTTCTCTTTTATATTTGAGATAAGAAAAAGAAGTTTTTAAAGTTTTATTGAAAGGTAGTAGTTTAAAAGTCGTTATAAAAATAATTTATTTGTCGCTGTCAACTACTTTAACCTTAATGTTTCCAATGTTCTTGGAACATTTGTTTCTATTCTATTAAGCTTATATATTGCTGAAGCTAAATCTAAAGACTTAGAAATTTCTCCGTGATTTATTATTACTCTTTTTGGTCTTGGATTCATATTATTAAAAAAAGACATAATCTCATTTCTTCCTGCATGAGCTGTAAACCCACTTATAGTATGTATTTCCATATTTACTTCTACTCTTTCTTCTCTTCCATCTACCATCATCCTTGTTTCTTTAATACCATCTTGAACTTGTCTTCCTAAAGAACCAACTCCTTGATAACATACAAAAATTATTGAATTGTTTTCATTTCCTGCAAATTCTTTAAAGTATTCAACTGAAGCACCTCCAACAAGCATACCTGAAGTTGCTAAAACTATACAAGGTCCTCCTTCAACCACTTCTTTTCTTTCTTGAGGTGAGCCTACTCTTGAAAAAAGTTCAGAAGTAAATGGATTTTTATCTTGAAACACTTCTGATTTTAATTTGCTACTTAAAAAATCAGGATAAGCTGTATGAATGGCATTAATATCCCAAATCATTCCATCAATATATACTGGGACTTTTTTCATTTTCCCTGTTTTAATTGCATCTTCAATAACTAACATACTTTCTTGTGCTCTTCCTAATCCTAATTCAGGAATTAAAACTTTTCCCCCTCTTTCAATTGTTTTATTTACTGCTGTTATAAATTCTTCTTCTGCTTGTGCTCTTTGTGGAAGAACATCGTTTCTTGAACCATAAGTAGATTCTGTAATTACTGTTTCTACCCTTGGAAAAGTTGCAATAGCAGGATCTAAAAGCCTTGTTTTTGCATATTTATAATCTCCTGTATAAAGTAAATTGTGAGCTCCATTTCCAATATTTAAATGAATCATTGCACCGCCTAAAACATGTCCTGAATTATAAAAAGTTAGTCGAACATCTGGTGTCACATCTGTAACTTCATTGTAATTTAAACAAATACTATGTTTTACCATTTCTTTAATATCTGTTGAACTAAACAAAGGTGCAGAAGCTTGTTTGTACGCAACACCTATAAAATCTAATGCTAATAATGCAGAAATATCTCTTGAAGGAGTTGTCATATATACTGGTCCTTTATATCCCATTTTATATAGATAAGGAAGTAAACCAACATGGTCTAAATGTGCATGACTTATAATTACTGCGTCTAATTGAGAAATATCAAATTCAGGTATATTAAAAAAAGGAAATTTATCAGAACCATGTGAAGCAACATCAACTCCACAATCTAATAATATTTTTGAATTTGGAGTTTGTAAAAGTAAACAGCTTCTTCCAACTTGTCTTGCCCCTCCTAAAAAAGTTAATCTAATCCAAATATCTGCTCTTTCAGGATTCCATTCTTCATAAATTTTTTTTCCAATTGAATTTAAAAATTTCCTCCGATAATTATTGTTTGCAAATAAAACTTCTCTTACACTTTCTGTTATCTTTGATTTTATTGCTGGACTTCTTTGAATTTGTGGAGTCCATAAAGTTGTCTTTCTTATTTCATCTAAAATAGATCCTTGTTTTCCAATAACCATGCCTGGTTTTTTTGCTTCTATAAGAACTATACTTCTATAAGGGTCAAAAAGAATCTCTGTTATTTCTGCTTCTTCAGGAACAATTTCTCTTATTGTTTTTTCTGCTTCTTCTTTGTCAGGAAGAATTTTTTGATCTGCCCTTAATTCTATTCTTTTTTTGATTTCACCTACAATCTCTTTTATCTTTCCTTCGCCTTCTTTGAAAAACTTTTCATTAGTTGTATATAAAACAATATTTGCACCTTCGAAACTTGCTTCAGACACGTCTCCGTGAAGTCTTTCTTTTATATTTTTTAGAATTTCCATTTTTTGTAATTTAAAATAAATTAAAATTATCTATGATTAATAATTTGGTTTGATTTCTTTGTCAACTACTTTCTTAATACCCTCTTTTGTGATAGTAAAAACATCCATCCCGTGTCCAGACCCAATATCTCTTTGTGTTGCAGATTTTATAGATTCTAATGCTAATTCAACTCCTTCTTGAATAGTCATCTCTTTTTTATATTGTCTTTCTAATAAACCTAGAACAAAAGGCATACCGCTTCCAAAATTTGCGTCATAATCTGCTATTTGTTTTATTCCTCCTGAAGGGTCTATTGAATATAATTCTGAATTTCCATCTTCATTAACCCCTGCAATTAAACTGCCTACCATAAATTGTAACATAGTTGGTTGTCTAATAGATTGATAAATCATTGCTGCCACTAAATTTGCTCCTTGTTTTACTGAAGGTCTTGCTCTTGATTTTAATTCTTTTAATCTTAATTCTGCTGCTGCTAACTTTACAGACCTTTGAATATCTGAAACCATTCCTGTTCCTGCAAAAAGCAAGTAATTATTAACTCTTTGAATTTTTTGAGAATCTTTATTCATAACTATTGTTCCTGCAGTTGATTGTCTATCGGCAGCCATTACAACTCCGTCTTTACATACAATCCCTAAAATAGTTGTACCTGTTTTCAATATTGAGTTTTTTAATTCTTCATCCATTTTTAAAACCTTAAGAATAATTTCTTAAACATAATGAGGATTGTTCTTTTATAAATTTTTTGGTTTTTATATTTTCCATTTACTGTTTTTTTGAACAGTTTTCCCATCTAAAATAATCTTTGCTTTTTTCATATCTTTGACTATATCCCAATGTATTGCTGAATCATTTCCTCCTCCATTTTCTTTGTAAGCATTTCCTAAAGCTAAATGAATTGTGCCTCCTATTTTTTCATCAAATAAAAGATTTTTAGTGAATTGAGTTACTTTGGGATTGCACCCTATTCCAAATTCTCCAACATAAGAAGCATTTTCATCTGTTGCTAACATTTCTTTTAAAAAATCCTCATTTTTTGATGCTTTTGATTCTACAACTTTCCCGTTTTCAAATTTTAATTCTATATCAGTAACTTCTTTTCCTGATTCAATTGCAGGATAATCAAATTTAATCCACCCTCTCAAACTTTCTTTGATTGGAGCCATAAAAACTTCTCCGCCTGGCATATTTTCTTCGCCTTTATCAGCAACAGAATTTCTCCCGGCAATAGAAAATTTCAAATCAACTCCTTCTCCAATTAAATGAACTTCTTTTCCTTTTTCAAACTTATTAGATATTTTATCTATTTTTTTTCCAAGTTTTTTCCAATCAAGTAAACATGTATTATAAACAAAATTTTCATATTCTGTTAAAGACATTTCAGCTTCTTGTGCAAGAGATGTAACAGGATAAGCAATTGTAACTCTTCTTATTTTATCTTTTTCATTACAAATATAATTTGAGATAGGATGAACAATCTTTTGTCTTGAAGTTATTTTTTTTGAATCTGAATTTGTTAATTCCCTTGTATTTAAATCAGTAGATACCCCTATGTATTTGTCTGCTCCTTTAACTGTATTCATTAAATGATCTGGAAAATATGCTATTTGTTCTTTAGTAGCATATTTATAAAAAAAATCAGAAACATTTGGTAAACCAATTTTTACAATAGGATGTGCTTTTTGTAAAATTAGCTCTTTATATAATTCAATTAAAAAAGGTACTGCTTCTGTCCCTCCAGAAATAATTACTTTTTCTCCTGGTTTTACAAATACAGAATATCTTACTGCTAATTGCGCTAATTTTCTTGTTCTTAAATCAACTGGCATTTTTATTAGAAGTATGAGGCAACTTCGAACCATCACCTATAAAAAAGGTGTTCAAAGAACTTATAAATTTTTTGGTTTTTATATTCTTTAGATTATCTTAAATCTTTTATTCTTTTTTAGAAACTCCTGCTGACTTACTTAACTTTACAACATTTTCTACAAAACCTTCTATCTTTTGTTCGTGACTTACAATTATCATTTGTTTAACATTTAATTGTTGTAAAACATCTCTCATCTTATCTAACTGCTGTTCTGAAAAACCATCTGTAGGTTCATCTAATATAACTAAATCTTTTGTTTTTATCTTACTTAATAAAGAATTAATAACTTGATTTAAAGATAATCTATATGCTAATGCAACCGCAGTTCTTTCTCCTCCTGAAAGGTATGCATAATTTATTTCATAATCTTGATATTCAATAATTGGTGTGAAATCGTCTGTAAGTTGAACATTAAAGGTGTCTGAAACAAGCATACCAAACCATTCTGCAAATAAGGTGGAAAATTCTGTTTTAAGTTTTACCATCACATTTTTTTCAATAACTGAAATAAGAGGTGCAAATTTCTTAGAAAGCCATTCTTCTAATTTAATAAGATAATCTAATTGTTTTCTTATTTCTTCTGTTTTCTTTATACTTTCTTTTAACTCTTCTATTTGTTTAGAAAAAAGATCAATTTCCTTCTTTAATTCTGCTACTTTTATTTCTGCTAATTTTTCTTGTCTTAAAGCTTCTTCAAGTTCATTTTGTTTTAATGTGAAAACATTATCAAACTTTTTTAATACAGAAACAGATTCTTCTAATGATTCAAAATGTTGATTCAACAATCTTAAATCTTTTTCAAGAGCTTCATCTGAATTTTCCAATTCTTTTATTCTCTCTCTTTTTTCTTGTATTCCTTCAAATTTAATTTTTAATAAACTTAATTTTTGAACTTCTTTTTCATTTGAAGAAATTTCATAATCTATTTTTAAGATTCTTTCTGAAATTCTTTGTTTTTCTAATTTTATATTTTTTATTTTAGAATTATTGCTAACAGTATCTGATTCAAGTTTATTTACTACATTTGTTTTGTAAGTAGGATCAACATCTTGTAAACAAGTTGGACAAATCTCTACACTTGTAATCTTTATTTTTGTTTTTTCATTGTCTGCATTTTTAATATCTAAGGAAGTCATTTGAGAAGTTATTTCTAAATTCTCCTCATTTAATCTTCTTTTTTCTTCTTTTCTTAAAAGAATCTGTCCTTCCAATTCTTTTATTTTATGTTCATCAAAAGATGATTCATCTAATTGATTTATTTGTTCTTTAATTTCTTCAATCCTCTTTGAATTATTTAAAAGTGCTTCCTTTTTATGAGCAATCATTATTTTAGTTTTTTCAATTTCTTGTTGAAAACTTTTTTTATCTTCAATTTGTTTAGAAATCTCTTCTTTTTCTTCTTGAATTTTTTTTCTATTTTCTGTTTTTAAAAAAAGTTCTTTTTCGACTGAGGACAAATTATAATGTTTTGTTTCTAAATCATTTTCCTTAGATACAACAGTTAATTTATCTTGTTCTAAATTTGCAGATAAACCTTCTTTTAATCTTCTTTCTTCTCTTATCTTTATAGTGATTATTGAAATATTTTCTAAAACTTTTTTATATTTATCAATTCCAAAAACATGTCT
>JAGLGM010000001.1 GCA_023144035.1 Candidatus Pacearchaeota archaeon | reverse complement strand
TTTTACTAAACTTTCCTTTAAGATAAAGTTATGCCTGACATAAATATTTAAAAAGTTATTTTTATTAAATTAATTATGAAAAAGAGTGTTGGTTTAAGTTTAATTTGTTTTAGTTTTATTTTAGTTTTATGTTTATCTTTAATAAGTGCTGGTTGGTTTTCTGATTTATTTAAAAAAGCAGAGATTACTGGGGAAGTAGGTTTAGATTTTGATACTTGTGATTCTTGTCAAGATGCTGGAGGTGAATGGTGTGTTGGATCAATTGATTGGTGCGCAGCAGGTTTGGAAGAATGTGGATGGGGTGGTGGTGATGTTTTAAGAACTTGTCCTTCTCCTGATATCTCTTTATTAACAGATTGTGCTTCTTGCAGAAGTGAAGGAAGGGTTTGGTGCCTTGAATCAAATGAGGATGATTGGTGTGCAGAAGATAATGATGCATGTTTTGAATGGGAAGTATCAGTTTCTGCTTTTTATTGTGATTTTTTTAGAATTTGTAATGTTTGTAACTCTAATGGCTGGACATGGTGTGTTGAAGATGGAGGAGAATCTTCGTGTGTTTTGAATGATGTTGCGTGTGAGAGTAATGGGGGAACTCCTACAAATTTTTGTAATGATCCAGAAGGAGCTCCTGGATCAGAAGAAGAAGGCTTAGGACCAGATGAAACTTGTTATGATAACGATAATTTAGATTATTATAATAAAGGTTATATAGAGTATATTTCTTCAGAAGGGATTAATAAAATACTTTATGATTATTGTATAGGGGCTAATTTGGAACCAGTTTTAGAGTCTTTAAGATTAAATGAAGCGTCTTGTGGGTTTTATGGTACTTCTCCAAGTATGAAAGGATATGATTGTCCAAATGGTTGTTTTGATGGTGCTTGCGTTATAATTATAGATAATTGTGATTCTTGTCAGGCTGAAAACGGTGTATGGTGTATTGAACCTGGATTAAATAATTGGTGTGCAGAGAGTGATGAGCATTGTGGAGACCCAGAGGAGGGAGTTTCTGTAGAATCTTGTTCTGAAATTGATTTTTGTGAATCTTGTAAAACTGCAGGAGGAGTATGGTGTGTTGATTTAGAAGAAGGAGAGAATTATTGTTCTGCTGAAGGAGAAGATTGTAGCGATAGTGATAAAGGTGGAGCTTCTGCATATTCTTGTATTGCAGGAGAAGATTGCTTTGAAACTGATGGTTTAGAAGATCAGTCAATTGATTATTTTAACAAAGGAGATGTTAATGTTTATTCTGGTTTAGGGTATTTTATGACTTATGAAGAAAAATGTTTAAATTTGCCTTCAAATTCAGAAACTTGGAATTGTGCAGGAGATAATTGCGGTGTTATGGAGTATTTTTGTGAAGAAGGAAAGAAAGTTTATGAAATTGTTAATTGTCCAAATGGTTGTGTTGATGGTGCTTGTATTGAAGAAATAACAGAAGGTCCAGGACAATATTTGACTTGTGAAAGGTGTACTGACAGTGGTTTTACTTGGTGTGCAGATGAAGATGTGTTAGAGTGTGTTAGTGATCCAGTGGGGTGTGTATCTAAGATTAATTTTTTACCAGGTTGTACTACTCCTACTCCTGAATGTGTAAAAGATTATAGTTGGGGAGATTTAAGAATTACAGATGAAAATATTAAAAAATATCTTAGATCAATTAAGGCAGAATGTGGCTTAACTTTTGAAATTGGAGAAGTGTTAGATGAATTACCTTTAGGTTATGAGTTTAATATTCAAGGAAGGAAAGTCATAAAAGTTTTAAATATTACTTCAAATAATCCAGATCTTGGTGCTGATTTAAATATTACTTTAAATGAGAGTGAATTTACATGGCCTTTAGAAGATCTTAAAATTTATGTTGAAAAAACCAAATCAGATTGGGATTTTATTGCTGATCCGGTTATTTCTGCAACTGCTGTACCAAAAGTTTATGATTATGTTTTCAAGACAAATCATTTTTCATTATTTTTAATTACAGAACCTGATTATTGTGGAAATAATATTTATGAATTAGATTCTTATGAAGAGTGTGATTGGTCTGTACCTGGAACAACAAATTGTAATTCTGAATGTATTTGTGAAGACGGTTATGATTCAAGCCCAACAGGAGAATGCGAAGAAAGCCCAGAAGATACTCCATGCCTTGAAGAAGGTGATGAATATTGTTCAGGATATACTTTTTATGAATGTGGAAGTGACTTAAAATGGGATAAAAAAGGAATTGTTTTAGATGAATGTGGTGTGAAGTGTTTTGATATTGGAAATAATTCTTGCCAAGGAGAATTTCCTCTTAAATGTGGTTCTGATTATCAATGGGATATTCAATCTAAAATTAATGGATTGTGTGGTTATATTGCTCCAATCACTCCAAGCCCTTCTCCAGATGATGAAGATTTAAGATATTGTGGAAATGGTTATTGTGGGTATAATGAAGATGAATCAAATTGTCCTGAAGATTGTACAGCAGATGATGCATCTAATAAATGGATGTTGCCACTTATAATTGGAGTTGTTTCACTTTTAATTTTATTAATAATAATTGTTTTATTTAAAATATATTACAAAGAAAAAAGAGGTTCAATGCCTCCTCCAAATAGAAGAATTCCACCTATGCATAGACCTGGACCAAAAAGAGCACCTGGAAGGCCTCAAGAAGTTCGTACTGGTCAAATAGGGAGACCTCCTGTTAGAAAAGTTTCTCCAGGAGGATATGCAGTTAGAAAATATCCTAATTAATTTTTAAATAAACAAACTTAAAAACTATAATTCTTAGCTAATTTTATGTATATTGTAAAAGTTCCTGGAATAAGTGGTTTAGGTAAAACAAAAGGTTGTGAAAAGGCACCTAATGCTGTATTAGAGAGTCTTAAAGAAATACATAGTAATGAGGTTGGAAAGCCAATTGATTCTAAGTTACTTGATTTAGAAGAGATTCATTTAGATAATTCTAATGTTGAGTTAAGTAATAATTTAATTTATAAAAATGCTTTTAAAATGTTTGAATCTCAACCTAAGACAATTTACATTGGAGGAGACCATTCTGTTAGTTATTCAATTACAAGAGGTTTTTTTGATTCATGCCAAAATTCAGGTAAAGAACCTTGCCTTATTGTTTTTGATGCACATGCTGATTGTATGAAACCAATGAAAGAACCAACTCATGAAGAATGGTTAAGGAAGTTAATTGAAGATGGTTTTCCAGCAAAGAATATTTTGCTTGTTGGAGTTAGAAATATGTGGCAACAGGAAATAATTTTTTTAAAGGAAAAAGGAATTAGAATGATAAGTATGAACCAATTTTTAGACAATTTACAAGATACTTGCGATATAATAATGGAGTTTTCAGAAGCAAAAGATTTGTATGTTTCAATAGATATTGATGTTATTGATCCTGCATTTGCACCTGGAACAGGTTATCAAGAACCAGGAGGTTTGTCGTCAAGAGATTTTTTATATATTATCCAAAGAATAAATAAAATAAAAAATCTTAGGGGAATTGATATTGTAGAAATAAATCCTGAAAAAGATAAAGATAATCAAACAATTAAGTTAGGGGCTAAGATATTAGGTGAGTTAATATAGAATTTTGAGAAAGGAAGATTTATATAATTGGCTATATATTAATATATAACTTAAAATGAAATCTACAATTTTAATAGATAAAAGAAGTTATTGGAATTTTGAAAACAGCAAAAGAATATCCTAGGCAGACTTATGATGAATTATTAAGGAAAATGGCAAGAATTTTTATTAAAATTAAAGAAAATAATCAGTATGATGAATTTCTTCATAAAATTCAAAAAGAGAAGATGAAGGAATTGTGGAATAATAAGGAAGACGAGGTTTGGGATAATGTATAATTTTGGTGATGTAATTTTAATCAATATTTAGTTTACAGATACTTTTGAAGTTAAAAAAAGGCCAGCTTTAGTCCTTTTTGAAGACAAAGGAAATATTGTGTTAGCTGGAATAACTTCTAATTTGAAGATGAAGGGGTTTCTTTAACTAAGAAAGAAGGAATTCTTAAAAACAGTGTGATAAAGTTAAATTATGTTTTTACTGTTTCTGAGAAGATGGTAGAGAAATTTTTATTTCATATTTCTAAAGAGAAAAAAAAGGAAATTAAATTAGAATTAATAGAAAAATTAAAAGATTAATAAATTAATTTAGTAATTCATCTCAACTATTTTTGAAATTACTTCTGCTTTTTTACCAATTGTTTCTTTAAGTTCTTTTTCAGAAGTGTTAATTATATTTTGAATTGTTTTATATTTTTTTAAAAGTTTTTGAGCTGTTTTAGGACCAATGCCTGGAAAACCTTCTATAATAAATTGTAATTGTTCTTTTTTATTTAAAATTCTTTTTTTTGCTTTTAATGCAAGTTCTTTTGATTGTTTTTTTGAAAGAACAGAAATAAATTTAGCACTATCTTCATAATCTTTTGTAAAAATTATAGGGATATTATATTTAAGAAGAATAGAAAGTAAAAAACCTCTAATTGCATTTCCATTCACACCTGATTTATCGTCGCTGTAAAGTTCTTGTTCATTAATTCCTTCTATAAGAAGAAGACGATTTTTGTATTGTTGAAGTTCTTGGATTTGGTTAAATAAACGTTTGTTAATCATAGAATTTACAAAATCATTAATTGTTTTTCTTTCAATTGCAACATCTTTTACAATATAATCTGCAACTTTTAATTCTTTAAATTCAATTTCAATACCTAATTTAATTAATTCAGAAATAATTAAAGAATTCTTTTCTCGATAATCTACAATTATTTTTGGCTTAGGCTTTTGAATATTTTTCTTAGGAGATTTTGCGAATATTTCAAATATTTGTTTCATAATTTTTCTTGAAATTCTAATTTTTTATTATTTTTTAATTCATCTTTGATTTTATCAATTGCTGTTTTCATGCTTTTTTCCCTACTTCTTGAAACATAATAAAATGCTTCATCTCTTGTTTTTTTTGTAATAAGGAGTATGAGTTTACCTTTTGTTAACCTAGCTGTTCTTCCTGCTCTTTGAATAGCACGAATCGCAGAAGGAACAGATTCATAAAAAATAACAGAATTAACTTCTGGAATGTCTAAACCTTCTTCTGCAATACAATTATGTAAACAAATTAGGCCTGTTCCTCCGATAAAGTTTTTAGTATCTTTTACAGTTATATCATATACAAAATCTGGATTTTTAACCTCTTTAACCTCTTTAATATAATCATAAGCAATTTCATCTTTCCATTTTCCTATTTTTCTTGTTTTAGGAAAATAAAAATTAGAATATTTATCAAATATTTTTTTGGATTCAAGTGCTTTAGGTATTAAAGAGTAATATGATTTTGATTTTTTTAAATTTTTTTCTTTTATTTTTGCAAAAGGAAGTGATTCAAAGATATTTATTCTAAATATGTTTTCTTGTTTATTTAAAGTTATTTTTTGAATTCCTAAAGACCTTAATAAAAAAATGAGTCCTGTAACTAATTTTTTACTAACTGTTGTTAGAACTATTCGGTCTTTATTTTTATTGATGTGCCCATCACCTAAAAAGTATGCATTTAAAAAAGCCCATTTTATTTCATTTTTGCTTGTAAAGATTATTTCTGGTATTTCTTTGTTATAAGTTCCAATTCCTGCTTTAAAAACATGTTCTATTAAATGGTGTAATAGCTGAGAATAAACCGCTATTCCATTTTTGGTTGTTGAAGGTTCAACATTTAAACCTTTTTTAATCGATTTTTGCATTAATTTTCTTATTTTTGGATTTTGTGATGCTAAAAATATTCCAGAGGTTTTTTTTGTTTTTCTTGAATGACTTTCTGAAACGTAAAACCCTAAGAATTCTGCAAGTTCTTTTGTTAAATTTATTTCTTTAGGAAAATGAATTTTTCCGTATTTTATATTTATTTTTTCCTCGAAAAATTGATTGAATTTTTTTGGAGTCTTTTTTGAGATTTTTATTTTGTATTTCCCTTTACTATATTTAATATTTTCTAAAAGCCATTTTATTGAAACTAAATATTCTTTTCCAAGCGAAGTTATTTGAGATATTTTTTTGTTATTTCTTTTAGTTGTTTTTTGAAGAATATACTCTTTATTTTTAATTCTTTTTAGACAGTTTAAGATTGTTGAATAATCCTTTTTTGTTTTGTCGGCAATTTTCTGTATTGATAGTTCTTTTTTATTTAGTTCTAAAAGTACTTTTAAATTAGTTTTTATTTTTCTTATTTTTGCTTGATTTAAATTTATTATATGTTTTTGAATAAAATTTGTGTTTTTTAACAAAAATTCTTTTTCTAAATTTATTTTTTGTTCTTTTTCAATATTGCATGTTTGTATTGGAAGGGCTATAAATTTGTTTAATAAAGGACTTGTTTTAACAAATTGTCTATCTTTTTCAAAAGTAAATAATTCATGATCTTTTGTTATTTTTGTTTCAAATCCTGAGCTAAGTTTAACATTTACTAAGTTATTCTTTGAAAGATGTCTATGAACATGGGTTATTGGTTTAAAAAAGGTTTTTTTCCCATCACTCGAGAGAGCTTCCCATCCTTGTATTTTCTTAGAATTTTTTTCTTTTTTTAGAAACATATTTGAAAATTCTTTGATTGTTTTTATTTTTATGTTTCCTTTATTTTTTAAGATAATTAGTTCATCTGGATGTAAAGAAGTAGCACATAAAATATTTATTTCTCCTGTTGAAAATTCATTAATTATCTTTTTTTGTTCTTTTTGACTTAAACCAGAACCATTTTTTTTAGCTTGGCCAACAAAGACTTTAGCTTTTACTTTTTCAATTTCATTTAATTTTTTACATATTGTCGTGGCTGTTTCTCTAAATTGGGTAAATATTATTATTTTTGTATTGTTTTTGTTAGAGATTTCTCTTTCGACTATATTTAGTATTTTCTTAACTTTAGGATGTTCTAAATCTTTTGCGAGAAGTTCGTTTGATTGCATAAACGCAAAATTAAATTCTGGTTTTGCAACTAATTTTACAACACCTTTACTTTGTTTTTTTGTAGCTTGATTAAGTAATTCTTTCAAATATTTGTTAAATCCAGAGAGTGTTTGTGTTTCTAATAATTCTAAAGAATGTTGTATTTTTATTGCTTGAGCACATGCACTTATTCCAATCATATAATTAAAATTTTTATTTCCTCTTGCAATTCCAGCCATTAATTTTTTTTGAAGTTCAATTAACTTTATTTTAGAGGGAAATGTCCATAAAACTTTTCTTTTTTTTAATTCTTCAACATATTTGTTAAATAATTTTGTTAAAACATGTCTTATTTCTTCAAGTTCTGGAGGAAAATCAATCATTATTTTTTCAAATTCTAATTCTTGAAGATATTCTTTCACATCTATGCTTTCTCTTGTCCTTAATTCAACTTCTTCAATAGATAAATTTTTACAGATTTCCTTTATTTTTGTAATTTCACTTCCTGGTGAAGCAGTTAATCCAATTATTCTTTGGTTTTTTGATTGTTCTTTGTATTTTTTTGCTATAAAATTATAATCATAATTTTTTATACATCTATGGGCTTCGTCTTCTACTAATAAACAAACTTCTTCTAAATTATAAAGATTTTTCTTTAAATCATTTGCAACACATTGAGGGGTAGAAAAAATAATATCTGCTGTTTGCCATATTTTTTTTCTTTGATCTGCTTTAACAGCACCAGTAAATAACTGTATATCTGCAAATAATTCTGGAAGATGTTTTTGAAAAAATTCAAGATGTTGTTCTGTTAAAGGTTTTGTTGGAGCAAGAAATACAACTTTTTCTCCTGGAAATTCTTGCATTCTTTTGATTGTTAGCATTAAAGCAATTAAAGTTTTCCCTAAACCTGTTGGAAGTACAACTAAACAATTCTTTTTTATACAAGTTTCAAATATCTTTTGTTGATATTTTCTTGGAGTAATTCCTTTTAAAAAATCCATTTTTTAGAAATTATCTTTTTTATTGAAATATTAATTATAGAAATCTTATTAAATAGTTTGTTGTTAAATTGATTATGAAAAAGAGTGTTAGTTTAAGTTTAATTTGTTTTAGTTTTATTTTAGTTTTATGTTTATCTTTAATAAGTGCTGGATGGTTTTTTGATTTATTTAAAAAAGCAGAGATTACTGGTGAAGTTGTTGTAGATGATTGGACAGATTGGTTAAATAGAGATGGCCCTACAGGAAGTGGAGATTGGGAACAATTGAGTAGTCATATTGCAGAAAAAGGAATTTGTGAAAATCCAATTGAAGTAGAATGTCAGACAATTACTGGTTTAGATTATTCTGAAACTGGTGAAGTTGTTAGTTGTAGTGTTACTGGGGGTTTGGTTTGTGCAAATACAAATCAGCCTGATGGAATATGTAATTTTGATTATAAAGTTAGATTTAATTGTGGGAGTGAAGAAGTTACTCCTGAATCTGAAGAAGTTATTTCAGATTTAACTCCAAGGGTTTCTTTTTGGCCTGGTAAGGTAAATCAACATACTGAAGATGGAGTTTGGAAGACTGATCCAGATAAGAGTTCTGGTGCTGTTTGGGGTGATACAGAAGATTTAAGGATAACTTATTGTAATAAATTATATGAAGAAACTATTGTTTCTTCTCCAGAGTATGGTTCAGAAATAATTTCTTTTTGTATTGTGGGGACAACCACTTGTATTTATGAGGGGACAAGAATGACTTATTCTTGTTTGGATGCAGAACCAGAAAACTTAGATTTTTCTTCATTAATAACTTGTGAATCTTGTCAAGCTGAAAAGGGTGTATGGTGTATTGCAGACGAAGGAGAAGGAGAAGATTGGTGTGCAAGTAGTGCAGATGCATGTGAGGATGGTGATGGAGATCCTATGACTTTTTGTAGTGATTGTCCAGATGGAGATGCCGATAGTGACTATCCAAATGGGCTTAATTATTATAAAAAAGGGTTTTATGATGGTGTTTATGATGATTGTAGTTCTAAAGAAGAAGATAAACTTATTGAATATTATTGTGGTTATGATCTTGAGGAAAATTCTAAAAGAATTTTTAATCTGTATGATTGTCCAAATGGTTGTCTTGATGGTGCTTGTGTTCCTCAGAAATCTTCTTGCGATATTACTGGGGAAAATTCTGGTACTTGTATTCTTTATGAAGGAGAAACATTATATGTTGGAAGTAAGATGATAGAATTATTATTTATAACTCCTTATAAAGTAAAACTTGGAATTGATTTACAAACAACAGAAAATCTTTCTGAATTAGAAACTCAAGATATGGGAGATTATAAGGTAGACATTATTAATATTATTTCTCAAGATTATGTAGATGGGGTTAATTATGTTACATTTAAAATAGAAGAATCTAATTTAGGTGGGAGTGGAGGAAGTGCAGGAGAAATAGTTGAAGTTAATAGTGCAGAAGAATGTACTTCAGGGTGTTTTTTAGACGGAAAATGTTATAATATTGGTTATAGAAAAGGATTAAATTATTGTAATGAAGAGCAGAATTTTGAAATTCAAAAAGAAGGAGATGTTTCTTGCGAAGAAAATTCTGAATGTTTAAGTAATGTTTGTATAGATGGAAATTGCATTAAAGAAGGTGTTTGGAAGCAATTTATGGTATGGTTTGGTAAGTTGTTTGGAGGAGGTGGTCCCGATTATGCAGATATTGACTATTTTCTAGAAATTAATGATAATTTCAAAGGAAATTTAACTGGGACAGTTAACATTGCTTTTGTTGAATTTGTTTTAGAACCAAATTTAAATTCAAATTTATTTTATGAGTTTTATTGTAATAATGAATCTTGTAAATTTAGGTCTCCAGAACAAGAGAAGAATTATTTTGTCAATTTTTGTGGAGAAGATTGTTTTGTTTTTAATGTAACATTTTTTGAAATGTTAAATAATCCTTTTGGAGTTACCAATATTCTAGATTTAACAGGGAGGGAAGTTTATTCTTATCCTTCTTTATATCAAATTGAATCTTTTTATGAGGGAGAGGCTAAAAGATATGGGAAGAATTTAAACCTTGAAATAGATATTCTTGGCCCCTATTTTATTTCTGAAGTTGCACCGGTTAGGGGCAGATCAGGAGGAGGGTTTGAGTTGAATAATTTTTTTCATTTTTTAAAATCTGAGATGAATTTAAATTTATCTAAATATGGGGTTGTAAATTATGTTTATTTTGGAAATGAATCAAGTTACCCTTTTGTAAGTACAGCTAGTGGAAATGAAACTTTTAATGGTTTTTCTATTAGTATTGATGGATTATTTGGCTATGTTAATACTATTTCTCATGAAATGGGTCATGAATTTACCCCTCTTGGTTCTGGTGAAGGATATGAGAAAGGGGGGAGATGTATTTTTCCTTATTATTATGTAGAACCAAATAAGATTCCCTTATTTCCTCAAAATTTTGGGTGTGTTATGTGTGGATCAATTATGGATAACAATAATTCTCGTAGTCCAATTTGGAATTTAAATTTATTGAAGATTTGTAATCATACTGCTTTTGATTTGGGTTGGATTAAAGAGCCCCAGTGGTCTGGAGTTTGGGAGGAAATTAATGAATTTTCTTATAGAATAAAACTTTATGAGAAAGAACTTTTTATTAATGAGAATCCTTACTTGGATTCTTTTGATGAAAATCTTTTGGATTTTATGGAGGTTAATTTAATAACAGGAGGAGGAATTTTGTTTTCTTTTTTTGGGAATTCTTCTGGTTTACTTTTTGAAGGTGAATCAACTTATTATTCAGATCCTCAAGGAGGTGATTTTTTTTATGGATTTCATATTGAAAGAATTAATTTTGAAGAAGGTTCAGTAATCTTTATTGTTAATATTTTGGAATCTTATAATTTAGAAAAATAGTCTTTACTTTCTGATTTTAAAGTTTAGCAAGAAATCTGTTTGCTTTAGCTGACAGATGAATTGCGTTTGATTTCTAGATAATTATTTATTCTTAGAATTGATTATAAAAGAAGGTTAGATACTAACCTCCTTGAAAGTTACAATTAGTCGTAGCATTCTTTCTAAATAAATTTTTCGGAGAATAAAATGGAACAATATAAACACTATAAGAGTTCTGTTGGAAACAATTTGAAACACATACAGATAACAACAAAATACAGGTATAACATGATGAGAAAAGAAAGGATAAAAGTTTATTGTAAAGTTGCAATAGAAGAGATTTGCAGAAGACATAAAATTGAGATTGTAATTTTGAAAGTTCTTGAGGACCATGTTCATATGATTGTAGATTGCCCGAGAACTTTTGCAGATAGTAAGTTAATACAAATAATAAAAGGGGTGTCATCTTTTTTGATTTTTAGGTTATGTCCTTCGTTGAGAAAAAGATATACTCGAGGACATTTTTGGAGTGCTGGTTATTTTTGTTGTTCCATAGGAATTGATTTTGATAGAGTATTTGAATATGTAAAAAATCAAGATTTGCATCATTAAGACGCCGTGGGCTTTAGGGCATGGAGAAGGTCACTTTATCTTTTCTTTAATGAGTAAGCAGCAAGAATAATTGAACATCCTATAAGAAGAAGCCCTATTAATGAGAGTGAATCAAAAGAATTAGCATTTTCTAAAACAGATCCTCCAGTTATGCTTGGACTTAGAAATAAAAAACCACTTATTAATGCAGAAATTCCAAATAGAGTTGTTATTTTTCTGCTTTTGAATTTATTTTCTTTTTTCATTTTGTTTGTAAAATGAATCTACAAGATTTATCTGAGGACTCACAAAAATTTATTTTTAGTGTTTTCATTTTATACAAGTAAAAGAGCATACCCCAATCCTATTAAAGTTATTATAGCTAAAAAAATCCACAAGATGATATTTCCAAAGAAGATTTTATTTCCATCTAAATTTGAAATTGGAATCATATTAAAAAAAGCATAATAAATATTTAGTTTAGCAAATAAAGGAAAACCAATTAAATATCCTATAATTCCAAAAGCAAGATTTGTTCCTATTCCTGCAGCAGCAATATAACCTAAATGGTCTTCTGTCATTTCCGAGAATTTATATAATCCATGTCTTTTTGCAGCTCTATATGTTTTTGCTTTAACATCAAAAACTAAAGAAGCCATCCAAACAAAATTATTAATTGGAAATAAAATTAATTTAGAAAGTATTGGAAGAAAAGCTCCTACAGGTAAAGCTTTCTTAAGTCTATGATGTGCTTTAAAACCATATCTTTTTATTTCCCATAAAGTAGTTTCAATTTCAACATCAAAATTAAAACCAGTTATTTTTTTAGCAATTAAATTAACTAAAATAACTGCGAATATTGCTAAAAGAGTAGAAAGAAAACTAGAGATGCTTGTCATTAAGTTTATCGAAAAAGCAATAATAATTGTAGAAACTAAAATTGCAATAATTTCTTTTTTTGTTAACATATAAATTTAAATTATATATTTTTTATAAACTTTGTTATATAGCAGGAGGGCACCCCCCTTTGCAAAACCCCCAAAGAAAAAAGTAAC
Source organism: Candidatus Pacearchaeota archaeon (assembly GCA_023144035.1). Classification (GTDB taxonomy): domain Archaea; phylum Nanobdellota; class Nanobdellia; order Pacearchaeales; family GW2011-AR1; genus JAFCEV01. The sequence continues at coordinate 289,281 of JAGLGM010000001.1, read as the reverse complement.
TGACACAATACCTAATTACAAAATCCAATAAAGAATAACAGACATAACCTCTTTGCAAAACCCCTAAAGAAAAGAATAACTGACACAATTTCTTTTGAAAGACATTTTAAAAAAAAGTATAACTAATATAATTTCAATTACAAGATTTCTGAAGAAAAAAAGTTTCGCGAAACACAGTTAAAGAAAATATATTTCTCTATATGGAAAACTATTTAAATGAAATTGATATAATTTGATTATGAGAGTGAAAAAAATAACTGAAGTGCTTGGATCAAAAGTATATACTGATTCTGGAGAGTATTTTGGAGAAATTGAAGAAGCTAATTTACATGAAAATAAAGTTGATGGTTGGAGAATAAAAGTTGGAGGAGGGGTGATGTCTCTTATTGGAGGAGCAAAAGGAGTTATAATTCCGCATCAGTTTGTAAAAGCAATTAGCGATGTTTTTATAATTAATAAGGCTGCATTACCAAATCCAGATTCAGGGCTTGAAGAAATTCCTGAGGATTTAATATAAAAAGATGGTTGCTGAAACAATCTTACAAAGTGAGATTTTAACAAAATTTGTATATCCTTTTTTACTGATTTTTTTTATAGTTTTTGCTGTTCTTGAAAAAACAAAAGTTTTAGGAGATGATCAAAAACAGTTAAATGCTCTAGTAGCATTTGTTATTGGTTTAATTTTTGTAGGGGCTGTTTTCCCTAAACTTGTTGTAGCAAATATGATTTTATTTTTAACTGTGGCATTAATTGTTGTTTTTGTAGTTTTATTATTATGGGGTTTTGTTTCTTCAGGTGATAAAGGTCTTGAGCTTAGTAAAGGATTAAAGACTTTTTTATTTATAGTTTTAGGAATTGCAGTTGTAATAGCTGTATTCTGGGCAACAGGGGTTGGAGGAGGATTTTTTGATCTTCTATTTAGCAGTAATTGGAGCAATGCTTTTTGGACAAATTTCTTATTTATTGTTGTTATTGCTGCTGCATTAGCTTTAGTTTTAAGAAGCTCTAAGTAATCTAACTTTTCGAAACATATTTAAATCTGGTTTCATAATTTTTAATATGGTTGGGAGTTTAATGTTTTTAGCATCATATAGTTATTTTGAAGGTGGAGCAATTGGCAATATGCTTAACATGTGGGAACAAGTTGGAATCTTTAGTTATGCTATTCCTTTTCTTTTAATCTTTGCATTAATTTTTGGTATTTTATCACGAATGAATCTTTTTAAAGAAAACAAATCAATTAATGCAATAATTGCATTATCAGTTTCATTAATGGCTTTACAATTTCCTATTGTGCCTTTGTTTTTTGCTCAGGTATTTCCTGCTTTAGGAATTGGGTTGGCAGTTATTTTAGTTGTATTAATAGCTACAGGATTATTTATTGATCCAAAGAATAAAGCTTGGATGGTTGGATTATCAATTGTTTCAGTTATTGTAGTAGTAGTAGTTTTAATAAGTTCTTCATGGGGCTTAGGACTTACTTTTGGAAGTTGGCTTAGATATAATTGGACTACTTTGTTAGGAATTGGAATATTTATAACATTAATAATAGTTATTGTTGCAGCTTCACAACCTTCTAAACCAGATTTTAAATCAGATTCTTTATTAGCTCAAGCATTACTTGGAGCCAAAAGTTAATTATTTCTTTTTTCTAGAAAGAGATTTCTTTTTATGAACTATTTTTTTAGTTGTAGGTGTATGATGAACAGAACGAGAATGATGAGATGCTAAAACAGGTAAAGTTTTACTAAAAGAATCTTGCATCATAGACATTTCTTTTTTTATACTATCTAATCCTCTTCCGTATGATCCTACTTTTTCTAAAATAGCCATTTGTAATTTATCTATGGTTTCTTCAATTCTTTTAAGTCTATTTATAGCATAGGTTAATTTTGTGTCTGCTAATGTTTTAAATTCATTTAAATCTTCAAGTTGTTTTTGAATTTTTCGTATTTTTTCAGAAAATACTTGTTCTGCTATTTCCATCATAGTATCTGTTCCTCCGCTGTTATAATTTTCATATCCTTCATTATATCCTTCTTGAGGATAATATTCTTCATTATATTCTCCTTGTTCTCCATAATTTGTTGGTTCTGCATAATTTTCATTATAAGTTTGTTCTTGATATGGTTGGTTCATAGGTTCTTGAGCAGGTTGATTTAGAGGGTCTTGGTATTCTTGAGTAGTAGGTTGGTTTTTTTGAAATCCTGGCATTGATTGAGGAATATAGAATTCATCATTTGGCACTCCTGCATTTACATCTTGCGCTCTTGCTGAATTTCCTGCTGGTTGTGCTCTTCCGCCAACTAAAGAAGGTTCCATTCCCTCTTCAGTAACTGGTCTAGAAACTGCGTCTTTTATTTTTGATTGATTCATTGCATCGTTTATATCTTTTGGAGAAACTCCTTGTTCTTGAATTTTATTTATAATTTCCTTTTCAGGAACTCCTTGATTTTTCATTTGTGTTACTTGGTCTAAAACTCCCATATTAAACTATAGTTTTAACTCTTTTTTAATTTTTCTAAAGGTTGAAACATTCTTGCTTGCTTAGCTAAAATGTCTAAATCATCTTTTCTTGCAAATTTTGAAAATTCAGCAGAAGCTGTTTCCAAAAATGAATGTAATCTTTCAATACTTTGTTTCATTATTTCTATCTCTTTTTTTATTTCTAATGAATCTTCAGTGCTTTTTTCTTTCATTTCTATTAAATTTTGTCCAATTAATAATACACGGTCTTTTAGAATTCTTTGTTTTTCTTCAAGGTCTCTCATTTTAGTATGTATTCCTCCAAATTCTTGTCCCAAATAATCAGGTTGTTCATCTACCATAAAATTTTATGGCGAAGTAAGTTTAAATTTGTTGTGTTTTGATTTAATATACAAAATATTTTAAACTACTTTTGCTTTTTTTATTTATGTTAAAAAAAGAGACAAGAAAATTATATTCTTACGAAATTCAAAGAAAAGGAGGAGAAGATGTGATTTATATTAATTATTTGGGTGCTCCTTATGTACCAAGTTTGTCAGAGTATCCTGAAGTTATGGAAAGAACAGTGGATGCTTTAATAGAAAATCCAAATGTTTCAAGAATTGTATTTGTTCAACAAAAAAATTATAATTATGATTTTAATGAAACTTCATATTTGTTAGAATTGGCTCAACTTTATGTTTATTTGGTTAAACAAGAAAAGATTCTCTCACAAGAAAAATTAGTTACTAATTATGAAAATTTTTTCTCTCAAAGATATAATGAGGTTTTTTCTGTTTTACTTTTATTAAAAAGAGATCCTCTTGCAGCATATTCTGAATTAAAAAAAGTAATTATAAATTCTAAAATCTTTTTAGATAAGATTGGTCCAGAATATAAAGCAGATCAATTAAATTATATTAATTTATTAGAAAAAATTTTTAGACTTTTTGAGGAAACTAAATTACTAAAAGCAGCAGAACAGTATTTAGGAGAATATCAAAAAGGAGATAGGGAAATATATCATAAGTTCTTTAAACCAGATGTTATACCTAATTTTACTTTTACTCGTCTTGTTTCTGATCTTCCAGAAGATGCAGAGATAATTGATCAATATAAAGTTTCACAAGAGGATTATGACGAATCTTATGTAACAATTTTAAAAAGAAAAGATGACCCTAAATTAATTTATCATATTGTTCCTCCTGAAAATTCATTAAAAGAAGATTATAATATTCTTTTAAATTTAGCTAGAGGGGTTTTAATAGAACATCAACCAAAAGCAGAAGAATTTACAGATACTGAAAGAACACGCCAGGTTTTTTTTAATATAGCAAAAGATTTATTGAGAGATTTAGCACAAAATAAAAAAATTGCTTTAAATTATGAGGATTTGAATAAATTATCTACAATTCTTGTTAGACATACTATTGGATTTGGGCTTATTGAAGTTTTGCTACAAGATAAAAATTTACAAGATATTTCTTTGAATTCTCCAATTCCAATGACTCAAGTTTTTGTAAGGCACCAAGAATATGATGAATGTTCAACAAATATTTTACCAAGTCAAGAAGATGCTGATTCATGGGCTGCAAAGTTTAGAATGCTTTCTGGAAGACCTTTGGACGAAGCAAATCCTATTTTAGATACTCAATTAGAAATTGGAAGAATTAGAGCGAGAATAGCAATTATTCAACAACCTCTTTCACCTGAGGGGCTATCATATTCTATTAGAAGACATAGAGAAAGTCCATGGACTCTTCCTTTATTTATTAAATATAAAATGCTTAATGATTTTGCAGCAGGTTTACTTAGTTTTTTAATTGATGGTTCGAGAACTCTTTTAGTTGCAGGAACAAGAAGTTCTGGTAAAACTTCTTTACTTGGAAGTTTAATGTTAGAGATTATTCCAAAATTTAGAATAATTTCTATTGAAGATTCTTTAGAACTTCCTATTGATTCTTTGAGGAAATTAAATTATGATATTTTAAGAATGAAAGTTCGTTCTGCTTTATTAAAAACAACTACAGAAGTTTCTGCAGAGGATGGAATAAGAACTAGTTTGAGATTAGGAGATAGTTGTTTAATTATTGGAGAGGTTAGAAGTGTTGAAGCAAAAGCTCTTTATGAAGCAATGAGAGTAGGTGCTTTGGCAAATGTTGTTGCAGGTACAATTCATGGAGCATCTCCTTACGGTGTTTTTGATAGAGTTGTAAATGATTTAGAGGTTCCTGCTACTAGTTTTAAAGCAACAGATATAATTGTGGTTTGTAATCCTATAAAATCTCCTGATGGACTTCATTCATGGAGAAGAATTTTACAAATTACAGAAGTTAGAAAACATTGGAAAGAAGACCCTCTAAGAGAAAAAGGATTTGTAGATTTAATGAAATATAATGTTGAAACAGATGAATTAGAACCTACAGAAGATTTGAAAAATGGAGATAGTGAAATTATTAAAGATATTGCATCAAATGTAAAAGGATGGGCAGGTAATTGGGATGCTGTTTATGATAATATTTTGTTAAGAGCAAAAATTAAAAAAGAATTAGTGGAAGTTGCTGAAAAAGCAAATGATTTAGATATTCTTGAAGCAAAATTTAATACTCTTTCAAATCATATGTTCCATAAAATTTCAGATGAAGTTAGGCAAGAAGTTGGTTTGCCTTTGTCTGAGAAAGTTTTTCCTTTGTGGCAAAAGTGGTTAAATGAGGAAGTTCGGAAGAGGAAGAGATAAAGATTTATTAATGATGATTTATTACATTTAATATGAAAAAACAAATACTTTTACTAATTATTTTACTAATCATTTTGGCAATTGTTGTCGCAGGATATTTTATTTTCTTTAATGAATCTTCTGATTCTGAAACTATTAGATCTTTGGAGTCTTCTGAGGTTTCTGAAATTAATAGTCTTTCTGTATGCCAAGATATTGAAAATAACTGGGATAAAAGAGATTGTTATGAACAAGTTGCTGTGGACAATAAAGATTTATCTATTTGTGATCAAATGGAAGGAAATATAGAAGGTGTTGGAGAGTCTAGTGTTAAATTTTGTTATGCTGAAGTTGCAGGAGTGACAGGAGACCTTTTTATTTGTGATAATGAAGTTCCTCAAAATAATATTCGTGATCAATGTTATTGGAATGTTGCAGTTTATAAAAAAGATTTTTCTCTTTGTGAAGGTTTTGTGATAGTAGATAATTATGCCTGTATTATTGAAGTTGCAATTGAGAGAAAAGATATTTCTGAATGTGATGAATTTGAATTTAATGATAAGAAATGGTGTATACAAGGTGTTGCTTATGGAACTTTAGATGATTCTTATTGCGATCTTATAGAACCTTCTTGGTCAGATGATATTCAAAAATGTAAAGACAATGTAAATTCTTTAAAGAATCAATAATTCTTACTCTATAATAATATACTATTAAGTATAGGGTTGCTTTGAAATTCTTAAAGAGTTATATTTATATATCATAAATAATATACTATTAAGTATGGGTGAAATTACTCTAAAAGGATATATTTGTGAAAGATGTAAACATAAGTGGGTTCCTAGAGAGAAACAAAAACCAATGGTCTGTCCTAAATGTAAAAGCCCTTATTGGGATAGGAAAAAGAGGAAGGTGAAAAATGCCACGTAAACCTACTGTTGATGAAATTCTTAAAAAACATACTGCAAGAATAGAAACTCAGATAAAAACAAAAAAAGTAGATAATTTAAATTATAGTAAAGAATATACTAAATTTAAAGGTGAAATGGCGCCTGATTTAAGTAAATATGAAAAATGGTGTCATACACTTGGAAGTTTTATTAGATTAAAAGTATCTGAAAAAGATGAAGAAAAAATTAAGAAGCATTTAGAGATTGCACATTTAGATGTTTTACCTTGGCAAGCTTTAACTTTATCAGTGATGGCTTTTATAGCTGTTTTTTTAGCTGCTTTAATTATTTCTGTTTCAGTAGCTTTGATTAATGAAAGTATTGCAGCTTTTCCAATTTTATTTTTCTTTTTAATGGTTCTTGTTTCTGTTTTTTTATTTTATTTTATTAATAAATATCCTGAAAGATTGGCTAAGAAATGGAGATTAAAAGCTTCTTCTCAAATGGTTCCTGCAATTTTGTATATTGTAGTATATATGAGGCATACACCGAATTTAGAAAAGGCAATTGCTTTTGCTTCTGAGCATTTACAGCCTCCTTTAGCACTTGATTTCAAAAAAGTATTTTATAATGTAGAAGTTGCAAAATTTTCAACTATTAAAGAAAGTTTAGATAATTACTTAGAAACATGGAGAGATTATTCAACTGAATTTATTGAAGCTTTTCATTTAATTGAAGGAAGTTTGTTTGAACCAGAGAATAGTAGGAGAATTGCTGTTTTAGAAAAATCATTACAAGTTGTTCTTGATGGAGTTTATGATAAAATGCTAAGATTTACACATAATGTTCGTAGTCCTTTAACAAATGTTTATATGTTGGGGGTTGTGCTTCCCACACTTGCATTAGCTTTATTACCTCTTGCATCAGCAATGGTTGGAGATTTCTTAACTGTTGTTCATGTTTTTGTTTTGTTTAATCTTATTGTTCCATTTCTTGTGTTTTATTTAACAGATAAAGTTTTAATGTTAAGACCAGGAGGATATGGTGAAACTACTTTGTTGGAAAGAAATCCTCTTTATGAAAAATATAAGAGTAGAAAACCCTATAGGAAAGCATTTTTTATTTGTATTCCTTTTATTTTAATTGGATTATTACCTTTGATATTTCAAACACCTCTTCCAGGAATGTTGGGTCTTCAACAAGATTATAGTTTTGCTGAATTAGGTTTGAATTTTTTAGGAGATGGAATGTTATTTGGCTTTGGAATAAATGGGACAGGGCCTTTTGGAATTGGTGCATTAATTTTAAGTTTATTTATTCCTCTGGGGTTGGCATTGTTCTTTTCAATGGCACATAAAGCTAGGACAGAAGAATTAATTGTAGAAAGAAAAAAGACAAAACAACTTGAAGCTGAATTTAATAATTCTTTATTTCAATTAGGAAATAGAATAGGTAATGGGGTTCCTCCTGAACTTGCTTTTGGAAAAGTTGCAGAATCTTCTAGAGGATTAATGACTTCTGATTTTTTCCAAAGAGTTAATTATAATCTTAGGCAAATGGGGATGGGTCTTGAAAAAGCTATTTTTGATCCTAGACGTGGAGCTTTGAATTATTATCCTTCTGATTTAATTGCAACAAGTATGAAAGTGTTAATTGAATCTTCTAAAAAAGGTTTGAAAATTGCAGCAATGAGTTTAATGAATATTTCTCAATATGTAAAAAATATCCAGAAGATTACTTTAAGGCTTAAGGATATGCTTGCAGAAATTGCTTCTGATATGAAAAGTAATATGACTTTTTTAGCACCTTTACTTTCAGGTATTGTAGTTGGTTTAGCAACAATGATTGCAGCTATTTTAACTACTTTAGAAAATGCAGCTATTGGAGGAGATACTTCTGGATTAGGAATTTCAAATGTAGAAGGTATTTTAGATATTTTTTCTGCATCAACTATGATACCTCCTTATTATTTGCAAATAATTATTGGTATTTATTTAATTCAAATAATTTTTATTTTAACTTCTAGTTTAGTTACAATTGACTCAGGAGAAGATAAACTTGAAAAAACAAATAAAACAGGAAAGAATTTGAAAAAAGGAATCTTACTATATTTTATAACAGCATTAATAACTACTTTAGTATTATTTGCATTAACAGCAATTGTTTTAGGAAATTTAGGGGGATAGTAGTTAGATTTATTAATTAGTTTTGGTAATTATATCTTATGAGGGATAAAAAGAAAAGAGGGATTATTACAGAATATCTTCCATGGTTATTAATAAGTTTAGCTGTTTTAGCAATACTTGTTATAACTGTTTTTTTATTAAAAGAAAAAGGAATATCTTTAATTGATTCAATTAAAAATTTGTTTAAAGGAGGATAATTATATGGCAGAATTAACTATAAATCAATTAATTAAATTAATACTTGGAATTTTAGTTGTTGCTGCAGTTGTTTGGGGAGTTTATTATGTTTTTAAAAATAATGTTGCAGTATTTATTGAAAATGTGGGCTCTGGAGCAGGCACAACACCTGCTTTATTTTTAACTTTAATATGATAAAAAATAAGAAAGCAATGCTATTAACTGAAGAAGTTTTAAAAATAATTGTCGCAGTAATTGGTCTTGTTTTTTTATCTTATTTTTTAATTTCCTTTTTTTCTTCAGATTTAAAAGAAAAAAAACAGAGAGAGGCAATAGAAACTCTTGATCAAATTTCTCAGGTAATTTCAAATATTGGAATTTCTCAAGGAAATATAACTGCTTTACAACCTCAAAGATGGACTTTATTTAGTTTTACTGCAGAAGAAAAGAAACCAAATCCTTGTTCAACACAGAATTGTATTTGCATTTGTAATAAGGTTGTTGCAGATATTTTTGATAATCAAATAAAGAAATGTTCTCAAGATGGGGCTTGTTTAATAATTCCGATGTTACAAGAATTTGAAGATATTAAAATAGAATCTTATACTGAAGAAACAACAAACATAAATATTCAAGAGGCAGGAGGTAAGATTCAAATTACTAAAACATGAAATTTGATACTTTAATAAAATATATAATGTGGATTGCTTTTTTTATTATGGTTTTAACAGGACTTTATGTTTCATTAAAAAAAGTAGGAATTATGTAATAAAATTAAAATGTATAAAAATAAAAAACAAAAAAATTTAAATTATTCTTTTTTAAAAAAAAATAATAAAGGAGAATTATCAACTCAACAAATAATTATGTTGATTATTTTAATTATGAGTTTTATTGTAATTTTATATTTTTTATTTAGATTAAATTTAGGAGAATCAGGTGAAAAAGAAATTTGTTATAATTCTGTTGTTATGAAAGCAAACCCTGTTTTATCTAAAGGTGATGTTTCATTGAATTGTCAAAGAACATATGTTTGTCTAACAAAAGATGGAAGTTGTGAAGCAATGACAAATCCAAATATAAGGAAAGTAGAAACTTCTGATGAAGTGTATAAAGCTTTAGCAGATGAAATGGCTGATTGTTGGTGGATGTTTGGAGAGGGAACAATTGATTATGTAGGAGATAAAGCCAAAGAATCTAATTATTGTTCTATTTGTTCTCAAATTGCTTTTGATGATAGTATGAAAGAAATAGAAGAATTTGATTTAGGAAAAATTAATCAAGATGAATTATACACTTATTTAGCAAAAACACCTCTATCAGAAAATAAAGAAACATATGCAGAATATTTTTTTAACACAAAAGATATGGAATTGCTTAAAACAAGTATTTCTGAAAATATAAATAACTCTGAAGCAATAGAAACTTTTGGAACAATTAATTTAGATGAACAATATTTTGTTATAACCGGAATTACAAGCGAGATTGGAAATACTTACAAATGGATTGGAGGAATTACAATTGGGGTAGGTGTAATTACTTTACCTTTTACAGGATTAATTGCAGGGGCGATTGTGGTTTCTACAGGGATTGGAACTGTAATTGGAGGAGATGATCTTGCAGGTTTATTTGAACCTAAAATAGCAGCAATAACTGTTGAAGGAGATGGAGTGGAGAATGAATTTATGGCTCCTACAATAATTGAAGCAAGATCAGAAACATTTAAATTGTTAAATTGCAAAGATATCTTGACAGTTGCATAATTAGTTAATTTTATTAATTATCTTTTATAATCTATATTATGTTTAAAAAGAGGGTTAAGAAAGGAGCTATTCTTATGGAGAATGTAGTCTTTATTATTTTAAATATTTTATTTCTTTCAATTTTGATTTTATTTTTATTAAAGCAAGGTCAAGGTGCAGCTCTTTTAGAACAATCTTATGCAAAACAAATAGCTTTATTGATTGATTCTGCAGAACCTGGGATGACAATGATTTTAGATATGAGTAAAGCAAAAGATTTAGCTGAGAAAAATGGTTTAGAATTTAAAGATATTGTAATTAATACTGATAACATAATAACTGTTAGATTAAGTGAGAGTGGAGGGTATTCTTATTCATATTTTAAAGATGTTGATGTAAGTTTATACCCAGACAATTCAAATCCAGAAGATATTGATTCATATGTAATTAAAATAAATGAATATAAATAAAATGAATAATAAAGGTGGCTCTAAAATAATTGCAATGTATTGGTTTGTTATTTTAATGATAGTTGCAGGAGGAATTTTTGTAATGGTTTCTTCTTTTTATAATCATCCTTATGACATAAGAGAAATTGAAGGAGAAATAATGATAAATAACATAGCAAATTGTTTATCTTATGAAGGGAAATTAAATTCAGAATTATTTGATGAAGAAGGTTTTAGCCAGGAATTTTCAGAAAATTTCCTTGAAAATTGTCATTTGAATTTTGAGGTAGAAGAGAGTTTAAATGAGGAAGTTCAATATTATTTTGAAATTGATTTTTATAAATCTGAAAATTTAGAAATTTCTACTTTTAATATATTTAAAGGAAATTTAAATTTAGTTGCTGGATATGAAATACAAGAAGAAAAGGAATATGAAAGAGAAGTTAAAGGTGTTGAAGATAGTTTTTTTTCACTTGATGAAAAAGGAGAAGAACTTTATTTAATTAAAATTTTAACAATAATAAAGAAAACAGAAAAAAATGTTAAATAAAATACAAAAAAATAATAAGGCACAAATATCAGAAATAATGACTTGGATAATTGCAACTATTGCTATTTTAATAATTTTAATAATTTTTATTTCTGCATCATCTTTTTTAGCTCAAAAGACAAAAACAGTCCAAGCACAAAATTTAGAAATTGATTTTGAAAAAGAAATTAGTTTACTTGATACAAAAACTTTGATTGCTTATAGTTTTGCTTCAGAATCTCAAAGAAATATTATTGAAAAATGGGAGCAAGAAAATGAATAAAAGAGGGAATTTACCAATAATTATTTTAGTTTTAGGAGTATTAGCTGTTTGTAGTTTAGCTTTACTAAGTTTCTATTCATCAAATCTTAAAGTTTCAAATAATTTTGAAAGCATAAAGTTAGTAGAAAAATTAAATTCTCAAATTGAAACAAATCTTTATCAAGAAAAACCAGTAGAAGGTTTAAGAGAATTTAAAGAAGTAGTAAATTATAATTTTAAAGATGGTTTTTTAAAAGAGAAAATAATTTTCTCAGTAACATATAATCCTTAATTAATAACAGAAATTAAAATTTTATAGTATTCAAATTTAAATAAAACAAAACTTTATAAATAAAATAAACTTAAATTTAATATGGATAATAAAAGAGGGCAAGGGATGAGTACAAATACAATCATCTTATTAATTCTTGGAATAGTTGTTTTAATAGTTTTAGTTTTAGGATTTACAATGGGGTGGAATAAAATTACTCCTTGGATTTCAGGAAATAATGTAGATACAATTGTATCTGCTTGTGAAGCTTCGTGTGCTGTAAATGGTGTTTATGATTTTTGTATAATGGGTAGAAGTCTAAAAGCAGAAGATATGACCTTAAAAGAAGTAACTTGTAATTATCTTGCTAATAATCAAACAATTTATGGAGTGAATAAATGTTCTTCTATTACTTGTGATAATGTAATTTTTGTAGAAGCAATTTCCGTTGAAGATTTACCAACCTTTTGCACAGAAAATGATAATAAAGTTATTCAAGCTTTAATTGAAGATACTTTAGAAAGTTATACTTGTTCTGAATCAATTTAAGATGGCTTCTGACTATGCTTGTTCTGATAAAAGAAATAAGGGAAAAGATAAGAAAAGAGATAAGAAAAAACATCCTTATAAAAAAGGTGGAAGATTAAGAAGCACTAAGATAACAAAGAAGTAAAATAGTTTTATAAACTGAAATTACTTTTTCAAAACATGTTTGAGGTGATATTTTTATCTACATTAGCATTGGTATGGATTATTTTTGCAACTGTTCAAGATCTTAAAAAAAGAGAAATTGCAAATTGGTTAAGCTTTTCATTAATAATTTTTGCATTAGGATTTAGGTTTTTTTATTCTTTATTTTCAGATATTGGTTTTAGTTTCTTTTATCAAGGTTTAATTGGTTTTGGAATCTTTTTTATTTTAGGTAATTTATTATATTATGGTAAAATGTTTGCAGGAGGAGATGCTAAGTTAATGATAGCTTTAGGAGCTATTCTACCTTTTTCAACAGTTCTTAATGAGAATTTAAAAATCTTTTTATTATTCTTTGTTTTATTTTTATTAATAGGGGCTGTTTATAGTATTTTAACAAGTATTTATTTAAGTTTTATAAATTTTAAGAAGTTTAAGAAAGAATTTTTAAAACAATTTAAGAAAAATAAGAAATTAACTATTTTTGTACTTTTTGTTGCACTTGTTTTAATTGCTTTTGGTTTTTCAGACAATTTATTTTTTGTTTTAGGGATTATGATGTTTGTTCTTCCTTATCTTTATATTTATGTAAAATCAGTTGATGAATCTTGTATGGTTAGGAAGGTTAAATCAAATAAATTAACAGAAGGAGATTGGCTTTACAAAGATTTGAAAATAGGTAAAAGGATAATTAAAGCAAAATGGGATGGTTTGAGTCAAGCAGAAATAAAATTAATTCAGAAAAAGTTTAATTATGTTACAATAAGAAATGGTATACCTTTTACACCTGTATTTTTAATTAGTTTTATAATCTTTTTTTGTTTATGGAAAATAGGATTATGGCAAAGATTTGGTTTTATTTAATACTCTTCTAGAAATGTTTTCTAGAGTCTAAGGAATTCTTCTTGGTAAACGGATTTTATTTTCTGGAATCTTTTTAGTTTCTTTTTTCAAAATCTTTTTTACCACTTTTTTTTCTAATTTTTTTTGAAATTCTTGTAATTCTAATTCTTCTGCATGGTATCTTTGAGAATTTAAAGATTCATTTTCATAAACTGGAAAAACATTAAGTATGAATTCTCCAAAAGCATTTGAAGGAACAATTTTTACTTCTTTTGGTTTTAATTTTGATTTAAATCTTTTTGATATTTTTTCAGCAAGTGCGAAAACAGATTTAGGCATTTTTTCAACAGAATTAATCTCTTGCTTAGGAATTAAGATTATATGGCCTTTTGAAACAGGATTTATTTCTAAGACTGCTAGAGAATCTTGATCTTCATCTATTTTATATGAATGAATTTGCCCATTTACAATACTTCTAAAAACACTTTGCTGTTCTCCTATTGTTGGTTGTCCTTCTTTTATTAAATTATTTTGTTCTAAGAATTTGTCAAGTTGCTCGCCATTCATTTCTTCAACTTGTTGTTTAGCAGATGCTTTCTTATCTTCAGGAAAAGTAGAATCTATGTGTTGTATTAACTGGGATTTTATTTCTTTAGTTTGCTCTTCTGATAACATTTTATTCAAATGCTCCTATATCTCCACTTGATTAAACAGATATTTATATTTATCATTTTTTTAGCCAAATGCTCGTCGCATATCTATTACTTGAGCAGAATTAATGTTTTCTATTTTTCCTAATCCTTCTTCAATTGGTTCTAGGTTTATTTCTTCATCTATATCAAATGAAACAATTAAAGCTTTTAATCCAAAGGCTATTGCTTCTTCTTCAAAAGTACAACGTTTTCCTTCTCCTTTTTCTACAATTGCTTTTGCTTTTGCTTTTATTTCTTCAAAATCAACTTCTACAGAATTAGGCATTAGTTTTATTTTTAATAGTGCAGTTCCCATATTTTATTTTAATGAATAGGCTTTATAAATATTAACCCTACAAACGGCTATGTTGAAAATCTCTTAATTTATTAACTCTAAATTATGTGCTATCCCCTTTAATATTATTTCAGCCCTCATTCCCTCAATTCTTTTAGCTCTAACAAAACCTCCATACTTTCTTTTTATTGCTGAAAACCCAGATTCAACATTTCCTCTTAGATTGTATTCTTTTTGATCCCAGTTTTTTATTTGTTTTTTTCTAGCCCACCCATGTTTTACATTCTTCCTAGAAGGAATGTATGTTTGAATTCCCTTCCAATAACAAATTTCATGAACTTCCTCACTATCATAACCTTTATCTGCAGAAAAACTTTTTATTCCTCTAACTCTCTTAAGTAAATATTTCACATCTTGCATGTCATGACGAGGAGTTGTTCTAATCCTCATTACTAAAAATTTCTTAGTCTCCAAATCTAACAAAGCTGAAAGCTTTGTATAATTCTTAGGATTTTTAGAATCAATTCTTTTTAAATAATGAAAACTAGGGTTTGATTTACTAAACCCTGTTCCATCAATTGCTACTTTTCCCGACGATAAACCAGCAGTCAATTTTAATAATTTTTGCCATAATTTAATTGGTATTTTCTTTCTGCTTTTACACAAAGCAGAATAAGTTGGACATTTTTGCCCAAAGATATTTGAAATCTTTTCAATTCTTCTTAAACTCAATTGACAAATTTGCATTACTAAAAGTCTAGAGACATGATCTTCCAATTTATAGGTTTTTGGTCCAAACCTATGCAAAAATTCAGGATATTTAATTTTCTTAAGCAATCGCTTAATTTTTATTTGTAGATTTCTTACTTCTTTCATCTTAATCACCTCAGATTAAGATGGTTTTCAGGGCTTATTTACTTTGCCCTGAAGACTTTTTCAACATAGCCCCTACAAACATAATACTTATAAATAAAGGTGATTTTTTTGAGGAATGATTGACGGAAATTATGACAAGATTATTGAAAAAATAGCTAAATCTTCTGGTTTAGAAAAAGAGGAGATAGAGAGGAGAATTGAAGCAAAGAGGGCTAAACTTGCTGGGCTTATTAGTAAAGAAGGGGCAGCACAAGTTATAGCAGCTGAATTAGGGATTTCTTTTGATAATGAAAAATTAAAAATAGATGAATTGCTTCCTGGAATGAGAAAAGCAAATGTTGTTGGGAAAGTTATTAATTTATCACCTGTTCGTACTTTTACTACAAAAAAAGGAGATGAAGGAAAAGTAGTTAATTTTACTCTTGCAGATGATACTTCAAATATTAAAGTTGTTTTATGGGATACTAATCATATAGCTTTAGTTGAAAAAGGAGATATAAAAGATGGAAGTATTGTAGAAGTTGGAAATGGAAGTATGAGGTCTAATGAGATTCATTTAGGAAGTTTTTCAGAATTAAAATTAAGCACAGAAGTTTTAGAGAAGGTAATAACAGAGAAGATTTTAAAAGAAAAAAATATTTCTGATTTTAAATTAGCAGATAGTGTTAGTACAAGAGCTTTTATTGTTCAAGCTTTTGATCCAAAGTTTTTTCATGTTTGTCCAGAATGTAGAAAAAAGGCAATTCAAGAAGCAGAAGGATTTTCATGTGCAGAACATGGAAAGATTAATCCTGATAAAAGAGCATTGATTAATCTTGTTTTAGATGATGGAACAGAAACAATACGTTCAGTTTTATTTCAAGATGCTCTTGATGGATTAGGTCTTGGAGATTTAGAAGATGCAGATAATTTGATTGTACAAAAACATAATTTAATAGGTAAAGAAATGATATTTTTAGGTGATGTTAGGATGAATAATTTTTTTAATAATCCAGAATTTATTGTTGAAAGTGTTAAAGATGTAAATCATGATGAATTAATTGCTGTTTTAGAAAAAGAATAATTTTAATAAAATGGATAATAAATTTTTAGATGTTTCTTTTGAAGGTCTTTGTTTTGAAAGATATTATGCTCATAAAGTTGTAAGTAAGATTTTTCCAAAAAACCTTTCTGTTGAAATTCAAAATTCTTTTAAAGAATATTTTGATTATGTTTCTTTGAGAAAAAGAAAAGGGTTTGAATATGATGAAAAGCTTGAAAAATTAGTTTATAAAATAGAATTAGATTGGATTAGACAGGAAGTTCCTGTGGGATTTAAGGAGAAAGGCGAGCTTTCTTGCAAAATTCAAGAAGAAATTGAAAATGATTCAAATGTTATAGAATATGAATTTGCAGCATAAATAATTTAAAATCTGTTTAATACATTTAATAATGTTGATTAAAACACACTTGCTTATTACATTTTTTTTGTTTTAATTTTATTTTCAAGTGTGGAAAATAAAGTTATTTTTGTGATTGTTGCTTTAATTGCCACCTTTATTCCTGATATCGACACTAAATTTTCTAAATTAGGGAAAAAGAAAGTGTTTAGACCCCTTCAATTTTTTGTAAGTCATAGAGGGTTTTTTCATAGTTTTATTTTTTTAGGGTTAATTATACTCCTTTTTTTATTATTTTTACCAATTATTATTTTTCCTTTTGCTTTAGGATATAGTTCTCATTTACTTGCAGATGCTTTCACAATTCAAGGAATTAGGCCTTTTTACCCATTTAAAACAAGAATTAAAGGAAAAATTAAGACTGGGGGAAGATTAGAAATAATTGTATTTGTTTGTTTTTTAATAACAGATTTACTTTTATTATCCAGTATGATGCTTAATATATCTTTAATCTAAATAATCTTTATAAACAATAGGGGTCTTGGAGATTTATGGTTACTAAAAAGAAAGCAGAAGATATTCCTAAAGAACCACAATTAACAGATTTGCCTGGAATTGGGCCTGCTGTGTCGTCAAAATTAGAATCTGCAGGAGTTTTTGATATGATGTCTTTGGCTGTTATGAGTCCTAGTTCTTTGGGTGATGCTGCTGGTGTTAGTTCTGCTGTTGCAAGAAAAGCTATTCAAGCAGCTAGAAACATGTTAGATTTAGGTTTTGTAGATGGGACTGAGTTTGCAAAAAGAAGAGAAAATATTTCAAATATTACAACAGGAAGTAAACAAGTAGATGATCTTTTGGGTGGAAAAGGTGTTGAAAGTAGGGCAATAACAGAAGCTTATGGAGCATATGGATCTGGAAAAACGCAGTTAGGATTAACTTTGGCTGTAAATGTTCAACTTCCAGTAGATAAAGGAGGTTCTAATGGTAAAGCAGTGTTTATTGATACAGAAGGAACTTTTAGACCTGCAAGAATAAAACAAATTGCAGAGGGGTTAGGAGCAAATCCAGAAAAGGTTTTAAAAAATATTTTTGTAGCACGTGCTTTTAATTCAGATCACCAAGTTCTTCTTTTAGAAAAAATAACTGAAATGATTAAAGGTGGAGAACCAATTAAATTATTGATTGTAGATTCTTTAACAGCTCATTTTAGATCGGAATTTGCAGGAAGAGGACAATTAGCAGACAGACAACAGAAATTAAATAGATATTTACATGATATAATGAAATTAGCAGAAACACATAATCTTGCTGTTTATGTAACTAATCAAGTTATGGCTAATCCTGCTCAAATGTTTGGAGATCCTACAATTGCTATTGGAGGAAATATTGTAGGTCATGCTTCAACATATAGGATGTATTTAAGAAGAGGAAAACAAGGTTCAAGAGTAGCTAAATTAATAGACAGTCCAAATCTTCCAGATGATGAAACAACTTTCTTTGTAACAGGTAAAGGGGTTGTTGATGAGGTTTGAGATTGGTAGAAAGATTAGATAGTCTTACAAAATCATAGATTAATCTTTCTGTTATTTCTATACATAATTGGCTAGAAGGAGTTAATTATTCTAAAAAACCAGATGAAGTTTTTCTTGGAATTGATGAATCTGAAATAGCTATTAAAATTTGTAATTTGTTTGAAAAGAAATATAATAAAACATTATCTTATGAATTTAAAAAAGATATTTGTTATTTTAAATATTTAGATCAATCAAACTAATTCACCTTTATCAAACCACAGAGAAATTTCTCTTTCTGCAGATTCTTTAGAATCAGAAGCATGAATTAAATTTTCAAAACAATCTGTTTTTGAATATACTCTCCCATATCTTCCTCTAATTGTATTTGGTTCTGCTTCTTCTGGATTTGTTTTCCCAGCAAGATTTCTTACTTTTTGAATAGCATCCTCTCCTTCATAAACAATAGCAATAACATTTTCATTATTATGTAATTCTCCTGTAATATGTTTTATTAATTTTTTTAGAATATCTTTTCCATGTCTTTCTTCCACATCAAAATAATGTTGTTCTGCAAGTTCTCGTCTAACATTTACTAATTTTAATCCAATCATTTTTAAATCTAAATTATATAATTCAGAAATAATATTTCCTGCTAAATGTTTTACCATTGCATCTGGTTTAATTAATACTAAAGTTTTTTCCATTATTTTTAATTTACACTTAAGTTTATAAATCTTTCAAAAAAAAAACATTTATAAATGTTATATTATTAATGTTATTAAGAGAGGAAGATGAATAAAAAGTTTTTAGTTTTTAGTGGAGTATTTTTAATAATAATTTGTAGTATATATTTTGTGTTAGCATATGCAACTGCGACAGATATTGTTTTTAGTGAGAATGCATCTGTTAATTATGATGAAGGTCATTTTTTAATTAATTGGACAAATACTACTACTCCTGATTCTCCAATTGGGAATTGGAGTGTTGCACTATGGATGAATGGAAATCTGGCGAATGTTATTGATAATGCTAATACAAGTGGAACTAATAATAGTGGGGGTTATACTTGGACAAATATAACTGAAGCAAATTATACTTTTGCTTTTTCTGCTTTTTTTGATAATGGTACAAGAGGAGATAATTCTTCAAATGTTTCTATGTATGTAGATAATACAGCTCCATTATTAAATTGGACTGGGTCTGATTATGTAAATGGAACATTTAAGAAAAATACAGATACTTTAACATTAAATATTTTTGTTGCTGATGCCCTTTCTGGAATAGTTAATAGTGGTTGTATTTTTAATGTAAGTGGAACTAATCAAACTGTTATGGGAGATAGTGGTTGGTGTAATTCTACTGCAATTGCTTTAACAGACCTTGATGATGGTAATCACACAATTGATGTGTATGCAAATGATACTGTAAATAATGTAGGAGTAAACCTTTCATTTTATGTTGTTCAAATTGATACAACTGCACCTGTGGCAACATTAGCTTGTTCTCCTTCAAGTGTTATATTGGGGAGTGTAGTTACATGTGAGTGTAGCGGAACAGATTCTGGTTCAGGAATTAATAATTCTTTAACTTCTGCAGCAACTACTCCTTCTACATCTTCTGCAGGGACTTTTACTGCAACAGGTTGTTCTGTTACAGATAATGCAGGAAATTCAGATACTGCTACAGATACTTATTCTGTTACCAGTCCTACTGGCGGTGCAACAGGGACATCTACTACTTCTGAAGCATCTTTTCAAAAAACCCATACTTGGTCAAGAATAAATATTGGGATTCCAGCAGTAATAGAAGATTTTGATGAAGAAATAGGTTTAAAACAAATTCAAATTCAAGTTAATAGTGAAGCACAAAATGTAAAGATGACTATTTCAAAATATGATTCTAAACCAGCAGAAGTATCAATTGAAAAATCAGGAAAAACATACAAGTATCTTCAGATTAATACAGAGAATCTTGAAGAAAAATTAAATAAGGCAATAATTAGAATGCAAGTAGAAAAATCTTGGATGGTTGCAAATGGTTTAACAGATAATGTGGCAATGTTTAAATTTAATGAAGTAACTAATCAATGGGATGAATTAAATACAATTCCTGTAGGTTCAGATGATGATTATTCTTATTATGATTTTGAAGTAGATTCTTTTAGTTATTTTGCTATTTCAGAAAAAGCACTTGTATCTGACGATGGCACTACAGATGGCACTGGAACAACTACAGATGGTGTTTCTGATGAAGGATTGAAGAAGTGGTGGTGTATTTGTTTAATTGTTTTAGCTGGACTTTTAGTAATTTATGTAATTTATGCAATTTATAAAAATAAGAAAATAACTTAGATTTCTTCAAAAAGAGATAATTTTTTAATATCTTTTATTTCTAGATTAATATGGATTTTAAAAATAATGAAATGATTGCAGATTTACATTTACATTCTAGATTTTCAAGAGCATGTAGTAAGAATATAACTATTCCTGAGCTTGTTAAGTGGGCAAAAGTTAAAGGATTGAATTTATTAGGGACAAGTGATTTTACACATCCTGTTTGGCTTTCTGAGATTAAAGATTTATTAGTAGAGAAAAATGGTTTTTATTATTATCAAGATTTTCCATTTATTTTATCAGGTGAAATAAGTTTAATGTATACTCAAGAAGGTCAAGAGATTAAATCTCTTGAAACAAATTCGACAAGTAAAATTCGTAGAGGAAGAAGAATTCATTTGCTTCTTCTTGTTCCTAATTTAGAGGCTGTTGATAAGATTAATGCTTATTTAGATACAAAAGGAAGAAGAGATTATGATGGTAGGCCAATTTTTAAAATTCCTGGAGATGAGTTTGTTAGAGAAATGATGAAGATTTCTAAAGACATTGAAGTAATTCCTGCACATATTTGGACTCCTTGGTTTGGTATTTTTGGGAGTAAGTCTGGATTTGATAGTTTAAAAGAATGTTTTAAAGATGAAATTGATAACATACATGCAATTGAAACAGGAATGAGTTCTGATCCCCCTATGAATTGGAGAATAAAAGAATTAGAAGATAAAGCAATTGTTAGTTTTTCAGATTCACATAGTTTTTGGCCATGGAGACTTGGACGTGAAGCAACTATTTTCAATAAGGTAAATTCATATGAAGAGATAATTAAACAAATTAGGGAAAATTCTTTTGTTGCAACAATTGAAACAGACCCTGGATATGGAATTTATCATTATGATGGACATAGAAATTGTGAATTTTCATGCAGTCCTGAGAAAACAAAAGAGTTAGGTGGACTTTGTCCTGTTTGTAAAGGAAAATTAACTTTAGGAGTAGATTATAGAGTTGAAGAACTTGCACAAAATAAAATTGGATTTAAACCTGAAAATGCAAAACCTTTCTACAAACTTTTACCTTTACATGAATTAATTTCTCTTAATTTAGGGTTTGGAATGCAGTCTTTAAAAGTTTGGACTGTTTATAATGATTTGATTAAGAAGTTTGAAACTGAATTTAATATTTTATTAAATGTTTCTCGGGAAGATTTAATACAAAAAGAAGTTGATGCAAAATTAATTGGTTTGATTTTAAAAAATAGAGTAGGAAATATGAAAGTTATTCCAGGATATGATGGAGTGTACGGAATCCCTATCTTATCCTAAAATCAGACTAAGCTTTTTTAATATTGGCATATAATAGATATCTTGCTTCTAGTTTGTTAAGAGATAAAACCCTTTCTCCTTTATTTGTAATTGCCCATCCTTCATTTTCTATTTTTTGTATGAACTCTTTTTTTTCTAAACTTTTTATTAGTTTGAATGTTGAAGCTTTACTGCTAAAACCAAGATTTTTTTTCTATTTCACTATACTTTGTCATTTTTTTATGTAACATTCTCAAAACTTTTAACTGATTTAATCCATAATTATTTAATTTTTCACTTTTTATAAAATCAGAAGGATTTTTTATAAAATTGTTTGCTTTGTTTTCATTCTTTATAAAATAAGTTCTAATGTTTTTTTTTGACATTGTATTTTACTATTTCTTTTTTGATAAGCCATCTTAAGTGGGATCCAATTGTAGTTTTAGGCAAATTCAAAGCAAGAATTAATTCAATCTTTCTTTTTGGATTGTTTAGTAGTGATTTGATTATTTTTTTTTTGATTTCCCCAGGAAGTTTATATTCCCATTCTCTTTTTTGGTTTTTTTCAACCATCTCTATTAAAATTTGTTTTCTATGTATTGGAAGTTTTTCCATATCTTTTTTTAGTTCTGCAATACTTTTAGCTAAAATATTAAACCTGAAAATAGGTCCTTTAGATTGCCAAATTTTCCCACAAGAATATCCTAATTTTAAACAGATCTTTTTTATATCTTCTAGAAATTTTTGATTACACGAGTCTAGTCTAATATTGCTTCCGTCTATTGTTCCTTCATCAATAATTATTGCTCTAACAATTCCTATTAATTTTTTTCTATTTCCTTTAAAGAATTTTTGAGGCACCCTACATTTTTTACTATTAAAATCTACATCAAAAAATTCTTTTAATATCCACATTACAGCTGATGAAAAATGAACGCTATCTTTATGGATTTTATATCCTATATTCCCAAAGACTTTTCGCAATTCTTTTACAAATTCTTCTTTTGTTTCTTTACCAACATTATAGTATGCAGCATAACCACTACTAAAGCATCCATCACACATCATATGAATGATAATTTCTCTTGATTCTTGAGAATCTTTTATTGGTATTTTTGGATTTTTAACTCCAAACTTTCCTTTTTTGGTTTTGTATTCTATAATGTTTTTTTCTATATCTATTTCTGAAATTTTTGAAATTGTTTTTATTTTTCTTATATTTTTCAATGAAATGAATTGATGCTTTTTTTTTTCAATCTATTATTGTTGTTGAACTTACTCCTATTTTTTTATTTAATTCTTTTAATTTATGCTTGCATAATTCTTTTATTATTTTTTTGTATGACTTTTTGTTCAATAAAACATATATTTCATTTGGGATTAAAAACAGAACATTTTGATACAATCGCAGGTTTTGTAGAACATAAATTAGGAAAAATACCTAAAAAAGGAGAAAAGATAAAATTAAGAAATAGAGTAATTGAAGTAGATAAAGTAACAAAACAAGGCATCAAAAGCGTAAAGATAATTAAGTCTTAGAATTCCACATAAATTCAAAATAATTTTTATAACTATCATACAAATTTTTATCTTTGATTAGTGTTATGTAGATTTTATCTTTTTGTAAGGATTGTATTGCAACTTTGTTATTATAAATTATAGTGGTAACTTTGGCAGAATATTTTTCTGTAAGATATTTTATTTCAACAAAATTTTTTGGAAGTTTTGAAAGATATCTTTTTGCATTTTTGTTTGCTAAATATTTCGCTTTAATTCCTTTCTTTTTGCAATCTTTCACAAAATGAGGAAATTCAAAATCTAATATTTTAAATGCTAATCCTGTTGTGCCAAATGCCAGAAGTTCTTTTGCATTATTTAAGATATCTTGATAAAAAGTTTTTAATCCTTCTTTTCCTTCATATGTTTCTATCTTTACTTCTTCTGTAGTTGAATGTAATAATTCAAGTTTTGGTAAGATGGATTTTATTTTTTTCTTTTTTGTTTCAAGTATTTCAATTAGTTTTCTTGGGTTTGCTGATTGATAATATCTTTTTGAATTTTTTATTATATAACTAACTAATCCCAACTGCATCAAATTTTCTAATTCCAAGTACGCTGTTGTTCTATTTATTTTTGTTAATTTTGCAAGTTTAGAGGCAGTACATAATTTTTGTTTTAATAGTTCCAAATAAATTTTAACTTCTTTTTCATTTAACCCTGTTTCTTGTAGTATTTTATCGGTATCTTTCATGTTGTTATTAGATGACAACATAGGTTTAATTAGTTTTTGATAATTGAATGTTTATGGTAAAGGTAGAAGATTGTTCAAGCAGATTAAAAGAAATTGGAGCGCCGAGATTTCATTATTTAATTGGTATAGGAGAAATTAAGGTAAATGAAAGTTATTTTGATTTTAGAGGACAGGTTTATTTTGATTCTTCAATTCCTTCTATAGGAGATAGACAGAAGGAAAATCCTCATGTTAATGTTACAGATAGTCTTCATGCTATTTGGAATTCTATTCATTTAATCTCTTCAGAGGTGGGCACAAAATCAACTTTAGCTGCAAAGGTTTTGAATGAAAGAGTTTATGGAATTATTCCTGCAGATAAAGAATTAGATATTTATACAAAAGTAACTAATCTTAAAGAATTCCAGAGGAAGATTTTTAGTAAATATGAAAGTGTAATTTCTTTAAATGGAAAAAAATTATTTGAACGTTCTGGAATTGGGAGTTGGGAAAAGAATTAATTTCCCCTTTTTCTAACAAACTTATAATGAGCGTCAGAAGTTTCTTCTTTACATTTAGGACATTTATCTTTTAGAGTATATTTTTTACACTTTTTGCATTTCTTTAATTTCATTTTTCCTTTACAAAAAATTCAAAACCTACTTTTTTTGCTTTTTCTTCCAAGCCTTTTAAAATTTCTTTTAATTTATTATCTGCTGTTTTTATATTATCAGCTTCTATTTTTATAGAATATTTTCCTGCAGAAATATATTTTACTTCAACTTCTTTTAAATTTCCTAAAAGTTCTTTAATTAATTTAAGTCCATTTGAATTTTTTGTTGTTAAACTAATTTCTTTTTTTAAGATAGCTGTTTTTTGTTTTTGAGTATTAATTATATCTAAAACTTTTTTTGAATCTGTTTTACCTATTATTTCTTCAAGCTCTTTTGGATTTTCTTTTGCTTCTTCTAAAAAATCAAATAATCTTTGTTCTGTTTCAATTTTATTGATAATTTCTTCTGATTTTTCATTTAAGATACTTTTTAATACACTTTTATAGCTTTTTTCTTGTTTATATTGTTCTAAGATTTCTTTTTTTTCTTTTTGAGTAACTCTTCTTAATGAAAGATCAACATTTCCACTTTGAGAAATTCTTAAAATTTTACAAACTATTTTCTTTTTTGGTACAACATAATCTCTTATATTTCTTATTCTTCCAGGAGCAATTTCACTCATAGTAATGCTTCCTTCTCTATTTCCATCTATTTTTACAAATACAATTGTTCCTGCTATTCTATCAACAGTACATAATACTACATCTCCAATTTCTAATTCCATGTAATTAGAATAAGTATGTGGTTTTTAAGAGTTTTGATGTGTGGTTTTAAATCTTAATTAATTCTAATTCAAGATTCTTTTTTAAAGAAGTTAAAAATTCATTTTCTTTTTCTTGAGAAATTATACATCCTGCTGCATTTTTATGACCTCCGACTTCTCCACCAATTTCTTCAATAACAGAGTTTAGAACTTCTCGAGCGTTTCTACCATTTTCTCCAACAATCCTTGAAGAAACTTTTATTTTATTGTCATAATGTGCCATTGTAATTATTATTGTTCCTTCTTCATATAATGCGGAATGTGATAGAATGCTTGCAATAGTTCCAATCATTGTATCTTTTATGTGGTGTTTTGCATTTATTATTACAAATTTTTTACCTTCTGTTTTTTCTGCTTCTGAAGCAAATCTTAATCCAGATAATAATTGTTGTTTGTATTTTGCATGTATTGATTCTGCTCTTTTTTTAGCAGAAGGAATTTCCATACATAATTGTAAAGCAGTTTCACTTTCTCCAAATCTAGAACAAGCATTTATTTTTGCACTTAATTCACGAGCATCTTCAAGTTTATTAAAAAGTTTTATTAAAAAAATATCTCCAATTATTTCTTTATCTTTTGCTTTAGGATTTCTTAATATAATTGCTGTAACTAATCTTTCCATTTCTTCTTCATTTAATTCAATTAAACTTTTGTATTTTCCGTTCACAGGACCTAATTCAACTTCTCTTAATAATTCTAAAACTCCTTTTATATCTCCTGTTACTTTTGGGATATAAGGATTTGAGGAAAATTCTAAAGTTCTATTTAAAGGTCTTGTTGAAGGATAAATAACTAACCCTCTTTTTCTTTTAATTTCTCCATCATCTAAAATACCATTATTTAATTTATCAATTTCTTTTTCAAGCATATCTCCAATCATACCTAATATACCTAATTTAGCAAATTCCTTGTTTTTTTCATCTATTTCCTTACAAAATAAATAAGTTAAACAAGATCCACTCATTTTTTGATTATTATGTAATTCAGAATTTATTATTGTAACTTTTTTTGGAATTTTATGAACTACTTCATGGTGATCTATTATAAACACATCTTCTAATTTTGATTCTTCTATATGTTTTAAACTTCCAGATGCTAAATCTAAAAACAAGGTTAATTTTTCTTTAGGAAGATCATGAATAAATTGTTCCTCTAAACTTTTCACAATTTTTAAAGAAAATTTTTTATCTAACTTTTTTAGAGCTTGAACCATTATTGCAGCAGAAGTAATGCCGTCTGTGTCAAAATGACTTATAATTTGAATTTCTTTATCTTTTGATTTATCTAAGAATTTCTTAACGACATATTTTATTTTTTCTTCTAAAGAAATTTCCTCTTTTTCCATCTTAAAAATTAATTTAATTATTACACTTTGAAATACTTCTTCAACTTTCTTAACTGTGCAAAAACCCTATCTTTTTCTCTCATAGATCTCTTATCTTGCTTATTTTCAGTATAATGTTTTTTTATTCTTTCTAACTTAACTTCCACATTTTTTAAATCTGGATTAATATATTTGTCTCCAAGTATTTTAGAAATTTTTTTGGAATATTCTTTTGAATGAATTCCTTCTCTTTTTAATGATTCTCCTATTTTTTCACTAGTAATTCCTTTTTTTGCTAACTCTAAGACTTTTTTTTCATAATCTTTTTGAGAGAGTTTTTTTGCTTTTTCTGGTTTTTTAACTTCTTTTGCTTTTGGCATTTTATTAGTTCGTGATTATGTTTTTTAAAGCTTTGGTAGGATTTTTAAATAATAAAAAATTAGATAAAGTATGGGTAAGATAATAAGTATTCTTAGCTTAAAAGGTGGTGTGGGTAAAACTTCTACTGTAACAGCATTAGGAGATGCTCTTTCTAAGTTTGGAAAAAAGGTTTTATTAGTTGATGGAAATTTATCTGCTCCGAATTTAGGGCTTCATTTAAATGTTATTGACCCTGAGAAAACACTTCATCATGTTTTAAGAGGAGAAATAAATCCAAAAGATGCTGTTCATAAATTGGAAAATTTTGATATAATTCCTTCTTCATTGCATAATAAATCTCAAGTAAACCCTTTAAAATTAAAAGATAAATTAAAAGGTTTAAAGAGAAAGTATGATTTAATTATTATTGACTCTCCTCCTTCTTTAAATGAAGAATCAAGAGGTGTTATGAATGCAGCTGATAATATATTTATTGTTACAACACCTGATTATCCAACAATGAGTACTACTTTAAAGACTGCTAAGATGATTAAACAAAGAGGGGCTCCATTAACAGGTTTAATTATTAATAAAGTGTATAAAAAGAATTTTGAATTATCTGCAAATGATATTGAAAAGACAACAGAAATTCCTGTAATGGCTGTTTTACCACATGATATTAATGTACCTAAAGCTCAATCTAAGTTTAAAACACATGCCCAACATAATCCAAAATCAGAAGTTACTGATGAAATTAACAGACTTGCAGCTTCTTTATTAGGTAAAAAACATAAACCAATAAAAATGAAGAGAATGTTTAGGTGGATTAAACCAAAAAGGCAAGATATTAATCGAACTATCTTTTATGAAAGTTTGTTTGAATAAAAATATAACAAAACCCTTATAAATCTAGATTGGATATTTTTTCTATAGCCCCATAGTATAGTGGTCAAGTATACAGCCCTTTGAAGGCTGGGACCCAGGTTCGAATCCTGGTGGGGCTATTTCGAACCAAGGTTCGATACCAAATGGCACAAGAACCTCTAACGAGGATCCTGGTGGGGCTATATATATTTTCTAAAAGATAAATTGTTAAAAAAGAATTTTGGTTTGTATATTGATGGGGAACAAAGAATTTTTACTTTGGTCTACAGAATATTTAGATAAATAAAATTAGAAATATTTTTAAAGGATAATAGTTTTTTTAAATTATGAAGAGATTAATTTTTACTTTGGTTTTTCTTATTCTTTTACTTAATTTTGTAAGTTCAATTACAATTAATTATGAGGGAGCTTATCAATATGACTCAGAATTTAAAGAGAAAATTCTTACAGATAAAGATAATTTATTTTTTGATACCTTTTCTTATTTTAAATTTAGCATTTTAAATGAAGATAATTCTAAAACAGGAAATTTAGAAATAAAAGAATATGTTAATGGTAATGTTGGAACTTGTTCAACTGATTGTTTTGAAGGGATTAATGAGGGAAAGGGTTTTTTAGATTTAGGTGAGAGTGTAGAATATGGGTTTGCTCAACCTTCTTTTTTTAATGAAGGGAAAAATGTTTTTACATTGGTTGTAAAAGATCTTAATTCATTAGAAGAGGAAGAATTATCTTTTGATTTCTTTATTACAGAAAAAGATGACTTGAATATAGATATTGAGGCAATTAAATGTAATTTAGGTAAGAATAAATATTCTGTTGTTTTGAAAAATAATGGACCAAATGATATTGTAGAGGGATGTCTTCAATTTGGTTTTGATAGAGAGTCTCCAAGAAAAGGAACTGGTAATTATCGTTGTTTTGGTAAAGGAGATTATGGATTTGCAAAGTTTTTTGGAAAAGATTTTTTCTTGGCTAAATGGTTTAATGGAGTAGATGTTTTTTCTAAAGGAGAAAGAATTAAATTCTCTATAGATTCAGGGAATTTTCAAGAAAGTCTTCCTCCCGGAACTTATAAAGTTACATGTGGTTTTGACAATTCTAATTCCTTTAAAGGAATTTATGATGATACAAATGAATTAAATGATTTAGTTTCTACTTTTTTTGAAATTTAAATAATTTAATGTTTATATCTTCCACGTTTTTCTACTGCTTTTAATCTTTCAAATATTATTTTGGCGTCTTTTGATTTACTGTATGATTTTTCAAATTCCTTGAAAAGAATTTCCCAATTTTGAAAATGTTTTGCTTCAAGTGCTTGTTTAAATAAATGAATATCAACTGCTTTGTCTTCAAATTTATGACTTATATATCCTAATCCAAAATCTATGAAGAAAATTAAATTGTCTTTTAAGATCATATTTGAAGTTGTGAGGTCTCCATGAATAATATTTTCATCATGAATTTTTGCAACATCTTGTCCAATTTGTTTACAAATTTGTTTTTGTTTTAAAAGAGGGAATTTGTTTAAGTTGTCTGAAAGTTTTTTTCCGTCGATAAAAGGCATTTTTATTTGAAATTTATCTTTGTCTTCAATAATTGGCGTTGGAATATTAATTATTTTAGAAGCTTTGTTTAGAAGCTTTGTTTCTGCTTTTGTTCTAGACTTTCTAATTTTATTATCAAGTTTAGGAATTCTATATGATTTTACAATTCTATCTTTTGTGATTGTTTTATCTGAAAGAAGTATTTTTGCTTCCGCCCCCTGCGCGATAAGTTTTGATTTGCTGGGTGCGCAAATCTTTGATTTTCCTGCACCTTGAGCTATTAATTTAGAGACCATAGATAAATGAGGAAAGAAATAGTTTTAAGTTTTGTCCTGTGAATTTTTGTTACTAAATCTTTTTATATTAAGTTTTTTTGTTTGTTTTTATGAAACTTAAGAAGATTCTTCTAAGTAGTTTAATTTTTTTATCAAGTATGGCTTTTTCTCAGGAGAAGGTTCATTTTGATTTTCGTATGAAAGGAGAGGGGCGTTTTAATCCTAAATTAGGCTATTTTGAAAAGGATTCTAATGAGATGAGCTTTTCCATTATGAAAGTTTATGAAATGAATTTTAATAAAATAAATGATTCAACTTATCAGGAAATTTTTAATCGTGGAATTTGGAATTCAAGAAAAGAAATATTTGATTATTCATTTAAAGATTCTTGTTATGTTTTAGATAATTACTCTTCAATTAGATGTAAACCAAGGGTAGAAAGAGCTTCTTTAGAAGGAAAGATATTTGACAAGAAATATAAACTTTTACCTGAAGCATTTGATGACTTTGAAAATAATCTTTTGAAAGATAGTATCCATCTTGTTATTTTAGGAGTTCCTTATTCAGTTAAATTAGAAAGAATGGAAAAAGGAAATAATGTAAGATATTTTTGTAATCCTGGAGAAGTTGTTGAGGAAGAGCCAGGAGATATTTTTGTTTTTTCTTTTCCTGTTACAGCTTCTGCAACAAAGGATGGTAAAAAAATTAAACCTTATAAATTTTTTACAAGATTTAAATTAGTTCAGAATGGGAAGATTAGAGGTCTCGAAGGAAATCTAAGGGAGGAGTGATTAGTTTTGAGGTTTTGAAATTGAAGTTGTTGGTTTTATTTTATACTTTTATAATCTTGTTTTTTTTAAAGATTCTTGTTACGCCTAAAACAATAATTCCATAGATAATTATTAATAAAATTGGACTAGTTAATCTTATCCCTATAAATGTTGCTAAAATTGTTGTTAAGACTAAAATTGTTGTAAGATAAAGAGTTGTTTTATTATGTTCACTAAGAACCTTTTTTTGATTATGGTCTTCTAAAAATCTAATTCCTTTTATGGCGATGCGAATTATGTTATCTTTTGTTGGTAAATCATATTCAACAAAGCGATTATTGAAACAGAAATCAAAAACATTTTCAAATTTTTCTTTACTAAACTTTTTAATTAAATTTGTTTTTGTTCTAGCTTTTTCATTATGGCCTGTTTTTCCTAAATATTCTAAAAATTCTGTAATTTGATCAAAAAAACTTTCTTCTTCTTTTTTTATCTCACATCCTCCGCATTTTCTTTTTACCAAACTTCTTCATTAACTTTTGCATTTGTTTTTGTGAAAAACCTTGTGACATATCTATATCTGATCCGCCCTTTATCATTTCACTTAACATATCATATTGTTTGAGGAGTGAACGAACATCACTATTATTTACACCAGAACCTTTAGCAATCCTTGCTATTCTTGAAGTTTGTTTTTTTAATATTTCAGGGTTGTTTTTTTCTTCAGAAGTCATTGATTTTATAATGTGCTCCCATTTCTTTATTTTTTCTTCTTGAGTTCCTAACATTCCTTCTGGAATTTTTGCATTTCCTAATCCAGGAATCATTGATTTTATTTTATCAAATCCCCCCATATCACCCATCGATTTAACTTGTTCAATAACATCATCTAAAGTTAGTTTTCCTTCTTCTAATCTTTTTTGCATTTCTTCTTGCTTACCTTCGTTTGTAACAGATTTTACTTTTTCAATTAAAGTTTGTAAATCACCCATTCCTAAAAGTCTAGATAAAAATGATTCAGGATTAAATTCTTCAAGATCATTTATTTTTTCACCTGTTGCTATAAAATAAACAGGGGCTTTTGTTTCTCCACATGCTGTTAAGGCTCCTCCTCCTTTTGCAGTAGAATCCATACGAGTAATAATTACACCTGAAATTTTTACAGCATCTTTAAATTCTTGAGCTTGTTTTTTTGCAGCTTGTCCAATATCTGCAGGCATAACTAAAATTGACTCTGTAGGTTTTATTTCTTTATTTAAGGCTGTTATTTCTTTGATTAATTCTTTATCTAAACTATGTCTTCCTGCAGTATCAATTAAAATTAAATCATATTTTTTTAAATCTTTTTCAAATTTTTTCCAAGTTTTTATTGCATTGTTTTCTTTTTCATCAATAAAACAATTTAATTTGTTTTTTTCTGCTAATTGTCTTAATTGTTCTTTTGCAGCAGGTCTATGAACATCTAATCCAACTAAAGCAACTTTACTTCCTCGTTTTGCAAAATAATTTCCTAATTTAGCAATTGTAGTTGTTTTACCTGCTCCATATAATCCTAAGAGAATTATTTTATTTTGTGTTTTTTTAAGTTTTAATTGAATATGTTCTCCTAAAATATTTGTTAGTTCATCATGTAATAGTTTGATAACATGTTCTTTTTTCTCAACTCCTTTTATTCTTTCATCTAGAGCTTCTTTTTTTATCTTATCACTTATTTTCTTAATTAAAAGAATATTTACATCTGCTTCAATTAAAGCTCTTTGTAAATCTCTTACAATAGAATCCATAAGATTTTTATCAAGAAATATAGCATTAGCTATACGATTTGTTGCTTTTTTAATAACTTCTCCTAACCTTTCTAACATATTTTAATGAGTGGGAGATACATTATTAAAGTTTTGTTTTTTGTTGTTTTTATGGCAAAAAATGAATGTCCTTTTAGAGATTGTCTTATTGAAGAAACTGAAAATTTTAAAGTTTTTCAAGATTGGGAAGTTCCAATTCCTGGTTTTTTAGTTATTGGCTCAAAGAAAGATGTTGATTCTATTTTGGATTTTTCAGAACAAGAATATTCTGAATTTTGTAATTTGATTCTTAAATGGAGAAAAGTGTTAAAAGATAAATTAAAAATAGAAAAAGTTTACTTTTTTCAAAGCGAAGATTCAGATACAGGGTTTCATTATCTTTTGTTTCCTCGTTATTCTTGGATGGATAAATTTGGAAAAAAGCTGAAGTCATTTAACCTTATAAAAAAGTATGCTGAAGAAAATATGCTAACAGCAGAAAAAATAGAAGAAGTTAAGGATGTTGCTGAAAAATTAAAGAAGATTTGAATTTTAAGTTTAGTAAGAATTATAAAATAGAATTTCTTTAGAAAAACATGGCTAGAAAAAAGAGGAATGGTAGTTTGAGAAATATTAAACTTCTTGGAGGGGCTAGTTTATTTAATGAAATTGGAAGTGAAATGGTTTCACCTATTCTTCCTTTTTATATTACAGCACTTGGAGGAGGAGGTGTAGCTATAGGTTTATTAAGTGGTTTAAGAGAAGGATTTTCAAGTTTGTTTAAATTTTTTGGAGGGTGGTTTTCAGATAAATTAGGTAAAAGAAATCCAATAGTTTTGTTTGGATATTTTTTCTCTGTAATTTTTAAATTTTTAATGGGAATTGCAGGTTCTTGGCAATTATTAGTTGGTTTTATTTCTTTTGAAAGATTTGGGAAATTAAGAGATGCACCTAGAGATGCAATGATTAGTGTAGCTTCAAAAAAACATGGAAGAGATTTTGGATTACATAGATTAATTGAAAGCATAGGAGGAATTATTGGGATTTTATTAGTTGTA
Source organism: Candidatus Pacearchaeota archaeon (assembly GCA_023144035.1). Lineage (GTDB taxonomy): Archaea > Nanobdellota > Nanobdellia > Pacearchaeales > GW2011-AR1 > JAFCEV01. Next base: position 256,069 of record JAGLGM010000001.1, on the reverse strand, counting down.
TTTTTATTTTGGAAATTTGAATTAGGATTTAAAATAATTATCTTTATTGCAGCTGGAATATCTGCATTTTCTTTAATTCCTTTATTTTTTGTATCTGAGAAAAAAACAAAACCTGTAAAAGAGGGATTAGTTAAAGGCTTGAAAAAATTAGATAGAAGGTTAAAATATTTTATTTTTGTAGTTTCTATTTTCACATTAGCTAATTTTGGATTGTATATGTTTATGTTGTTAAGAGCTCAAGAAATTACAGGAAGTATTATTATCCCTATGATTTTTTATGCTTTGTTTACACTTACTTATGCTTTCTTTGCAATACCTTTTGGGAAACTATCTGATAAAATAGGAAGAAAAAAGGTTTTGTTAATGGGTTATGTTTTATTTTTACTTGTAACATTAGGTTTTGTTTTTTCCGAGAATGTTTGGCTATTGGCTGTATTATTTTTAATTTATGGGGTAGTTTATGCTATTACAGATACTAATCAAAGAGCATATGTTTCTGATTTATCTGGAGAATTAAAAGGAACAGCACATGGATTATATTATGTTTCAATTGGTTTAGTAAGTGTAATCGGAGGTTTAATTGCAGGTTATTTGTGGGAAATAAGTTATACTACAATGTTTGTATATTTATCAGGAGTTGCAATTTTAGCAATATTTTTATTGAATTTAATTAAGGATGGTTCTTAAAGTCCTAAATCTTCAATAAATTTCTTTTTATTAAATACAATTATCTTGTTATATTCTTGTCCTGTTCCAAGATAAAGAATTGGTTTTTTTGTAACATAACCTACACTAAGTGCAGTTCCGCCTTTTTCATCAATATCTGCTTTTGTTAAAACTATTCCATCAATTCCAATTGCCCAATCAAAACTTTTTACTTGTTCTATTATATCATTTCCTGTTATAGATTCTCCAACAAATATTTTTAAATCAGGTTTACAAACTTTTGAAATTTTTTCAATTTCGTGGAGGAGATTTTTTGAAGTATGCATCCTTCCTGCAGTATCAATTAAAACACAATCAATAAAATTCTTTTTTGCATATTTTATAGCATCAAAACCAACTGCTGCTGGATCTGTTCCATATTCTTGAGAAATAACTTTAATATCTAATTTTTCTCCATGTTTTTTTATTTGTTCTATTGAAGCTGCTCGAAAAGTATCTGCAGCTGCAAAAACACAAGATATTTTTTTCTTTTTAAGAAAACTAGCAATTTTTGCAATTGTAGTTGTTTTACCTGTTCCATTTATTCCACAAAATAAAATAACATAAGGTTCTTTTGATTGGTCTGAAGTTTTTTCTTTAACTTTTTCAATAACATCAAAAGGGTCGACTAAAATTTCTTCAATAATTTCTTTAAAACAATCTGTAATTTCACCTTCAACTTCTTTTTTTAAAAGTTCTTTACCAACAATTTTTTGTTTAAGTTCTTGAATTATTTTTTCTGCAACTTCTAATGCAACATTATTTTCTAAAAGCAACATTTCTAATTCTTCAGAATAAACTTCAAATTCTTTTTCAGATATTTTAATTTTTGAGATTTTTGAAGTAACTTTTTTAATAAAACTACTTTTTTTTATTTTTTCTACATCTGGTTCATATTTTTGTTTGCCAACATCAAATTTCATAGGTGGCTTGACTTCTTTAGTTTCAACTGATGGCTTTTCTGCTACCTTTTTTGTCCAGTTTTTTAGCTTATTTCTTAGTTTTTTGAACATATTATTTTAAATTAAGAAGTGTTTATAATATTAACTTTTGTTATTACTTTTCAAATTATCTAAATTTTTATAAAGAAACAGAGGTTTGTTTTTTAATGAAAGCAAAACATCTTTTCAAGATTTTGTATTCATTTGTCTTTCCAATTAAATTGAAAAGGAAATTCAAATGAAAGGAATGTTAGTAATTATTGATGGAATGGGAGATTTGCCTAATAAGCAACTTGATGGAAAAACACCTTTAGAAGCTGCAAATACACCTAATTTAGATTTTTTAGCAACTAGAGGAGAGCTAGGTTATATGTATCCTGTTAAACCTGGTTTTATTCCTGAGTCAGATGAAGCAATAGTGTCTATTTTTGGAAATGATTTAATTGCAAGTACAAGAGGGCAATTAGAAACAAGAGGAACAGGTATTAAATTAACTAGGGGAGATTTAGCTTTAAGAGTTAATTTTGCAACAATTGATAATCTTAAATCAGGAAATATTGATGATAGAAGAGCAGGTAGAACATTAACAACAGAAGAAGCAGAAGTTATTGCAAAATCCTTAAATAAAATAAAATTGCCATGTAAATTTATATTTGAACCAACTATTCAACATAGGGCTGTTTTAGTGTTTAAAGGAGGTTTTTCAGATAATATTCTTGGAAATGATGCAACATATACTCAAGGAAAATCTCAAGGAGTGCATAAAATTAGGGCTTGTAAACCAACTGATGATGATGAAAATTCACAATATACTGCAAATATTATAAATGAATTTCTTGAAAAAGTGTATGAAGTTTTAAAAGACCATCCAGTTAATAAAATTAGAAAAAAAAGAGGCTTATTACCTGCAAATTATCTTTTAATTAGGGGACCTGGAATAGAACCTCCTAAATTAAAACAATATAAAAAATGGGCTTCACCAAGTTACATGCCTTTAGAAATGGGTTTTTCACAAGTTAGTGGAATGAGTGTTTTTGCTTTTGAATATCCAAAATTAAAAAGTTTAGATGCTTATGATAATTTATATGATGGTTTGAAAAAAGCTGTTAAATTTAATATTAAAATTTTGAAAAAAATATATAAAAAATTTGATTATGCATATATTCATCTTAAAGAAACAGATTTACCAGGGCATGATAATAAACCATTAGAGAAAAAAATGATGTTAGAATATATTGATAAGACTTTTTTTAAATTTGTAAGGAAATTTGCACCTCCAAATAATATAAAAGTTGTTGTAACTGCAGATCATGCGACTCCTTGTAAACTTAAAAACCATTCTGCAGATCCTGTTCCTGTTTTGTTTTATAATAATTCTAATTTAAGAGAAAAGAAATTTAGTGAAAAAGAAGCTAGATTAGGAACATTAGGAAGAATGAATGGTTCTGAATTACTCAAAAAAGTTGGATTTGTTAAGTAATAATGGTAAACCAAAAAGATAAAAATTTTATGAAATCTTTTGTGAAATTATATTTTAAAAGATCTGAATTAGAAATGTTTCTCGAGAAAGATAAAAAATCTCTTAAATATAAAGAAAAAGTTAAAGTTTTAGATGAGATGATATTGAAGAAGTTGCCTCAATACCCTGTTTTATTTGATAATGATTTGAAAGTTCTTGAAAAATTTTTTAGAGAAGTAGCTAAGAAAGAAAAAGCAACTTTTTTTACTAATGATTTTCTTTCTTTCTTAAAATGGATTATTCAAAGATTACATAAAGAAAAATTTATTAATAAGAAAACAGCAAAATTTCTTAATTCTAAGATGTCTAAACTTGATTTTAAAGTTTCTCTTTCAGCATCTATTCTTTGGCAAGGTAGATAATATCTTTCTATTATAGCAATTATTAAAAGCTACTCTTTGTTTTGAATTTTATGATAGTTTTAGACATTGAAACAAGTGGGCTAGATTTTGTAAAATGTGGTATTTGGCAAATTGGAGCAATTGATTTAGATACTGGTGAAGAGTTTTTAGAAGAAGGTAGAATAGATAATGAAGATCAAATTTTAGATTCTAGAGTATCTAAGCCTGTTTTAGAAGTTATTGGAAAAAAAGAAGAAAATTTAAGAGATAATTCAAAACAATCTCAAAAACAATTGATAATTAATTTTTTTAATTGGTGTAAAGATAAAAAATTAAAAAATTGTATTTGTCAACATCCTCAATTTGATTTAGGTTTTATTTGGGTTAAAGCGAGAAAATATGGGTTAGAAATTCCTTTGCATAAAAGAGCATATGATTTGCATAGTATTGCTTCTTTGAAATATTTCCAGTTAAATAAGGAGTTTTTAATAGATAAAGACCATAGTGATATGGACTTGAAAAATATTTTAGAGTTTTGTGGTATGCAAGATAATAGAGGAGCACATAATGCCTTAGAAGATTGTAAATTAACTGCCGAGTGTTTTTCTCGTTTAGTATATAAAAAGAATTTATTTTCTGAATATAATAAATTTCCTATTCCAGAATATTTAAAATGATAACTTATAATGATATTTATGAAGCAGCAAGAAAAGAAAGGTATTCTACTCAATTGCAACCAATTTCAAAAAATTTTGTAGAAGAAGTTGCCAATTATTTAAGGGAGAAGAGAGAGATTGCTGCAAAACAAGATGATGATTTTTCAGATGTGATTATGAAGACTAAAAAGCAATTGGAAAATGCTAGAACTTTATTTAAAGAGTTGATGTTAAGAAGAAGAAAGAAAATTTTAGATTTAGTGTTAATTGCAGCTGAAACAGGTATTTCAAAACAAGATTTTGAGAATATGTTTAATTTTGAAAAAGATTTATTTGAGGAATTAATGAAATGTATTGATTTTTCTGATAAAAGAGTTGGAGAAATTTTGAGTGGAGGTAAGCAAGAAGTTACAAAAAATGAATTAGTTGTTTTTATAGATAATGTTGAAGAGTTTATGGATTTAGAAGGTGGGAAAATGGGTCCTTTTGAAAAAGGTCAAGTAGCAAATATTCCAAAAGAAATATCAAAAATATTAATTAGTGATAATAAGGCAGAAATTGTTGAGAAATAGATACTTTTATTAAGGAATTTTATCTATTTTTTTTATGCATTTAAGTCAATTAATCATGGGAATAATTTTTATAATTGTAGGATTAGTTTTAACAGTTATTTCTTTTTTTGTAGAACTTTTTATTTTAATTTATGGATTGCCTCTTTTAGTTATTGGAATTGTTATACTTTTAAATAAGAGGGAAGATGTAGTTGAGCCAATTAAAAAGCGAGGAGGTAAAAAATCAAAATGAGTGAAGTTATTGTAACAACAGGTAATGAAATTTCTGGAGCACAGGTTGTTCAAGTTTTAGGAGTTGTTAAAGGAAATACTGTACGTGCTAGAAATATTGGAAGAGATATTGGTGCAGGATTTAAGAATATGATTGGTGGAGAAATTAAAACATACACTGATATGACAACTAATGCAAGAGATGAAGCCTTTAATAGAATGGTTAATGAAGCAATTGATTTAGGTGCAGATGCAATTATTGGGATGAGATTTATGACTTCTATGATAATGCAAGGTGCTTCTGAAATGTTAGCTTATGGAACTGCTGTTAAACTTAGGTAATGTTCCACTGAACAAGTTCAGATTCTCGCAGACACAGTCGCTTCGCATAATGGAACTGCTGTAAAGTTAAGAGCACCAAGATAAATTTTATTTTTTTCTAAATAAGTTATAGATAGCAATAGCTATTATTATAATTGCTCCAATTGTTCTTCCATCTATAAAAGGTATGCTTACAAATAAAAGAACAGCAGCTATTAACAATAAAATTCCTTGAATTTGGTTTGAAGACCATTTAGTCATATTTATTACCTCTTTTAATTTAAAAAGCCTGAACTGAAAATTAAAAATTTTTGTCTCAGTTTTTGTTCCTTCATTTGAAGTGGAACAAAACCTATAAAATTATTTTATTCTTACTTACCCTTATTAAAACAATAATAAAATAAGCAATTACAATCACAGCTGGAATTATAGTAATTGGAATCGCCTGAGATAATCTAGTAACATTAAAAACTATATTTAAAATTATTGCGGCAACTATTCCAATTATAGCAATAATCGAAAATGTTTTTATCCACAATTTCTTCTTCATAATAAAAAAATCTGGCATCATATTAAACCAAGCAATAATTGTTCCAAAAATATAAACCCAGCCCAATCCAGCAATAATTAACTCATATATATTTGCAGAAGGGATGAGAGTTATAGAATAAATCAATAATACTAACAAAAATATATTTATCAACCAAAAAATAGATTTATATTTTTTTGACAATTTCTTATACATACCTTAAACTAGATTTAATCTTTTAAAAAGTTATCTAAAATAAAGTGTTGTCCGGAATGGATTTTCTTACACGTAAAAACTTTGAAAATTTTTATAATTTACCTTGAGAATTTTTAAACTCCGGACAACGCCTAAAATAAAAAAAGCCCCCAAAAGTAGAGGAAAAGGTGTAAAGCCTGCGGAGAGATTTGAACTCCCGACCTATTGCTCTCTTGTTAAATTTTATTATCAAAATACAAGGCAATTGCTCTACCACTGAGCTACACAGGCATAAGATTATGAGAATTATTTAGTTTAAAAGATTTGTTGTTAAATATATTTTAAAGAACCATCTTATTTAAATATAATAGAGGGGACACAAAAATATGGAAATAATAGATAGGAAAGAGAAAATAAATTTTCTTGAAGAAGTATTGGATATTGCCAAAGAAAATTTTAAATTTATTCCAGAGAAAGGTGCAGAAATTTTTGATGCAGATTCTCGCCATGTTCAAGAAAAATGTTCAATTGGAATAAAAATTGATGGAGTGGGAAATCCTTATTTTACAATTCATGGGACATATGTTCGAGGTAGCAATAAAATAACTGAACCAGAAAAATTGTTAATTATAGGAGAGAGATATCTTTCAAAATCTTTGAGTAAGTTTAAACAAGGGTTTCATTTATATAAAGATTATAATAATCAAAGCTCTGAAACAGATTTAATTAATTCTATTAGATAAAAATTAGATAGTTATTCTTGCTTAACTTCTTTTTTTTGCTCAAATTCTTTTTCTACCTTTAAAATCCTAATTTCACAAAGAGATAAAGGATATATTTTCTTTAACTTTAAACTTAATTCTTTTTGAAGTTGATTTTTTAGAATTTCTTCAAAGAGTGTTGAAGAATCCTTTGTTTTAGCGTATTTTATTAATTCTTCTTTTGCTTTTTCTCTTAGAGCTTTTCTAACAGCTCTTGATACTTTTCTTCTAGTTATAAGAAAGGGTTTTATTCTTATTTGAGCGTTTTCACAATCTGTAGAAAAAGAATCTTCTACATAATTTGTTCCTTTCCTCATCATCCTTCTTAAGTAATACGGGAGTAATTTTAATTCTCTAGGAACAGAAGTTGCTTTATCACCTTCAACTTTTACTTTTAATTGAAGGAGTAAACTTTTTCCTTTTAAAGTTCTTGTTAAATCATATTTGATTAATCTTCCATCTAGATCTTTAATTTCATATCCTTGTAATTGAGTTTCTTTCCTAATAATAGGTATATCAACATCAAAAAACCTTTTTTTTCTTTTTGCTTTTGCCATTATAAAGACAACCTCCGGTTTTCTTTATTAAACTTTCCCCTTAATTTGTACTCATGGTTGATAATCATTCTTGAACTACTTTACTTGTCCTTTTATTTCTTTTTGAAGCACGATACTTAGATTTTTCACATTCTTTACAAGTATACATTATATTTGTCTTTTTAGTTGTTTTTGCTTTTCTTTTGAATTTTGAAACAGCTGGTTTTGAACCCCATTTTCCTTTATTACCTATTCCTCTATTAAGTCCTCTTTTTTTAGCTCTTGATAATGAACCTCTTGTTAAAGTTCCTCTTTTACCTCCGGTTGAAACTACTTTAATTTTTTGCTCTGTTTTTTTCTTACAATAAGGACAAAATCTATTTGTTGTCTTTGGGAGTTTCATTTTATAAATTGAAAAGAGAAATCGGGTTTAAAAAGGTTCCCAACTTCGCCTTGTCCTTAATAAGGAAGTTGAAATGGTCCTGCCAAGAATCGAACTTGGGTTTTATCCAAGTCAAGGATATGTCTTAGCCATTGGACTACAGGACCGTAAAGACAACCAAGGTTTTCTTTACCAAACTTTCCTTTAAGATAAGGTCATGCCTGATAGACAACCATTCTTACCAAATTTTTCTTTAATAAGGTTATGTCTGATAGACAACCATTCTTACCAAATTTTTCTTTAATAAGGTTATGTCTGATAGACAACCATTCTTACCAAACTTTCCTTTAAGATAAGGTCATGCCTGATAGACAACCATTTTATCAAATTTTTCTTTAATAAGGTTATGTCTGATAAACCTTATTTCTTTTTATTTCCAGAAATATTTAAATATGTTGATTTATAATTATAATTATGAAAAAAGGGGCTTTTATAGGGTTTTTAGTATATCTTGTATTTGGATTATATTTTCTTAATTTATCTTTAGGATTTATAATTTTTCCAGAGTTTATAACTCAATTAGATAAATGGATTATTTTAGTTGGAGCTATCTTAATAATTCTTGGAGCAATTAATTATTTTAGAGTAAGTAAGGTTCGAAAAATGAATTTTCATTATTAATTTTTTATAAATTATTATTTTAACTATTTATAACATAAAAGGACTAATACTTACTAACTTACTTAGTAACTAAATAAATTATTAAGAAACATTTATATATTAAAATTTTCTTAAAAGAGAGAGGATAACATATATGAAAAAATATTTACTTCTTATAGAGGATGAGAAACTTTGGAAAAAATTTAAAGAATCTATTAAAAAAGATATTAATACAGAAATTATTGATTTAATCAAGAAAAAACTTGGTTTGGAGGTAGAAAATGAATAAAAAAGCACAAGTAACTATTTTTATAATTCTTGCAATAATAATTGTTGCAGCAGTTGCAGGTTTTTTTATATTTAGAGATAAAATTTCAGTTTCAAATATTCCAGTTTCTATGCAACCTATTTATAATTCTTTTTTATCTTGTTTAGAAGAAGATACTTTAGTTGGAGCAAATATTTTAATGAGTCAAGGAGGATATATTGAAATGCCTGAATTTGAACCTGGTTCTGCTTATATGCCTTTTTCATCTCAACTTAATTTTTTAGGAAATCCAATTCCTTATTGGTATTATGTTTCTGGAAATAATATAGAGAAAGAACAAATTCCTTCTAAAAAAAATATGGAAGAGGAATTAGAGGGATTTATAGAACAAAGAATATCTGAATGTTCTTTTGATGCTTATTATGATTCAGGATATGTAATTTATTCTGAAGATCCAAAAGCAAGTATTGAAATACAAAATAGTGAAATTGAGATTAATTTAAAAATGGATTTAACAATTGAAAAAGGCGATGAAATTGCTTTAGTTAATAATCATGATGTGGTAGTTAATTCTAAGTTAGGAAAACTTTATGATTCTGCTATAAAAGTTTATGATGAAGAGCAAAGTCAATTGTTTTTAGAAGAATATTCTATTGATACTTTGAGACTTTATGCTCCTGTTGATGGGGTTGAATTAAGTTGTTCGCCAAAAGTTTGGAATGCTGAAGAAGTTTTTGATGATTTATATGAAGCAATTGAAATAAATACTATGGCTCTAAAATCAAAAGGAGAAGCTAAAGATTATTTTGTAGTTGATTTACCTGTAAATGAAGATGTAAGATTTTTAACTTCTCAAAATTGGCCTCATAATTTTGAAGTAAATCCTTCTGAAGGAGCATTAATGATTGCAAATCCTGTTGGAAATCAAGCAGGTTTAGGTGTTTTAGGATTTTGTTATGTTTCATATCATTATGTATATGATATAAAATATCCTGTATTAGTTCAAGTTTATGATGGTGAAGAAATTTTTCAATTTCCAATGGCTGTAATTATTAAAGGAAATAATCCTCGAGAATCTTTGGAAGGAGAGGCTGTGGATTATACAGATACTGAATTTTGTAACTATAAAAATACTTTAGTTGAAGTTAATATGTATGATTCTAATTTAATTCCTGTTCAAGCAGAAATTTCTTATGAGTGTTTTGGAAATACTTGTTTAATTGGAGAAACTTCTTCAAACGGAGTTTTAGAATCAGAATTTCCACAATGTATAAATGGATATATTGTTGCTAAAGCAGACGGATTTGAAGAAACAAAATATCTTTATTCTGTAATTGAATCTGAAGGTGTTTATATTGAAATGGATAGAATTTATGAGCGAAATGTTGATTTAAAATTAGACTGGAATTCTTATAATGGTGAAGCAATAATTAGTTTTGTTTCAGAGGATTTAACAAAAACAATTGTTTATCCAGACACTAAAACAGTTGAATTAAGTGAAGGAGATTATGATATTAATGTTTATATTTATCAAGACTCTTCTTTAGAGTTAGAAGAATCAACTTATGAAGAATGTATAGAAATGCCAAAATCTGGAATTGGAGGAATTGTAGGATTAACACAAGAAAAATGTTTTGAAATAACTCTTCCTTCTCAAATTGTTTCAAGTGCTTTGGCAGGAGGAGGAAAAGAAGTTTATTATATTACAGATTATCAATTACAAAATTCTAATACAATTGAAATAAATGCAGAAAGTTTACTAGAACCAACTTCTTTAGACCAATTACAAGAAAATTATATGTTATTTGAAACTAAAGGGTTAGATATCTTTTTCACATGAAAATAAATAAATCAATAAAACTAGGAATCTTCTTTTTAATAGGAATTCTTTTGCTTACATCATTTGCTATGGCTTATTATCGTTCTCAAACAAATTATGTTCAATATGGACCTTATGATAGAAATAATTTTCTTGGAACTGGAATGTATGATGATAAAATGTGTCAAGCAGGACAAGATTTTATTCTTCAAATAAGTCCTTTAGGTTGTGAACCAGCAATGGTTAGGAGTGATCTTTTAGAAGAACAAAATGTTCCAGTATTTTGTCCAATTTCTGCAACACAAATGAATCCTTTGATAGATGTTCAAGCAATAAAAACAATGACAATTACTGGAAAATATCCTCAAGAAGTTGCAACTGTTGGTTTTCATCCTGTAGAAGGTGCTTTAAATCCTTATCAAAATGAATTATCTCAACCAGTTATTTTAGATAATATTGGGTATGCAGTAATTGTATTAAGAAAACAAGAAAATGAATCTGCAATGCCAGAATATGTTGAAGGAAATTTAACAGCAAGAATTAGATATGATATTCAAAATGCTTTCGGGGTTGGACAATCTAGTTTTTATCTTCCTGTTTTAGATGAAAATGATTGGGGAGAAAAATATAAACAATATAGTTTTTGGGATGGAAGAGGATATTTGAGAGCAGAAGGAGTTTATGACAATGAAGCAACAATTTCTATTTATTCTGATAAGTCTAGAGGAGGAATTTTAGGTCAAGGAGATAATAAAATGATTTATTCAACAGTTACATTGCAAAAAGGAGAGACCTCAAATGAACTTTATATTCCTGGTTTTGATTTTTGTTTAGCAACAATGAGATTAAGATTAGATGATCTTGAAAATCCAGATACAAGAGCAAGATTTAATATAAATGGAAATCCTGTTGAAGTTAAACAAGGAGAGAGGTTTTTAGAAAATAATTGTAAAGTAATTTCTTTAGAAAAAAGTGGAATTAATTCAGAAGTTAGATTAAGTTGTGGAGAAGATAGAGAAGGATTTCACACCGGAGCATTTAGTCTTAGAATAACTCCTAATATTTTGTTAAAGATTAATGATGTTGAGAGAAATGTTACAGTTGGAGACTTTTTATATGAAGATGAAGATAGAAAAGTTTTTCTTGGTTATGCAGGAACAACAGGAAATACAGGTGAAGAAAATAATTTATATGTTTATTTAATGGCTGTTCGTTCTGAAGAAAAAAAGGGAATTAACCCTAAACTTACTTTAGAAGAAATTAAATCTGTTACAGCAATTGCTAAAAGGTCTGATTTTAATAAAGGATTTGAGGATCCAAATATTTTCCAACAAATATCTGCAGTATCAGGTTCTTATTTAAATCTACAAAATAGGCTTTTACAATGGGCATTAGAGAATAATGGTTTTAGACGTGTTGATTTTAAAGAAGAGGATGATAAATTTGGAACAAATGTAGAACTTATTGGTTTTTCAGAGACATATAATACTAAACTTCCAGAAGAAATTGAAAATGAATTTAATTTAGCAGTAGATGATTATAGAACTCTTATAAATAGTTATCCAGATGAAAAAAATGAAGATAGAGATGAAACTCTTGGAGAAAGCGCATTATTTAATTTAATAAATTTAGCAAATGAATTAAATCAAAAACAAACAATGGCAGAGTTGTGTGATGAATTTAAACAAAAATATCCTGATTCTAAAAAATCTTTAGAAGCTTGTAAAAATGCTATGAAAATGTCTAGCTCAACAACTTCAATTACAAATGTTTTAATTGATAATCATATTTCTCAAATTTCTTTTGAAGGAGTTTATGAACCTACTGAATATGAATATAGTGCTAGAATTAGAGTTAATTATCCTACAGGAGATGTTTCTACTTATACTTTAACAAAAAATGATGTTATTTATTTAGATGCTTCTGAAGATGAATATTTTATGTTAGAAGATTTAGAAGAAGATTCTGCAAAACTTAAATTAAATATTAGAAAAAGTACTACTTTAGGAAATCTTATAGAAGATAAATCAGAATGGATTTCATTAAATGCACCTGAGACTTTTAATTCTGGATATACTTTAACTTTATTAGAAGTTAAATTAAAAAAAGTTGCTAAAGTTTCATTAATTCCAAATATTGATTATGCTCAAACAAATGCTAGTTTTAATTTTAGAGTAAATATTGACAAAAGAAATATTCAATTATCTCCTGAAAAAACACAAGAAAAAATAGATAATTTAGATGAGGAAATTAAAAAATGGTCTTCTATTTCAGTAGGTCTTGAAAAGTTTGTGAAAACTATGAAAGGAGCTTGTATTGGAACAAGTGCTTATTTAACTGTTAAAAATTATTTAGATAATACAGGTGGAAAAGGAATTGCGAGAGGAGAGATAATGAATGGAGATGGAGGGTGGTATGAACAGTGTGATAATTTAGTTTCTGTAGGAACATATTCTACACAAGAACAATGTTTGATTAAAGAATCAGAGAATATTGATAGAGATGTTGATACTCTTTATTCATTTATGGATACTCAAAATACAGAAATAAAAACAATACAAGATAAATATGGAACTTCTGAAACTCTTTTTTCTACTAATGTTATAGACACAACAAAATTTGTTGAAGAATATTCTAAAAAAGTTAGAACAAATTTAGATAGTTTAGGAAATACTTTTGTGGACCCAAAAGGAAATAGTGAGACAATAAATCTCGTAAATATGAAAGAGGTTCTTTCAACACAAGGATTTGAAGAAAATAAATATAGTGTTGAACAATTAAGAGATATTGATCTTTATACAAAGGTGTTATCAAGTGATACTGTTTCAAGTGATATTAAGAAATTAGCTAAAGAGAATTTATATTCTACTTTTTTAGATGTTCAAATTAATTCTCAAGATGAGGTTAAAAAATTCTCAATATTAAATGAGTTAAATAAAAATAATGTTTTATTAAATGTAGGAGGAGGGATTTATGGTGAATCTGAATCTGTTACAGGGGTTTATAGTGGTGGAATAACAGGTACAAAAGGGCATGGAAATATTGGAGCAAATGTTCCTGTAGAGTTAGTAATTTTTAGTAATATAGGTTATTTAGCTGAATTAGAGGCAGTTAGTTCTACTGATTATATTGTTAAAAATTTATATAATACAAATGGGAATTTAATTACAGATGAAGATACAATTGAAAAAATCACAAAGAGAATTAGTGGATTTCAAAAATATGATGATTCAACATATGCAAATACTTACAAAAATGCAGAAGTAAGTTATTATGAAACAGAACCATATAAGGGATATCCTGCGATTGTTCCATTTGATATAGATGAAGGGTGGTATGTTTCTGTTAGTCAAGATTTACCTGTATTTGGTGGAATAGCAACATATAGTAAATCTGGGAGAGTTGAAAGTTATTATTTATGTAATGTTGGAAGAAATGGAAGGGAAGAAAATCGTAGGGGAGATGATATTTGTAGGTCTGTAATTTCTCTTCAAGGTGATGTTTCAAATCAATTCCCAGGAATTTCCGATAAAGGAAAAGTAAGCTCTTTAATGAGGGCAGCAAGTGATGCAGTTATGGAAGCTCAAAATGCATACAAGGCAGGGGCAAGATTTGTTACTATAAATAGAAAAAGAATCAAAGTTGGAAATCCTGCTGTAGATGTTCCTGGAATAAAATGTCAAGATTTTATGTCTCCAAAAGATTGTAATACTTTATTTAATGTATGTGATCCTGTTATTTGCCCTTCAAGTAGATGTGATTTTGGAGGAAATTATCCTGTTAAAGATGTTGTCCAATCTGGAATAATTGGAAGTATTGCATTGTGTCTTCCTAATGCTCAAGAAGGAATATATGTTCCTGTTTGTTTAACTGGTGTGCAAGCAGGATTAGATGGTTTATTGTCTATTTTTAGTTCATATCAAGATTGTTTACAAACAAGTTTAGAGACAGGTCAAACAGTTGGAGTTTGCGATGAGATTCAAAGTGTTTATCTTTGTGAATATTTTTATAGACAAGCATTACCAATTGCAAAATTCGGAATACCTAAACTTACTGAAATAATTATAAGTGGAGGAAAAGGAGGGAGTCGTGGAGGGGGAGAATATTTAGGTGTTGCAGATGCATGGCAAAGAGCAGAAAGTTCTGTAAACTATTTTGCACAATATTATGCACAAAACTCATATCAAGCATTTAAAGCACGTTCTGTAGAAGAAGCAGGACAAGAAATTGCTTGTGATAATTTTATTTCACTTAAATATCCTGATGGAAGTGGTTTATTAGATGCTATAACAACTCCTGATTCACCTGTTCAATTTTATGGAAGATTTAATGAAATACCTTTTACAACTGTGACAAATCCTCCTCAATCTCAATACAAAGTATCTTATCATATTTATGCTGGAAAAGATAGGGGCACTTATTATAGGGTTTACTTTAAAGGAGATATAGGAAGTTCTTATTATCAAGATACAATGTTTCAAATAGATGTTGCTACAGGATATATTCCTAAAGGAGAATATGCTTCAGAGACAAAGGATTTTACAGCTCCTTCTGGTTATAGAGAATTATGTATAATGGTCAATGGGCAAGAAGAATGTGGATTTAAAGAAGTTACAACTAATTTTGCAGTTAATTATATTGGAGATAGTTATTTAACACAGCAAGCAAGTCAAACAGATATTAAAACAGAATCAAGTTGTATTTCAGGAACTTCGAGTTTGTATAGTTTATTAAATCCAAATATTCAAGCAGGAGCAGAAGATTTATTGAATCCTTCTATATATAATGAAGGTGTAATAAGAATTTGTGCAACAAGAAATCCTGGAGAAGGAACAGATAATTATGCTGGATTAGAGGGTTCTCGTTGGGTTGAAGTAGGATATTGTGGAGATAATAATTTAAAATGTTGGCTTGATACTCAAAGTGTAGAAAAGGCAATTGATTTTGAAAATCTTGAAGAAGAAGTTTTAGATGTGACTACTCAAAATTATCAAGAGATTTTAGCAAGTGAAGGAGGATATAAAACAGGCGCTGCTTTTGATAGTGAAATAGAAAAAATAGGAAATGCAAATTCAAATATAGAAAAAATAAATTTAATTAATGAACTTATAGATCAAGTTTTCTTTAATAATGAAAAAGCATCTTTATTATTTCTTAGAGGAGATGCATATGCTGAAATTGCTATTGCATTATATGATCAATATAAATTAAGTCAAGAAGAGGGAGAATTGGATCTTGAAGATTGGATGACAGACTCATCTAAATTAAAGGAGAAAGATGAAACTATTATTCAAGAACCAATAAGCTTGAATGAAATTGGGGCTTTTTTCACCTCTAATAGTTTTGAGAGTTCTATTTTAGAGTTTAAAGATTGGCGTGCGTTGAGCATGGTTCCTGAAGATGAAAATTTATATTTGCAATTCAGAAATAATCAATGGTATGTTTCATATGATAAGTCAACTCCTAAATCTGGTGAAGGGTGGATTTCAGTTAATTCAGATGATTTAAAAGATTTAGAATTTGGAAAATATGATTCTATTTTAGTTAATAAATTAAAATCTGAAAATTATTTTTCTGGAATTGAAACTCTTGTGGATGTTTCATTATTGTTTGATGATGAAACTATCACCTTTAGCGAACCAATAATTAAATTTTTCAACTTTCCATTGGAGTTTACTGAAGAAATTTTTAAGCTTTCTAATGTAGAAGAAGTTAAAAGAATTTACTTTAAATATGATTCTAGATGGGTTTGGGGATATGATAAAAGAAATTGGAATGAAGTAACTGATATATTTGATAAATCAAGAACTTCTTATAGAGGCGATGCTTATGGGTCTGCAACAAAGGTTTCTTCTGTAGATGAAATTCCTCAAGAATATATTCTTTTGATAAATTTATTAGATGGAAAAAGTAAAAAATTAGGATCTGCAATTCTTTTTAATTATAATAGAATTATAGAGATACTTCTTGACAATCCTAATCTTGCAGAGATAGGGAATTTAGAAAATGAAGAACAAGAAGAAATATGTGAGCCTGTAGAAGTATTAGAAAGTGTTAAAACTTTAACAAATCCTCAATTAAAAGTTTTACAAGCAGCAATAGATTTGGAAGGAGCATCATCTAGTGAATATGCTGATTGCTTTAAAGCAGCGTCATTTGTTTATGCAAAAGCTGGAGTTGGATTAAGTTCTTGTGTTTATTCTGATACTTTAGGAAGAGATTATCCTGAAATAGGAAAAACAATAGATGGCAGTATTTTTCAAGTACCCAATTATCCTGAAAATTGCGATTTTAATAATGGAAAAGAAAATTTTGTAGAATCTACTAAATTAAGTGGGCTTGATAAAGGATATGTAATTTCATATATTTATGGTGCTAATAAAAACCCACATAATGCTATTTTCATTAAATGGCTAGATAGAGATTTAGGATATGCTGAATTATTTGATTGGAATGGAGATGGAGATACCTTTAGATATTATCGTGAATATATTACAGACGATCAACATCCTGTTTATATGTATTGGAAACCTTATATTGTTTAATTCTAAAGCTTTTTATATTATAAATTTGTGATAATTTTAGGCGGAGTTGCCGGAGTGGTCAAACGGGGTAGGTTTAGGACCTATTGGCTTAGTGCCTACAAAGGTTCGAATCCTTTACTCCGCATTTTATATTTATAAATTTGTTTAGAATAAAATTATTTTTTCTTACTAAATTCTTTTTCTTTTTGCTTAATTTTTTCTTCTAGATTAAGTTTGTCTATTAATTCTTTATATCTATTTCTAATTGTTACTTCTGTTATTCCTGCAATATCTGCAACTTCTCTTTGAGTCTTTTTTTCATCATTCATTAAAGCAGCAACATATAATGCAGCAGCTGCAATACCTGCAGGACCTCTTCCAGAGGTTAATTCAACATTTTCTGCTTGTTGTAATACTTTTAATGCATCATTTTGTGTTCTAGGTGATAATTTTAATACAGAAGAAAATCTTGAAATATAATCTTTAGGAGAGCTTTGTTTAACTTTAATTCCTAATTTTCTTATAATAAATCTATAGGTTCTTCCTATTTCTTTTCTTTCAACATCTGAAGCAGTTGCCATTTCATCTAAAGTTCTTGGAATATTATATGATCTACAAGCAGCATATAAACAAGCAGCAATTACAGATTCCATACTTCTTCCTCTTACTAAACCTCTTTGTAAAACATAATTATAAATTCTTGAAGCTTCATCTCTTACAACATTTGGAAGATTAAGATATGAAGCAATAACTCTTAGTTCTGCCATAGCAAGTCTTAAATTTCTTTCAATAGAAGTTGAGACTCTTTCTTGCCATTTTTTTAATCTTAAAAATTTTCTTGTTTGTTTTGGATCTAATTTATAGATATCGGAAATTTCACCAACATTTGTGGTTAAACCTTTATCAAATTTTTGCATACTTATTGGTGCTCCGCCTCTTCCTTTTTTTTCACCTTTATCAAATTTTCCTTGTAAATCGATTCCAGTGTCAACCATTTTTTCTTCAATTACTAATCCGCAATCATTACAAATTACTTCACCTAGATGAGAATCATAAGTAAGGTTAATGCTGTCACATTCAGGACATTTTTTTATAAAAGCCATGTTAGATTTTTGTTATTATAAAGTTTAATACAAAGGTTTAAAAAGCTTTTGGCTTTAAAAAGCTTTTGTTTTTTGTAGTCAATAAAAGTGGTAAAAGTTATTTGAAAATTTAGGTTAAATATTTTATTAATCTCTTATAGTTTACTTTATTCAATTAAAATACCATTAATCATACTTTCTTGAGAAGGTCTATTTGTTATCTTTACTTTTCCAAGTTCTGTTTCAAGAATTGTTCCTTTTGTTAATATATTTTGTCTAGCTAAGAATCTATTTGAAGGGGTTTCAATAACGTTCTTTATTTCAATTTTTTGTATTTTATCTTTTGTTTTTATGTTTACAAATTTTCCTTTAAGCATAAAGTTTTTTTTGTTTCCACCTCTAACTCTTTTTGATTTTCTTTTTTCTTCTCCTAATTTAACAATCTTTTCTTGACCTATTCTTTCAGATGATTTTTTCTTTCTACGTTTAATGTATTTTCCACCTGAAATTTTTCTTCCTTTCTTAGTTACCATTATATTTAATTCTGTTTTTTCTTTAAAAACTCTTCGGTTATTTAATTGTACAGAAAACTTTAAAAACAAATTTGCAATCATCAACTTATGGTTAATGGAATTGAAAGACCTTTGGATTTGTTAAATAATTCAAAAGGTAAAGAAGTTTTAGTGCATTTGAAAGGAGACAAACAATTTGTTGGAACATTATTAGCCTTTGATATCCATATAAATTTGGTATTGGATAACATCAAAGAAATGCAAAACAATGAAGTTAAACGGAATCTTGGATTAACCTTTTTACGAGGAGATACAATTATTTTTATCTCTCCTGCTTCGACTGCATTAAAAAAGAACGAATAAACTTCGTTCCGCAGACTTCAATAGAAGTCTGGAAGAAATTAAGCGTTGTGCCTTTTAGTTTTCGCTAGGTAGAATTCTTAGTAGCTTAGAGTTAGTGCATACTTTGGTAAGTTATATAAATTAGTTTTTCTATTTTTAATTATGTCAAATAAAATTAAAGTAACATTTTTAGGAACTGCAGCACAAATACCTACTATGAAGAGAAATCATACTGCAATCCTTATCACCTATGGAAAAGAGAATCTTCTTGTAGATTGTGGAGAAGGAACTCAAAGACAATTTAGAAAAGCAAAAATAAATCCTGGAAAAATTACAAGAATTTTATTAACTCATAAACATGGAGATCACACTTTTGGATTACCTGGATTATTAAGTACTTTAGATTTTAGTGGTTATAATAAAACATTATCTATTTATGGTCCAAAAGGAATGAAAAAATTTCTTAAAGACTTTTTAGATTTTGAAAATGTTAAAAGAAAATTTAAAATAATTGTTAGTGAAGTTTCTGGGAAATTTTTTGAGACAGATAATTTTTATTTAGAAGCAGAAAAAATGATTCATGGGATTCCTATAAATGCATATAATTTTGTTATAAAAGATAAATTAAGAATTAATAAAAAGAAATTAGCTAAATCAAAAATTCCTTCAGGGCCTTTATTATCTAAAATAAAACAAGGAAAAAATATAAATTATAATGGAAAAAAATATACTTCAAAAAGTTTAACTTATACTGAAAAAGGAAAAAAAGTTTCAATTGTTTTAGATACTTTGATGAATCTCAAAATTCCTAAATTTGTTAAAGATGCTGATTTATTTGTTTGTGAATCTAGTTTTAGTTCTAAAAATTTTAAAGAAGCAAAGGAACATTTACATCTTACTTCTGAACAAGCAGGAAATATTGCAAAAAAAGCAAAAGTTGGAGAACTTGTTTTAACTCATATTAGTCAAAGATATGAAAGGAATTTAGAGGATTTATTAAAAGAAGCTAAGAAATCTTTTAAGCATGTTTCAATGGCTAAAGATTTTGATGTTGTAGAAATAAAATAGAAAGCTTTTAAATACAATTCTCTCTTAAATTATTATAGGGCCCTTGTAGCTCAGCTGGATAGAGCGACTGCCTTCTAGCCATTATGCATAAGCTTCGCGAGATGCGGAAAAGGAAGAGAGCAGTAGGTCGCAGGTTCGAATCCTGTCAGGGGCATTGCTAGGACACCTATGGTTTCCTTAGCATAACCTTCCCTTGAGTTTGGCTCAGGGCTGATATGCGCGGAGGTGGCACAGTGGTTACTGCAGTCGGTTGCAGCCCGACTTTTCGTGGGTTCGACTCCCACCCTCCGCTTTCACAATTTTAAAATGAAAATAACAAAAAAAATATATTTAATACATGGATGGGGAGGAACTGATTCTAGTGAAGGCTGGTTTGGATGGTTAAAGAAAAAAGCAAAAGAAAAAGGTTTTGAAGTAATTTCATTTAATATGCCTAATACAGATGAACCAGTTATTGAAGAATGGATTAATTTTTTAAAAGAAAATATTAAAGAATTAAATGAAGAAACTTATTTTATTGGACATAGTATTGGTTGTCAAGCTATTTTAAGATATTTAGAAACTTTAGATTTAAATATTAAAATTAAAGGAAGCATATTTGTTGCACCTTGGATGAAATTAGATAAAAATACAATTGAAGAAGAAGGAGAAGAAGTTATTGAGATTGCAAGACCTTGGATGGAAACACCAATTAATTTTGAAAAAATAAAAAAACATACAAAAAACTTTTTATGTATTTTATCAGATAATGATCCTTATGTTCCTTTATTTAATAAAGAATTTTTCGAAGAAAAACTTGGAGCTAAATCTGTTATCAAAAATAACGAAGAACATTTTAATGAAACTCAAAAAATTCCTGAGATTTTGGAATTTTTAAAATGAAAACCTATACAAAAAAATATATTGGAAGGTGAATATAAAGTAGGGGCTACAAAACATTTAAATAAGATATTGTAGTACCTAATTCATGGTATTTATTGTGAAGAAAAAAATTCATGGAAATGATTATTTTTATCTTAGAGAATCTAAACGAGTTGGTGTAAAAGTGAAATCTATTGATTTAGGATATCTTGGAAAAACAAGAGAAGAAGCAGAAAAGAAATTAAAAGAAAGATTAAAAAAAGAAGTTGCTCAAGAAATAAATATGAAAAAATCAATTTTGGAATTAACAAGAATTAATATTGAAGAGCTTGCCAAATTTTGTAAAAGAAAAGGATTTGTTTATCCTAGTGCAGAAATTTATGGAGGTGCTGCTGGTTTTTGGGATTTTGGGCATTTAGGTGTTGAGTTAAACAATAATTTAAAACAATCTTGGTGGAGTTTTCATGTTAGGCAAAGAGAAGATGTTGTAGGTATTGATGGGAGCATTATAACAAATCCAAAAGTTTGGAAAGCTTCTGGACATGTAGATAGTTTTAGTGATGTTTTTGTTGTTTGTAAAAAATGTAAAAAACCTGGAAAAGTTGATAAAGATGAATTAGGAAAAGTTAAATGTCCTGCTTGTGGAGGGGATTTCGATGAAACTACTGCAAAAGAATTTAAATTAATGTTTAAGACAGAAGTGGGTTTAGATGGCCATGGTTATTTAAGACCTGAAACTGCTCAGTTGATTTTTACTAATTTTAAATTTGTTCAAGAAAATGCAAGAATGAAACTTCCTTTTGGAATTGCACAAATTGGTAAAGCTTTTAGAAATGAGATTGCACCAAGAGATTTTCTATTTAGGGGAAGAGAATTTGAACAAATGGAGTTACAATATTTTATTGATCCAGATAAAGTTGATGATTGTCCTTATTATAATAAAATAAAAAATAAAAAAATAAAAATATTAACTTCTAAAGCTCAAACAGAAGATAATAAAGAAAAAATATTAACTCTTGATGAAATGTTAAATAAAGGTATTTTTAGAAATAAATGGCATGCTTATTGGCTTTACAATTCTTATCAATGGTTTTTAGAGTTGGGATTAAATGTAGATAATTTAAGGTTGAGAGAACACAGGAAAGATGAACTTGCTCATTATGCTAAAGCTGCTGTAGATATTGAATATAAATTTAATTTAGAATGGAGAGAACTTTTTGGAAGTCATGATAGAGGACAATTTGATCTTGGAGAACATGAAAAATTTTCTAAAAAAGATTTAAAAGTTTATGATGAAGAGAGCAAAAATAGAATTTTGCCAAGAGTTATTGAAGCTTCTTTTGGTGTTGGAAGAGCATATCTTGCTTTTATGTTGGATTCTTATTATTCTGATTCTGAAAAAGGAAATGTTGTTTTAAAACTTTCACCAAAACTTTCACCAATAAAAGCAGCTATTTTTCCAATTGTTAAAAGACCTGAATTTGAAAGTATAGCTGAAGAAATTTTAAAAGATCTTGGAGAAGAATGGAATGTTGTTTATGATAAGTCAGGAAGTATTGGGAGAAGGTATGCAAGAAATGATGAGATAGGAACTCCTTTTTGTATAACTATTGATGAACAAAGTTTGAAAAAGAAAGATGTGACAATTAGAGATAGAGATACTACTAAACAAATTAGGGTTAAAATTTTTGAACTTAAAGAAGTTTTGAGAAAATTAATAAATAAAAAATTAAAATTTGAAGATGCAGGAAAGTTGATTAAATAATTTTGTTTTTATCGTCGAGAAATAAATTTTCCCTTAATTTTTTTAAAGAAAGTTTTTTAAAGAATATATTCTTAATATTACTAATTAAAAGCGAGGTGAATATACATGCCAGTTAAAAAGAAAAAAGTTGTGAAGAAAAAACCTGTAAAAAAGAAGGCTGTTAAGAAAAAAGTTGTTAAGAAGAAGGTTGTGAAAAAGAAAGTAGTTAAAAAGAAGCCTGTTAAGAAAAAGGTTGTTAAGAAAAAAGCACCGGTGAAGAAAAAAGTTGTGAAAAAGAAAGTAGTTAAGAAAAAACCTGTGAAAAAGAAACCTGTAAAGAAAAAAAAGAGAAGGTAAATAATAATTTTTATTTTTATTTGTTAGTTGTAAATATGTTTGAGAGAATTTAGAAAAATCTTTAAACTGTTTCTGTTTATTTTTCTCATGGATGATTGTGTATTTTGTAAGATAGTGAAAGGAGAAATTTCTGTTGAAAAAATTTATGAAGATGAAAAATATTTAGCTTTTTTAGATGCATTTCCAGTTATGAAGGGACAAGTTTTAATTATTCCCAAGGAACATATTAGTTCTTATTTATTTGAAATGGATGATAAAAATTATTCTGAATTACTTTTGGTAGCAAAGAAAGTAGCAAAAGCTATGGACAATTCTTTAAAACCAATTAAGACAGGAATGGTTGTTGAAGGATTAGAGGTTGACCATGTACATGTCAAATTATTTCCTTTAGATGGTAAATCTGGATTTAATTTAAAACCTCTTGAAGTAAAACCTTCTGAAGAAGAAATGAAAGAAATTTCAGATAAGATTAAAAAGTTTCTGGATTGAAATTAAAATTATGTCTCTGAGGAGATTTTAACTCCCGACCTTGGCCTAACTATGAAGAAGTTACTAAATATTATAAATCGTTGACGCTAATTAATATAATGTTTAATATGAATTCTTTAAATCAGGATAAAAGATTTGCATTGTTATTTGGAATATTATCTGGAGATGGATGTTTGTCTGCTTATACTTCTTGTAAGAAAGATTATTATGCAATTGTGATTACTGGGAATTCTTTAGATGATAAACCTTTTTATGAACAGGTCGTGATTCCCCTTATTAATTCTTTAAGAGAAGGGAATAGAAAAAGTGTTAAAATTAAGAAAAGATTAGATTGTAATGCAATAGAAATAGCTTTTACAGATAAAATTCTCTTCAATAAACTAAAAGACCATGGATTTCCAGTGGGAAAAAAAGGACAGCAACTTATTATTTCCCAAACCTTTTATGATAAAGGACTTATAAAATATATTGTACAAGGCTTTTTTGCTACAGATGGCTCTTTAGTTCTAACCAAAAACCCAAATAAATTTTATCCAAGGGTAGAAGCAAGAGTTATACATAAAAATTTTTTAAAACAAATTTATGATTATTTAATTTCTTTAGGTTTAAATGGAGCTTATTATTTATGTGAAGCAAGATTAGATTCTAAGTGGAATGCGCAAGAACAATGTAGGTTCCAATTTAATGGTAAGGAGAATTTAATTCTTTTTAATGATTATGTAGGTTTTGTCAATCCAAAGCAAAGTAATCGGTTTTCAAAATTTTTACAATATGATCAAGAGTATAATCATGCACTAAAAAAATTTACTTCTAAGAGGATGCAATTTATTAGAAATAAAATTAATTTTAAATTTTTAAATAAAGTGACGTTGGGGAGATTTTAACTCCCGATCTCGGCCTTTCTCAAATCTAAAGATTTCATGAGAGCCGCGCTTTAAGACACTAAGCTACAACGCCAAAATTACTAGAATTAGTTAATTTAAAAGTTTTGAGGTTATTCTTTTTTCTTCTGTTTTCTTTCTCTTGCTAAGAATCCAGCTATTTGATTTCTTAATTTTTTACTTGGCATTGTACTTCCAAGTATTTTTTTATTATGTTCAAAGTTTTCATTAAATTCAATTCCTTTTTCAATAAATGTCTTTGAAGACCTTCTTACTAATTTTGATTTTATTTTACCCATTATATGAAGAACTAAATTTGTTTTTTAAAGGTTTTTATTAGCTTAATTTGTCTATTCCTGACAAATTTCTTACAGCTTCTATAATATTTTCTAATTTTTTTGGAAGATCACCTAAACTTAAGATAATATAGGGTAGATTATATTCTAACGCTTTTTTGTGTGCTTTTAATAAATCTGCTTCTAATAGCCTTTTTTTATTATATGCAATTAAAACTTTTTCAACTCCTCCATCAATAATTTTTAATATTAAATCAGTTTTGCTAAATCCTTCAATACCTGAGATGCTTATTGATTTTTCAATTAGAAATTCTTTTACTTTATTAAAAAATCTTTCATTTTTTTTCTCAGAAGCAGAAGTTTTTTTAGATGTTCTTTTCACAAGAATTTTCTTTATTGGTTTTTTAATAGGTTCTTTTTTTTGTTCTCCAAAAATGTCTAATTCCTTTTGATTATCTTCTTGTTTATTAAGAGATTTTATTTCTTTATCTTTTTCATTAATAAATTCTTTATTTTCATATTTTGATTTTTGTATAATTGGTTCTGTTTTTTGAAGAATGGTTTTGGGTAATTGAGGTACAGGTTCTTTTTCTGTGTAATATCTCCAAATTATTTTTTCTCCTTCTTTAAATGGAATTGCAAAATCTTTAATTGATCTTAATGCAACTCTAATTGCTGGATCTTGTTTATAATCTTCTAAAAATTTGTGATTTACTAATAATTCAAAAGCATCTTTTTCTTTACTTTTAAGATGATGTGAAAACTTTTCTAAAAGATATTCTTGTCCTGGAATAAAATATAAGGATGAACTTCCAATTTTCATATTACTCATTTTTATCTTTTTTTCAGAAAATAACTCTGAAAGAAAAGCAGAAGCAAATAATATGCTTGTTTCTATTTCACTTGCAATATGCACTGGTAAGCAAGGTCCTCTTCTTCTTAAAGTAAACAAAATCTTTTCTTTTATTTTTGAAGTATCTTGAGTGGGCATAACTGAGAGAAGGAGGATTAGGTTATAAAGATTATTATGGTTTTAACCATCTAATTTCATAATAAGTAATACTGTTTTCTTCGTCTACAATTGCTAGAAGTAAATTCTTTTTTGTAGAATGTGCAACTCTATTTTTTGCAGAAAATTCGTGCCATGTCAATCTATTAGATTCATGATCTGCAAAGACAATCCATTTTGCATGTTTTTTACCTGGTTTTGAATTTTTTTCATAGACTCTAAAATCTGCACCAAATTTTAATGCTGTTTTTACAACATATCCTTTTTCTCTCAAATTTTTAAAAACAGGGTATTTGATTTGAATTCTTTTATCAATTCTTCTAAATTTAGATAATAATTCTCTAGAAGATATTTTTTTTGAACCCATATATATTTCTATTTTTGCTTTTTCAAATAAAAATAATGCTTCTGGTAAAGAATAATGAATCTTTTCTCCTACAAGTTCGCCAAAATTACTTTTTTTATAGAGAAATTTTGATTCAGAAGTATTACTAGAAATAATTTGTCCTGTTAAGTATGCTTGTATTTTTTTCATATCTTTCTTAATAGAAGACAATATTTAAAAGTTGCTAAGTTGTTATTTGTTTATGGATTTTGATTTTAAAAAAATAGAACAGAAATGGCAAAAAAGATGGGAAAATAAAAAAATTTTTCAAGTTAAAGAAAGTAAGAAAAAAAAGTTTTATGTTCTTGAGATGTTTCCATATCCTTCTGCTTCTGGATTACATATGGGGCATGCTTTAAACTATACAATTGGAGATATTTATGTAAGATTCAAGAGAATGCAAGGATTTAATGTTC
This sequence comes from Candidatus Pacearchaeota archaeon, assembly GCA_023144035.1. Taxonomy (GTDB): domain Archaea; phylum Nanobdellota; class Nanobdellia; order Pacearchaeales; family GW2011-AR1; genus JAFCEV01. The sequence goes on along the minus strand of JAGLGM010000001.1, from coordinate 229,688 downwards.
TTTACCCAATGGGGTTTGATGCTCTTGGATTGCCTGCTGAAAATGCAGCGATAAAAGCAGGAGAACATCCAAAACCATTTACTGAAAAAGCAATAAAAAATTATGTTAAACAAATGAAATTAATAGGATTAAGTTATGATTGGTCTAAAACACTTTCTACTATGGATCCAGAATATTATAAATGGAATCAATTTTGGTTTTTAAAATTTTTAGAAGCAGATTTAGTTTACAGAAAAAAAGCACCTGTTAATTGGTGTCCAAAATGTAAGACAGTATTAGCAAATGAACAAGTACAAAAAGGGGTTTGTTGGAGACACGAAGATACAGAAGTAGAAATTAAACATTTAGATCAATGGTATCTTAAAACAACAAAATATGCAGATGAACTTCTTGATAAAGTGGATGGATTAGAATGGCCTCAAAAAATAAAATCAATGCAAAAAAATTGGATAGGAAAAAGTCATGGGACAGAAATTTTATTTGAAATTGAGGGGAAAAAATGGCCTATTTTTACAACAAGACCTGATACTCTTTTTGGAGTTACTTTTATGGTTATTTCTGCACAACATTCTGAATTAATGAGTTTAGTAACAGAAAAACAAAAAAAAGAAGTTGAAAAGTTTTTGAAAAAATTAAAATCAACAAGCGAAAAAGATATTGAAGAATTAGAAAAAGAAGGGGTTTTTACAGGAAGTTATGCAAGAAACCCAATTAATGGAGAAGAAATACCTATTTGGGCAGGTAATTTTGTAGTTGCAGATTATGGTAGTGGAATGGTTATGGCTGTTCCTGGACATGATCAAAGAGATTTTGATTTTGCAAGTAAATATAAAATTAATATAAAAGAAGTTATTAAGCAAGAGGCAAAGCCCATAGCTAGTTTGTCTAAAAACCAAACTAAGGGAGGAAATGTAAAAGAAAAAGCATATATTCAAGAGGGAGTGTTAGTTAATTCTAAAGAATTTAATGGCATTAAAAATGATAAAGCAAAAGAAAAAATAACAGAGTTTTTGAAAAAGAAAAAATTAGGTAAAAAAGTTATTCAATATAAATTAAGAGATTGGGGATTTTCAAGACAGAGATATTGGGGAACACCCATTCCAATAATAAACTGCGGTTCTTGTGGGTTGGTTCCTGTTCCAGAAAAAGACCTCCCAGTTAAATTACCAGAAAAAGTAAAATTTGGAAAAGGAAACCCCTTAGAAACAAATGAAAAATGGATAAATGTTAAATGTCCTAAATGTAAAGGAGATGCAACAAGGGAACCAGACACAATGGATACTTTTTTTGATAGCTCTTGGTATTTTTTAAGATATCCTGATAATAAAAACTCAAAAAAACCATTTGATAAAACTTTAGTACAAAAATGGCTACCTGTTGATCAATATATTGGGGGAACAGAACATGCTTGTATGCATTTAATTTATGCTAGGTTCTTTACAAAAGTACTTAGGGATTTAGGTTTTTTAGATTTTGATGAACCCTTTACTAAACTGTTTAATCAAGGAATGTTAAAAGGACATGATGGGGAAAAAATGTCTAAATCAAAAGGAAATGTTGTATTACCAGAAGAAGTTTCTAAAAAATATGGTATTGATGCTGCAAGATTATTTTTAGTTTCAAATTCATCACCGGATAAAGATATTGATTGGAGTGAAGAAGGAATTCAAGGAAGTTTTAAATTTATTAAAAAGATTGTAAATTATTTTGAGGAAGTACAATTTGAAAAAGCAGATGCAAGAATAGAAAGTAAGATTAATAAAACAATTTTAGAAATTACAGAATATTTAGAGAATTTTAAATATAATTTAGCTGTGATTAAATTAAGAGAATTATTTGAATCTCTCCCTGAAAAAACATCTAAAGAAGTTTTAGAAAATTCTTTGAAATTATTAAATCCTTTTTGTCCACATATTACTGAGGAACTTTGGGAAAAATTAGGAAATAAGAATTTTTTAAGTTTAGAAAAATGGTCTAAAGCAAATAAAAAGAAAATTAATGAATTTTTTGAAAAACAAGATTTAGCAATTAGTAAATTAATATCTGATATAAATCAAATTTTTAAATTAGTTAAAAATAAAGAAAAAATTTATGTTTATGTTTTACCAAATGAGAAAGAATTGTATGATGAAGCGTTAATTAATAAAATATCTGGAAGAAAAATTAGTATATTTGCTGTTAATGATAAAACTAAATATGATCCTTCAAACATGTCTAAAAAAACAAAGCCAGGAAGGCCTGCGATTTATTTAGAATGAAAGTTGTAATTATTCACGGTTCTCCAAAAAGTGAAGAAATGGCAAAAGAATCTCCTCAAAATAAAGCCCATTGGATATATTGGATTAAAAATAAATTAGAAAATCAAGGAATTAAAACTTATACACCTTTAATGCCTATTTGTTGGAAACCAACTTATCAAGAATGGAAAGAAGAATTTGAAAAAATCCCAATTGATGAAGAAACTATTTTAATTGGTCACAGTGCAGGAGGAGCTTTTTTAACTAAGTGGCTAGGAGAGACTAATGAAAAAATTAAAAAGTTAATTTTAGTTGCTCCTGCGATTATTAATTTAAAAAAAGAAGTTTGGGAATTGGATAAATTTTATGATTTTGAAATAAATAAAAATTTACAGAATAATGTTAAAGAAATTATTCTTATAGAATCTGATAATGATAGTGAAAGTATTTTAGAATCTTGTAAAATTTATTCTGAAATGTTAAATATTAAACCAATTGTTTTAAAGAATAAAGGACATTTTACAGAAAGAGGAATGGGTACAAAAGAATTCCCCGAATTATTAGAAGAGGTACTTAAAGAATGAAAAAAGTTTTACTAATGTTTATTTTGGTTTTGTTCCTTGTGACTTTTGTAAGTGCTGGTTTATTTCAAAAAGATAATAATTGCGGAGATGGAACTTTGGAAGGAGATTGTTCTGTTAATCAACCTTATTTTTGTTCTGAAGGAGTTTTAGTTGAGAAAGCATCTCTTTGTGGATGTGTAAATCTTACAAATATTGAAGATGAGTCTTGCATATCTTTTTATCAATTTAATCCAAAAGAAGTTAATTTCACATATTTTTTAAATGGAAAAGAAAAAAACATTTCTTTTACTGTTTATGGTAATTTAACAGATTATCTTTTTGAGCTTCCAGATTTTATTTCTTATTCAAATGGGGAAAAACCTTTAAGAGAAGATTTTAAATTTATAAAAATTAATGAAGAAAATCAAAAGATTTTGTTAATGCCTCTTGTTATTCAAATACAAAATCTTGCAAGCAGTAAAACAGATCAAGCAAGAATAGCAATAAGTTTAGTTCAAAACATTCCTTTTGGAAATTCAGATGAGCAAATTTTTCTTGGAAATAATAGTATTAATTATTCAAGATATCCTTATGAAGTTTTATATGAACAAGAAGGGGTTTGTGCTTCTAAATCAGAATTACTTGTTTTTCTTCTTAGAGAAATTGGTTATGAAACAGTATTTTTTTATCATAAATTAGAAAACCATGATTCTGTAGGGATAAAATGCCCAGAAAAATACGGGTTATTAGACACTAGTTATTGTTTTGTTGAAACAACAGGTCCTTCAATTATTACAGATAATGAAAATTCATATTTAGGAGGGCTTAAATTAACATCTTATCCTGAAATTATAAATTCTTCTGAAGGAGATTCTTTTGGATATTTATATGAATATGGAGATGCAAGAGCATTTAAAAAAATAAGAAAAGGAATAGAAGAGACAGGGAAAACTAATTTATTTAGGCGTGCTAGACTCAATAAAATTATTGAAAGATATGGGTTATAAATATTAAAAATAATTTATTCTAGTGTTGCTTTTATTCTTCTGGTTCCTGCTCCAACTGATTCTTGTTTTTTTATTTTAAAAGTTCCTAATTCTTTTGTGTTTTTTACATGAGGTCCTGCACAAATTTCTTTTGAAAAATTACCTATAGAGTAAACAGAAACTTTGTTCCCATATTTTTTATCAAAAGATCCTGCAGCTCCACTTTTTTTAGCTTCTTGAGGAGACATTTCTTGAACTGTAATTTTGTGTTCTTTTTTAATTTCTGAATTTACAAGATATTCTATTTTTTTTACTTCTTTTTCTTCTAGTTTTCTTGGAAAAGAAAAATCAAATCTTAATCTTTCTGCGTTTATGTTTGAACCTTTTTGAGTTATGTTCTTTCCTAAAGTTTGTTTTAATCCTTCTAGTAAAAGGTGCGCAGCAGTATGTAACTTAGTAGTTAATTCTGAATTGTCTGCTAAACCTGATTTAAATCTTCCAGCTGTTGCAGTTCTTGATAGTTTTTGGTGTTCTTTATTTGCTTTTTCAAAATCATTTACTGAAAATTTAATTTTTTGTTTTTTACATTCTTCTTCAATCATTTCAATAGGAAATCCAAAACTTTGATATAAAAGAAAACTTTCTTTACCAGATAATTGTTTTTTGTTTGAAGTGAATTTTTTAAATTTGTTTAAACCTTTTTCTAAAGTCACTAAAAATTTATCTTCTTCTTTTTTTAATTCTTTAAGAATAGTTTTTTTATGTTTTTTTAATTCTGGATAATCATCAAATATTTTAAAAACAGGTTCTGCTATTTGTGTTGTGAAATTTTTTATTCCAATAATTTTTCCATATCTAACAGCTCTTCTAATTAATCTTCTTAAAACATAGCTTTGCTCAGAATTTCCAGGAATAATTCCATCGGCAATTATAAATACAGAAGCTTTAATATGATCTGCAATAATTCTCATTTCTCTTTCATTACCTTTATAATTTTTATTTGATAATTTTTCAATTTCTTTTATAATTAATTTAAAACTATTTGTTAGATAATTATCTTCATAACCATTTAGAACTGCTACTGTTCTTTCTACACCCATTCCTGTGTCTACGTTTTTTTGTTTTAGAGGTTCAAATTTACCTTTAGATGTTTTATTATATTCCATAAAAACATTATTCCAAATTTCAACATTATTCACAAAAATTTCTGTATCTGGGCCACAAGGTCCTGTTGTTCCTGCAGGTCCCCACCAATTATCTTTTTTTCCTAAAAATTTTATTTTATTAATTCCTAAATCTTTCCAAATTTTTGAAGATTCATTATCTTTCAATATATTTTTCTCTCCTTTAAAACATGTAACATTTATTTTTTCTTTTGGAATTTTTAATTTTTTTGTCAAAAAATCAAAACTATATTTAATTGAGTCTTCTTTCCAATAATCACCTAAGCTCCAGTTACCAAGCATCTCAAAGAAAGTGTGATGTGTTTCGTCTCCTACTTCTTCTATGTCTCCTGTTCTTATACATCTTTGAACATTTACTAATCTTTTACCTTGCGGATGTTTTTGACCTATTAAATATGGAACTAAGGGGTGCATTCCAGCTGTTGTAAATAACACAGTAGGGTCGTTTTCAGGAATAAGTGAAGCATTTGAAATAACTTTATGGTCTTTTGATTTAAAAAATTCTAAATATTTTTTTATTAATTCTTTTCTAGTTGTCATATTTTCTTTAAGAAACAGAGTTTTAAAAATTGTTTGATATTAACCAAGTTCTTTTAGTCTTGCTTGGATTTCTGCTAATTGAGATTCTAAACCACTATCATGGGCTCTTTTTTCTATCTTTGGTTTTATTATTTGCTCTTCAGGAGATTCTCTTTTTCCTTCAAGTATTTCAGGTATTTTTACTTTAGGAAGAACTTGTTGTAATTTTGTTATATTTGTTTTTAATTCTTTTAATTTTCTATGAAGTCTTAATTTTATTTTAAGTTCATCTGATCTTAATATTTGATGTTTTTTTATAGCTTTTGCCACTTTTAATAATCCAATTTCAGAACTCAAAATATCTTTTTTAGATTGAAGTGCTTCATTGTATTCTAATTTTACATGAATTATTTCACTCATTCTATCTTAGAAAAAATATCTTTATCAACTTTTTCAATTTGTGTTTTTATTGATTGCATTTCTTTTTCCCAAAATTCTAATTCTTTTTCTTCTTGTTCTTTTAATTTTTTAATGTTGTTAAGCATAGTTTCTATTTCTGATATTTGCTTTTTTGCTTTTTTAAATAAATTTAGACTTTCTTCAAATTTATCTAATCTTATAAAAACTGGTTCTGCTTTTTTAGTTTTTGTTGATGCTTCTTGAAATCCAGGAGAAATTTTTTGAGTAAATTGTTTTTTTAGAGGTTTTTGCATCATTTGCATGTTATCTGCAAAATCATCTGCATCAAAATCCTCTTCACCTTCTTTGTCCCCAGCTACAGCTTCTTTAATAGTATTCTGAGAAAATTTCTCTCCAAAAGAATTATTTGGAAATTTTGGTAATTGATTAACTGATTGAGAATAAAGTCCTTTTTCTTCTATTTTTGCTAATTCTGGAAGCTTAGGAAGTTCAGGTAATTGAGGAATTTCCTTTTTTTCCACACTTTTTTTTTCTTTTTTAAACAACCCCATTTTGTATTGAACTCTTTATTAATGTTTTTTAATATAGAGATTTGAATATATATAAAATACAATATAGGTTTAAAAACTTTTATCTTTTTTAAAAATAAACCGAAAGGTATTTATGTGAGTTGTTTTTAATAAAAAGATGCTTAAAACATTCCTTAAAGAAGTAGTAGCTATTGTCGTCGGTAAGCAAGCAGAAGACATAATTGATATGTTAGATGGGAAGAAATATATAAATGAATTTATAATTGCAAAGAAATTAGGAATTACAATCAATCAAACTAGAAATATCTTATATAAAATTTCTGATCATGGGTTAATTTCTTCGATAAGAAAAAAAGATAAAAGAAAAGGATGGTATACTTATTTTTGGAAAATTGAAATTATGAAGTCTTTAGAATTTTTATCAAATCTAACTCATAAAAGAGTTGAACAATTAAAAAATCAAATAAAAAGTAGGGAGACTAAAGAATTTTATGTTTGTAAACAATGTAATATAGAAGTTAATGCAGAAAATGCACTATTACAAGAATTTACTTGTAATGAATGTGGAGATGTTTATAGTTTAAAAGATAATACTAAGTTATTAAAAGAATTTAAGAGAGAAGTAGAGAAATTAGAAGAAAAATTAAAATTAATTCAAGAAGAAATTGATAAAGAACAGGTTAAAATTGATAAACAACGAGCAAAAGAAATAAAACTTGAACTTCTTGAGAAAGCAAAGAAAAAAGCAATTGCTTCAGCAAAGAGAAAAGCTGCAAAAAAGAAATTAGAAAAAGAAATGAACAAATCTGTTAAAAAGAAAGTTGTTAAGAAAAAAGCTGTGAAAAAGAAAGTTAAGAAAAAGGTTGTCAAGAAGAAAGTTGTGAAAAAGAAATTTGTTGCACCTAAAGGTGTACCCCTAAAATCTAAAATCAGGGGCAAAAAGACTAAATTTGTGCGCTCTTTGGTGCATCCTAAAACAAAAAGTTCTAGGACAAAAAAGAAAAGGTAAATGGTAAGAGTTTATAGGATACCTATTCAGAAAAAAAAGAAGATTTTTGGAAATTTAAGTGTGAATAGTACTATTATTTTGACAAATGTTGTTTTGTTTTTTGTTTTTTTAATATTAATGTCTTCTGAAATTTTATCTATTGATTTTATTGCTCTACAACCTGCAAATATTTTTGCAGGACAATATATTTGGACATTTTTAACAAGTATGTTTATGCATGGAGGAATCTTTCATTTATTTGTAAATATGCTTTCTTTATTTTTTATAGGGTCTTTAGTTGAAAAAGTTCTAGGACAAAAAAGATATCTTTTGTTTTATTTAATTTCAGGATTAATTGCAGGATTAGCTTTTGTTTTACTATCTTTAATTTCTCCAACTGATTTTAGTGCGTATGCTGTGGGTGCTTCAGGAGCTTTATTTGGGTTAGTAGGGCTTTTAGTATTGCTTACTCCAAATCTTCCTGTTTATGTTATGTTTATTCCAATACCTATAAAGATGAAATATGCTGCTCCAGGATTGTTAATAGTTTTATGGATAATTTCTGCTACAGCAAATATTGGTATAGGAAACACTGCTCATCTTGGAGGGTTGCTCTGTGGGTTGGCTTATGGAATATATTTAAGGACAAAGTATCCTAATAAAATTAGATCAATTCAAAAACATTTTTCATAATGAATAAAAAAAGAGGTTTTAGTTTAAAAAAAGAATATAAACAAAGTTGGAATTATATTAAAGAATCTAAGAATTTTATTTATATTTCTATAGGGATTTTCTTTGCTTTCTTTTTTCTTGCTCTTTTTGTTTCTCCTCCTGAGATTCTTTCAAATCAAATTTTTAAATTTATTCAAGAAATATTAGAAAAAACACAAGGAATGTCTGCTACTGAACTTGTAAGTTTTATTTTTTTAAATAATCTTCAAAGTAGTTTTTTTGGAATGATTTTTGGAATTGGTTTAGGAGTAGTTCCTTTTTTAGCACTTATATCTAATGGGTATCTTTTAGGGTTTGTTTCTTCATTAACTACAGTAGAATACGGTGTTTTGAGTTTATGGAGGCTTTTACCCCATGGAATTTTTGAATTGCCAGCTATCTTTATTTCATTAGGACTTGGTTTAAAATTAGGACTTTGGTTAATTATAGAACCAATTAGATTTTATTGGAGTAGAAATAAATTAATTTCTTTTTTATTTTTATTATTTTATTTACCCACTTTAATAATTACTTTATATTTTAATAAACAGTTTAATGTTAAAATGAGGCAAGAGTATAATGTTTTTTCTGCAAATTTTTGGAATTCATTTAAGGTATTTTTATTTATTGTAATACCTCTTTTAATTATTGCAGGAATTATAGAAGGAATACTTATAGCTATTTCTTAAAAAATTAATCTTTTAAGTCGCTTATTCCCAAGATTATTAATAATAATCCTATGAAGAATACAATCCATATTAACATTCCTTTGAATACAGTTATTGCTGCATATCTAAGTTCCCATGTGTTCATTCCAGCAAAATATACTGTGATAATTACTAAAATTAATCCCACAAAAAGTCCAAACCATTTATTCATTGTATATTTAGACGTTGTTTTTTATTTAAAAGTATTTAGATTATTGAAGATATAGGTTGTTTTTATTTTCTAAATAAAACTCTTGATTTTGATTTTTTTGCATTAAAGAATTCTTTTGAGAGTTTTTCTGCTTTTTTATCATTAAATTTTTTACAACTAAAAATATCTATAAAAGCTCTGTTTTTTTCTTCGTCAAAATGAATTGTTATAGAAGATGTTTGAAGAAATTGTATGGCAGAATATCCTTTTAATTTCCCTTCTCCAAATCTTTTTATTCTTGTTGGACCAAATCTTTTCATATTTATATTGTCACATAGTTTGTAAACAAATTTCCTTATTTCTTTCTTATTTCTTATTTTTTCTTTATTACAACTATGCAAATCTATTATTGTTAATTTTCCCCATTCCATTAATTTAATTAAATACATAGCTTTTTAAAATTAAGTTTTTACAGATTATTATGGAAGAAATTAAGCATATTAAAATAGAAAAAGACATGAAAATTTCAGCATTAGTTAATGAAATGAGTGAAGCAGGATTTGGAGCTAAAAAGATTTCTGAAGCAAGTTCTATTATGAAGAAAATGTTTGAAGATAAAGAATGTAAAGTTTTTTTAGGAGTTGCAGGTGCAATGGTTCCTGCAGGAATGAAGCAAATTATAATTGATATGCTTGAAAATATAGATATTTTTGTAACAACAGGGGCAAATCTTACTCATGATTTAATTGAATCTTTAGGAGAAAAACATTATATGGGAAATGAATTTGAAGATGATGAGAAATTAAACAAAGAAGGAATAGATAGGATTCATAATGTTTTTATGAAAAATTCTGTTTATGAAAAATTAGAAGATTTCTTTAAAGAAAATTATGAAGAATTAAGAAAATGTAATAATATCAAGGATTTTTTATGGAAGATAGGAGAATTATCTCCTGGAGACGGGATTTTAAAAAGATGTTATGAAAAGAAGCTTCCTATTTTTTGTCCTGGAATTGCAGATTCTGGAATAGGACTCATGATTTGGGGAAGAATTGCAGAAGGAAAAGAAAAAACAAATATTGATGTTTTTGCAGATATGAATAATATTATAGATTTTTCTTGGAAAGCTAAGAAAGCAGGAGTTATTTATGTAGGAGGAGGGTTACCAAAAAATTTTATTCAACAATCTTTGCAATTTTCAAAAGGTTCGGATTATGGCATTCAAATAACAACAGATAGAATAGAACCAGGTGGAAGTTCAGGTGCTCCTTTACGAGAAGGAATTTCTTGGGGAAAGATGAAAGGAAATGCAAATTTTGTAGATGTTTTTTGCGATGCAACTATTGCATTACCTTTAATTTATGCTTCTGTTAAATAAATCTACTAAAAATTTATATATTTGAGAAGTTTCTTTTGTTTAATGAAAGAAAAAAATGTAAAAAAAGAAGAAATTGTTAAAGTTTCTCAAAAAAAGGTTAAAGCTAAAAAAGAAAAAGATTTTGTAGATGTTCTTAAAATGTTTGCACCAGGAACATCGATTAGAACTGCTCTTAATGATTTACTTAGGGCAAGAATGGGAGCTTTAATTGTTATTGATAACGGAGATATAGAAAAAATTATTGAAAAAGGATTTAGAATTAATGTAAAATTTAGTCCTCAAAAATTAGTTGAATTATCTAAGATGGATGGAGCAATTATTTTATCTAATGATTTAAAAAAAGTTTTCTATGCTAATACTCTTCTTTTTCCAAGTCAAGAAATAAGTACAAAAGAAACAGGGACAAGACATAAAGCTGCAGAAAGGACTGCTAAACAAGCACAAACAATTGTTGTTGCAATTTCTGAAAGAAGAAATAAAATGACTCTTTATTATAAAGAAACTTCATATGAGTTAGCTGCAAGTTCTGAGATTCTTAGAAGGGCAACAGAAACTTTGCAAACTTTAGAAAAACAAAAAGAGATTTTTAATGATTCATTAGATAATTTAAATTTATTAGAATTAAAAAGATTAGTAACTATTAATGATGTTTCTGCTGTTTTACAAAGATTAGAAATAATAAAAAGGATTTCCAATATAATTAAAAAATATTTAGCTGAATTAGGAAAAGAAGGAATGGTTATTAATATGGGATTAAAAGAATCTATAAAAAATTTAGATAAAGAAGAAAAAATGATTTTGAAAGATTATTTTGGGGCTAATCACTCTTTTGCTTCAAAATTACTAAGTAAGATGGATTTTGATTTCTTGTTAGAACCTATGAATATTTCTAGAATGCTTTTTGAAGAGCTTCACGATAAACCTATTTCTCCAAAAGGTTCAAGAATTTTAAGCAAAATAAATTTCTTAGAAAGATATTCAACTGCTTTAATAAATAAATTTAAGAAATTAGATAATCTTTTAGTTGCAAGTGATGAAGAGCTTTTTGAAGTTTTAGAAAATGAAGGTTTGGTAACATTTTTTAAGGAAGAAATCTATAATTTAAGAGAAAGGATAAGTGTAGGAAAAAGAATTTAAATGTTAACTAAAAAACAAGTAATTGAAATTAAGGATCATTTGGAAAAGGCACAAAATCCTCTTTTCTTTTTTGATAATGATAATGATGGGCTTTGTTCTTTTCTTTTATTGCAAAGGTATATTGGAAGAGGAAAAGGATTTGCAATTAAAACTGCTCCTGAGTTATCAAAAGATTATTTTAGAAAAGTTAGAGAATTAGAACCAGATTATTTGTTTATTTTAGACCAACCAGAAGTTTCTAAAGAGTTCTTTGATGAAATTCATAAAATTAATTTACCTGTAGTTTGGATAGACCACCACATAATTGATAAGAAAAAAATACCTAAATTTGTAAATTATTATAATCCAAGGTTTAATAAAAAGAAATCAGATGAGCCTGTTACAGCTCTTTGCTATCAAATAACTAATAAAAAAGAAGATATGTGGATAGGTGTTATAGGTTGTATTTCTGATTATTTTGTTCCAGAATTTTATTCTGATTTTAGAAAAAAATTTGCAGATTTGACAATTGATTCTAAAGATGCTTTTGAAATAATTTATAATTCTAAGATAGGGGAGATTGCAACTATGTTTGGTTTTGCTTTAATGGATAGAACAACAAATGTAATTAATATGTTAAAATTATTGATGAAAGTTAAATCTCCTTATGATGTTTTAGAAGAAAATACAAAAACACATTCAATGCATAGTAGATCTAATGAATTATATGAAAAATATAAAAGATTGATTGAAAAAGCAAAAGAAGGGATAAAAGATTCAGATAAACTTGTTTTTTTTAAATATGGTGGAGATACAGGTATGAGTGCAGAAATTTCAAATAGATTAAAATATTTATTTCCTGAAAAAGTAATTGTTGTAGTAAGAGAAAAAGAAGCAAGAGCTAGTCTTTCTATTAGAGGAAAAGGAATTAAAAATAAAGTTGTAAAAATAATTGAAGAATTTGAGAGTGCTACTGGAGGGGGCCATGAAGATGCTGTTGGTGCTCAAATAAAATTAGAAGATCTTGGGAAGTTTGAAAGGGAATTGAGGAAAGTTGTATTATAGAAAACTATAAAAATAACTATTTCTTAAATATAATATGAGACAAGGGTGTTGGACAAGAAATTCGTGCATGGATTTTTTAGTTTACACTCTAATTAAAGATATCTCAATTTAATTCAGGGATCTTTCTTACGCCTGAATTGAATTGGACACGCTTCTAATAAAAATTCAGGCCTAAGAATCTTCTGTTTTAATTTTGAGTTTATAAAATGAAAACCAAAAAAAACATGGAACAAAGAATAGTGGAAGAAGAGTTGGGCTTTTTACTAGAAGTTACATTGAGACTAGAAGACGAGTTAAACTCTTGTATAGGATGCGAATAATATAATGAAAGAATATAGAATAAATTCATTAATGAATATTATGTAATATGTAATTTAAGTTAGTAACTCTTTCCAACATATACAACTTCTTTTGCAGGTTTTCCGCAGATAATGCATTTTCCAGTTGCTTTTTCTTTTTTATTTGCTAAAGTTCCTCTAACTTCTGCATTAATTTCTTTTTCAATAATTTCTGCACATTTTTCGCCTTGTTTATCTGTTGAACAAAAATTTACTCTTGCAACTTTTTTATCTTTTATTACATTTATCATTTCTTTTTTTGTTTTAGAATTAATAACTCTTTCTTTCATAAATTTTTCTGCTTTTTCTTTTAATTGTGTATCAAATTTAATTCCTAATTCTTTTAATTTAGAAATCTTTTTAATTGACAATGTTTCTTTTTCTTTAATATTTCTTGTAGATAAAGTTACTTTTTTAGTTTTAAGTTCTTTTTCTCCTATTTCTATTCTAAATGGAACTCCTCTTAATTCCCAATAATGATATTTTTCTCCTGGTCTTTTTTCACTTGCGTCTATTTCAGTTCTTATTCCTATTGAGTTTAATTCTTCCTTTAGTTTATTTGATTCTTTAATTATTTTATTTTTATTTTGTGCATTATAAATAGGAATTATTATTGTTTGAGTTGGAGCTATACAAAAAGGAAAAATTAATCCTTGATTATCTCCATGTGTTGAAATTATAGAAGCTAATATTCTTGACATTGCAGGGCCATAAGCAGTTGTCCATAAATATTCTTCTTTTCCTTTTATATTTTTGAATTTTGCTTCAAAAGCTTTTGAGAATTTTTGTCCCATTAAATGTGTAGAAGGTTGTTGTATTAATTTTCCATCTGGCATAAAAACATCTGAACCTACAGTATATTCTGCTCCAGGAAATTTGTCCCATTGTGGTCTTTTTATAGCTAAAAAAGGAATTCCTAATTTTTGATGCATTATTTTTTCTGTTGTATTAATATCTTCTTGAACTTGTGCTTCAGCTTCAGCTTTTGTTGCAAATGCATCGTGAGCTTCTATCCAAATAATTTCTCTAGTACGAATTAAAGGTCTTGTAGCTTTGGTATCTAAACGAAATACAGAACCTCTTTGATAGAGTTTTAATGGAAGATCTCTATAACTCCTAACCCATAACTTAAACATGGGAGTGTACAAAGTTTCACTAGTAGGTCTTAATGCTAATTTTTCTTTTCCTATTTCTTTTAACCAAAAGACTTCAGGAGTAAATCCTTTAACATGTGAAGATTCTTGTTTTAGATTTGCTTCAGGAATTACTAAAGGCATAAGTGTTGGTTTATGTGATTTTTTTTGAAGCTCTTCTTCAAATAATTTAAACATGTTTTCAATTGTCATTGCAGCTAATGGTCTAAATACCATAAAACCTTTCATATTTAATCTAAGATCTATTAATTCTGCTTTTTCAAGGATTTGACTAAACCATTCACTGAAATTTTCCTCTTTTTTTACACTTAAACCTTCTTTTGATTTTTTAGTCATGAAAGTTTAAACAAAAATATCTATTTAAAATTAACTTATTTAATTTGTAGAAGATAAAATATTAAGATATAAAAACCTTTTTTACATTGTATTTTTAAAGTAGGCTCGTAAGTTAACGGATAGACTCTCCGGTTTCGGCCCGGAAAATGAGGGTTCAATTCCCTCCGAGCCTATAAAAAAAAGAGATAAAGATGAAACAAGAGAAAAAGAAGTTTTGGTCAGCAACATCTATTTTTATTGGAACATGTATTGGTGCAGGTGTTTTAGGTATTCCTTATGTTGCAGCGCAAGCTGGTTTTTTTGTAGCTTTAGCATATATTCTTTTAATTGGGATAATCATACTATTTGTTAATTTGTATATGGGTGAGATTGTTTTGAGAACAAAAGGAAATCATCAACTAGTAGGTTATGCTAAAAGATATCTTGGAGAAAAAGGAAAAAAATTTATGGAGTTTGCTTTTGTTTTTGGTATTTATGCTGCAATTGTAGCATATATGTTAGGTATTGGAGAAAGTATAAGTTTTTTAATTTTTGGAGATTCAAGTTATACTACTCTTTTTGGAATCTTATTTGGAGCAGGAATGTCTGGGTTGTTATGGGGAAAAATGAAAGTTTTGAAAAGATATGAAAAAATAGGAGTTTCAATTATATTAGGATTACTTTTTTTAATAGTTATATTGTTTTTTAATAAAATAGAAGTTGCTAATTTAATGTATTTTAATCTTGGAAATATATTCCTTCCTTTTGGAGTTATATTATTTGCTTTCTTAGCTTTTTATTCAATTCCTGAGGTTAAAATTGCCTTAGGTAATAAAGAAAAATCAATGAAAAAAGTTTTGTTTACTGGAACTTTAGTTTGCACTATATTTTATATTTTGTTTGCATTAGTTGTTGTAGGGTTTAAGGGTTCTGGAACTCCTGAAATAGCTACTTTAGTTTTAGGAACTGTTTTTGTATTTTTAGGTATATTTGCAATGTTTACTTCTTGGCTTGCTTTAGGAAATGCTTTAGAAACTAGTTTTATGTTTGATGAAAAAATTAAAAAAAGAAAAGCTTGGCTTCTTGCATCTTTAATACCTATTTTAATTTTCTTAATTATTAGATTTTTTGAGTTTTCTTTTACCTATATTTTATCTATTGGAGGGGTTGTTTCAGGAGGGTTGGCTGCTATTTTAATTCTTTTAATGATTAAAAAAGCAAAGAAAAAAGGAAATAGAAAACCTGAATATTCAATTCCTGTTAATTGGTTTGTAATTGGGTTTTTAATACTAATTTTTGTTTTAGGGGTTGTTAGAGAGCTTTGGTTGGTTTTGAGATAGTTTTTTATATAAATTTATATGAATGATTTTCCCATTTCTTTTCTAATGAGTGTTGAAGATAAATGTGAAGTGTTTCATACAGATATATATGAATCTTCTATAGCTTTGATGAAAAGAAAGATTAGGACCAAGACAGATGTAGAAAAAGATAGAAAAACACTATTTAGAAAGATAAAATTTTATAAAATTATTAGTTTTCTTAATCCAATAAATTATTTTAAAAAAGAAAAACCTTATTTTTAGTGACCAATATCTTTTTAATTTAGTATTTCTTGTATAAATCATGGCAGAAGCAGGAGATTATGTTGAAGTACATTTAATGAAATTAATTTATGAAGGAATTCTTTTAGAAGTTCCTAAATCAGAAAAAGGTGTTGCGTTATTGAAATTAGATTCAGGATATAATATTGGATTTAATAAAAAAGATGTTTCTTATATTAAGGTGTTAAGAAAAGCAAAAGAAAAAATAGAAGAGATAAAAATTGAAAAAGATAGTAAGAAACCAAATATTGCAATGATTATTACAGGAGGGACAATAGCTTCTAAATTAGATGTAAAAACAGGAGCTGTTAAATGGTTAGATACTCCTGAAAGTTTGTTTAAGATTTATCCCGAGCTTTTTAAAA
Source organism: Candidatus Pacearchaeota archaeon (assembly GCA_023144035.1). GTDB lineage: Archaea > Nanobdellota > Nanobdellia > Pacearchaeales > GW2011-AR1 > JAFCEV01. The sequence goes on along the minus strand of JAGLGM010000001.1, from coordinate 213,360 downwards.
AAGTAAATGTTTTGAAAATTGAAATTCCTTTTATGAAAGGTTCTGAAAATATGGATTCTAAAGATTGGAAAAAGATTGCAAAAGTTGCCGAAAAACTTTTGAATAATCAAAATATTAAAGGAGTTATAATAACCCATGGAACAGATAGTTTGCACTATTCTTCTGCTGCACTTTCATTTTTTCTAGGTAAATTAAATAAACCTGTTGTTTTAACATATGCTCAGAGAAGTATTGATAGAGCTTCATCAGATGCAAATTTAAATTTACAATGTGCTGCTTTAGCTGCTATTTCAGATATTGCAGAAGTAATGCTTGTAGGACATGCTTCAACAAATGATGATTTTTGTTATGCAATGTCTGGAACAAAAGTAAGAAAGCTTCATACTTCAAAAAGAGATGCATTTAAAGTAGTAAATTCAAAACCATTTGCAAAGATTTCTTTAGACACAATTACTAAAATCTCGGATTATAATGTTAGAAATAAAAATAAAGTAAAGATAGATTTAAAATTTGAAGATAAAGTCGCTTTGCTAAAATTTTATCCTGGTCAAGATCCTGAAATTTTAGATTATTATGTTAAGAAAAAATATAAGGGAATTATAATTGAGATGATTGGATTAGGACATGTTTCAACAAAAGAAGCAACAGTTAGTTGGACAAAAAAATTAAAAGAAGTTATTGATAAAGGATTAATTGTTTGTGGTGTTGCTCAGGCAATATATGGAAGATTAGACCCCTTAGTTTATTCGACTGGAAGGGAGCTTTTAGATGCAGGAATTATTTATTTAGAAGACATGTTAGCTGAAACAGCTTTAGTAAAATTGGGGTTTGTATTAGGGCATAAGGATTGGGATGTTAAGGAAAAAATGTTAGAAAATCTTTCTGGAGAATTTAATGATAGGTTGGAAAAATGAAATCAAAAGTAAAATATGTTTCTAAAAAGAAGTTGTATCCTGCTTTTGGATATTCAGATATAAAAAATAACACAGCTTATGTTAGAAAAGATTTGCCTAAAATTGTTAAAAAATTTGTTAAAGAACATGAATTATATCATTTGAAAGATAAATCTAAGGTTGTTTTATGGAGAGAAATTAAAGCTAATGTTTATGGTTTGTTTAAACACCCTTTAGGTTTTTTAGTATGTGTTATTATGAGTTTGGCACCTTATAGGTTAAAACTTTATTTTAATAGGATTATGGGAAGAGATTATTTATTTCCTAAGTTGGAGGAATAATTAATAATGAGAGCCATAATTAGGGCCGTAGGAAGAATGAAGATTTAAACGTAAATATTTAATTCCTCCAATAATAAGTAGAACTCCTCCTGCGAAAATTATCCAATCATTAATTCCTAAAGAAGGAATTATTTTAAAAGGAGTGCTTAGAAAATAAAGACCTACTATTAAAAATAACAAAAAAAGTAAAATATTTGATGAATTATTTTTTCTTATCATTCTTTTTTTTAAGACAAATTAATTTATAAAACTTTCTAAAATATTTTAAATAAATTTTCTTCTTTTAGTTTTAAAATATCTTGGTTTTCCTATTGCGTCTAAGACTCTTTCATAAGGGCCTATTGAAATTGCATTTTCTCCAAAGTTTAGGTTGTTGAGGTCTCTTATAATTATAAACAAAATTAATATTGCAGAAGTAAGGGCTCCTGTAAATATTGTTGAAATAAAAGATGTGTCTTTAACATAAAATAATGATCCCAATAATAGTAGTCCTAAAAATAAAGTAACTAACCATTCTCCCCAAGAAAGTTTATCTCTACCATACATAACTAATTTTTCTCTTGCATCAGAATGTTGTGAATAAACAGCCAAAATATTTGAATATGTTTCATTTTCCTTGTCTGTAGTATATTTTAATTCTTTTAATGAATCTCCCAATACAGAAAATTCTTTTTCTGTTTCAGAATATTTTTCCCAAGGTAAAGGCATAAATTTTTTAATATATTTGTTAATGCTCTCTTCTACATTTGTTAACCATTTTTTATTTTTTTGTCCTAAGATGGTTGCCATGAAATAAAAAGTAGATAAACAACTTGAATCAATTGCTGCATTTGATCTTATTCCTTGAAATCTTGCATATAAATCAGCTATAAAAAAACCAACAATAATACCAAATAATATTCCAAGAAAAGTTATAGATGTTTGAATTGTTTCATTATCTCCTACTCCTGGAAAAAGATAAGCTGCTAAAAATGAAATAAATATAACAAATACAATTAAATGTTTAATTTTTATTTTCATTTTTTATTTCTTTTCATTAACAATTTTTTTATTTCTTGAATTTCTTTTTCTGCTTTTTTATTTATTCTATAATCATTTTCTGCTTTAATTCTATCTCTTTGAGTTTGCCTATTTTGACTCATTAAAATAATTGGAGCTTGAATTGCTGCAAGACATGATAAAACTAAATTTAAAAGAATAAATGGGTAAGGGTCCCAAGGAGTTCCTAATTTATATTGAATAAGAAAATTAATATTTACATACATCCATAATCCTAAAAGTACTAAAAAAGATATTATAAATGTCCAACTCCCAATCCATTTTGAAGTCCAATCAGAAGATCTTTGTCCAAAAGTTCTTGAAGAACCAATTATAGGGAAATGTATTTCTTTTTTCACACCTTTCTTTTTCATATCTTTAACAGAAAATTAAATGTTATAAATGTTATTAATTTTATTATGTAATGGTTATAACTCTTAAGGAGTTACAGATGGAAAGATTTAAATATTGTTTTACATTAATTTGTTTATGAGATTTTATACAGAATTGCCTAAGAAATATGCTTCAGAGGAATGGAATTTATCTCCTCTTATAGATGGAAATCCCTCAAAAAGAATAACTAATGCTTTAGAAAATACTTTATATTTATATTCTTCTTTAGCAAAAAAACAAGCCAAAGTTACAGACAATAATTCCCGGAATTTTAGAATAAAAAATGTTTTCTTAGTTGGAAGCGGGGCAAAAGAAAATAGGAAAGATTCTGATATAGATTTTTTATTAATTGCCCAAAAATTAGATGAGGCAAGTTCAAATAATCTCAAATTATCTTTATCATATGTTCTTTTTTGTGACCGTCCTAAAAGAGAGGCAGTAGATGTTTTTATTCGTAGTAAAGATTTTTACCCTTCTAGGCCCAAATTTGATCTTACAGAATATTTTCCTGATCTTTTAAAGAAATATAATAACAAATTGATTAAATAATTATTCATTAATTTAATAAACTATATTTGTTTTTCTTATTTATGCCTGAAATTGATTATAAAAAATTGCAATTTAAATCTGGATTAGAAATTCATCAGCAATTAGATAGTTCTAAATTGTTTTGTAATTGTATTAGTGTTTTAAGAAATGACGAACCTGATTTTGAAATTAAAAGAAAATTACATGCTGTTGCAGGTGAAGGTGGAGAAATTGATATTGCTGCAAAACATCAAGCAAAATTAGATAAAGAATTTGTTTATCAAGGATATAATGAAAATACTTGTTTAGTTGAGTTAGATGAAGAACCTCCACATGAAATTAATAAAGATGCTTTAAAGATAGCTATTCAAATTGGTTTGTTAATGAACATGAAAATTGTTCCTCTTACTCAAATTATGAGAAAGACAGTTGTTGATGGTTCAAATACTTCTGGTTTTCAAAGAACTGTTTTAATTGCTATGAAAGGATATCTTGAAACTTCTAAAGGAAAAGTTGGAATTGAATCTTTATTATTAGAAGAAGATTCTGCTAGAATTGTTAAAAGAGAAGAAAAGAGAGAAATTTACAGATTAGATAGGTTAGGAATACCTTTAGTTGAAATTGTAACTGCTCCAGATATTAAAGATGCTGAACATGCAAAAGAAGTTGCATTACAAATTGGAAATATTTTAAGAAGTTGTAAAGTTAAAAGAGGAATTGGAACAATTAGACAAGATGTTAATATTTCTATTAAAGGAGAAAATAGAGTTGAGATTAAAGGAATGCAAAATATGAATGTTTTTATCAAGGCAATTAATAATGAAGTTGAAAGACAAAAGAAATTATCTGATTCTAAAAAACCAACAGAGATGGAAGTTAGGAATGTTCTACCTGATGCTAGCTCTAAATTTATGAGGCCTCTTCCAGGAAGTGCAAGAATGTATCCTGAAACAGATTTACCTTTATTGAAAATATCTAGAAATTTAATTAATGAAGCTAAAAAAGATCTTCCTAAGTTAAAGAAAGATGTTGAAAAAGATTTAGATAAATTAGGATTAAATAAAGATATGATTAAATTATTATTTAAGCAAAATAAATTTGAGGAATTTAAATCTCTTTTAAAAATTATTAATAAACCTGTTTTAGTTGCAAAAATTCTCTTAATGTATCCTCGGGAAATTGCAGCAAGAAGTGAGAAAAATTTAGAAGAAGTTGAAAAAATTTTAGATGCTCATTTTGATTCTGTTTTACAAAATGTTAAAAAAGGAAAGATTTCAGAAGGACATATTAAATCTGTTTTAGAAAATATTGTAAAAGGAGAAAAGTTTGAAATTCCTGATATAGATTTTTCTAAAGCTGAAGAGAAAATTATAAAGATAATCAAGGATAAACCTGGTTTATCTGATAAAGCTTATATGGGATTAGTTATGAAAGAATTCAAGGGAAAAATAGGTGGAAGAGAAGCAATGGAAATAATTCAAAAACATTTGAAATAATAAGATTAATAAATTCTCTTTTTCTACATATTCTATGTTAAGAACACACAATCTTGGAGAAGTAGATGAAAAACTTGCTGGAAGTAAAGTAAGTCTTTGTGGTTGGATTGATTCTATTAGATATTTTAAATCAATGGTTTTTCTTGTTTTAAGAGATAGATACGGGAAAGTTCAATGTATTATTCCAAAAGATTCTAAAGGATTTGAAAATGCTAAAAGTCTTACATTAGAATCTTCTATTAAAATTAATGGAGAAGTTAAGGCAAGACCTAAAGGACAAGAAAATAAAGATATGGGTAAACAAGGAGGAATCGAAATTAATGTTGATGAATTAGAAATATTTAATCTATGTCCTAAAATGCCTTTTGATTTAAAAGCAGAAAATTCAGAAGAAATTAGACTTGAATATAGATTTTTAGATTTAAGAACAGAGAAAATGCAAAAAAATATTATTTTGCGTGGAAAGATTACTTCTGCTGTTTTAGAGTTTTTTGAAAAAGAAGGTTTTGTAAATATTGAAACTCCTATTTTAGCAAAATCAACACCAGAAGGTGCACGTGATTTTTTAGTTCCTTCTAGAAAAGAAAAAGGAAAAGTTTATGCTTTACCTCAAAGTCCTCAAATATTTAAACAATTAAGCCAAGTTGCTGGTTTTGATAAATATATACAAATTCCAAGGTGTTTTAGAGACGAAGATTCTCGTAAAGATAGACAACCAGAATTTACCCAAGTAGATGTTGAAATGAGTTTTATAGAAGAAGATGATATTATTAATATACTTGAAAGAATGTTAAAACATGTTTTTAAAAAAGTTTTAAATAAAGAAATTAAAACACCTTTTAAGAGGATTTCTTATGATGAATCAATGAAAAAATATGGGAGAGATAATCCTGATTTAAGAAAAAATAAAAATGATGTAAATGAATTTGCTTTTTGTTGGATTGTTGATTTTCCAACTTTTGAATATTCAAAAGAAGATAAAAGATATAAGTCAGTTCATCATCCTTTTACAACTCCAATTACAGGTAAAAAAGGTAAATTAGATTTTAATGAAAAGTCAAAATCAAAAGCTTATGATGTTGTATTGAATGGTTCTGAAATTGGTGGAGGAAGTATTAGAATTCATGATTCAGAAGTTCAATCAAAAGTATTTGATATTTTAAAAATTTCTAAAGAAGAGGCAAAAAAGAAATTTGGGTTTTTACTTAATGCACTTCAGTTTGGGGCTCCGCCTCATGGAGGCATTGCTTTAGGAATGGATAGGCTTGTTCAATTAATGGCTGGAGAAGATAATATAAGGGAAGTAATTGCTTTTCCAAAAAATAAAGAAGCAAGAGATGTTATGATGGATTCTCCTTCTGATGTTTATCAAGAACAACTTGATGAAGTTGGGCTTGAGTTTAAGAATAAAGGGAAGAAAGTTAAGAAATGAAATTCATATCAATCCAAGAGGCTATAAATAAAGGCAAAGGAAAGGTTTCTGTTAGGGGCTGGATTTATAGAGAAAGAGGTTCGAATAAATTGAGATTTTTGGTTTTAAGAGATTCTACAAACATTATTCAATGTGTTGTAGATAGAAAGAAATTTATGAAACAATGGAATGATATTGATAAATTACAAGTAGAAGCATCTGTAGAGATTGAAGGAATAATTAAAGCAGATAAACGTGCACCAACAGGTTATGAAATATCTGTTGATAAATTAAATATTATAGGGGTGTCAAATGAGTTTCCAATTCAAAAAGATTTGAATGAAGATTTGTTAGGGGATAGAAGGCATTTGTGGTTGAGAAGTAGGAAGATGATTTCTAGTTTGAAAATTAGATCTACAGTTCTTTTTGCTTTTCATGAACTTATGCGGAAAAAAGGATTTACAGAAGTAGAAGCTCCTTCTTTAAGTGGGGCTACTAGTGAAGGTGGTTCTGAAACATTTGAATTAAAATATTTTGGAAAAAAAGCATACTTAACTCAATCTTGGCAATTTTATGCTGAAAATTTTATTAGTGCTGTGGAAAAAGCATATACAATTGCTCCAAGTTTTAGAGCAGAGAGGTCTAAAACACCTTGGCATGTAACAGAATTTTGGCATTTTGAACTTGAAAGTGCTTGGATGGATTTAAAAGGTAATATGGATATGGCAGAAGAATGTATTGTTTATGCTATTAATAAAGTTTTAAAAGAAAATAAAAAAGAACTTGAAATTTTAGGAGCAGATATTCCTATGCTTAAGCAAGTTAAAGCTTCATTTAAACGAATAACTTATGAAGAAGCAATTAAAAAATTAAAAGAAAAAGGACACAAAATAAAACAAGGTGATGATTTTGGAGCTCATGAAGAAAGAGGTTTAGCTAAATATTATGGAGATAAATTTGTTTTTGTTACTAATTATCCTTTAAAACTTTTGAAGTTTTATCATGGAGAGGATTTAAAAAAACCAGGAACAGGAACTAATTTTAATCTTTTAGCTCCAAATATAGGGGAATTAGTTGATGGTTCACAAAGAGAGCCAAGTTTAGAGAAGATTAAAGAAAGATTAAAAAAAGCTAAAGTAGATTTAGGAACTTCTGATTGGTATTTAGATTCTAGAAGATATGGAAGTGTCCCTCATTCTGGTTTTGGTTTAGGTGTTGAAAGATTTGTTGCTTGGATATGTGGATTTGATACAGTTAAAGATGCTATAGCTTTTCCAAGAACTCCAAATAGGCTTAATCCTTAGAAAGATTTATAAGTTATAAGTTATATATTATAATATGAAAACTATTGCTTTGAAAGAAAAAACATTTAATTTAATTAAAGAGTTAAAAGAAAAAGAAAAAATTTCTTCATTTGATAAATTGATAATTGAGCTTGTTATGAAAAAAGAAGGGGTTAAGGATTCTATGTTTGGAGCTTTGAAAGGAAAAACAAAATCTTTTACAAGAAAAGAGCGGGAAGAAATGTGGAAGGATTCTAATAGGTTAAAATGAAAATAATTTTTGATACTTTTGCGTGGATAGAGTATTTTGAAGGAGGTAAAAAGGGGCTTGAAGTTAAGAATTATCTTGAAAATAATGAAGTTTTAACTCCTTTGATAGTTCTTTTAGAATTAAGCTATAAAGCAGATAAAGAAGGGTGGAATTGCAAGGAGCTTTTAGATTTTATTAAACATAATTCTCAAATAGCCGGAATTAATGAAGAGTTTGTTTTGGAATTTGGAAAATTGTATAATAAGACTAAAAAGAAAATTAAGAGTATGGGGTTTGCAGATATGATTATTTTGAACACTGCTATTTTAAATGATGCTAAGGTTTTAACAGGAGACCCACATTTGTCTAGATTAGGAACTTCTATTATGTTGTAGCTTTTAAGTTTAAGTTTAGACACAAATAAGATTTAATCCTTAGAATTTCTTTTATAAATCTTTTGTAGGTTTTTTCTTAATTCTTAAGTAGAAATTCATCTTTAAAAGCAAAATAGATTAGTGGTATTTTATATAAAATGGAGGGAAATACAATGGAAGAAGAACACAAAGAAAAGGTTGAGGAAGATTCTACAGAAGAAGAAAAGGTTGAAGAAAAAGTAGAAGATAACGAAGACAAAGAAGAAGCTAAAGATGATTCAGACGACGATGATGTAGAAGAAAAATCTGAAGATAGTGATGAAGATGCTTCAGAAGATGAAGAAGATTCAGACGAAGAATAATTTTATTTTTATTTTTATTTTTTATTTTCTTTTTTTATTTTATTAGTTAGGTTTTTAAATTTGATTTTGTTTGAGATGTTATGAAGATATTAGTTATTGGGGATCCCCATGGGTATAGTAAGTATAAAAAATCTATTTTAAAACAAGCAGATGTAATTTTAATTACAGGAGATTTAGGAAAAGTTGATTTAGCTAGAAAATGGTTTTTTGATAATTTAAAGAGAAAAGCAAAAGGGTTAGAAGAATTAGAAAAAGATGCTAAATATATCAAAACAGTTGATACAGAAGTTCATAATTCTACAATTGAAATTTTAAATAAATTAAGGAAATTTGCTCCTGTTTATACTATTCAAGGAAATGTTGGAATTACTACTTTAAAACAAGTTAGAAGAGATAAAAAAGAATATGGAATTAAAATTAATTATACTCTTGGAATGATTAATAACATGAAAAATATTTTTTTAGTTAAAAATAGGTTAAGGAAAATTAATAATTTGCGTGTTGGTTTCTTAGAATATTTTGTTGATACTAGCTGGGTTAATGAATTTAAACCAAAAGATTTTAAAAAAGAGATGAAGAAAGCCAAGAACGAAACAAGTAAAGCTAAAAAAGTTTTGAAAAAATTTAAAAAAATTGATATTTTAGTTTGTCATCAACCTCCATATGGTATTTTAGATAAAGTAAGTAATAAATATGATCCTCCTAAAAAATGGATAGGGAAACATGCTGGAAGCAAAGTTATTTTAGAGTATACAAAGAAGAAACAACCTAGATATGTTTTTTGTGGACACATTCATGAAGCAAAGGGGAAAAAGAAGATAGGAAAAACAGAAGTGTATAATGTAGGTCATTCTGGAGATTACATCCTTTTAGATATTGATTAACTTTAAAAATCGAGAGTTCTTTGAATTTTTATGAACATAGGAAATGTAGATATTAAATGGTTAGGACATGCTGGATTTTTGATAAAGGATGGCAAAACAATTTACATAGATCCATATAATATTAAAGAAGATTCTGAAAAAGCAGATATTATCTTATTAACTCATAGTCATTATGACCATTGTAGTGTTGCAGATATTGAAAAGATTATTCAAGAAGGAACAAAAATTATTGCTCCTGCAGATTGTCAGAGTAAGATTACTAGATTCGATGTACCTATTGAAATTCATGTTGTTGAAGTAGGGCAAGAAGTTGAATTTGGAAATATAAAAATTTCTACTTTACCTGCTTATAATGTTGATAAACATTTTCATCCTCAAGATGAAGGATGGGTAGGATATTTGATAAAAATGAATGGGGTTATAATTTATCATGCAGGAGATACAGATGTTATACCAGAGATGCAAAAATTAACAGGCCATAATCAATCAGACAAGGAATTTGTGGCTTTACTTCCTATTGGAGGTAGGTTTACAATGAGTGCTGAGGAGGCTGTTGAAGCAGCTAAAATAATAAAACCTACTTTAGTTATTCCAATGCATTATGCGAGTATAATTGGGAGTGAAGAAGATGCAAAGGAATTTGTTGAACTTTGTAAAGAAGAAGGAATAAATGCTCAAATTCTTGAGAAATCATAATTTTTGAAGTTTTTCTTTCAATTGTTTTGGAGATTTAACATATTCTAATTTTATTTTAAATTTTTTAAAATAAGCTTCTGTTTCTGTAGGAAGTCTCTTTGATTTTAAAAAAGGAGTATAAATTATAAAAGTTAGATGAATTTCAGACCCTGCTTTAATTTCTTTATCAAATTTCTTTTTGTTTTTCTTAAATTTGTTTAGTTTATTATATCTATATACTGATGCTAAAAGTTCTGCATTTGAACCTATACTTGAGCCTAAATAAAGACAAACATCTCCATATAAACATAAATTAAATAATTGTTCTTGCCATGTTTTTGAATTAATTGTTTTATCAAATAAGTTTTTTTCAAAAATATATTGTTTTAGATGTTTTGTTCCATATTTTTTATCATCTTTAGGAACTATTGCTAAAACTTGTTTTCCACCTTGTTTTTTATATGATTTTGCTATTTCTAAACAAATTCCTTTATCAGGTACAATTGCAATAGAATTATTTGATTCTGCAATTACTTTTCCAAGGTTGTTGATGTGTTTTTTTAGAGTTTTTTCTTTTATTCTTAAAAGATCTTGATAATGATATTTAATATTTCCTGGCCCAATTATTGAGATTCTTAGATTTTTCATAGCTTAGAAAGTTCCTTAAAATATATAAAGATTTTCTTATTGAATTTATTATGCCTCAAGACATATTTTTACAGCGGAAAAAAGAAATTCTTTCTAAAAAAGATAAATCCCATATTGGAAAGTGGGATGAGAAAATTATTAGTTTGTGCGAGAAGATAAATAAGTCTGATAATTATTATACAACTTCTTCTTGTTCTGGGCGAGTAATTATAATTGCTGATCAAGATGAAAAAGCAAGGGATTTATTTCTTAAAAGATATCATAATTTAATTAGTTTTGAACAATTAAAAAAAAATTTAGAAGATGTTAAGAAAGCTAAAAAGTCAATAAAATTTAAATTAGATCCTTGTGCACTTCATGTTGCTTGTAAAACACTTGAAGATGCTAATAAATTATGTACTAAAGCAAGATTAGCTGGTTGGAAAAAGTCAGGAATTATTGCAGTAGATAAAAGATATATTGTTGAATTAAATAGTACAGAAAGATTAGAGTTTCCAATAATTGATAATGGAAAGATTCTAGTAGATGATGATTTCTTAAAGATACTTGTTAAAAGAGCAAATGAGAAATTAAAAAATACTTGGAAAAAGATAGAATCTTTGGAGAAGAATATAGATTTATAAATAACTTTTTCCTAATATATTTATGGTATTAGGGGCGATAGGACTTGTTATTTTAACTACTATAATTTCTTTAATAGTTTTGTTAATAATAGGGACGCTTCTTTTAATGCTTTCAGCTAGTATTCTTAAACAGAGAAAGGTTTTTGTTCCTGCATTTAAAGTTGTTTTAATAACAGCAGTTATAGGTGTAATCATAAGTTTTATTTCTATTGTGGCATTAAATATTGTTTTAAGTATAGCTTTAATTGTATTTAATATATTTTTAATTAAGACTTTTTTTAAGGTAGGTTGGGGTAGAGCTCTTGGAATATGGGCATTAGAATTGGCATTTGTAATTATATTGTCTTTAATCTTGTTTGCTGTTTTGCGGGGAGTTGTTGTAAGTGTTATTCAAGGTGGAATTGGCTCTATACAAGTTATTTTACCTTTGATTTAATTGATTTTAAACTATGAAAATTTATTTATACCTTTTAGTCGAAACTCTCCTTAAACCTGATGTTAAACGAAATTGCTGAAAACAAAATTGTCAAAACAAAAGACAGGGAGCGCGTTTTATCAAAGATAAAAACAGATAATCAGCTTCGCTGCGAATTATTTTTCACATTTTTTCAAAAATGGATAAATAGCCAACAAAATAAGAAACATACAAATTCCCAAAATTAAAAAACCAGAACTAAAAGAAATAGCCATAACGAATCCGATAAGTAATGCAATACCAGATTCAAACAATTTTCCAATTTGTTGTTTAATCGAAAGCATTGTTGCCTTATATCTCTTATTTATCAAAAAATTATTCAAATAATATTCTCCAATCAATGAACTTCGTCCATGCCAATATCCTATTAGTATTGCAAACATTGCACCAATTAAATAAGGATTTGTTAATTGCGAGATTAATATAATCAATCCTGAAAAGAAAAAGATTTCATAAAAGAGTAGCCTTTGAATCTTTATCTTTTTTAAGAATTTTAAATTATGTCCAACAATAAACCAAACCACCCTAGAAAGTGCCATTATTGAACCTATAAATATAATGGGGAACCCTAAGGATTCTACAAAAGGTTCCTTGAACGGAGAAAGTGCCATCATAAAACCTCCAAGCATTCCAATAAAAAGAGAAGTAGTATAAAATCCCGTTCCCTTAAATCTCTTTAATTGTGACCATATTTTTTCTCCTTCTTCGTCTTTTGCGCCATACTTTATTTTAGGAGAATATAGAGAAAATGCTACTAAAATTCCAACTATATCAAAGATTAAATATATTTTAATAGGCATAATAAATGAAATTTTTGTCAATAAAGGTAATAGTAAAATCATTCCTGCTGAAACCAATGAAGCTTTTGCTCTAATTTTTCCACCAATATTTCCATATTCTTTTTCTCTTTTTAATCCGACAAGAGTATTATGTAAAAACGCTCCTCCTGTTCCAGATGTAAAAGCAAAGCCTAAAGCAATAAATGACGATCCCAAAATGAAATAAGGAAGAGAATTTCCAAATATAAAAAAGAGAGTTGAAATTAACATAGAAAATTTAGCTAAAATTAATGTTTTTTTATGTCCCCATTTATCAGAAATATAACCTGAAGGGATTTCTAAAAGAAATCCTGCAATCCACCCAATTCCAATATATAATCCAATTTGTTGAGCAGTAGTATTTGAAAGTGTCAAAAAGTAAATTGCAAGGATAGGCAAATAATTTCTTCTATTAGTTAAGATAATTAGAAAATACTTCCAGATATTTGATTTTAATTTATCTTGCATAATTCAAATAATTGAAAATCTTTTATAATATTATGGGAATTTTCTTTTTTAGAAAAAAAGAAGGCAAAAAAGCGCGCTCTTTTCACCCCCAACGACAATTTTAAAGACAATTTTCATCAACTTCGCTTAGAACAGCTTGTGATAGATTTAAACTCAAGAGGAAACCTTTAAATTTCAGCTCGTGCCTCCCCAAACTTTAACGTAAACAAATTTCTTAGTTGTTTTTCATCACCAAAATTTATTTAAAGAATTATTTACTAATATTTTTGTATATTAATTATTCAAATTCGTGGTTTGATAATTAATGAATGTATGAAGAGGTGATTTCCCTTTTTTTCTTAACTATAGTTGAAAACATAACAACTATATAAGCTTTTCGTAGAAAAGTTACAATAAAATGAAAAGGAGGTTAAAAAAAAGATGGTATTCGATTTTGCAAAAGAGGCAATAGCAAATACAGACTCTCATAGTATTAACTTTGATGAACTTAGAGCTGGAAAAGCAAATATTAAGGTAATTGGTGTTGGGGGTATGGGTTGTAATGCAATAACATGGCTTTTTAATAAAGGTATTAATGGAGCAGCAATTTACGCAGCAAATACAGATGCTTTACATTTAAGTGTTACAAAAGCAGATGAAAAAGTTTTGATTGGTAAAGAATTGACTCGTGGATTAGGTTGTGGTGGAGCTCCTCAAAAAGGGAGAGAAGCTGCAAAAGAAGCAATAGTTGATATTAAGAAGATGGTAGGTGGAGCAGATATGGTTTTTGTAGTCGCAGGAATGGGCGGTGGAACAGGAACAGGTGCAGCGCCAGTAATATCTCAACTTGCTAAAGAAACTGGAGCAGTTGTTATTGGAGTAGTAACTATGCCTTTTGAATCAGAAAAAGCAAGAATTGACAAAGCTGAATTTGGTTTACAAGAACTTAGAGATGTAACAGATACATGTATTGTTCTTGACAATAATAGACTTGTTGATATTGCAGGACAATTACCTATTGAGCAAGCTTTTGCAGTTGCAAATGAACTTGTGAGCACTATGGTTAAAGGAATTGTTGAAACAATTACACTTCCGAGTTTGATTAACTTGGATTATGCAGATGTTTCGTCAATTATGAAAAATGGTGGTGTTTCAGTTATTGGTATTGGAGAAGCAGACACACAAGACAAAGTCATGGAAGCAGTAAAGCAAGCCCTTACACATCCTCTACTTGACGTGGATTATCAAGGTGCGAGCGGTGCTTTAATACATGTTACTTGTGGACCTGACTTAAAATTAGAAGAGTTTGATGTAATAGGAAGAGCAGTTTCAGAAAATTTAAATCCAGAAGCACAAGTTATTATTGGAGCTAGAATTAGCAAAGAATTTACTGGAAAAGTTAGAGTAATAACTATTATGACTGGGGTTTCGTCTCCGTATGTGCTTGGAAGAAATGTTGAAGAACAATCACTTCCTGTGTCAAAAGAAATCTCTGATTTAGGTATTGAAGTTTTGCGGTAAATAAAAGACACCTACTGTTTCTTTTATGAAGCTTCCCTTTAATTAGGGTCAAGCCTGATCAACGTTTTTTTATTTTTAATTCTTATCTCTCCTTTAGGGGAAGGAGAGGTGGGTTTTGTTTGTTTTTAAGTTTTAGTAAAGTTTTTATATTCTTAATTATTTAATTATTTAAGGAAAAAAGAGGAATGGCAAAAATACAAAAGTTTAATGTTATTAAAATAGCTTCTTTAAGAGGTTTATTTGGATTTTTTGTAGGAATTTTAATTGGAATAATATTAACTATCTTTCTTTCATCCATTCCATTTTTAGCAACTTACCCTATATGGATGATTTTGGTTGGAGTTCCTATAGCATTTGGAATTTTTATGTTTATAATAACTTTAATTTTTACATTGATTATTAATTTATCTTTAAAAATAATTAAGGGATTAGATTTAGATGTTGATTTAACAGAGTCAACTTCTGTAAATAAAGTTGATACTACTAAATTAAATAAAGGAAAACCTATAAAGCCAGTAGAACCAATAAAATCAGTGAAACAAGTAATAAAACATCCTATAACATCAGCTAAAGATTCAAGCCCAATTTCTCAAATGACAAATTCAAAAACAGCAATACCAAATCCTCTTATTAAAAAATCTATTAAATAAATAATTTAGAATTATTTTTTATCTTTTAATCTTCCAGTTCTTTTTCCTTCTAGTTTTCTAATTTTTCTCATCTTTTTATTTTTATATTCATTAAAGTAAAGAGCAGTGTCTAAATCTGATTTTACCTTTCTTGTTACTGGTTTTTTAAGTTCATATCCTATAGGAAACATTGCTTCAACATTTATATTTTCAGGAATTCTTAATATTCTTTTGACTTGTTCATCTATAAAGTGACCTACCCAACAAGTTGCCAATCCTGCCTCTGTTATTTTTAATAATAAAGTTTGAATTGCTGCTCCTGCTTGATGTCTACAATAGGTTTCTCCTCTTTTTTCATATGCATTTACTGTTCTAGAAGGATTTGAGCAAACTACTAAAACATATTGGGCTTGTGAGATAAAATCTTGCTGTGCTGCTTCAGAAAGTTTTTCTATTTTTTCTTTATCATCAACTAATATAAATTTTAAAGTAAAATTACCTCCTGCCATAGGAGTATGTCTCATACTATCAATACAATCTAAAATATCTCTCCAATCTGGTTTTTTACTTTTAAATTTTCTAACACTTCTTCGGTTTTTAATTATTTTATCAAGATCCATAATTAAGTTTGGAAATACAGATATATAAATTTAAGGTTTTTTGTTAGAAAGATATTTATATTGGGAGATTTATCAATTTTAATGATAAAGTTACTTAAAAAAGATAAAATTAAAGCAAAACAATTTAGTAAAGAAGAAATTCCTAAATTAAAATATGGTATGATTCATTCTTTATTTGGAGATACCGAAGGAGTTTCAATTGTAATGAATCAAATTGAAGAAGTTTTAAATAAGAAATTAAAAGTTCCTATAAGAAATATAAATTATTTAATTGGAAATTCTAAAATAAAATCAAAGAGAATAACAGAGAGTGAACTTTTGTCAACAAAAAATGAGACTACTCTTTTAATGCGTAAAAATTATCAAGTAGGTTATGGTGGGGGAAGTAGTGAAAAAATAGAGGAAACAATAACAAAAGCTAAAGAAACAATTAAAAGATTTATAAAAAGGAATAAAATAGATGTTTTAATATCTCATAATTCTTCACATCCTGTTAATTTTATTTCATCTGTAGCTTTAAGTAGATATTATCGAGATGAAATTTTGAAAGGAAACAAAATCCCAAAATATATTTTATGGTGGCATGATTCACATTTAGAAAGAAAAGAATTTTTAAGTCCTGCAAGAGATGTTGAGAATTATCTTCTTCAAGGAGTTCCTGGACCTTTTGTAGAGTATATTTTATTTATTAATAGTTTACAATTTAAAGAAGCTAGAAAATATTTAAAAAAGTTAGATCAGAGAGATCCTGGTTTTTATAAGAGAATTGAGACAAATAATGATATAATTTATAATACAACAGATACTTTTATAGAAAAATTTGGAGATTTACAAACAGATAAATTTAATGAAACTGTAGATACATTTATGAGAGATTTTAAAGTTGAGAATTTATTAGGTGAAAAAGAATTAAAATTATCTGAAGTTTTATTTTGTTTACAACATACAAGGGTTGTAGGTAGAAAAAGAATTGATTTTGCACTTGAGTTTTGTTATGAATTGTTGGAGAAGCTTAGAAAGAGAGGAAGATATAAATCAATTTATTTTTTTATTTCAGGTCAAGATCCAGATAAAAAGAGGAAAGAATTGATTCAGTTAAATAAAAAATTACAAGAAAAATATAATCATGAAAACATTTTTTTAGTTTTTGCAGAAGATTATTCTAATAAAACAAAGTTGACTTTTGAAGAATATCCCAAAGTTTTTGCAAAATTAAAAGCAATAACTACTTATTTTAGTGAAATTGAAGGTTTTGGAAATAATTTATTGGAAGTTTTAGCTTCTGGGTTAATTCCAATTGTATATGCTTATCCTGTTTTTAAAAAAGATATTTCTAAATGTAATTTTAAATTAATAACTTTTAATAAATTTCAATTAAATTCCAAAAAAATTCAAGAAACAGTTAATTTAATTTTTGATGAAGATAAAAGAAGAAAGTGGGTTAATCATAACTTAAGAGTTTTGAAAGATAATTTTAATCATGATTTAATTGCAGTTAAATTAGTTCAAGCAATTACTTCTGAGAGAGGAAATGTATAAAAACGTCCGAGAGAGGATTTGAACCTCCGACTTCATGGTAACTGCGAGTTTGCTTCATAACATAACAGCCATGCGCTCTACCACTGAGCTACTCGGACATAAAGAAGCGAGAATTTTTTAATATTTAAAGTTATTCTTTTAAACCTAAATCTATAACTGGTTTTATTTGGTTTTTTTCTAAATGACTATATACATTTGATTGTTTTGAACCTTTAATAATTGAAATTACTGATTCTTGTGCATTTTCAAGATATTCTGGAGAACCAATTATTCCCATTTGATTATCTTTTAATTCAAAGTTACATTTTGTTAATTGATTTAAAGTTTGTAATGTTTTTCCTCCTTTTCCAATAAGTCTTGCTCTTATTCTTTCTAAATCTTTTCTTGTTGTGTGGTCTTTTATATTTAATATTTCAAATTCTAAATCTTCTTCTTTAATAGAAATTGCAACTGAAAAAGGAAATCCAAAATTCAAAGCATCAATTACTTTTTCAGCAGTATATTCTTCTTCTGGTTTTCCATTTATTTGAATTTCTTTTCCTCTGTTTGAAATTTTTATATTTAATTTTTTTTCCAATCTTTTTTTATTCTTTAGAATTCTTGGGGCTTTTTCAGATAATATTGTTTTCATGTTAAAATTCAGTTTTTTCTGTTTCTAGATAATTATTTTTTCTTAGCCAAATAACTTGGTTTTTATTATACTTAAATATTACATCTCCTTTTGAATCATCTAATTCCCAAGGTTCAATTATTACTATATCATTTGGTCTTAACCATAATTTTCTTTTTAATCTTCCTGGAACCCTACAATTTCTATTTTTACCATCAAGACAACTAACATTCATTTTATTTCCTCCATATCTTTGTTCTATAATTCCAATTGCTTCTTTTCCTTTTGGAAGTCTTGCTCTTTGTATTCTTGGTTCTTCGTCATTACCTTTTCTTGGTTTATAATATGCCATAGTAGGAAAAGAGGGAAAGGGTTTATAAAATTAATTAAATAAGAATTAAAGCAAAGGGGATATTCGCAATTTTTCCAATTCCTTCTTGTTTTATTATTCCTGCTTTTAATGCAGCATTAATTGATTCTTCTCCAATTATATTAAATGTAGCATCTTCTTTTACCATCTCTCTCATAATTTCTATTGTTTTTTCTTCACTTGTTTCATCTCCTCCAAAGAAAGATTCTTTTACATCTAATTGAAATTTTCCTTCTTCAAACTTTTTTCCTAGAAGTTTAGAATCACAAATAGCAACAACATCTCTATATGTTTTGATTGTTTTTACTATCATTTTAAGATTCCTCTTAGTCCCTTACTTTACTCATTTTAAATTTGAGTTGATTCTATTAAATATAAAATAAAAAATTAAAAAATTTTACTAAAATGCTTTTTTAGCTTCGCCACTTGCCATAGCTTTTTCTGCATTATCTTTAGACATCATAGCACACATATTACATCCACATTCAGCGCACTTTCCTTTAGCCATAAATCCCCCTCTCGCAGTTTGATTTATTGCAGCATCTTTCATGTCTTGTCCTTTTTTCTTACACTTTACACAATATCCTTTTACCATTTTTTAGCCTCCATTTACTTCTTTTTGTAAGGGATTTTCATTTTTTAAAGGTTCTGGAACTGAGAAAGAGTTATATTTTGCTTCTTACTGAGTGTTTTGCTCCACATGCTAAGCAATGAATAAAAGTTAATCTACCTTCTTTAACTAATTCTGTATCTGGTTTTTTACATTCTTTACACAATACAAATTCTTTAACATAGTCTTCTATCTTTAAATTTATCTTTGCACTTGGAATTTTATTGTTTAAAATAAGTCTGTCTCCCTCAATATTTCCTGAAGTTGCAAGTTCTCTTAAAATAAATTTTTGAAAGTGTTCTGGTTTTCTTCTAATGTGTGAAGCGATTTGTAAAAAATTAGTCAAAAGTGTTTTTCTCCCTTCAAAATGCCCTTCTATTTTTGGAATTTCAAATCTGTCGCCATTGCTATCTACTTTCTTTATTTTCTTATGTGCTTCTTCTAATAATTTTTCATAATCTGTCATATTTATGAGTAGAATAAGGGGTTTTTAAGATTATCCTAAATATCTTACTTTTCCTGGTCTTGGTTCAAATATAATTCCTTCTTCTAAGAATTTTTGTATTTCTTGATTAATTATTACAGGAGAGATTTCTTTTAAGTTTAGAATTATTTTTTCTGTTTCTATTCCACCTTCGTCTTCTGCACTTTTTATTGCTCCAAGTATTTTATCTTTTACAGCAATTATTTGGTCTTTTGCAATTGGTTCTGCTTGAATCTTATTTTTATTTGTTTCTAATTTTCTTATTAAAAGATATTTTACATCTTGTTCTTTCATAATTTCAGGATTAATATACAATTCATTGTTAAAAGATCTTAATAACCCAATTACTAAAACTGTTTGCCCTTGGGTTATGTTTTTGAATTTTTCAACATCATCTGCAAAAACCCTAAGTTTTATTTGTCCAGAACCATCATCTAAAGTTAAAACAGAAAATCTTTTTTCTCCTTCACTATCAAATTTTTCAATTATATTTCCAATAATATTTACTCTAACTATTTTTTTATCTCCTAATTCTAAGAATGAAAATCTTTCTTCATCTAAAACAGGCTTACCCATTAAAATATCTCCTATTCTTAATTTGAATGCTATGTTTCTTTTGAATTGTTCGTCTGCCATGAATTGTTAAAAGAAAATGGTTTTTTAAATATTTATGTGGGGTGAGTTTAGATTTTACTTAAATATATTAGAAAAATAATCTTTTACTTTTTGATAAAAATTATCTGGTTTGTAAAAATTAATTCTTCCAGATTCAATATCTGCAATATATATTCTTGAAGCTTTTTCTTTTTTTCTAAATTCTTCTATTTTTGGAGCATATGCAAGTGCAACTTTGTGTTGTATTCTTTCTATAACTTCTTTTGGAATACTAAATATTCTACCTTCATTTTGCATTTGCCTAATTATTTTTTGAGTTCTTCCTTCAAGGGCCATAATAATAAAATATTTATTGGATTTAATAAACTTGTGTTTGTTAGAGGTAATTTTCTAATGGAGATAAAAAGAAATCTTTACAATTTCTGAACATAACCTTGTCTTGGTTGATAGATTACACTGTTTTTTATCAACTCATTGATTGCATATTCAATTTCATCTTTTGATAATTTTTCTTCTAATTCTTTTTCTATTTCTTCTATTGGAATTAATTCTCCTAATCTTTCTTTAAGAGTATTTATTGATTCTCTAACAATCAATACTTTGTTTCTTTTTGATGCAGTCATACCTGAAATTTTATCTATGTCAAATGTTTTAGATTCATAATCATAACCTACTTGCATTAAATAATATTTCATTAATTCAATTGCTTCTTTTGCATGTTCTTTTGTAACTAGTTTACTTAATCTTATTTTTGCAGATGCTTCCGACATACGAATTAAAGCTTGTAATTGTCTAGCAGAAATTGGAATTGGTCTCATTGCACTTTCAGAAGAAACAGGTCTATTTCTTAATTCAACATAGAAATTTTTAAGTTCTTCTACTGCTTCATCAGTTAATACTGGTTTTATTCTTTGTTTAGCATAAGCAACATATTTTCTAAAAATATCTCTAGGAATTAACATGTCTTCTCCTTCTTTTCTATGTTCTAATAAAACATGATTTGCAATTCTTTCATCTTTTATTTTATCAGGAATGTCTCTTAAAGTAAATATAACATCAAATCTATTAATTAATGTAGGAGGAATGTCTATTTGTTGAGCTATTGATTGGTAGGGGTCAAATCTTCCGAATTTTGGATTTGCAGCTGCTAATACAGAGGTTTCTGCACGAAGTGTCGCCTGAACATTAGCTTTACTAATTGTAACTGTTTGTTGTTCCATTGCTTCATGCATGGCACTTCTATCTTGAGGATCCATTTTTTCTAATTCATCTATACATACTAATCCTTTATTTGATAATACCATTGCACCAGCTTCTAAACTCCAACCTCTTAAATATTCATCTCTAACTACTGTTGCTGTTAATCCTGCACCAGATGCTGATTTTCCAACTACATATCTTCCTTTTGGAGATATTTTAGCCATAAATCCTAAAGTTACTGATTTTGCAACTCCTGGGTCTCCAATTAATAAAATATGAATATCTCCTCTACTTGTTTGACCATCTCCATGAACTTTTTTAACTCCTCCAAATAATTGAAGAACTAATGATTTTTTTATTTCTTCATACCCCCAAACACTTGGTGTAATACTTCTTGCAAGATTATCAAAGATTCTTGGGTCTTGGGCAAGTTCTAATATTTGTGTTTCATCTTCATCATTTATATCTAATTCTTCAAATGTTTCTTCTAAAGGAATTATGTTATTTACTTCAATAGCTAATTCAAATCTTGTTGATAATCCTCCAGATGCTAAAGGAACAGGAACTTCTTTTAAAACACCAATAATTTTGACTCTACTTCCAGGAGTTGTTTTTTCTTCCATTTTAGGTTCAACTAAATCTTCTTTTAAGAAAACGTTTATTCTTTTTGGTTGTTCTCCTCCTGATAAAGATTCTGGAGATTCTTCAATAACTAATCTTTGAGTATCAACCATTTCTTTACTTATTAATCTAAATCCTCCTTTTCTTCCACATGAACATCTTGAAGGTTCTCTAAATTTCTTTTCTATTTGTAAAACACCTATAACTGTCCCACAACTTGGACATTCAAATTTAGCATTTACAACTTGAGGTCTTACATCAGAAGCTTGTCTAATAATTCCTTCAACAATAATCATTTCATTTAAATGTTTAGATCGAATATTTCTTACTTTTATTTCTTGACTTTTTGGGAGATTTATTAATCTTATTCTTGAATCTTTAATTAAACCTAGTTCTTCAATAGCTAATTCAAATAAACGTAAAGATTCTTCTGGATCTACAAGAATTTCATCTGATAATTTATTAGAAAATTCTGTTAATTTAATAAAATCAAGATGTACAACATTATTTCCTTTTCTAATAGAATCTCCTAATTCTTTCTTATGAAATTCAAAAAAGTTTTTTGCCTCTATTAGAAAATCTTCTTTTTTTGGTTTTTTATCTTTATTATCTCCTTCAGATATTTGAATCTCTTCATCCATAATTAGAAAATAGAGTCTGAGTTTTTATAGATTTATATATATTATAAAGTAGTTTTAGAATAGAAGAGTTATTTTTGAGGAGTAAATTATTTTTTATAATTCTTTAAAGCAAAATCAAAGATTTTTCATTAAATCCCTACTTTTTGTAGTTCTTTAAAGCAGCTTTAACATTCTTTAATAATTGAGTCATGCTGTCTTCAAGTTGTTGTTTGTTTTTTGTACCTGTACATACTAATTTTCCATTACTAAATAACAAGAAAGTAGCATTTGGTTCAATTAATTTATATACTAAACCAGGGAATTGTTCTGGTTCATATTCTGTGTTTTCCATTTCTAATGCTAGAAAATTAAGATTAAGTTTTAAATCAATAGTTCCAGAGGCAACAATATTTTGAACTGTTATTTTTGGTTTTATAGTTATATTTACACTAATTTTCTTTAGTTGTTTTATAACAGCTTGGATAACTTGTCTAACTTGAGAAACTGATTTTGTACCTGTACATACTAAATTTCCTGATGAAAATACTAAAACAGCTGATTTTGGTTCTTTTACTCTTAAAACTAAACCAGGAAATGTTTCAGGATTATATTCTGTATTTGGTTGTGTTCTTGCTAATTTTGTTAAAGGAATAGGTTTTTCTAATGAAGTTGTAGCAACTATATTTTGGATCTTGTAATTGCTAACTGATTTTACCATTTTATGTTAGTAAAATATTAGTCAAATTCCTTTATAAAGCTTCTTAAGATGGTTTATTTTTACGAAATTTGTAAAAATTTCAGTTTATAAAGGCTTCGACGAGGATTATTTTAATTTATTTAAAAATATGCAAAAACTTTAAATACTACTTAGTATTACTTAGTATCACATGGAAAGTGTGAGTTTAAAATTAGAACAGAATTTTTTGTTAGCAATAAACAAAGTTATGAAAAAACATAATTATATGACTAAAGCAGAATTTATTCGTGAAGCTCTTAGAGATAAAATAAGAGTTTTGGAAGAGAAGGAGATTCTTAATGATAAAGATTTAATAGCTCAAATTAAAGCAAGTGAAAAGAATATAAAAAAAGGTAAGATTAAAGAATTTAAATATTAGTAAATTTTGTGTGTTCCAATAGCTTGAATAATTATTGATTTTTCTTTTTCATTAATTATATAAATTGCTCGAATATTTGAACCAAGCCAGCATGCCCATTTACCTTTTAATTTTCCGTGAAGAGGATGAGCTCCAATTGTTCTTTTAGGATTTTCTTTTAATTTGTCTAATTTATTTTTAATATTGCTTTGAAGTTTAATATATTTTCTTAGACTTTTTTCTGCCTTTGAATTTGCAGTGAATAATTTATACATTTTACTTCCTCTTCTTAAATATTTTATCAACATATTCTATTAATTCACTTCCAACAAGTTGGTTATTTGAAGGTCCTACTCTTATGTAAAAGTCCTCTTCTTTTGGAGTTGGTTTTAGAAATACTTCTTTGCTTGCTTTTTTACAAGTAACTTTCATAACTGATTTTCCTTTAAAATTAAGCATTTTAAAATTGATTAAATGAAAATGTTTTTTACCTATTTTTTCTTTTATTATATTTGTTAAATGTAATGTGAATTTATCTTTGTCTTCAAATTTATCTGCTTTAAGTCCCAATATTTCTCCTTTATTTGAAACACCTATTAAGAGATTTCCTCCATTTGAATTTAAAAAAGCAACAATTGTTTTTAGAACCGAATATTCAATTTTTTTATCAAATTCATTTGTATGAAGGTTTGTTCTTAATGTTGCTTTAAACTCTAATTTTTCACTTTCTTCTTTTGTAGTAAATTCAAAGATTTCTTCTTCATCTGTTTTTCTTGAAAATTTTGGATTTAATTTTAGAAAAGCTTTAGCAATTTTTTTTGTTCCTAAATATCCTTTCATATAAATTAAACCTATGAGTGCTGCTATTGCTGCTCCGATTATTACAAATAAAAGATTTCTCATAGTGTAAAGATATAATTCTTTAGAGATACTATGTCCTGCAAGAGTTTTTAAGAAGAATTTTAAAAGTTCTAATACTGCTCCAAAAGTAACAGCAAAATTAAAAGAAAAAAGTGTTATTAAAAAATAATTTTTCTTTATTTGATTACTTGTATATAATATTGCTAAAATTAATAATCCAATAAATGCTACTGCTATTCCAAAAACTATTGGAGCTATAATTCCTCCTGCTTTCCCTAAAAATAAAGTAATAATTACAAAAACAAATAAAGCCCATTCAAGAGTTACTGGGATTTTAATTTCATATTTTTTTACAAGTTGTGGAAGAAACATTAAAACTAATAGAAAAATATTTGTGGATACCATGTGCCAAGATTCATTATAAACAGCATTTAAAATAGACAATACAAGAACTAATTTTATTACAAGGGAAAGATAATTTTGCATGGAAGGTGATTTTCTCATGTGAAATTAAAGGTGTTAGAGTTTAAATTTTTATATATATGGTTTGTATTGAGATAATCTTTATAAGAGGATTTATTTTAGATTGTTTATGGGAATTCATGGAGAGAATACTTTTGAAATAAAGTATGATGAAAAAGGGATTGCAAAATTAGATTTTCCTAACTATTATGAAACAGGTTTAGGAAGCAATACAGCCCATGTTGAAAAAAATGATTTGAGACAGGGTTTAGATTCTCTTTTAGAAAAGGATATGTCTTATTCTGTTTTTCAGGTTTTTATTAATCCAAAAGCAAGAGAAGAATTGCATAAATATGTTGGAAATCATAAATGGATAGATGGAAAAATTGGACAATCTAATTATCGTAAAGCAAGAAAAAAAGATGAATATAAATTAGATTTTAGTCCTCAATTAAAAGGAACATATTTATCTGTTTTAAACGAATTAATGAATTTAAATTTAAGGGATAACTCCTTTATTGATTTTTCCAATGTTAAAGAAGATTCAGGAGGAGGTTGGCCTACAATGGCTTCATTTTTAAGTCCTCAAACATATGTTATAAAAAATAAAGGAGATAATATTTCTACTTTTAATCATTGTGTTAATATTTTAAATGAAAATATAGCATATGAGATTTTGAAAAAGAAAGAACATCCTCAAAATTATAAAATGGCGGAAATTAATATTTTACGTAATAAAAATATAAATCCATTAATTATCGGGGAAGAAAAATCTGAATTTAGTACAGAAACTTTGAAGAGTGTTGTTAATTTATTGATGCCTTTTAAGGTAATTCATAAAAGTTCTGGTGGTTGTTATGATGGAGATTTTTAACCATAACGATAATTCTGATGTTTTGAATTTTTAAAATCATCTTCTATTTCATCTAAAGTTGCTATTTCTGAAAGAGGTTTGTCTTCTCTTAACAAAGTTATTCTTGGAAATCTTAGTGCCCATTTAGATTCATAATTTGGAGATTTTTGAAGATCTTGATATGTTATTGTTACTACAATTTTTGGTTTTATTTTTATTGATTTTCCTTTTTCTTCTATAATTAAAGGTTTTAATAATTTTGTTAAATTTCCAAAAGTTATTTTACTATTTTCTGTTTCTTTTTCTAAGATTCCTGTTCCTACTTTTCCTATTTCTAAATATTTATTTCCTTTTCTACATGAAAGAATAAATGAAGATATCCATCCTGCTCTTTTTCCAGCTCCCCATTCTCCACCTGTAATTACAAGGTCTAGTTCATTTGTTTCTGGTTTAAGTTTTAACATATGGCCTACTCTTCTTCCTGGTTTATATTCTGCTTCTAAATTTTTCATCATTATTCCTTCTTGTTTATCTTTTAGTGCTTTTTTATAAAATTCTTCAACTTCTTTTTTACTTGAAGTTATTTTATGTTTTGAAGAAATTAATTTGTAAGGATGATTTGTTAAAATTTTTTCAATCAATTTCCTTCTTTTTTTAAAAGGCACATCTATTTGGGATTTTCCATTATAAGATAAAACATCAAAAACATTTATTTCAACTGGAAGGTCTTTTTGTAATTTTTCAATGTGGTATTTTCTTCTAATTCTTTGAGAAATTTTTTGAAAATCAGTATAATTTTTTGTTTTCTTATCATATCCTACTGCTTCTGAATCTAATATAAAAGAATCTCCTTTTATGAATTTTTTAATATATTCTTCTACTTCTGGAAATTGTTTAGTTACATTTTCTAAGCTTCTTGTAAAAAGAGAAATTTTATTATTTGCTTTATGTATTAAGAGCCTAAATCCATCATATTTATATTCAATTGCCATTGGTTTTCCAAGTTTTTTAAAAGCATCTTCAATATCTTTTGCTTTTTGAGCAAGCATAGCTTTGATAGGTTTTCCAACTTCAAGATGTATTTGTTCTAATTCTTTGATTTTTCCTTTTCTAGCGATTTGAAATACAATTGCTAAATCATTTGAATTATCTATTGCTCTTTGTATTTTATCTTCGTATTCTTTATTATTTTTAAAGAATGCTTTAAGCATACCATATTTAATTGTAGATTCTTGAACACCTATTCTTAAATCTCCTATAAGTGTCCTTACTAAATATAATGCTTCTGTTGGTGAAGCAGAAGTTAAAAGTTCTGTAATTAAAGCAAGTTTTTTGTTTACTGTTCCTTTACCTACAAGTTCTGGAAGTTTTCTTAAATTTTCTAAAACTTTTTCAGTTGTTAAAATATGGCTATGTAATGTTGATTGTTTTTTTTGTTTTGTTAATTTTTCAGCTACTTTTCCAATATCTCCTACGGTTTTCCATTCTTGAACAACTTTTTTTGAATCTGTTCCTGTAGCTTTTGAGATTGCTTTTATTGCTAATTGATTACTTATTCCTGTTTTTCTTTCATCATAATCTGGATAAATATTTCCTTCAATTAAATAAAGAATATTTGAATCTTCTTTTTTTAGTGATTTTAAAAATTTAGAAAGAATATCTATTTTTTCAAGACGTTTTGTTGTACTTGATACTTCTTCATAAAGTTCTGCGAGTTTTTTATAATTCATTTTTTATGTTTTTGTAAATATTTTATTATTTTTGGAATTTCTTTTGCTGCTTCTTTTACTGTTTCTTTATGGACTGGTTTCCCATAATAATTTAATTTATTTCTAATAATTCTGTATCTGTCAAAAATAGAAGATATTTTCTTTTCTTTTAATCCTTCTTGTAAAAAAATTGTTATTGCTTCGTGGGATCTGAATTTGTATCCTTTTAAGTAACCAATTGATTCTATTTCTTGCCTTAATGCTTCATATAATTCTCTGAAGATTATGTTTGGAGCATCTTGTAATTTTATTAATTTTAATATTTTTAATGAATCTTTAGACATTTTGTCTAAACTTTTTGCCCTTATTTTATCTTTACTTATTTTTTTTATATTTTGTTTTAGATCCATTAAATTACCTCAAATTGTCCTGATAATATTATTCCATTGGCAACACTATTTATTAATTCTTTGGAATTTTGTTTTAATTTTTCAAATTCTTTTTTTGTGTGTAAAAATATACTAATTTCTTTTTTTAAATATTTTTCATATTTTTCAGTTTTAAATTTTTCTTTGATGTTGCTTATAATGAAAATATCTATGTCGCTTTTTTTATCGTCTATAGCTTTTGAATAACTTCCAAATAAAATTATTGTTGGTAGATTATAAAATTCTTCTAAATTTTCTATTATTTTTGAGTTTCTTAATTTTTCTAAATTATAATACAGTTTTAAATTTGAAAATTGTTTATTGATTTTTGCTTTGTAAAGAGTATATGTTCTATCTTCTCTTTTTTCTAGGTAATTCTTTTTCACCAAGTTATTTAAATGGTTTCTAATCTTTGTGTGGTTTGTTTTTAGAATTCTTGCTAATTCTCTAATATGAAATTCTTTATTTGGATCCTCAAAAAATTCCTTGAGAATGTTTATTTTTGTTTCCATGTGGAAATATATGTTTACAGTTGTTTATATATGTTTCCATTTAATTGAGAGATGATAGTATGTTTTTAAGGATTGGGATTAGAATTTGTTTCCATGCCTTTCATTTATTCTAATTAATCCATAAATTGAGGATATTATAAATATTCCTTGAAGAATTATAAAAATTAAATCATTAATATAAATACTATAAATAAATAAACATGCTCCTCCTAAAATCAGCAAAGGATAAGTATATTTTCTTCTAATGGTTTTTTTCATACAAACCATAAATGTTCCAGAAATTATTGACATTAAACCTATTATGGCTATTATGTGAAAAATATTTATCACCATGAATAATCAAAGAAAATAATGTTTTTAAGAGTTAGGTTTATTTGTTAGCCCAAAATTCTTCAGCTTCTTTTTCCATCTTATCTAATCTATCATAATAATCTGGAAATTCATTTAAATGAGCTAAGGTAATTTTACCTGTTGTTAATGGATTATCATTTGTAACATTTGTAACTTGGTTTTCTGTTCCATGTTCTAGTTCAATATCCATTCCATGTCTAAATTGTTCAACATTAAATTTATCCCAATTAATTCCTAATTGTTCACCAATTTCTTTTGCTTGTTCTGTTGTAAAATGTTTTTTGTTATGAGTCATTATTTCCCTCTTCTTTTACCAGCTCTTACACTAGGTCTAACTTTTGAAGTTGGATGTTTATTTCTTAATCCTCTTGATTTTTTAGCAGCAGAAGTTAATCCTCTCATTGCTCTTTTTTTGTTTGCACCTTTTCCAATCCAACTCATTGTTTTATCATTTTTAATTTCTGGTTTACTTGAGTCAACACAAATTACTTCATAAAAACAATGAATTCCATCTTTTCCAATTAAATATGAATTTAAAACTTCTAAATTTTTATATTTTCTTTCAACTCTTTGTTCGGCAATCCATTTATAACTCATTTTTAGAGTTTTTTTAGTGTGTAGTCTTTTACTTCTTCTTCCTTTGTTTGGTCTTGGTCTTTTATGACCTCCTCTTTTAAGTCTTATTCTAATTATTACAAAACCTTTTTTAGCTTTGTATCCAAGAGCTCTGGCTCTATCTAATCTTAAAGGGTTTTCAACTTTTGTAAAAACTCCAGACTTTCTCCATTCTATCATTCTTTCTCTAAGTACTTTTTTGTCTGGTTTTTTCCAAGCTTCTCTTATTTGATGATACATTCCTTTCATTTGATAAATTTCCTTTTAGCAAATGAGCTAAAAATGGAAGAGATTTTTTGTCTTTCCATTTTAATCTTATTTATTTGAGGTATTTAAAGTTAATTAAATGAGGCTGCACGGATTTGAACCGTGGACCCCTACCTTATCAGAGTAGTGCTCTAACCAGGCTGAGCTACAGCCTCATGAATATCTGATTGAGAAGGATTATTTAAAGGTTTTTATCTAGTTTTTTGCCTTAAGTTCAAGGATTAATATGTCTTTTTCTAATTTATAATTTATTATAGAGAGATTTACTGGAATTAATTTAAAATATGCTTTATTTTTTGCAACTGCTTTAATTTCAATACTATTTTCTAATTTAACAATTGATAAATTTTCTAATGTTTTAACTCCTGGCATAATTATTTCATATATAACTGTATTTGATAATCTTTTTACACTTGTTTTTGGCTCTTTTTTTGGAAGTTCTGCAAATTTCTTTAAACTTTTTTTTGGAAATTCATTTAAGATTTCTTTTTCATTTTCAACTTGTTTTTTTTGTTCAACATTTTTTAAATTTATTTCTTTTCCGTTTATCATTAATCTAACGTTTGTCCTAGGTTGAATATTTTCCCTTGATATTTCTTTTTTCATTTCTTTTTCTAACATTTTCATAGCACCTCCTAACATTTTATTAAACATATTTCCTGTAAAATTATCTAAGAGAGAGTTTGAAGAAAGATTTTGTTCTTGAAAATCATTTCTTCCAAGCATTCCCCAATCTTCTGAATTTGTTTTTTTAAAAGGAATTCCACAATTTGAACAAAATTTACTTTTAAGATTTACTTTTTCTCCACATTTTTTACATTTCTTTTTTATCATAAGTTTCTTTATTAGATTTTGTTTAAATAATTTGTTATTCTTTTAAATAATGACCTAAAGAACTAATTTGATGTGCTTCTTCTATTAAGGAAGGTTTTATTTCTTTAAGAATTGTTTTTTTAAGTTTTTTTGAATTTAATTTTTTTGTTTTTCTTACTTCTTTTAATTTAGGAACCCACCATGCTACTGCAATCATTCTTGCGATTGAACTAATTATAAAGATTGTAATTATTGGTTCAAAAATCCAAGTTGGGAGATATTTTATTAATAATGCTGAGATTCCTGCCCCTACAAATACTCCAATTCCCCATAACATAGTATAATAAGAAACTGCTAAACTTCTTTTTTGTTTTCCAACATTGTCATAAATAAAGTTTCCAGTAGCTAAAGCAAAACCACCCCAAGCAACACCTCCTATTAATGCTGGAACAAATATTAAATATATTGGAGAAGGATGCAAAACCCATAAAATAGGAATTATTGGAAGAATTAAAGTTGTTATAATTAAAACTTTATAGTTTCCATATTTGTCTGCAATTTTCCCCCATAATCCAATAAGCAATAAGGAAAATACAATTTCTGAAATTAAAATTATCATATAAGTAAAGTAATTGAATTCTAAATATCTTAACAAATAAATCGCCCAAACTGCTCCAGCCATACTTCCTGCAAATGCATACGATGCTCTAAATATAACAAATTTTCCAAAATTATTTTTAGGGGCTTGTTTTAGAAATTGCCAAAAGGAAAAATAATTTTCTTTTTTAAATTTAAATTTTGGTTCATATTGTTTTTTGAAAATAAACCAAGAGATTAATCTAGAAATAAGAGCTAATGAGAACAAGATAACAAAACCAATCATAGCTAAATCAATTTTTTTAAAATAATCTAGGAAAATAGAAGCAAAAATAGATAAAATTACTGCTGTAACACCTACTAATAAATTTCTTTTTGAAAACCAACGTCCACGATATTTTTCATCAACAAGATCTCCCATCCATGAAAACCAGTGTGGATGTGAAGCATTGACCATTATAATATAAATTGAGAATGAAAATAATAATAAAATAGGTAGGAGACTTGTTATAATTCCTTTAGAAAATAAAATAGCAATTACAATAAAAGGTAACCACATAAGAGATTCTAATAAAACAGAAAACATGATTACTTTTTTTCTTGAGAATTTTTCAAACTTTTGAGCACTTATTAGTTGACTTAAAGGACCTAATAATCCAGAAATAGATGTTAATAATGCAACTAAAGGATTACTAGTGTTGATGGCTATTGCAAAAGGATGGATAAATCTATCTCCAAAAGAGATTTTTGCAGATGAAAAGACACCTTCTTTAATGCTATATCTTCTTGCTTGATGTTTGAGCTTTGTTATACCTTTTTCTTTCACCATCTTTTATGATTAATTTATGATAAATTAGTTAATAAATTTAATCTTCGTAACTTTTAAATATCTTCAAGTTTAGTTTTAATTATGAACAGCCATTGCGCATAGGCTTCGCGAGGTACAAAAATGAAAAATAAATTTTATATAACAACTGCAATAGATTATGTAAATGCAGAGCCTCATATAGGGCATGCATATCAGAAAATTGTAGCGGATGTTTTAGCAAGATGGCATAAATTAAAGGGAGATGAGGTGTTTTTTGTAACTGGAACAGATGAACATGGGAAGAAGGTTCAAAAAGCTGCCGAAAAAGCAGGAAAACCAGTTGAAAAGTTTGTAGATGAAACTGCAAAAAAGTTTAAAGAGGCTTGGAAAAGTTTGAATATAATTCCTGATAGATTTCTTAGAACAACAGATAAAGACCACAAAAAAGTTGTTAAAGAATTTATAGAAAAATGTAACAAAGCAGGAGATATTTATTTAGGAGAATATGAAGGGCATTATTGTACTGATTGTGAAGCTTATTATACTGAAAGAGATGCTCCTGATTTTATTTGTCCTGTTCATAAAAAGAAATTAGATAAATTAAAAGAAAAAAGTTATTTTTTTAAACTTTCTAAATATAAAAAATTTCTTTTAAATTTGTATAAAGAACATCCTGAATTTATTTTACCTAAAGCAAGAAGAAATGAAACAATAAGCAGAGTTAAAGAAGGGTTGCAAGATTTAAGTATTTCAAGAACAAGTTTTGATTGGGGAATAGAATTTCCTTTAGATAAAGAACATATCACTTATGTTTGGTTTGATGCCTTAATTAATTATTATACTGCTACAAGAACTAAAGGCAAAGAAAAGTTTTGGCCTGCAAATTTACATTTGCTTGGAAAAGATAATACTTGGTTTCATTGTGTTTATTGGCCTGCAATGTTAGAATCAGCAGGGGTTAAATTACCTATTACAACTTTTAATCATGGTTTTTTAAAATTTAATGGACAGAAAATATCAAAATCATTAGGAAATGCAATTTCTCCAAAAATATTAGTTGAAAAATATGGTGTAGATACTGTGAGATATTTTTGTTTAAGACACTTTCCTTTTGGAGATGATGGAGATTTTGATGAAAAAGCTTTAATTGCAAGACACAATAATGAACTTGCAAATAAATTAGGAAATTTAGTAAGCAGAGTTGCTGGTTTAATTGATAAAAATGGGATTGAGAATTTTGATTGGAAGAAATCAGAAGAAGTTATAATTAAAAGAAATATATCTCTTACAAATATCAATTTATTTACTCTTAATTTGAAGAAAAACTTGTATGAGTTAAGTAATCTAGTGCAAAAGAGTGTTGATGGGTTAATTGAAGAATTTAAATTTGATAAAGCATTAAATGAAATCTTTGCATTTATTGATGTTTGTAATGAATATGTTCAATCTAAAAAGATTTGGGAAACTAATGATAAAAAAGCACTTTATGAATTAAAAGAAAGTATTTTGAAAGTTGCAGAATTACTTTCTCCTTTTATTCCTGAATCATCAGAGAAGATAATAAAACAATTTAGTGCAAAGAAAATTAAGAAAGGAGATATTTTGTTTAAGAAAATTTAACTAACTTTACTTCCCACTGCAATATCTGCATCTGGTTGAATAAGTTTAACTTCTTTTTCATTTCCTTCATCATCATAACCTACTGCTGCTAAAATCATTCCTTTACTTTCAACTCCTCTTAAAGTTTTTGGCTCAAGGTTTGCGAAAACTACACATTTTTTATTTTTTAAATCTTCTTTAGAATAAAATTCTTTTAGTCCTGAAACTAAGATTCTTTTTTCTGTTCCAAGATCAATTGTTAATTTATATAATTTATCTGCATTTTCAATATCTTCTATTTCTAAAATTTCACCAACTTTTAAATCTAAATTTTGCCAGTCATTAAATTGTACATTTTCCATTTTATTTAATTCCAATTTTTTTAAGAAATCTTATCATAATTTTTTCTTTATCTTTATCTGAATCATAAATTTCGTTAACAAGTTTTGAAGCTATTTCTTTGTAAGCTCTTGAACAATGACTTTTTGGATGTGTATGAACTACAGCATCTTTGTGATTTAAAGCTCTTTGAATATCTAAATCTTCTGGAATCATCCCTAAAATAGGAACTTCAAGCATTTCTTTTACTGTTTCTGGAGATAGTTCAATTTTATTTTTCTTTACACGTGTCACTATTACACCTAGAATTGGTTTGTTTCTTTGTTCTGCTAATTTTATAGCTTTTAGTGCATCTGCAATTGCAGGCATTTCCGGATTTGTAATTATAATTAATTCATCAGCAACATCAATAACAGATTCTGCTTCAGGTCCTAATCCAGCAGCACTATCTATGATAATATAATCTGCAATTTCTTTAAAATCTTCTTTAAAATCTTTTAATTTTTCAGGTCTTATTTTTTTTAATTCTTTTATAGATAATGAAGAAGGAAGAATTTTTAATCCAGATTCATGTTCATAAATTGCTTCTGAAGGTTCTGCTTTACCTAATAAAACATGATTAAGGTTTATTGGGACTTCTGGAGAATTTAAATGAATTCCTACATTTGGAGTAGATAAATTTCCATCAATAATTAATACATCTTTACCAAAATAATTAATAGCTGCACCTAAATTTATGGCAGTTGTTGTTTTTCCAACACCTCCCTTTCCAGATGTAATAACAAAAATTTGTTTCATTTTATTTATAAGAAGCTTTTAATGCCCTATGATAGTAGAAATTGCTTTGTAGTACTTATAAACTTTTCTAAGAGTTCTGCATATATTTTTAATTGGTCTAAATTTACATTAATTTCTTTTCCTCTGTAAAAAATTTTTAAAGTAACATTTTTTCTAAATTCTCCAATTCTTTCTTTTCTAAGGTCTTCAACTTTTCTAAGCATTTCAAACATATCAATAACTTCTAAGAATTCTTTATCTTTTTTGAAAAGTTTTCTTATTTGTTCTATTTTCCCAACAATATTTGAAGAAACAGAAGAAATCTTTTTTTTCTTTTTAGCGTGTTTTAATAGTTCATTGATGCTAGTTTCAATCATTTTTCTCCATCTTAAGAGAAGATTTAAGATTACATCACAAGTTTTAGTATACTTCAAGCTAACATAAAGCAAATGGTCTGCACTAATTTTTTCTTGAATAATTTCTTCCATCTTTTTTAATTTAGAAGTAAACATAACCAAGATTAAGGGCTTTTTATATTTATCTCAATATTATCTTCTTTGATTTTTGTAGGATAATTTTAGAAGAATCAATAAATTCTTTAACTTTTTCTAAAGTTATTATTTCAGAAGACATATTTTCAGATAAAATTACAATTTTATCTTCTTTTACAAATTCCATGGGGCTTGATTTATGTTTTTCAACAATATCAAATAATTTTATTATTTTTTTAACATTTGTTTCTGGAATATTGTATCTTGGACAACATTTTTCAAGAAACTTTTTAAAATTTAATTTTGGATTTGTAGATAATCTAACTCTTCCATATAAATATTCATATTGTAGAACTGCATTTATACAACTAGCAATCCCTTTTTTTATTTCCACAAGAATTTTTAATAATAATCTTTTATCTTTTACTAAAGGATAGGTTACATGTAATAAATGGTCTGCTGTTTGAATGGTTTTTTCAGATTTTTCAAGGTTTTCAAAGATCTTTTCCATGTTATTTAGAAGTATTTGAAATTAATATTGTTTACGGTGGTTTAAATTACTCACTTAGCTCTAAAATAGCTTCAGCAAGATCACCTGTTTTTTCCAATATTTCTTTTGCTTTTTCTTCAGAAGCTCCTGTTTTTTCAACTATTGTTTGAATATCTTCTTCTGAAACTCCTACTTCTGCTTCTTGTTCAGAAATATTTCCAGCAATTTGAAAAGTTTCTTGACCTTGCATTTTTATCTTTGTTACAGAAGGGTTTTCAATGATTATTTTGGTATTATCTGTTTTTTCTATAATTACTTTTGAAGCATCTATTTCTTCTTGGGCCATTCCCATTTGCTTCATCATAGCTTGCATCTTTTTAGGGTCTAATCCGCCAAACATTTTAAATTAAAAAAGGTAAAGCAATTCTTAAACCAATTATCAAAATTATAAATATCACTACATGAGTTGGTTTTAAATTAAATTTACTTGCATACTCCTCTTGATATCTCATCAATCCTCCGAATCCAGAGGGCATGTTTATTTTATTATCTGCCATAATTTATGGAAAGATAGATAGTTTTTAAAAGTTGCTGTGGGTTAATTAAATATGGCTAAAAATAAACTAGATTTAAAACAAATAGAAGATAAATGGAGAAAATATTGGGAAAAAGAACAAATTTACAAGTTTAATTCTAATAGTAAGAAACTAATATATTCAATTGATACTCCTCCGCCTTATGCTTCTTCTGGGCATCTTCATGTAGGACATGCTTTGCATTATACTCAATTTGAAATAATGGCAAGAGTTATGAGACAATTAGGTCATGAAGTTTATTTTACACCTGGATTTGATGATAATGGACTTCCCACTGAAAAATATGTTGAAGAAAAATTAGGCATTAAAAAATCAAAGACAAGTAGATCAGAGTTTAGAAAATTATGTCTTAAGGAAAGTCAAAAAGTTGAAAAAGAATATATTGATAGTGTTTTCAAAACATTGGGACATAGTTATGATTGGGATTTGCTTTATACTACTATTTCTTCTGAAGCACAAAAAGTAGCACAGATGTCTTTTTTAAAATTAGTTAGTAAAAAAGATTGTTATAGAAAAGAAGAACCTGTTATTTGGTGTCCATATCATGAAACTGCATTAGCTCAAGCAGAAGTTGAAGATTTAGATAGAACCACTAAATTAAATTATATTGATTTTGATCTAGTAAGTAGTGCAAAAAAAATAACTATTGCAACGACTCGTCCTGAGTTTTTACCTGCTTGTGTGGGGATTTTTGTTAACCCTAAAGATACTAAAAACAAAAATTTGGTTGGAAAAGAATTAGTTGTTCCTATTTTTAATCAAAAAGTTAAAGTTAGAACAGATGAAAAAGTTGATAAAGATTTTGGAACAGGAGTTGTAATGATTTGTACTTTTGGAGATCAAACAGATATTGAATGGTGGAAAAAACATAATTTAGAGTTAAAACCTATTTTAAATCAAGATGGAACTTTAAATGAATTAACTGGAGATTATGAGGGGTTAAATGTTAAAGAAGCAAGAGAGAAAATATTAAATAAATTAGAAAAAGAAAAAAGATTGAAAAAACAAGAAGAATTACAACAAACTGTAGGAGCATGTTGGAGATGTAATAGCCCTGTAGAATATATTATAACAAAACAATGGTTTGTTAAAACTCTAGATTATAAAAAGGATTTAATTAAGAGAGGGAGAGAAGTTAAATGGATACCTGAATTTATGAGATTAAGATTTGAGAATTGGACTGAAAATTTAGGGTGGGATTGGATTATTTCAAGACAAAGATATTATGGAGTTCCTATTCCTGCTTGGTATTGTGATGATTGCAATAAAATTATTTTACCTAAAGAAAATGAACTTCCAATTGATCCTTTAGAAAAAGAAATGCATTGCCCTAAATGTAAAAAAATTGCTATTCCTGATTCAGATGTTTTCGATACTTGGATGACTTCTTCAAATAGTCCTGAGATTGCATGTAGGTGGTTAGAAAAATCAAATCAGTATAAAAAAATTGCACCAATGTCTTTGAGAGCTCAATCTCATGATATAATTCGAACTTGGGCATTTTACACTATTTTGAAAAGTCATTTATTATTTAATAGGAAACCATGGGATAAGGTTATGATTGGAACTTATGTATTAGATGAAAAAGGAAAAGGTATGCATAAGAGCAAGGGAAATTCTGTTTGGGCAGATGAATTAATTGAAAAATATGGTGTTGATGCTTTTAGATATTGGGTTGGAACAGCTACTATGGGAACAGATTTACCATTTAAAGAAAAAGAATTAGTTGCCGGAAAGAAATTTTTAACAAAGCTTTGGAATGCTTCTAATTTTGTGTTTATGAATTTAAAAGATTATGATGGAAAAAAACCAAAGAAATTAGAAAAAATTGATCAATGGGTTTTATACACTTTATCTGAAGTTGTAGAGAGAGTTAAAAAATCTTATTTGAGTTATAATATTGCAGGAGCTAAAAGAGAAGCAGAATGGTTTTTTTGGCATATATTTTGTGATAATTATTTAGAAATTGTAAAAAAAAGAATTTATAATGAAAAAGGCGATAAAAGAATTTCAGCACAATATGCTCTTTACCAATCTCTTTTAGCTATTTTAAAAATGATGTCTCCAATAACACCTTTTATTACAGAAGAAATTTATCAAACTTATTATAAAAAGAATGAAAAAGATAAAAGTATTCATATTAGTGAATGGCCTGAAATAAAAATGAAATTTGAAAAAAACATTAATAAAATAGGTTGTAATTTTATTGACACTCTTTCAAAAATTAGGCAAGAAAAAACAAAAGCAAATAAGGCTATGAATTCAGAAATTATTTTGACTATTGATAAAGGTCTTTTTGAAGATTTGAAAAATATGTTAGAGGATTTGAAATCTGTGTCAGGAGCAAAAGAAATAAAACAAGGAAGTTTTAAGGTTGATTTTCAAGAGAATTAATTTTGAATATAAATTTTTAAAAAGCTTTGATTATTATTCTATTTATGAGTGAGCTTAGAACTATTTTAACTTTAATAGGGGTTTTACCTATTGTGAGACCAAATTTTGAAAAGAAAACAAAACAACTCATAATGGAAAATATGAAAAATTAGAGAGTTTAATCGGTGAGAATGTATCTATTACAGATTATCATTATGGAAAGATTGATGGAAATTTAATTTCTCTTGATGATTCTGATAATTATTCTATTTATACTTCCGAAGGTATTAAAAAATTACATATTCATGACTTGAAATTAGTTGCTTAATTAAACAAGTTCTTTATAATCATGTTTAAACATTGCAAATCCTTTTTTTCCTTTTAATGGGGCTCTTCCTAAAGGAGTATGTATTGAAGGTAAATTAGAAATCTCTTTTTCGTTTGAATATAAGACATTATATTTAATTTTATTTTCTATTAAAAAATCCTCTACTTCTTTTGAAAGTTCTGAATTATCTCTTACTAGTAAAGTGATATTTTTATCTGTCATTTAATTTAGATTTATTTTTAATTTAATAATTTATATGTGTTAAATTATCTATTTGACTAATTTTATAAACTAGTCTTTACTTTTTCTTTTATGGCAATAACAACATCAAATCAGAGATTTTCAATAGCCAATTTCATAGGAGGGAGAAATGAAATTAACTAAAGATGAACTTGAATCAGTAGTTGAAGAACTTGAAAAATATAGAGGTAGGCAGACTGAACTTATTACTGTATATATTTCTTCAGGCTATGATGTAAATGCTGTTCAAAGACAATTAGAAGCAGAAAAATCTACTGCTAAAAATATTAAATCTACTGGAACAAGAAAAAATGTTACAGAAGCATTAGATAAGATTGTTAGACATTTGAAAAGTTTGAAGAAGACTCCTGAAAATGGATTAGCATTGTTTTGTGGAAATGTTTCAAAATCAGAAGGACAACAAGATTTACAACTATGGGATATTGAACCTCATATGCCTATCAAAGTTCGTTTGTATAGATGTGATAAGGAATTTGTTTTAGACCCTTTAAAAGAAATGTTAGAAGTTTCTGAGGTTTTTGGGTTACTTGTTATGGATAGAAAAGAAGCTACAATTGGTTTGTTAGAAGGAAAAAGAATTGAAGTTTTACAAAAGATGACTTCTGGAATTCCAAGTAAAGTTAGAGCAGGAGGTCAATGTCTTTCTCCAAATACTTTAATAATGAAACCTGATGGAGATATTTTAGAGATAAAAGATTCTCATAATCCTTTAATGGTTCTTTCTGAAAATTTTAACAGAGAAAAAACAGAAGAAACACCTCTTATTGCAAAATGGGAGGATAATAAGGAATTATTTAAGATTACAACTTGTTATCCTAGATTTGAAATTAAAGCTTCTAAAGATCATACTTTTTTTGTTAGAACTGATAAAGGAATTGAGGAAAAACCTCTTTGTGAAATTAAGACAGAAGATTATTTAATTATTCCTGAAAAAATAGAGATTAATAATAAAGATCAAGAAATAAATTTTACTCCCAAAATTAAGCAAAGTTTTAATATGAAACAAATTAATATTCCTAAAAAAATAACACCTGATTTAACAAGAATTATAGGTTATTATTTAGGAGATGGAAGTTATGAAATTGATAGGATAACTTTTTTTGAGCAAAGAAAAGAGGTAGCTCAACATTACCAGAATTTAATTAAAGAAATTTTTAAAATTGATTCTGATTTAAGATTTAGAAGCTCTAAAAATTATTGGCAATTAAGAGTTTATAGCAGAATTATTTCTCAATTATTTAAACAGATAATTTCTGATAAAGATAAAACTTTAGATGGGAAAATTCCTCAACTCGTTTTAAAATCCTCTGATAAATCTTTAGCTTCATTTATAGGAGGGTTTTTTGATGCTGAAGGGTATGTTTCTGGAGGAAGAGTTGCTTTTGGAATAAATAATAAATTGCTAACAAAACAAATACAATTTAGTTTATTAAGATTGGGAATTTTATCTTCTGTTAGTGAATATGATAATTTGAAAAATCCTTATTCAGATAATATTAGATATACTTTAGCAATTGATGATTTAGAATCTTTAAAAATCTTTAAAGAAAAAATAGGTTTTTGTTCAACAGAAAAAAAACAGAAAGTAGATGAATTAATTAATAATAGAAGTTCTAGAAATAAAGTTCGTCAATTGGTTGTCAATGGAAGTGAAGTAGCTAAAATAATAAGGAATTCTGGATTAAATACAAGAGATTTCCATTGTGGATATTTCTTTTGTAATAAAAGACAAATGAGTAAAGAAGTTTTTAAGAGAAGAATCTTAGATAAAATTCAAGATGAAGATTTAAGAAGAAGACTAGAAACTTTTTACAATTCTAATTTAATTGCTGTTAAGATTTCTAAAATTGAATCTCTTGGAAATATGAAAACAGTAGATATCGAGACTAAAAACCACAATTTTTTAGCTAATGGATTGGTTGTTCATAATTCATCACAAAGATTTCATAGAATTACTGAAGGGTTAACAAAAGATTTTTACAAAAGAATTGCAGACGAAGTAAAAAAAATCTTTTTTGAGATGTCAAAACTTAAAGGAATTATTATTGGAGGACCTATTCCTACTAAGGATGAATTTATAGATAATGAATATCTGGTTACAAAGTTGAGAGAAAAAATTATTGGAAGAGTAGATATTGGAGGTTCTGATGAATCAGGTTTAAAAGAACTTGTAAAAAAATCTCAAGACATATTAGCTAGTCAAGAAATAATTAAAGAGAAAAAATTAATGGAAAAATTCTTTGAAACTTTGGGTGAAAAACCAGATTTAGCAACTTTAAAAGAAACAGCTACAAAAAAAGCATTAGAATATGGTGCAGTTGATATTTTATTTTTATCTAAAGATCTTGATAAAAAAATAGCAAAAGAATTAACACCTATAGCAAAGAATATTGGTTCTAGTATAGAAATTATTTCAACAGATACTGAAGAAGGACAGCAATTTTATAATTTAGGTGGGATTGGCGCTATATTGAGATTTAAGATTTAGAATATTAAACCTACTGCTATTCCTGTGGTTCCAATGTTTACATTTGTATCTTCATCTTTTACTTTAGAATAACTTCCTGAAATTATTAAATCAAAAAGATCACTTATATTTTGTGTGTATTGCATTTGGAGTATATATCCTAATCCAGAATAATCTAAATTCCCACTTTGATTTGTTCCACTTCCACTACTTGCCCAGTTTATTGAAAGTTTAGAAATTTCTGGTCCAACCCCTACTGCAACTTTTGAATTTTCATTTGTTCCAATTTGATATTCAAACATTGTTGCAATTTTTACTAATGTGGAATTTATTGAAATATTTTCTAAATTATCTTTTCCAAACCCAATTGTTGCATTTGCATTTAAATAAATATCTTCTTTCATTTTTCTTTTTGCTTCTCCTTGAATAGCAAAATAAGAACCAAACCAATCTTTAAAATCAGAATCATGAGGTTGTAAGAAAAAGATATAAGAAGAGAAGTTCCAATCATCTTGTATTGTTTCTGTGTTGTTTTTATTTGTTGTGTTTGCAAATTCTTGAGCTAAAGATTTCATAGGTAAGAATGAAGAAGCAACAATACTAGTAGCAATTCCAAAGTTTTTTAGTTTTTTGGATAAACTCATACTTTTTAAGAGATTTGATTATTTAAAAACATTATTATAATATAGAATATATTCTAAAATCAATAATGACAGTGATATATTTTATGAATTATTTTATTAAGAATTGTTTTTAATTTCATGTTGTTTTGTTTTATTAATTCCTTGTTTGTTTTTGAAATTCTATTTTGTGGTGGTTTGAAAAGAGTTGGCTCATAACCAAAACAAGTTTTAAATTCATCTATTCCTTGTTGAAGATATTCTTGATCTCTATCTGTTTCAAATTCTTTATATTCATGGTAAACTCCATGTAAACCTAGAGTCTTGTTTAAACTTAAAATATATTCACACCATTCTGGATTTTCAGAAATAAGGGTATTATTAAATTTTGGAATTACAAATAAAATATCACTTTTTTTTAAAAGTTCTTCAGCACAAAAAAAACTAGGAGTAACATCATCAATCTCT
This sequence comes from Candidatus Pacearchaeota archaeon, assembly GCA_023144035.1. Classification (GTDB taxonomy): domain Archaea; phylum Nanobdellota; class Nanobdellia; order Pacearchaeales; family GW2011-AR1; genus JAFCEV01. Next base: position 170,803 of record JAGLGM010000001.1, on the reverse strand, counting down.
TTTGGACTTAGTAATCTCATTGAAAATAAAATTAGTATTAAAATTAAGATTATTGTAAAGGCTATCACAGCTTTTTTCATAATTTGGATTAGAGAATAATGCTTATAAATACTATGTGCTTCTTGATTTTATGAAGAGTGATACTTTAGATGAAATAGATGATTTAAAACAAAAACAAGATATGAAAATATTAGAAGCTATATTCTTTGTTTCTGGTAGATTTTTAACAATGCCTGAACTTGTTACATTATCTGATTTAAATCCTGTAATTATTCCTGGACTTATTGAAAAAATTCAAGAAAAATATAATACTGAAGATTTTGCACTGGAAATTGTTAAAAAAGGAGGTTTCAATTTTTCTTCTGAAGAAGTTAAACAAGAGAAGAATGAAATGTGGAAAATGGACGTAAAACCAGCTTATACTTATTTAATTAACAAATTAGCAACAGGAAGCGCTGAATTTTCAAATGCAGAGCAAGAAACTTTAGCAATTATTGCATTTAAACAACCAATAAAACAATCAGTAATTATTAAAATTAGAGGAAATAAAGCTTATGACCATATAAAGAAGTTTAAAGATTTAGACCTTATTAAAAAGAAAAAACAAGGACATACTTATGAACTTAGTTTAAGTGCTGATTTTTATGATTATTTTAATGTTGAATCTGAGACTAACAATCTTTTAAAAGAGAAGAATTCTAGTTGATTTGCATAAAATGGACTTTATAACAATTGTATTTTTAGTATATACCTTCATAGCTTTGTATTTCTTTTTCTTATTTTTATTAATATATATTCAAAATAAAGATGAATTTTTTTATTTTCCTAAATCAAAAAAGCAGTATTCTTTGAGTATGGTGGTTCCTTGTTATAATGAGGAGAAAGATATTGGAGGAACTATAGAATCTCTTTTAAATATAGGTTATAAAGGATTAAAAAAAATAATTGTGGTAGATGATTGTAGTACTGATAATTCTTATAAGATTATGAAAGAATATGCTAAAAAATATCCTCAAGTTATGGCTGTTCAAACACCTAAAAATACAGGAAATGCAGCAGGAGCAAAAAATTATGGGGCTCAATTTGTTAAAACAGAATTAATTGGATTTACAGATGCTGATTCTTATCCTGAAAAAGGTTCTGTTAATAAGATGATAGGTTTTTTTAATGACCTTCAAGTTGGAGCTGTAACCTCTACAGTTTTAGTAAAAAATAGAAATAATTTTATTGAAAAATTACAAGCAATAGAATATAAAGTAATTAAATTTAGCAGAAAATTATTAGAATTTATTGATTCTATTTATGTTACTCCTGGTCCTTTAGCATTATATAGAAGCAAAGCTTTTGATGAGGTTAAGGGGTTTGACGAAAAAAATTTAACAGAAGATATAGAAATTGTATGGGCTCTTCAGATGGCTAATTGGAAAATAAAAATGTGTGTTCCTTCAAGAGTTTATTCTGTTGCCCCAAGTACTGTGAAAGTATGGCTTAATCAAAGAAATAGGTGGAATATGGGTGGGTTGCAGACTATCTTTAAATATAAAAAACAGGCTCTTAAAGGAAAAGGAATGTTAGGAACATTTATTCTTCCTTTCTTTGTTCTTTCTTGGTTATTAGGTTTATTTGGAATTTTTATTTTAGTATATAGACTTTCAAGAGAATTAATTGTTAATTATCTTTCAACAAAATACTCAATAGGGGCTCATACAGCAATGCTTACTTTAAGAGAAATAAATCTTACACCTCATGTTCTTGTTTTTCTAGGAATAACTTTATTCTTATTTGGTCTTCTTTTTACACTTATAGCACTTTCAAATTCAAGAGAAAAACAATATAAAAAAATAGGGCCAATTACATTAGGGTTTTATTTGATATTTTATTTATTAGCATATCCTATAATCCTTATAATTTCACTAACTAAATTTTTAAAAAGAAAGCGGACATGGTAAATAAAAGACACCAAGGTTTCTTTTATGAAACTTCCTTTAAAATAGGGTCAAGCCTGATAAGACACCAAGGTTTCTTTTATGAAACTTCCTTTAAAATAGGGTCAAGCCTGATAAAAACAAATAAAAAATGAAAAAAATATTACAAAATAAGAAAAGAGTCTTTTGGGAAGCACTTATACTAACTTTAATAATTTTTATTTTAGGAATGCTTATAGGGGCTGGTTTTGAAAGAGGGAAATTAGATGAAGTAGAACAATATTATACTAGGTCTGAGATTTTATTTATGGATATTCTTGCTTTAAATGAGAGAATTGATTCTAACGAGGTATGTGAAGTTTTAATGGATTCAAATTTGAAATTAGCAGATAATATTTATGCAGAAGCTTTTACCTTAGAAAAATATGAAGAGGCAGGGAAAATTACAGAAGGTTTAAAATTAGCTCATAGGAAATATGACATGTTAAGAACTTATTTGTGGATTAATACTATAGATATCTCAGAAAAATGTAAAGGAGAATTTAATTCTGTTGTTTATCTTTATGAGTATGATCCAGAGGATTTAGTTATAAAAGCAACACAAAATGTTTGGTCAAAAGTTTTATTTGATTTAAAACAAGAGCAAGGAAATGAAATAATCTTAATTCCTATTGCTGTAAATAGTAATTTAGTTTCTTTAGATGCTTTACTTAAAGATTTTGAAATTTCTAAATATCCTGCGGTAATTATTGATCAAGAACATGTGGTTGAGGAAGTAACTTCTGTGGAAGATTTGAAAATATATTTAGATTAATTATATTTATAAAAGAAATTCTATTAAATTGATTATGCTATTTGGATTGCAAAAAAAGAGTGTTAAGGAATTTCTTAAATTTGTTTGTGTTGGTTTTACTGGAACAATTCTTCATTTAGCTGTTCTGTATATTTTTACAGAGTTTTTTGGAATATATTATCTTGTTTCTTCAGTTTTTGGTTTTTGTTTTGGTGTTACAAATAATTTTATTTTAAATAAGATTTGGACTTTTAAGGAAAAGTTAAATCATGGAGTTTTTAAAAAATATTATAAATATTTTGTTTTAAATGTAATAATTTTATTTATTAATTTGTTTATTTTGTATTTTCTAACAGAATTCTTACAGATGTATTATATTCTTTCCCAGATTATTGCTGTTGGTTTTTCATTTTTAATTAATTTTTTTATAAGCAAATTTTGGATTTTTAAAAAATGAAAAAGAAAATTTTAATTTTAGTTGTAACATATAATGCAGAATTGACAATTGGAAAGTTATTAAATAGGTTTCCTAAAAGTGTTTTAGAAGAAGCTACAGAAATTTTAGTTGCAGATGATTGTTCTCAAGATAATACCTATAAAATTGCTATAGATTATAAAAATAAAAAACAATTTCAAAAATTAAAAGTTATAAAACATAAACAAAATAAAGGTTATGGGGGAAATCAGAAATGGGGTTATAATTATGCTATTGAAAATAAATTTGATATTGTTGTCATGGTTCATGGTGATTGTCAATATCCTCCAGAAGATGTACCTGATTTAATAAAACCTTTAAAACAAGATAAAGCAGATTTTGTTTTTGGTTCAAGAATTGCTGGGCAACCTTTGAAAGGAAATATGCCTCTTTACAAATTTATAGGAAATAAATTTTTGACTTTTTGTGAGAATCTTGCTTTTAGAACAAATCTTTCAGAGTTTCATTCTGGTTTTAGAGCTTATTCTGTTAGTGCTTTGAAGGAAATTCCTTTTAATAAAAATTCAGATGTTTTTCATTTTGATTCAGAAATAATAATTCAATTAATTATCGCCAAGAAAAGAATAAAAGAAATTGTAATTCCTACTTGTTATGGTGAAGAAAAGTGTAATGTAAATTCTATTGGTTATGGGTTTGCTGTTTTGAACTTAATTCTAGAATATTTATTACAAAAATATAATATAAAAAAATATGATAAATTTAATATAAAATGAAAAATAAAAAATTTTCCACCATAGGCAAAAAATCTTTAACAAGATTTTTAGTTATATCATTTCAATTATTGGAGGTTTTGAAATAATAAAATGAAAAAAGAACATAAATTTTTAATTTTTTTAATTTTATTAGCATTAATAGTTAGAATTATTTTTGTTTTTGTTGAACCTATTCAAATTTGGGATGGAACTGTTTTTGCAAATTTAGGTCATGATTTAAGTAGTAATCCTTTTTCTTATAATTTTAATAATGGTTATTGGAGTGATTATGTTCCGTTAGGTGAATGGCCAAAAGCAGGATTTAGACCTCCTGTTCTTCCATATACTTTAGCTATTTGGTATCTTTTAGGGTTAGGAAATTTAGTTAAATTTTTTATGTGTATAATTGGCGCATTAAGTGTTTGGGGTGTTTTTTTATTGTCTAAGAAAATATTCAATAAAGAAGTAGCTATTTATTCCTCTGTTTTTCTCGCTTTACTTCCTCTTCATGTTGTTTATAGTGCAAAACTTTTAAGTAGTCTTTATGCAACTTTTTTTCTTTTGTTTGCAATTTTATTTTTTTGGAAAGGTTTTGAAGAAAACAAAGATAAATATAAAATTTTATTTGGTGTTTTTCTCGCTTTATCTTTATTGACAAGGTATACTGTTTTATGGCTTTTTCTTATTTTTCCTATTTATTTGTTAATAAAAAATAAGAATTTTTCTTTTTTGAAAGATAAATATCTTTGGTATTCAATTTTATCATTTTTTGTTATTCTTATTCCTTGGCTTTGTTTTGGAAAATCAACTTATGAAAATTTTTTAGGAGCTTTTATGCATGGGATAAGGGCAGCTTCAACAGGTCATGCAGAATCTGTGTTTTTTTATGTTGTGAATTCTTACATGTTTTCAATTTTAGCACTTGTTGTTATCTTATGTGTTTTCCTTTTCTTTTATAAAAAGCAATTTAGAAGTAAAGAAGTTTTATTTTTATTTTTATGGATTTTTTTATTTTTTATCATTTCTTCAATTTATCATTATAAAGAAATTAGATTTTTATTACCTATTTCTCCTGCTATCTGTATTTTGAGTGGTTTTTTTGTTTCTCAACTTAAAACTAAAAAATTAAGAAAAACTATTTTTTCAATCATTATTCTTTTTTTAGTAACATCTCTTATTTTACAATTTGGTTTTACATATCATAAAGAAAATAATCCAACTAATTTATGTTTTATAGAAGCAAATAAATTTTTGAAGAATCTTGAGGAAAATTCAGTGGTTATGACTGATGAGTCGCCTCGTGTTTATTATTATTCAAAAAAAGAAACTCATTTTTATCCTCGTCCTATGGGGTTGGAGGGTTTAAATAATTTAGTAAATAATTATTATGAAGAAAAAGAGGTATATATTTTGTTTACAGATTTTGATATGCCTTTAAATAATGAAATAAATATTCAAATAAAACAAGATTTAGATGATAATTTTGAAAAATCTTTTGAATGTTCTGAAGATACAGGCTTTTCTGCGATTTATAAGTATAATTAATTGTGGTTTTTTAGTATAGAAATCTTAAAAAAGAGTTTTAAATTGGTTTTTTGATGGATGAATGTTTTAATTGTGGGGTCTCTATAAAAAAGGTTAGACTTTTTGATGCTATCTCTGACGAAGGTTTAACAAAAATATGTGAAAGATGTTCTCAAGAAGAACATATTCCAATTATTAGAAGACCAACAACTTTTCAATTAAAAGAATCTGAAAGAAAACAATCTTTTTATGAAAAAGCAACTATTTCTTTAGGAGAGTCTACAGAAAGAGAGTTTCCTGCAAAACAAGAACAAGAAGTTACATTAAGAGAAATTGTAGATAGAAATTATGAGCAAAAAGTGTCTAAAGATGTAAGACCAAGACCAGAAATGATTAATAATTTTCATTGGGTAATTATGAGAGCAAGGAGAATGAAGAAGATTACTCAAACACAATTAGCAGTTCAAGTTGCAGAATCAGAAGCAGCTATAAAAATGGCAGAACAAGGAATTCTCCCAGAAGATGATTATCGACTTGTAAATAAACTTGAGAATTATTTAGGAATTAAAATTATTAGGCCCGAATTTACAAGAGCAATTAATCCCTCAAAGATGTCAAGAAAACTTAGTTTTGATATGGATGAAGCAAGAATTTTAACAATAGATGATTTAAGAAGATTAAAACAAACTGAAATTACTGACATAGACGAAAATATAGATACTGGTTTTCATGAAGATGAAATAGAGGAAAGAGAATTAGAAGAAGTAGAGGAAATTAATTTAATGGCACCTTCTGGCGTGCCTTCAAGTATTGAATTAGAGGGCAAAGAAATAGAGACTCCAGAATCAATAGTTAGTTCTGATAAAGAAAATATTTCTCAGGAAGAAATGGATAGGATTTTATTTGGAAAGTAATTTTTCATAGGGTTAACTAATTAAATAAATTTAAATGCTCATGAAAATACACTTCACATAGTGAATAAATTCATCGAATAAGTTCGAATGTTCGTGAAAATACACTTCACATAAAGAAAGATTTATAAACTAATTTAGTGAATTTCTAATATGGAAATTAAAATTCTTAAGAATGAAAAGGAAGAAATTGAATTTCAAGTAGATAGTTTAACTATTGTAGAAATTCTTAGAGTTTATTTAAATAAAGATTCTTCAGTTAATTTTGCAGCTTGGAAAAGAGAACACATAACTGAAAATCCAATTATGTCTGTGAAAACAAAAGGAAAGACAGCTAAGAAAGCTTTAAACGATGCAATTGTTGCAGCTACAAAAGAATTAGATAAACTTGAAACTGATTTTAAAAAGCTTAAGTAGATTACAATAATGCTTATTAATTCTTAAAGCTGTATTTTATTATGTCAAAAATATCAACAGGCAGTTATGATTTTAATAAATGGTTATATGGTGGTTATGAAAAAGATGTAATTACAATGATTGCAGGACCTCCTGGATGTGGAAAAACAAATTTAGCTATTTTAGTTTCATGTAGTCAAGCAAGAAAAGATAGAAAAGTTATATTTGTAGATACAGAAGGTGGTTTTTCAAGTGAGAGAGTTAAACAGATTGTTGGAGATGAGTGTGAAAAAGTTTTAAGTAATATTTTATTATTAGAGCCTACAAATTTTGAAGAACAGAAAAAATCTTTTGAAAAGTTACTTATTCAAGTTAAAAAAGATCATGTTAGTTTAATTATTATTGATGGCATGGCAATGTTATATAGATTAGAATTAGGAGATGCTCAAAAATCAAAGAATTCTGAAAATATTAAAAAAATAAATAGAGAAATAGCAAAACAAATGAGAACTTTATCTGAGATTGCACGTAAAAATCAAATTCCAATTATAATTACTAATCAAGTTTATATGGGGTTTTTATCAGAGGAAGATTGGAAAAAAGGAGTTGAAAGAGAAACAAATATTGTTGGAGGAGACTTATTTAAATATTGGAGCAAATGCATAATTGAATTAAAGAATGAAAAATTAAGAAAAAAAGCTATTTTGTTAAAACATAGAAGTTTACCTCCTAAAGAAATGAGTTTTGAGATAAGAGATAAAGGTATTTTTAAAAAGAGATGGATATAGAAAGAAATAAATAATTTGATTTCTTCAGTGTTTTATGAGTTTGGAAGGAGAACTTAGTAAAGATTCTAATTCAAAAGATTTTTTTGATAAAAGAGATTATTTGTTAATTACTTTATTTTTTGCAGCATCAGGAACTATAGCTTATTTTGGTTGTAAATTATTTCAAGATTTTGTGGAATATCTTTCTCCTTATTTAGATTCAAATAAATATATTCCTTTTTAATGATTAGTGGTGACAAATGAATTTAAAGAAATTTTGTTTTAATTTTACATGGAAAACATAAAATTTGAAGTTATGAAAAAAGTTGCAGATACTAATTTTAAATTTCGTGATTTAAAAAAGATTTCAAAGATTGATAGTGTTTCACCTCCTAGTGTATTTATTGGTTCTAAATTAAGATACCCTTTAGTAAATATTGGGATTTTATCTCCTTTAGAAAAAGAAGATAATGCATGGATATATGATGATGCAAAATATTGGGCAGAAAAAGATTTTCAAATTTCAGATGTTGTTAAATTAAGAAATAATTTACTAAATTCAAAATTTCAATCAAAAGTTCAAGATTCTAGATTAAACAAAAAATTTGTTGGATTGACTCAAGAAATTGCAGTTGCTGCTAAACCTGTTGATGTTGAAATTGAATTGAAAAATAATTTGAATTTTAAAAAAAGTAAAGATAAAGTAACAACCCCTCAAGGTATGAGGGCTGGTTTGAAAAAAGCAACTATTATAGGAAATGTAAAAATTCATAAAAAAGTTGAAAAGGTTATGAATGATGAAATAAAAGCTGCAGAAGCTATGAGATTATTATATAAAAATAATTTTGATGAATATTCTTTAAGTAAAATTTTAAGTGTAGGGGTTGTGGGGTTGAAAAAAAATAAACGATTTGTTCCTACACGTTGGAGTATTACTGCTACTGATGATACTTTAGGAAAACAACTCTTAGAACAAGTTAAAATGCATAAATGGATTGAAAATTATGGAATGTTTTTTGGAGAATTTATGGGAAACCAATATCTTATTCTTATGTTTCCAAATGTTTGGTCTTATGAATTATTTGAATTATATTATCCTGGAAGTTCATGGAATCCTTCAAATGAAATGAAAGCAGCTACTGATTTTGAAAGTTATTCAGGTAGGAAAACTTATGCTTCAGATACTGCAGGAGGATATTATGCTACGCGTTTACCTATTTTAAAATATTTAAATAAAATAAAGAGGCAAGCAAGTGTGTTAGTAATTCGTCTTGAGACTCCTTCATATTGGGCTTCTTTAGGTGTTTGGGTTTGTCGCGAATCCATTAGAAAAACATTGAATTATAAAAATTTTAAATTTAATTCCAAGGAAGAAATGTTGAATAGTGCCAAGATAATATCTGAGAAAAAATTTGAAATATCTATTGATTTTATATTAAAAAGAAGTAAATTATTAAGGCAAATACAAGAAGAGAGAAGGTTGGGGGAGTGGTTTTAATTATTTTTAGTTTTAGAAGTTTTTTCTGCTATTTTTTCTAAATGGCTTGCATGGTAAATCGATTTGTTAATTTTGAGATTTTGTTGTGCTTGAGCTTCTGTAATAATGTCTCCTATAATTTCTGGATCTTTTGATTGGTATTTTTCATTTAAAACATACACATTACATTTTGAACAATAATTTATTGGGTAAGGATTGAGAGTTAATATTTTTGGATTTATTGGAATTGTTTTTTCTTCAAGAATTTTTCCACATTGATGTTTTTTTGGGATTTTGAATACTACCATAATTTAGAATAAAAGATTATTCTTTTTAAGAATTGTTGTAGTAGTTATTCTACTTGATCTTGTTTGTTTTTATAAGCTTCAATTCTTTCTTTATTTGTTTCACATTCTGGATTAAAACAAAAGAACCAAGGTTTTTTTCCTTTCTTTATACTCATTAACATTGGGAAACCACATTTTTCACAGAGTTTATCTGTTTTTTTGATTAATGAATCTGGCGGAAGACTAAAAGTTGTTTTACAATCTGGATATGCATTACATGCAACAAAATGTCTTCTTGTTTTTCTAGAATAAGTTATTGCTAAATCTCCTTTTTTACAAATTGGACAAGGATGTAATTTGTTTTCTTCTTTTTCTTGTTCTCTTTGTTTAATATTTGCTTGTAATAATTCTTTTCCAATATCTTTTTCTTTTTTTTCAAAATCTTTTGCAATTTCTATAATTGTATTTTTTGCTTTTGAGATAATCTTTTTTTCTTTTTCTTCAAATCCTTTAGTTGATTTTTGAATAGATTGCATAGAATCTTCAAAGTTTCTAGTTAATTTTTCATCAATTATAATTGGAGAATATTTTTCTAAGGTTGCAATTAAAGACATTCCTAAAGGGGTCGCTTTTATTGATTTGTCTTGAACATATCCTCTATCATATAGTGTTTCTAAAATTGAAGATCTTGTAGCTTTTGTTCCTAAATTCTTTTTTTCTAATTGTGAAATTATTGAAGCAGGAGAGTATCTTTTTGGAGGTTGTGTTTCTTTTTCTTCTGTTTTTGTACTGGTAATTTTTGCTTCACCATTCATGTCTGGGACTTCTATTTCTTTTAATTTAGAAGGGTAGATACTCATCCAAGCTTTTTTTCTAACAGCTGAGCCTCTTGTGGAGAATATTAAATTATCTACATTTGCTTTAACTGTTTTATTATCAACAATAGCATTATCACAAAAAAGAGATAAGAATCTTTTTACAATTAGATTATAAACTTTTTCTTCATCCCCTGAAAGTGTTTGAGAATTTCCTGTTGGATAAATTGAGGGGTGGGCAGGATCTGATTTTTTACCTTCAATTGGTTTATCTTTTACAATTAAATTTTCAACTTTATATTCTTTTGAAAGCTTTTTTAATATTTCTTTATAATCAATTGAATCTGGGAGTTTTTGACTTGAAGTTCTTGGATAAGATATTAAACCTCCTAAATAAAGAGATTGTGCAGATCTTAGTGTATTTGAAGGAGTTATTCCATGGAATTTATAAATTTCTGTTTGTAGAGTTGTTAAATTAAAAGGAGGGTTTGGAGGAAGAGATTGTTCTGTTTTATTTGTATTTACTTGAATTGTTTTTCCTTTTAAATCTTTGAATTTGTTTAAATCTTTTTTATTAAATAAATCTTTATTATGTTTTAATTCTAATATATTTTTTTTGTCATTAACTTTAATAAAAACTTGCCAATATGTTTCTGGTTTAAAAGCTTGAATTTCTTTTTCTTTTTGAACTATCATATTTAATGCTGGTCCTTGAACTCTACCAATTGACATTACTCTAAAACTTCCTGTTGTTTTTATTGCATTCATTAAAGCTCTTGAAAGATTTATTCCATAGAACCAATCTAAATAATGTCTTGTTTCTCCTGCAACTGCTTGTCCCCAATCAATATTCTTTGATTTATTTTCATACGCTTTATTTAATTCTTCTTTGGTTAAAGTAGAAAATTTCATTCTATTAGCGTCTTTTTGATTACCAATAAATCTTACAATATTCCATCCTATTACTTCTCCCTCAACATCATAATCTGTAGCAACTGTTAAACTTCCTGCATTTTTTGCTAATTTTAATAAAGTATCATAATACCTTTTTGTAAAATCATTTTTTCTTACAAGATAATTAGGAATCCAACCAATATTAAATACAGGTAAAGGTTGTCTTGCTTTTTCTTGTTTTAGTGTAAATAAATGTCCAACAGCACAAGCAACAACAATTTCTTTTCCATTTTTATTAATTTCATAATAAGCTACTCCTTTTCCTCCTCTTTTGATTGCTTTTCCTAAGGAAGCAGCTATTTTTAATGCAGCTTGAGGTTTTTCTGTTATAACTAATTCATAACCTCCTTTTTTTAATTTGGTTTTTGGATGAGAATATGGTTTTGTTTTAGAAGCAGGTTTTTTTCTTTTAGCCGCAGTTTTGGATTTAATAGATTTTTTTTCAACAGTTTCTAAAGTAGATATATCAATTTGTTTATATTTTTTTTCAACTTTTACTTTTGCAGAGCTATCTTTTTCTTTTACCTTTTTTTCAACTGTTTTTTTAATATCACCAGTATCTAAAGGAAAATAGTTTTCAGCCAATTTTTCTTCTTTTGTTTTTTTAGGTGTTTTTGGCATTATTGTTACTTAGATAAAGAAGTATTTATAGGTTTTTCTATTATATTTTGAGAAACAATAATTTTTATAAATAAGTGTGTAGCTATATTTTTTATGGTTGAAGGTTATTTAATGAATGCCAGAGGATTTTTTAGTAAATGGGGGAAGGAAGGCATGAATTACCAGATTTATGTTCCTAAAGATAGAATAATTTTAGGGTATTTTGTTAACAAAGAAGAACCCGAGATATCTCAGAATAGTGGGCTTTTTTGTGAATCTTTGAATTTTGAAGAAATATCTATATTCAACGAAAAAATTCATAAAAAGAAATTTGTGCGTCAAGTAGATGTGGATGAAAGATCTCTTGAAAAATTAGTAATACTTGAAAAAAATTTTGAGAAACTTAGAGAACAATTTAATAAACACTTTTTAATGATAAGAGATAAATTAAATGATTAAATCTCAAAAATCTTAGGTTTTCTTGACACATTAATAACTTTTGTTTTACCTATTTTTTCTTCAATTCCTCCTGCTTCATGAATATGTCCTGAAATTACAATGTCTGGTTTAAATTTTGTTATTGCTTTTTTTACTGCTTCAGATCCTGAACCTTCAAATAATTCTGATTTACTTTCTGCAGGAAGTGCGTGAGTTACCATTATTTTTCTTTTCATATCTTTTATTTTGTCATGGCTTTTTTTAAGTGTTTTAAATATTTCTTCATCTTCAACCCAAAAAGGACCTACCTTAGAATCATATCCTGCTCCAAAAATACCTAAATTACCTATTTTATGAGGATACCCATGTATATTTTTTGTATTAGGATACATTTCAGCTAAGAAATTTATTGTGCTATTTGGTTCGTGATTTCCAGGAATTAATAAAACTTGTTTTTTTGCTTTTATAAAAGGACCTACAATTCCTTGAAAAGATTGATCTAACCAAGTTAAATCTCCTGCTAAAATTATTAAGTCTACATTTTCTTTTTTTGCTTTTTCTGCTAATTTTTTAGCTAATCCAGTGTCTCCATGAATATCTCCTACTGCTAATATTTTTGTCTTTTTTTCCATGAAAATTAGAGAATTATTTTATTAATAAAACCTTTTAAATCACTGTTTTTCACTCAAGAGCTGTAGTGAATATATATGTTCCAAAACATTTAAAAGCAAACTATCATCTGAATATATACATTAAATTATATATGTCAAAAAATGAAAGACAACTTTGATATCTTTTTTCGGAGAAAGCCAGCATTGATGTTGGTGTCGTTAAAGAAGAATACAAGGATGAGATATGGTAGTATTTTGGCAAAAGAGGTTGACTGTACATACAGTCATGCTGTGAAGATTTTACAGACCTTGGAAGATTTAAAATTGGTAGAGTTTGAAAAAAAGGGGCGAATTAAATTAATTAGACTTACCAAGAAAGGTAAAGCTGTTGCAGATGCAATAGATAATATCCAAGATTTGATTAGATAGTTAGAATATACTGCCCCTTGAGAGAACTTCTTTTAATATATATTGTGAAATATGTAAATAATTTGAAAGGTTTTTAAACTTCTTCTATAATATACTATCAGCCATGAGCAGTAATTTAAAGGAAGTTTCATAAAAGAAACCTTGGTGTCTTTTATTGGCTCTGTAGCTCAGTTTGGTAGAGCACTAGACTCTTAATGCGATGGTTTCATTGACTTTGAAACAAACTTTGTTTGGAGATATCTAGGTGTCGGGGGTTCAAATCCCTCCAGGGCCATGGATAATTTATTCTAGGTATGTTCTCGGAGCGGGAGTTTTACACTCAAACAGGGAGCTAAAAAGGAAAATAATTTTCCTTAACTTATTACAGGCACACCATTAATAAAGGGGGGCAATCCTTGAGGATGTCTCTTTACAAATTTGAGATAATTTTTTTCAAAATTAGTGGTTCCCCTCTTCTTTCTGAGCCATTCTTTTGCTCCAGAAATAATATCTTGGCAAAATATTTTTACATCTATATTAAGAGCATTATCCATTATATTATTATGACAAATGGGGGTTATTGTTTCTGGCTCAATAAATAAAATTCTATTGAATTTACTACTTTCATGTTGAGTTGAACCTTGATGCAATAGAGAGCATCTAAACTGATAACAACTATTACCATTTAAGGATCCCTTATATTTTGGTGAAATATACTTATCAAACCAATCTTTATATTTTTGTCTAGTAGCTAATCCATCATCTGATTCTAAAGCACCACATATATCTGGGATTGCTAAAGTAACAAATAAGGATAAATAATATTGATTTGAATCTAATCCCTTCTCGATTTGTTCTAATATGTCTTCCACGAAAACAATTAAAATAATTAGAATTTAAATATTTATCCTAAATTAGGTACAATTAAGTGTAAACACCCACAGATAGGGTGTTAAGATTTAGCTCTTTTCCATATTTCATCAAAGAATTTTTTGTATTGTTTGTAAATTTGTTCAGAAGTTATTTCAATAGCGGTTGGTCTATCTCCCCAAATTAAATTTATTACCTTACCCTTAATTATAATTGTTCCCAAAGGAGTTTCATTATTTGTATATCTTATTTTAATATTTTTGTTGTTATCAAAATTGTTCTTGATTTCTTTTTTAACGCTAGCATGCCCTAATGCCCTATCATCAATCTTTTTTTCTTCCAATTTTTTATGAAAATTTCTTAAAAGTAATGGGGCTGTTTCAGAAAGATATTCTTCCTTAAATGCAAATGCCCAATATGAATCTCCTCTTTGTAATTCATCTGCAATTCTATTGAATAAAGCTTGTAGAGATTTAAACCCTTCATGGACAATTGCTACTTGTTTAGATTTAGAATATTGTTGTTTAAGTTCTAATTCTTTTAAAACATCTTTAAATCTTCTTTTTCTATCTTCAATAATATTTAGTATTTCTTTTGGGTCAGAAGCTTTAAAGTGCTTTGTTTTAGACACAATTATATAACTGACTAAACCCTTTTCTACTAATTTATCAAGTGTTTCATAGACTTTAGAATGCTGGAGCTTTGTTTTTGAGGTAATTTGTCCAACTGTTGTTTCCCCTATTTCTAAGAGTGCTAAATAAACTTTTGTTTCTCTTTCTGTAAATCCTAATTCTTTGAAAATATTTTCTTCCATATAATTATTTATTTTAGTGTATATTTAAACTTTATGGTTTATACCTCCAAAGGGGGTAAATAGTTTTTATATACTCAATATCTGCTTGGAAAAATATGAAAACAAAAATAGAAAGCTTTGAAGATAGTGAATCGAGATTTATTGTTAAGAAAATTATATTGCCAAAAATAAAGATTAATCCTACAAACTTAGATGTAACTCTAAAACCTTCAAAAAGATTACAAAGAACCCTTTTAGAAATAGAATCTAAAGAAGATTCTTGGGCTTATATGGAAAATGATGTTTCTGAGACTTTTGGAAGAAAAATTAAAAATGAACCACTAAAATTTTGGTCTATTCCAAGAAATTCTGCAAGAGTTATTTCGTATTTAGCTTTATACAGTAATTCAAAAAATATTCTTGAAATTGGAACTTCTGCAGGATATTCAACCTTATATTTGGCACAATCAGTAGAATACAACCAAGGGAAAGTAAAAACAATTGAAAACAACAAAGTAAAGAAAGCTCTTGCATTAGATAATTTTAGAAAATCTGGATTAGAAAATAAGATTGAATTAATACAAGGAAATGCAAAAGAAATTCTTTCTGAATGGAAAACTCCAATAGATTTTGTATTTCTTGATGCTGATAAAGAAAATTATGGGAAATATTTGGATTTGCTTCTTCCACACATGGAAAAAGGAGGTTTAATTGTTGCAGATAATATTAATGACTATGGGCACATGATGACCGATTATCTTAAGAAAGTATCTGGAAGCCACTTTCCAGAATCTTCTTGTTATCCAAATTTAGATAGTGTTTGGATTGCTCAGTTGGATAATGGTTTGATGGTAACAAAGGTTAAGGGGGAAAATGAAAAGTAAAAAAGAATTAATTAGAGAATGGAATAAAATTAAACCAAAAGAAACACCAGTAGTTCTTACTGAATTTAATTCTCAAAAAATTATTATCAAAGATGAAAGTAAAAATCTCACAAATACCTATAAAGCTAAACATGGTTGGATGCTTGGAAAACACTATCTTGAAAACATTTATCCAAGACCATTTATATATTATTTAGGCTCTACAGGTAATGCAGGGATATCTGATTTTTTATTTGTTGATAAACTTAATAAAATGATTGGGGAGGAAAAAGTTATTGTAGCAAATTTTTACCCTGAACATTATGATTCTAAATTACTTGGTCCAGATAGTTTTGGAAGATTTACAAATGGGAGAAAATTTAGAGAGTCAATGGAAAATTACAAAGGAAGTAGATTAATTAGAGTTGATTTTAATGAAAAGTATTGGTTTGGTAAACCTTGCTTAGATAAAATGAATGAATTAGGAATAAATGCTAATAAAAATAATTCATTAGATATTACAGAGGGATTTAATCCAACATATAATCAAGTAATGCAAGAATTTATATCTCAAATAAAAAATAAATTCCAAAAAATTCCAAAAACATTAGTAATTATTCAATATGGTGCTGGAATGCTTTACGATGATTGCAAAGAAGTTTCAAAAAACCTTCCAATTGATTTTATTGCAGTGAGTACAGGCGATTTAAAATCAATAGCAGATAAAATTTGTGATAATTCTGAAACATGGCAAGAAAGCTTGAAGGATTTAAGGGAGAAAGGATACACAAAAGCGAATAACTCAGGAGACAAGATTTATCATGTTAATGAGCAAGAAATACTTTATGCACTCTCAAAATTTAAAGAGTTAAATATTGAAGCTGAGCCAAGTGGTGCAGCAGGATTTGCACTAATTCTAAGATTAAAAGAAATAATTAAAAAAAAATATGATTTAATTGCAGTCATTAATACTGGAAATGGAATTAAAGAAATTGGAATATAACCTTCAAAAGATTCCTAAAATTATTTAAACATCAAATCATTATATTTTATATCAATAAGTAAAAAACACACTCATTGATTTGGACAAAATTCTATATGCTCGGCGTGAGAGTTATTTATTCCTTAAATAAAATATAATAATAACTTTTTATTAATTATCTCCAGGGCCATTCAATTTTCTTTTATAAAGAACCAAATAATTCCAAATAATATTCCTGAAATTAAAAGAGTTATCCATAAATTAGAATCTTTAGGTGTGAAAAGAATGATTATTAAGAAGAATATTGCTAGAAATCCAAATATACTTTTTTTATCCATTTTTAAACTAAGTAGAAATGGTTTTTATTTATTGCTGTATTTATCTATATTCTCGACAAATATTTTCACCTAAGGGTTTCCTCAAAGGATGACTCTGGTGAGCCACAAATCTTTCCAGGGCCATTTAACTTCTCAAAATTCCATTTGTTGTAATTTTATAGTAATAAAAAAAGGAAAGGTTTATAAATAAGAAATATAATCTCTTATTATGAGTATTTTTAAAAGCAAAGAAGAAAAAGCAGAAATAAGAAAAAAAGAAGATAATATGAGAGAAATTAGTAAACAACATAATAAAAGAGTAAAAAAAATAATTCTTTGGCCTGGAAGTATTAAAGAATATGAAAATTTTGTAGGATATCCAGTTAAAGTTTTAGATACTCAAAAACCTAAAAAATATGTAATAAAAGATAAACTTTATGTAGATTTTGAAGATTTGAAATATTCTCCTATAAAAGCTGAACATAAAATAGATTTTGTAAATAATGGATTGGAAGCACTTGTTAGAATAAATAATTTTAAGGTAAATGTTCCAACTATGGGTACATATAGTTCACCAGGTGGATTGCCTGTTGCTAAGAAATAATATTTCTAAAGATCCAAATATACTTTTTTTATCCATTTTTAAACTAAGTAGAAATGGTTTTTATTTATTGCGGTATTTATCTATATTCTCGACAAATATTTTCACACTTTGTACATTTGAAAAATTTTGTTTCTGCTTCGTCTCCTGAACGTGTTTGAACAGTCCAAAAGTAAGCTTTTTCATTTCCACATTTTTTACATTTTTCAGCCACAACAGGTAAAGTTTCTGTATCTTTTCCAGTTACAACTCCAATTTCTGATTTTTCAGATATTTTTTCAGAAGTAGAAATTTTGATTTTATCTTTTGATGAGTAATTACATCTGGCACAACCGAAGTTTTTTCTTTTTTGTATTAATACTGCACCGCACTTTGGGCAAAATTCCATTGTAAGTTTTATAATCCTTCTTTTATAAATATTTCCATTTAATTTTCATCACAAAAACCTTTTTCTGAAATTGGTTTGTTTCCTTCAAAAAATATTAATTTAACCCAACCTAAATAAGGAGAAACTCTAAATACAGCTTTTCCAACTATTTTATTTTCTGAGATTTCTTTTTCAAAAGTTAATTGACCATCATTATTATCTCCAATTGTTGAGAAAATATATTCTCCTTCATTTTCATTTATTTCAATTATTCTATGGATTATAGGATTTGATTGAGATGCTTCAAAAATTATTATGTCTCCTTTTTCTAATTTTTCTGGTTTTGCACCAACAATAAACAAAATATCTCCTTTGTTTAAACCGCGTTTAAATGGAAATTCTTGAAAATCTAATTGATTAATCATAAAATTGTTGTATTTATCATCGTGGCTTTCATACCAAGAATCAAAATCAGAAAAAAGAGTGCCTTCATGATACATGCTACAAGATTCAACAATTGCTAATGGTAAAACAGTTCCTGTTACTAAATTTAGCAAAGGAAAGAAAATTAATTTAATTACAACAAATAAGAAAAGTATAGAAATTAACCATCCTTTAAGACTTTCATCTTTCCAAACAACAAACCAAAATTTCTTTAAAAATTCTTTAAACCTCTTTTTAGAATTTTTCATATTTTATAAATACGATGAGGGTTTTTAAAAGTTGTTTATTGTGTACTTTTGATTGTAGTAATTCTTTTAAAGTTAGAACTGATTTTAATTATATGGTTATAAAAAATTATTTAGAGAATATAAAAGATTCTTTGTTTGGAGTGAATTATTATCAAATATTTCGTAGGGGGAGTAATAAGTCAGCTACATATTTAAAATCAAGAGGCACAATAGAAATAGCAGTGAGTGATGATTTTGAGTTAAAAAAAATTAGTAAGAAAGAATTAGATAGAGAGTTAAAAGTTAGAAAAGAAGTAAGTTTATTAAGTAAGCATTAAATAATTTTTATTATATACTTTTAATTATAGTAATTCTTAATAACTGTTTTATTTAGTTTTTAATATGCCAAAATATATTTTACCTAGTTCAAGAAAAACTTTTTTTGAAAAAGGAGAAGTAAAACCTGAAGTTATGTTAGATTTGATGAAAGAGGCATATTCTAAAAGAGGATTATATGCTGAGTGTGAGATTCAAGTAAAAAGAAAAGAAAGTAATGGTTCTGAAATTAAAGAAAACTATTTTTTTGTTACTTATAAAGAATTGTGGGATTGTTATAAGATTTTATTTGGAAAAGAAGATTTTCATCCATATGATAAAATTCATCCTTTTTCATTAGGAAGAGCTTTTATAGAAAAAATGAAACTAGATGATGTTTTAGAAATGCATAGAATTAAGGGAAATTTAACTGTTTTAGAAGCTAAAATTCAAGAACAAAGAAATAAAAAAATAGAACTTTTTAAACAAGCGAAAGTTGAAGAACCTGTGAAGAGAAAGAGGGGAAGACCTAGGAAAAATGTTTTAAAATCAGCTGTTGCTTAATTTTTTATTGTATGTTTTATATAATCTTTAAGAGCCACTAAATACACAAAGCCAAGGATTGGTGAAACTTTATGGAAAGAGGTCAAAATTCATGTTGCTCAAAATGACGAAGACATTTCCTCTTTTATTGAAAGTGCAATTAAAACAAAGTTAAATAAGAAGAAATAGTTTTCTTATAACTTTTAAGTGAAAATGAAAAAAGAAAAGGAAGAGTATGAAAAATTAATCAAAGAGTTAAGAGAAGGCATGAAAGATAGAGAATTAAAAAATAAATTCACAAAATTACTTATTTTATTAGGATTGGAAGATTAGACTTTTTACACAAGCGTGACTATTTACACAAAGCCTTTATCATGGAAATCTTTAAATAGTGTATATTCTGTGTATACACGATAGGTATACACCTTATACCTTCTTTCAACCCCTAGCCACATTTCTAAAAGATCTGTGGCATCATATTAAAATGTATAATCCAATAATAACTGGCGAAAATTCAAAAATAGACTTTAAAAAATATACTCTTAATAAAAATTTAATGAGTGCAAGTTATGATTTAAAGAATTATAATCAAAAATATACTGGAAATTCTTTTGCTGAAAATTTATATACTAGTTTAATAAAATCTATGCCTCAAGGTAGTCACATAGGCAATTATGAATCTTAAAAATAACATGGCAGATATATTTGATAACACAATTTTATGTAAAAAATGCGATACAAAAATGCAAAAAGTAAAAATTGTAAAAAATGGTTTTTTGTTTAGAGCAGTGATTTGCCCAAAATGTAAAGATAAAATAATACATCCTGTTGATGAACAAGAGTACAATAAATTTATAAATCTAAAAAATAAGGAATTTAAGGTTAAAATGAGATTAGTAGGAAATAGTTATGCTGTTTCAATTCCTAAGGAAATAGTCTCTTTTATGAATGAACAAAAAAGCATAATGGATGAAATGGTTAAATTGTGCTTTGAAGATTTTGGAAAGTTAAGTTTAAATTTTGAGGAATTAAAGAAAAAAACAAATAAAAATGGCTAATAAAGAAATTCAGTTAAAGGTTGTTGAAGCATTACAAGATGATGCATATAAAGGTATAGCAAGAATTGACGCAGATATAATGAGAGATTTAGGAATTAGAAGAGGAGATGCTATTTTAATTAAGGGAAATAGGGAAACTGTTGCAATTGCTGACCGAGCTTATCCAGCAGATGTTGGCGAAGGAATAATTAGAATTGATGGTATTTTAAGAAGAAATGCAAAGACTGGAATTGGCGATCCTGTTAAGGTTTCTAAGTCAGCAATTAAAGAAGCAAAGAAAATTACAATTGCTCCTGCACAAAAAGGAATTATGGTTCAAGGAGATCCAGAACATTTAAGAAATGGATTGCTTGGAAGAACTGTTCTTAAAGGAGATGTTGTTGTATTAGGTGGTGTTCAAAGAAGAAAGGATTTGTTTTCTGAAATGGGTCTTGGAGAAGGTTTTGGAGATATGTTTGGGGAAGAATTTGGAAATATTCTTGGAAATTTAGGAGGAGGTATTTCTCAAATTAAATTTTTAGTTGTATCTGTGAATCCAAATCAACCAGTTATTATAACAGAAAATACAATTGTTTCTTTAAATTCAAAAGCAGTTGATATTGAGGAAGATAGTATTAAGAAAATTTATTATGAAGATATTGGAGGTCTTACAGAAGAAATTAAAAAAATAAGGGAGATGGTAGAAATTCCAATTAAGCGTCCTGAAATATTTAATCAATTAGGTATTGAACCACCAAAAGGAGTTTTATTACATGGTCCTCCTGGAACAGGTAAAACATTATTAGCAAAAGCAGTGGCAACTGAAACAGAAGCTAATTTTATTTTATTAAATGGTCCTGAGATTATGTCTAAGTTTTATGGAGAATCAGAAAAGAAGATAAGAGATATTTTTGATGAAGCAGAGAAAAATGCTCCTTCTATTATATTTATAGACGAACTTGATGCTATTGCTCCTAAAAGAGAAGAAGTTTCAGGAGAAGTAGAAAGAAGAGTTGTTAGTCAGATTTTAACAATGATGGATGGTTTAAAGTCAAGAGGAAATGTTATTGTTATTGGAGCAACAAATAGAGTTAATGCTCTTGATCCTGCTTTAAGACGTCCTGGAAGATTTGATAGGGAAATTGAAGTTGGAGTTCCAAGTAAAGAAGGAAGATTACAAATTTTAAAAATTCATAGTCGTGGAATGCCTTTAACTAAAGATGTAAATTTAGAAAAATTAGCAGCATTAACTCATGGTTTTGTAGGTGCTGATTTAGAAGCTTTAACAAAAGAAGCTGCTATGTCTGTTTTAAGAAAACATTTACCTAAATTAAAATTAGATCGTGATAATGAAGATGAACAAATTCCAAAAGAAGTTTTAGAACAATTAGTAATTAAACAAATTGATTTTATAGATGCATTAAAAACTGTTAGACCTTCTGCTATGCGTGAAGTTTTAGTAGAAACTCCAAATATTGGTTGGGAATCTGTTGGAGGATTAGATAATGTTAGGGATGAATTACAAGAAGCTGTTGAATGGCCATTAAAACACCCTGAAAGTTTTAAGAGAATGGGAATTAGGCCTTCAAGAGGTATTTTATTATACGGCCCTCCTGGAACAGGTAAAACTTTATTAGCAAAAGCAACTGCAAAAGAATCAGAAGCTAATTTTATTCAAGTTAAAGGACCTTCTTTATTAAGTATGTGGGTTGGTAAATCAGAAGAAGGAGTTAGAAAAATATTTGAAAGAGCAAGACAAGTTGCTCCGTGTATTATTTTCTTTGATGAAATAGATGCAATGGCAGGTAAGAGAGGGATTGAACAAGGAACAAAAGTTACAGAGAGAGTTTTAAATCAATTATTATCTGAAATGGATGGACTTGAAGATTTAAATGATGTTTTAATTATTGCTGCAACAAATCGGCCAGATATGTTAGACCCTGCATTATTAAGGCCAGGTAGATTTGATAAAATATTATTAGTAAATTCTCCTAATGAAAAAGGTAGATTAAATGTTTTAAAAATTCATACAAAGAAAATGCCTCTTGGAGATAAAAAATTATTTGAAAATAAAGATAGGGAAAAATTATTAACAGAGCTTGCAAAGAAAGCAGAAGGTTATACAGGAGCAGATATAGAAGCATTAACAAGAGAGGCAGCTATGATTGCATTAAGAGAATCTATAGATTCAAAAATAGTTAAAAAGAAACATTTTGAAGAAGCCTTAACAAAAATTAAACCAAGTGTAAATAAAAACACTTTAGATGTTTATAAAAAAATAGAAGAGAATTTCTTACAATCTGCAAAGGCAGCTTTACCTATTACAGGAAGTTATTTGGGTTAAATTTATAAATAAAGATATTTCTAAGGGTTTTATGAAAGAAGAAAATTTAAAATTATTGCTTTTGAAACAAGGATTTGAAAATCTTAATAGATTAGATGGTTCTTTGTATGTTTATAGTGCTTTTTTTAATAAAGAAAAGAGGATTTTAAAAGCTTCAAGTTATGAATCTTCTGATCTTGTTTTATATAATAAAGAATTGAAAGGTCTTAAAAGACTTAATGGACTTAAAAACATAACTTCTTTGATAACTGAAATTAAGTTTGATTTTCCTGAGAAAAATTCTTTATTATCAGATGATCAAAAGATTCTTCCTTTTGTTTTAGTTAAAGATTATGCAAAAGGAAATATTTTTTCTGGACAATATCTTAGCACAAATCATCAACAACAAGCAATTAATTTGATTAATGAAATTCATAATGAAGGTTTTATAGATTTAGACATAAAGAGTAATAATTTTATTTATTTTTCAAAAGAAGATTTGGTTTTCATAGATATATTTAATGAAGATAGTCTTGATACTTTTGAGTTTAAAAATAATAAGGAGATTCAAAGATTAAAAAAAGCAGATTTAGATTCATTGGAAATTATGCTTTCAAATTAATTTTCTTCAGTAGTAATAGTTACTTTATCGTCTTCAACTAAAACAGTGTTTTCTGCTTGAGCTACTTTTCCCTTTCCTGTTTCAATTAATTGTGGAAAATGATGTAAGTTTCCGTTTTCTTCTAATTGTCTTAAACCAAACAAAGCTTTTGCTCCAAACTTTTTAACTAACCATCTAGAACAAAAAGGCAGAGTATAGTATTCTTCTAATATAAATTCTAAAACTTCTCTTGCAATTGAACTTCTAATATTTTTACTATCTGTAACCATATAAATTCCTGAGGGTTTTCCATCATATACTCTTCCACTTCCATTAGTTGCAAAAGGTTCTATTGCATAAAGTCCTTTTTTTATTGAAATTTCTTTTTTATCATCAATATTTGGAATAGTTAATCCAGCATGTAATTCATTTTCTTTCATTTCATGTCCTGATAAATTAATTATTGGTGAGAAACCTTTGGATTCAATTGTTTCTTGAACAATTTTGCCAATTTGGTTTGTGGTTAAGCTACCATCTGCCCCTCCGCCACCCTCAAAATTATTTTTTATTAATTTTATAGCATTATTTAGTGCTTCTTGACTTGCAATTATCAGTTTTTTATTTTCTTCATTATTTTCTAAATCTAAAGAAAAAGCAGTATCTGCAATGTAACCATCAATGTGAACACCTAAATCAATTTTAAGAAGACCATGAGCTTTTGTTTCATCATCATGTGAAGGAGCATAGTGTGCAGCAACTTCATTTATACTTGTATTTGTTGGAAATGCAGGTTTACCTCCAAGTTCAATTATTTTTGATTCTATTTTATCTGCTATTTCTAATAAGAGCATGTCTTTTTTTATAAAAGATTTTGCATATTTTTTAACTTCTATTGCAATTTCTCCTGCTTTGATTATTGATTGTTTTTTCATTTTAATTTTAGTTTGTTTATTTTAATATGTTTATTTTGTAATTTTTTTAATTAAATCTTCCACTTTCTTTTAAGGTATTTTCTAAACCTTTTGTAGCACAATAGTTTCTTATTTTTGTGAATATTTCAGAAGGACATTTTCCCTTACTTATATTTTTTGCAAAATATTCTGCATTATAACTTTCAAATAATTGTTTTATACCATCTACACTTTTTACCATTATATCAAGAAATTGTTTTTGGATATCTAAACATATTTCCAAATCATGTTGTTGTTTATAGTTTAAATTGTATTTTTTTATTATTTTGTTCATTTTAATTTTAATCTCCTTGACTTAGGAATGAAGTTTGTTATCTTTTCTTCTGAAGCATTTCCACATCCTAATAAATCATCTTTGTATTTTATTATTATAAATCCTTTTATTCCTGTTTTTATATTTAGTTCTTGTCCACTCATCCATTGTTCTGCTTGTTCCTTATTAACCTCAAAGATATTCTTTTTTATTTGGTCTTTTAGAATTTGTACACCTTCTATACTTAATTTTGGTTCATCTCTAACTATTTTAGCAAAATAAATTCCTACTCTTTCTAATGGAATTTTTCTTTCTAATTCTACAATTTCTTTTGGACTTAAATTTCCTTGAAATAAAAAGATTCTTTCTTCTCCTCTTTTTACTAAAAGCCCTTTTATTTGATTTATTCCAAATTGTTCTTGTAAACTTTTTTCTATTTTTCTTTTTTCATTTATACTTAATATTTTTAGGTTCATTTAACCCTCCGAAATTTAGTTATAAAAAATCCTTCTGTATTGTTATCTTGAGGGTAAATTCTACATGCTTGTTTTGTTTCTTTACAATATTTTTTATCTTTCCAGCTAGAAATTCCTGGTCTACAATTAATTGGCAAGGTTATTTTTTCTATTTTAATTTGATTACCGAACTTTTCTATAACATGATTAATTATTGCTTCGTTTTCTTCTGGAGCATGTGTACATGTTGAATAAATTATTTCTCCATTGATTTTTAAAAGTTCAAATGCACTTTCAAATAATTTTTTTTGAAGACTTGCGAGTCGTCTAATTGTTTTAGGATTCCACATTAAGTAAGTTACTGGTGTGCTTCTTAAAGTTCCTTCTCCAGAACAAGGAGCATCAAGTAGAATTTTATCACATTTGAAGTCTTTTTGTTTTAATCTTTCACATAATATTCTTCCTTCTTTTCTTGTTATAATTGTATTTGTAACTCCGCATCTTTCTAAATTTGACGCAAGAATTTTTATTCTTCCTAAATGGATTTCATTTGCAATAATTAATCCAGTGTTTTTCATTTCAGAAGCTATTTGTGTTGTTTTGCTTCCTGGAGCAGCACATAAATCTAGGATTTTTTCATTTTCTTTTGGTTTTAATGCAATAATAGGTAACATACTTGCAAGTTCTTGAACATAATAATATCCTAAAAGATGTTCTAATGCCCTTCCTAGTTCTCCTGGTAAAAGTGTTGATTCAATAATCATAACTTCAGGATAATCTTTCCAAGGTTGAGTGATTTTCCAACCTTTAATTTCTAACTTTTTTTTAAGTTCTTCAGGAGAAATTTTTAAAGTATTAACTCTAATTGATTTTACAGGCTCTTTTTTTAGAATTTCTTCATATTCTTTAAAATCTTTTCCAAGAAGAAGTTTCATTCTTTCAATAAATAATGGTTTTGGAGGGTATTTTCTTTTCATTAAAATAAGAAAGAAGAATTGTTTTTAATATTGTCTATTTTTGCATTATCGAAAGTTTTATAAATGATTTAATTTTAGTAAATTTCCTATTAAAATGAATTTAAAAAAGAATAAATTAGAGAAAAAGATACTAGTTGTAGAAGATAATGAAGTAAATCAAGAATTGTTTAAATTTGTTTTAGAAGAATATTCTCTTGATATTGTTGAAAATGGAATACAAGCAGTAGAAAAATGTAAAAATAATAAATATGGGCTTGTTTTAATGGATATAAAGATGCCTAAAATGAATGGTTATGAAGCTACAAGAGAAATTAGAAAATTTGATTTAGAAACTCCTATAATTGCTGTGACTGCTCAAGTAACTGGAGATGTTGAAAAAAAATGTCTTAACAATGGAATGAATGGTTATCTTGCGAGACCAACGGAAAACAGTGATTTAAAATCTTTAGTTAAAAAGTATATAAAATAATTTTTAAAAATCTCCTAAAGTCATTTGTCTTTTACCTTCAATAATTTCTTTGATGTTTACATCAAATACTTGAAATATATTTTCAACTGCAGGCATAAGTTGTCTTTCTAAATAATATTTAATATTATATTCTCCTTTTTCAGTTGGAAGTTTTACTTTATCTCTTACTAATTTCTTTTTATCTCTTGTTTCAGCAATAAAATAATTAATTAAATTTCCTTCTCCAACAGGAATTGCTTTTTCTTGCATTTTTCTAGCAGCAATAACATGAGGAGAAATAGCTTTATATTCTGATAATGGTTTTTTTAATTGTGTTTTAATAATTATGTCTTCTTTATTTATTTCCCTTTGTTTTACTTTTTTAACAATGTTTTTTAAATATTCTAAAGATTTTTTTTCATTTCCATCTTTTAAGATTTGATTTATTACCTTGCTTTGAACATTTCTTGCAAGTTTACACCAATCTCTTCTAACTGTTTCAAATCCTCTTATTTTTATGTTGTTTTTTTCATCAATTAATGCATATTTCTTTTTAGCTCCAACAGTTCCTGCTCTTGTAGTTACCCACAAACCTCTTTTGAAAAAACCATCAAGTTCAAGTTCCATTATCCCAGGTAAATCTTTATTTAATTTTTTTAAAAATCCTAAGATTTGTTTTTTTGATTTTTTTTCTGAAGTAAAAGCAACACTATCTGTATTATGGACTAAAACATAATTAGCAAAAAATCTATGATTGTCTTCTACTTCTATGTCATAAACATATTTTGGAGTTTTAATTTGTTCTATTTTCTTTACTCCTTGCAAATCAAATTCAAAATTTTTAATTAATTTTTTTTGAATTCCCTTTGTTTTTATTTTTGATTTGTCATTTTTTCTTTTTAGTAAAAATCCCACCTCTTCATGGAATTTTTCTTTATCTTTTAGAATTATGTTTTTGGAATAACTTCTTGAAGAGTATATTTTTTGTTTTGTTTTATATTTATTTGGATTATTTTCTTTAAATGTGGAATGTGAAATCCCAACTCTAAATAGTAATTTTCTCACATTATTTATATGGCCTTGATTTATAGAAGTAAATTTTATTATTGGAGCATTATTTCTTATCATAACAGTTCCATCTGCAGAGAATAGACCTCTTAAAAAAGATGCTATATTTTCTTCTTTTTCATCAAAAAGCCAAGAAGGGATTATTTTCTTATTTTCTTTGTTTCTACAATTTTGGGAAATAATTTTTATTAATTTTAGTCCATTAATTTTTATGTCTCCTTTTCTTGTTTTACTTTCCCAATAGTTTTTGATATAGCCTAATTTTATTAATGGTTTTATTAGTTTATTTATTACTTCTTCAGAATCTAAACCTAATGATAACCCTAGGTAATAATCTTTATTGTTTTTATTATGTTGTTTATTTCTACAAAAACTTCCATCACCAATAAAAAATCCTATAAATTCATATACTTCTTTTGGATAATTTTTAGTTTGAAATTTATTTGGAATTTTACTTAAAGTTATTATGTTGTTTGCTTTTTTCTTAATCTCTTCTGGTTTTATTTCTGTTAATCTTTTTAGAGGGTCTTTTTTACATATTTCTGTTTGATTAAAATGGCTAGATTGATAGCCGATTAAAGAATGATCTTCAGTAGTATCTATATTCCAATTGTTTGTAAAATGAATTCTATACATCTTTTTGTTGGTTTTATGCCTCATAACATATTTGATGGGTTTAAAAACAGAATTTCCTTTTTCATCTAAAGTCAATACTTTTGTGTTTTTCTTTAAATTATATTCTTTTTTATCTGGATTTTTTGAATCTATTTTTTCAAATAAATTTTTTATTTCTTCTTCATATATTTTGTCTCCTTTTTTTATAATGATTTTAGAATCTCCTCCAATACTATCTCCATATATTACTTTATGTCCTGCTTTTTCTGTTTTTTCAATTGCTTCTTGATTAAATTTTCTTACAAAAGCTAAAATTGAAGCTGAAGATTCTATAGAATAATATCTTGCTCCAAAAAAACCAAGATATCCATGTGCAGATGCAGATAATACTTTGAAAGCATTACTTCTTGCTAAAGTAATTACATCTGGATTTTTTTGATATGCTTTTTTATGTTCTTTTCTTTTGTCAAAAATTTCTTTTAATAAAGTAGGAAAAAAACCTTGTTTTTTCGAAAAATAATATGTACCTTCTCTTGTTTTAATTGAATATGCATTTTTTTCTGGTTTTTCTAATAAAGTTTCTCTTGATATGTTCATAGAAATTATTATGCTTGTGTGCATAGACGTAAAATCAAACATTACTAAATTTTCATATAATCCTGGTTTAGGTTCTAAAACAAATGCACCTTCTACTTTTTGCCTATGTCTTCTTTTTGCTATTTCATCATAAGTTGGACGTTTTTCAGGAATTTCATTAAATCTATTTAAATTATGAATAATATAAGATTCAACTTGTTTTGATAAACCATTTCTAGAAATATCAAAAATTGGTTCTTGTATAATTTTTGTAAATTCTAACATATCTGGCCAGAACTTTCTGAAGAGGTCTAAAGTTAAAACAGAATCATGCAAATTATATTCATAATATTTTTTCCAATCATGTTCTTCTAATTCTGAACTATGTTTTATTTTAAAATCTTTTTTTGTATCTCCTAAAAACTCTTTTGCAACTTCATTTAAAGTTAATGTTTCAGATTGCATATATTGTGCATAAGTAGTTCTAATAAATTTTAAAATATCAATATGGGTGATGCCTTTTATTTTAGCTGTCATAGTTATTCCTCTTGAAAATTTAGGTTGACTATTATCTAATCCAAGATTTAATCTTATTTTGTGTTTTTCTGCTCTGGCCTTTAAATAAGGTAAATCAAATCCATCTGAAAAATAACCTACTAGAAAATCAGGAGATACTTTTTTTATATATTCTATAAATTTTTCAATTAATTCTACTTCATCATTTACATATTCCACATAATCTTGTTTTGATTTGCTTTTTTTCCAAGTTATAACTTTTTTGAAATTATCTCCTACTAAAGAAATCATTAAAATTTCTCCTTTTCCAATTTCTAATTTATCAGTTTCAATATCATATGCTAAAGTTTTTGGTTTGAAAGTTGTTTTATTCTTTAGCTCTTTTATTTGTTTAGTTTTTATACAGAAATCAACATCTAAAGCCATATCAATTCCTCCAAAATCTTGAGAATTATTTAATAACTCTCCTGAAATTTCATACCAATTTAAAGGATTAAGTTTTTTTTCAATAATATAATGTGTAATATATCCTAAATCATATCCTCTTCTTTTTTCTATTTCAGGTAAATCTAATTTATCTGCAATATCATGTAAATCTTTATAGTTTGTTGCAAATATTTTTAATGCTTTTACTTGTTTTCCCATGAAATTTTTATCATGAATTTCTACTTTTTCAACTTTTGTTTGTCTACCTTTTACATTAAGTTTGATTTTTTGTATTTTTTCAATTAATTTGTTAGTTTTATTTTCTTTTACTTTATCTTTTAGAATTGCCCAAAGATATACAGGGCAAGAATCAATTATGCAAACACGTTTACCTTTGTTGTTTCTACCTATTATTTTTGCATAATTCCTCCCTTGAAAATCAAAATAATCATAGTCTATAGGTGTAAATTCAATTTTCATATTTTTAAGAAGTATGTAAGTTATTTAAAGTTTGAGAACAATTTTATTTAAAGAAATACACTTAATAGTAATATTTATATACTACTCTTGAGTTACAAATACATGGCAAACAATTATGATGTTGGACGAACAGAGAATAAATATGTAGCAAATTTAAAGGAAAAAAGAGAGCGAGCTATCGCCAGGTGGGATGGAATTGAGTATATTCAAACTACAACTGAATTAGGTTTTGATTTAGATGAAGTTCCGGGCCTTGTTACTAGAGGTCATGCTCAAATGGCTTCTTTAGGAGAAGTAGTTAGAACAAATACAGGGAATTTAGAAACAAATGTATTGGAAGATTCGCAAGAGTCTGGAAAAGAAGAATCAAAATTTTCTTTGATTTTAAAATCATGTGATTTTCATTTTCTTTATGAAAATATGGATAATCAAAACCTTAAAGGACCTCTTGGAGAATTAAAAAGAGCAGGTTATAAAGGGCCTGATGGAAAAGGAATGCAAGATTATTTTCATATGGATGTGGCTCAAAAATGGAACTATATTAATGAGATTAGAAAAGATTTAAATTGTAGTTAATTATTTATATTTCTTTGACTTAGATATTAGATAAAATGGGATTAAATATACGTGAAATTATACCGCGAAAAGAACTTGAAGTATCTGATTTAAAAGGAGAAACAGTTTGTGTTGATGCTTTTAATATTCTTTATCAGTTCTTATCTACTATTCGCCAAGTAGATGGGACTCCTTTAATGGATAATAAAAAAAGAGTTACTAGTCATTTATCTGGAATTTTTTATAGAAATATTAATTTATTATCAGAAGGAATAAAATTAGTTTATGTTTTTGATGGAAAACCACCTGCACTTAAATCAAAAACTCGTGTTAATAGAGAAGCTGGAAGAGACCTTGCTAAAGAAAGATATGATCAAGCAAAGCAAGAAGAAGATTTGTCTGGGATGAGAAGATATGGCAGTCAATTAATAAGACTTGAAGATGAGATGATTGAAGAAAGTAAAGAACTTTTAGAAGCAATGGGAATTGTAGTTGTTCAAGCTCCTGGAGAAGGTGAAGCAGAAGCAGCTTATTTATCTAGAAAAAAAGAAGTTTATGCTGCTGTAAGTCAAGATTATGATAGTTTACTTTTTGGAGCAAAATCACTTATACAAAATTTAACAATGGCTAGAAAAAGAAGAACTATAAGTGGATGGATTGAAATAAAACCAGAAATTATTGAATTGCAAAGAGTTTTTAATTTATTAGAAATAAATCTTGATCAGCTTATTTGTTTAGGAATTTTAGTTGGAACAGATTATAATCCAAAAGGAATTCCTGGAATAGGACAAAAAAGAGCATTAGATATAGTAAGAAAATATAAACAACCTGTTTTAATTTTTAAAAGTGTTGAAGAACAAATCTCAAATTTATCCGATGAAGATAAATTTAATTGGCAAGAGATTTTTGAATTATTTCATAAACCAAATGTAATTGATGCTGAATTTAATTTTGGAAAAATAAATGAAGAAAAGATAAAAGAGATTTTAGTTGAAAGACATGATTTTTCAGAAGAAAGAATTAATAGGCAATTAGAAAAATTAAGAGATCTTGCAGAGAAAAATAAGCAAAAAGGGTTGGATAAGTGGTTTTAATATAATTTATAGATTAACTCAAAATTTAAAAATGTTAAATTCTTAAGATATTTATGAGTGATAAAGAAAAACCTGAAAAATCCTTAAAGTCAATAATAAAATCCAAGATTAAATTAGATAATGAGCAATTTAAATCCTTAATAAGATCTAATGTTGAGCTAGATAGGGAAGAAAAAGGAATTGTTAGATATTTAAGTAATAAAGAAGAAGCTTTTGATGTAAAAGAAATAATAGAATATTTGAAAGATCATGGATATCAAGAATTAGATAAATCAAAGGCTATGGAAGCATTGGATAATTTAATGGAGGTTGGTTATGTTCGTTCAAAAACAATAGGAAGTGGAAGTAATCGTGAGGAAAGGTTTTATCTTGCAAAAGGACTTGGAGGAGGATATAGAAGAAAAAAACAATTACAAGGGCAAGGAATTCTTCATGATGCAAGTAAACTTATTGAAAGATTAACAGGATCTGTTTTTTTATTAATTGGTCTAGGATTTATTATCTCTCAAATCCCAAATATAACTGGGGCTGTTATTTCTTCTGCAGAATCAGTAGCTTCAACAGTTTCACTGGCAGCTGTTTTGTTTTTTATTGGATGTGCTCTTTGGATAGGCACTTTTAGAATTAAAAAATAATTAATTTAGTTCCTTTTTTTAGCTATATTTTCTATTGCTTTCATTGCTTGAATATTTCTATGACTTTTCAATTATGAAAAGATATTTTTAAAGAATATGAATGAAAAGATTTAGTAACTGATCTTGGTTTTTAGATAGTTTTTATTTTAATTGATTTGGTGCTTTTGCATTTTGTCCTGCAATTTTTTTAGATAAAAATACCCTTGGAGGATATCCTATCTTATTTGCCATTTTAATAATTGTTTGCATTGCTTGTTTAATTCTCTTTTTTCTTTGAGGATTATTTCCTTTGTTATAATATTGAAATAAATAAGCAAGATATTTTTGTTTTAAATCATAAACATTTCTTCTTTTAGCACCTCTTGGAGATTTTGATTTAAGGGGCTCAGAAGAAGGTTCTAATGCTTTTTCTAAAAGGCTTCTTCCTCTTGGAGGTCTAGGATTTCTTGGTCTCCGTGTACACATCCAAATACCTAAAAGTAATAATCCTATTCCAAGACCAATTACAAATTCTTTTTGATATACTAATTCTGTAAATGCGCCAATTAAAATTAAACCTGCGCCTGTAAGCATTAAAATCATACAAAATCTTAACTTTTTTCTAAAAAAATATAATAAAATTAATACAGCTATTACACTGATTATATATAATATTGTATCAGAAAATCTTAATGAATCAATTATGTTTGAAATAGTATCTTTTCCAAAGTAAATAATTAATATAGCAATACAAAAAGATATAATTCCTGCTGTTGCAGTATTTACATTTCCATATTTATCTCTAAAAACTTTAGATAAAACATAATTAATAAATGCAAAGAAGATTAAAAATAAAGCACCCATTACAATTATTCCTGAATTTATGTTTTGAAGGAAATAAGGCATAGCCATAATTAATTTAATGAACTTGTTTTTATAAATCTTCTCAAAGAAGATAGATTTAAATCCCTATTTTAAGGGGAAGATTTAAATCCTTATATCTTTTGATATAATATATAAGTTGATATAAGAAAATGCAATTAAACAAATCTAAAAAAGAACAAAATATTTTAAGATATCCTAGATACTGTTCTTATGGTAGAAAAGTTTATTAAAGATTATTCTGGAGAATTTAAAGTTTATCAATTATGGAAAAATTTACCAAAAGGTGTAATGTATCAAACTTATAAAATTATTATTTCTTATCTTCTTGATATAAATAAGATTGCTGTTGATGCTGAAGGTAAAATTGGATATATCTGGCCTCCAGATTATAAAAGAAACAAAAATTTGAAATGGGAATAATAAAAAAAAGTGATGGAATAGATTTTGTTGATGAAAACCACAAGATATTTAAATAATGTTAAATAACCTTATTTAATGGTATTAAAAACTTTTAATCTTGATGAAGAATCTTATAAGCAGTTTTCTGAATTTTGCAAGGAAAATGGATTTAGCATGAGTAAACAAATTAATTTTTTTATAAAAACGCAAATAGAAGAAGAACCAGAAGTTAGAGAGGAATATTTAAAGAAACTTGATAGGATTAGGAAAAAAGGTAAATTTATAGCATATTCTTCTTTTGAAGATTTTGAAAAAGCAGTCTCTTAAAATGTATAAATTTAAAATAGAAGAGAGTCTTCAAAAAATTTTGAAAAAACTTTTTAAAAAAAACCCTTTTATGCATAAAAGAATTCTAAATAAAATAAGAGAAATAATAAATTCTTCTGATGTTGAAGTATATAAAAACTTACAATATAAGATGAAAGATTATAAAAGAGTTCATATAGGGCATTTTGTTTTAGTTTTTAGGTTTGATAAGAAAAATAATTTAGTGGTGTTTGACGATTTTGACCATCATGATAAGATTTACAAAAAATGAGAAAAGTTAATTCATATGATTTACTAGGAAGTGTTGCAATTGTAAGATTTCCTTTAGATTTTAAAAAAATAGAAAAGAAAAAGTTTGCTGAGTATTTGTTAAAAAAACAAAAGGCAATAAAAACAGTTTTAGAGAAAAAAGGAAAAATAAAAGGAAGATTAAGAAAGATTTCTACAATTTATCTTGCAGGAGAAAAAACAAAAGAAGTTTTGTATAGAGAGAATAATTGTTCTTTTAGATTTCAGATTGATAATACTTATTTTTCTCCTAGATTAAGTAATGAAAGAAAAGAAATTGCTGAACAAATAAAAAAAGGAGATGAAGTATTGGTTATGTTTGCAGGAGTTGCACCTTTACCAATTGTTATTGCTAAAAATTCAAAAGCTAAAAAGATTGTTTCAAATGAAATTAATAGAGAAGCAAATAAATATGCTCAATTAAATATTGAATTAAATAAAGTTAAAGATAGGGTTGAATTATTATTTGGAGATATTAAAAGAGTTGCTGAAAAAACTAATAAAAAATTTGATGTAATTGCAATGCCAAGGCCACAATTAAAAGACACTTTCTTAAAACAAGCATTTAAATTAAGTAAAAAAAATACAAGAATATTTTATTATGATTTTTGTGAAGTGACTGAAAAAGACAAAATTGTCGAAAAGATAAAAGAGGAAGCTAAAAAAGCTAGAAAGAAAATTAAAATTTTAAAAGTAAAATCAGCAGGAGAAATAGCTCCATATAAACTTAGAGTTAGAGTTGATTTTAAGATTGTTTAATTAAATTTCTTATAAAATAAAATAGCTTCATGATTTAAATCTTCATTTGCTTCAATAGGGCTTTGAGAATGTTTGTTTATTATTTTTTCTAATTCAGGTAGATTTTTTATAGAAGATAAATAAAATATATCTACTCCAAAATAATAGTTTAATTTACTTATTTTTTCTTCAGAAATTGTTTTCTCTGTAAATATGTTATGATGTTCACAAAATTCTTCTAGATATTCTTTATTTATAATCATTTTATGTTAAATTATTTCTATAGTTTCTTTTCAGCTTTAATTGCAGTTGGAGCTTCACCACCATGCCAAGTAAATCTTGGACGTATTCTCATAGGATAAATTCTTTCTGAATTATCATCAAGAATTATTGCAGAACCTTTTAAGGTAGGAAGGTCATCCATATATTGTTTTATACTATCTAAAAGATAGCTTTGCATAATTTGATTTAAAGCTTGTAAGTCTGGTTCAGAAGTCACTCTATGTGATATTACAATGTCTGATTGAGTCATAACATCTCTATGAATTTGGCCTGGTTGTTGAGTTGCTAAGACTAATGAAATTCCAGGTTGTCTACCTTCTCTTAGTAATTGAACTAATGCATCTGTTGCAATTGTTTTTTTATTTAAAGGTAAAAATTCGTGTGCTTCATCTATAAATATCCAAACTAAAGGATCTTCTTTTTTTTCTACTTGGGATAAATAATCTAAACCAGTTGAGATTGCACTTATTTCTTCTTTTTTTCTTGCATCCATTCTTTGATTAAATGTTTTTCTTGAAACTAAACTTATTACTAATGCTCTAACATTAAAAGTTCCAATAGAATTATACACACTTAAATCTAAAATAGAGGTAGTTCCTGCAGTGATTAAATCTTTTACTTGTGTAGGTTTTTCATCATCTTTTGCAAAAACACCCCATGTGTCTGCTGCTTCAAATAAAGCTACTGCAGCATTTTTAGTTTCAGTAGGTGTTCTTGAATCATTTTCTATATTAGAGATTATATCATTAAGTCCAAAACTACTTTCTTCTTTTAATTTTGTTATTGTTCTTTGAATTAAAATAGAAACAGGATTAATTATATCTAACCCAAAAGTTAAAACCCAATCTTCTGAATTCATTTCTGCAACATCAAGAGCAAATTTTTCATCAACAGGTATTCCTTTTTGCAAATATTTATCATAATGTCCATAGGGAACAAAAACTTTCACAGGTAAATCTTTTGGTTTTAAATCCCATTTTTGTAATAAGAATTTATCTTTTTCATTTTTGTATTTCATAGTCCAAAAAATACCCATTGTATCAAAGATTAAAGAAGCAATATTTTGACCAGCTTCTCTTGGAAGATTTGAAAGTTCTTCAGCTAGGACTCCTAAAGTATATGATTTCCCAGAACCTCTTTTTCCTGCAACTAATACAACATGGCTTCTTGCAACATCCATTAAAATTTTATTACTCATAGAAGTATATTGTCCCATTTTAACATACCCTTTTCCAACCAAGACCAATCCTTTTTTTCCAAAGGATTCTTTGTCTGAAGTATTTCTACCAGTTATAATATCATAGCCCATATTATATTTAGTTTAAATGGTTTTTTATAATTTTATATTAACTAATTTCACCAAAATCTTTTTAAAAGGACATTACTACAATGTGTAATGGAACACGAAAATCATGAACCTCACAGTCCTCATGTGACTCATCATAAAAAAGAAGGTATGACTGAAAAAATTAGAACTAACCCTTGGATTATGTCTACATTTGTTTTAGGTATTTTAGCAATCATATTAATTGTAGGAAGTGTATCTGGAGGAATTACTGGAAAAACAATTTCAGAAGATAAGGCAGGAGAATATTTAGTTAGTTATTTTGAAGCTCAAGGTGTTGAGGGGTTTTCTGTAGATTCTGTTGAGAATGAAGAAGGTTTTTATAAAGTAAATATTGATTATCAAGAACAATTAATTCCTTTTTATGTTACAAAGAGTGGATATTTAACTGGAAATTCTATTTTATTAATTACTCCTCAAAAAACAAGTAGTGTAGATACACCTGTTACAGGGATTGTTAAATCAGATGTTCCTGAAGTAGAATTATTTGTTATGACTCATTGTCCTTATGGAACTCAAGCTGAAAAAGGATTTATTCCTGCTATTTTAGAATTTGGAAATGAAATTGATGCAAGTATTAAGTTTGTGCATTATTATTTACATGAAGGTGAGAAACAAGAACCTTATGAAACTCCAATACAAGTTTGTCTTAGAGAAGAACAATCAGATTTATTTTTACCTTATTTAAATTGTTTCTTAGAAGATGGAGATAGTGATAGATGTGTAATAGAAACAGGAATTGATAAATCTAAATTAGATAGTTGTGTTCAAAATAATGCTGAAAGTTATTATGCTCTTGATTCTGCACTAAGTGAAGGTTATGGTGTTAGAGGAAGTCCAACATTAGTTGTAAATGGTAATATTGTAACATCAGGAAGAAGTGCTGCAGAGTATGCAGATGTAATTTGTCAAGCATTTAATGTTCCTCCTGAACTTTGTGGGGAATTAGATTTAGATTCTGCAAGTCCAAGTCCTGGATTTGGTTGGGATACTACTAGTTCTTCAACTACTACTGCTCAATGTTGATTTTTTTAATATATTCTTTAGACCTTGATAATCTTTAAATAATCTTTTTAGGTAATTTTTTTATGAGAAAGATTTCTCTTTTATTATTTGGATTTAGTATGCTTCTTGGAGTTAATGCTTATTCTCAATCTTCTAAAGAAAAAATTCCAGAACTTGTTCAAGAAAAAGCAGCTGAATATTTAAAGTGGGTTAATTATTGTCCTGGAGAACCGATAATTGAAAAAGCAGGAGAAAAATTAGAAGATAGAACAAGTGAACAAGGCATGAAAATTAAAGAAGAAATTAAAGATGGAATTAAAGATAAAATAACTCTTTATCATATAAAGAATGATTGCCCTTGGATTAATGTTCCAAATTATATAGTTTATACTCAAATTGGTTTAGGAAATGGGACTTTTTTAGAAAAAGGTTCAATTGAATATATAATTTCTAGAGATGATAAAACTTGGGAGTCTATTCCTTTAAAAGAAGAGTGGTGATTATTATTTAGTATAATTTTTTTTAAGAAACAGGTTTTTCTAAATAACTAACTTCTTCTTCAGATAATCTAAGTTCTTTTTTTATTTGAGGATTAGAATTTATTATTATCTTTATCATATTAAAATCTTTCATTGCTCTTTTTTCTCCAATATGAACATATTTTGAATATTTTTGAGCAATTGATTTTTTCTTTGCTGTTCTTACATTGTTTAACCAAATTTTTAAAATTCTATCTGGTTTTTTGTAACTTGTGAAACCAAGATTATTTGCTTCTTTTTTTGAAGATGCAATACCATAACTTAGAAAAATATATTCATATAATAAGAATCTCCAATATTGTTGTTTGTAAATTCTTCCTTTAAATAAATCAACTTTACTTAAAAGATCATATGCTCTTGCTAGTGATTCTCCTTGATATTCTGTAGGAATATTTTCTTCTACCCATAAGATTATTTCATCTATAGGCATTTTTACAGAGTCAAATACTTTTAACAAGTCATTTGTAGGTTTTCCTTTAAAGATTAATCTTAGTGCACCAAATATATCTGTTTCTTTATTTCTTACATCTAAAATATCTGCAGGTTCATCCATTCCTGCAATTATTTGTAAGTCATTTACTGCTGCTCTTAAATCTCCTTTTGCTTTTATTGCAATATTTGTTAGAATATCATTATCTACAAAGTTTTTTTCCCTTCTTAAGATAAATATCATAACATCTTTTATTGTTTTGTAATCAACTTCTTTTAATTGAATTAATTCTGTTTTTTTTCTTAATGCACTAAATTTTTTATTCCATATATCATTAGCTGTTATAATTATTGGATAAGTTGTTGATTCTATTAATGAGATTAATTGAGTTAACCCTCCTCTGTCAACTGCAGATATTCCATCAACTTCATCTACTAAAATTATTTTATTTTCTTTTATTAAGGATTGTTGTTCTATTGCAGGTTTTAAAATTTCATTAAGTTTTTCTTTATTTCTTAAATCAGAAGCATTTAATTCAAAGATTTCTGAGTTTGTTTCTTTTGCAGCAACATGTGCTAGAGTTGTTTTACCTGTTCCAGGAGGTCCATGTAAAATTAATGCTTTTTTTAATCCTCTTCTATGCTTAACAAATTCTTTTACTCTTTCGACTGCTAGATTTTGACCTCTAACATCTCCAAAGAAATTAGGTCTATATTTTTCTGTCCATTGCATTTTAATTTAAATAGAATTTTTTTATTTTAAAATTTTCTAAAACTTTTTTACTTGGAGGAAATATATTTTTTGGAAGGTCTTTTGATGCAAACCATTTCCACTCTGTTATTTCTTCAGGCTCTAAAACTTTTACTTCTCCTTCAAAATCTTCTGAAAATAAACCTATTGTTACAAAATGAGCATATTCATTTTTATCATTATTTATACAAATAACTTTGGCATTTTTTAATATAATTCCTGTTTCTTCCATTACTTCTCTTCTTGCTCCTTCTTCAAAAGATTCTTGATATTCTAATTTTCCTCCTGGCATTGTCCAGGTTCCTTCCCCTCTTAATTCTGAATCAGCTTTTTTTGTATCTTCATTTCTTCTTCCTAGAAGTATTTTTCTATTTTTAAGAAGCATTACTCCAAAACCTACTCCTACTTTTTTTTCTTTTTTCATTTACCTAATCCTGCTAATACAAAACTTGCTAAAAGAGCTTGTAGTTGAATAAAAGGATCTGAACCTTCTACAATTCTAAATTCTGCTTCACCTGTTTTTTCAGTTAACTTGACTTTTATTTCTGGTTCAATAGGAAGATTCCAAATTTCTTTTTGAATTGCTTTAACAACATCTTGTCCAGAAATACTTTCTCTTAATATAATATCAAAGAGTTTTTCTCTTGCTTTTTGAAAGTCTCCTGATACAGCATAGTCTAAAACTATTTTGATGTCTTTTGGTTTTGCGTCTGATAAAATTGTTGAAACAAGGTCTGCTGTTATTGAAGGTGAAACAGAAGAAGTTGATTGAAGAAGATTAATACAACGCCTGCAGTCTCCTTCACTACCTTCATAAATCATTTCTGCTGCTTCAGGCGTAATTGTTAGGCTTTCTCTTGATGCAATTTTCTGAATAACTTTTTCAATATCTTTATTTTCTAAAAGTCTAAATCTAAATAAAGCACATCGTGACTGAATTGGATCAATTATTTTACTAGAATAATTACAAGATAAAATAAATCTACATGTTGCAGAATAGTTTTCCATTGTTCTTCTTAGGGCTTGTTGAGCTTCTGGAGTTAATGCATCTGCTTCATCTAAAAATATTATTTTAAAAGGAACATTTCCTATAGATTTTGTTCTTGCGAAGTTTTTCACTTTTTCTCTAACAACATTAATTCCTCTTTCATCAGAAGCATTTAATTCTAAATAATTTTCTTTCCATGTTTCCTTAAATAATTCTCTTACAACTATTAAAGCTAAAGTAGATTTTCCTGTTCCTGCAGGGCCTGCAAATAGCAAATGAGGTATGTTTAAAGAATCTGTTAGAGCTTGAACTCTCTTTATTATGTCTTCTTGCCCCACAATATCTTGGAAACTAATTGGTCTATATTTTTCAGTCCAGATTTCACTTACCATGTTATAGAATATCTTCTTTTAACTTATAAATATTGTTATGATGAAATAGAATTATTCCTCTCTTTATACAAATATTTAAATAATTCTCTTGTTTCTTCTTTTTATGAAAAATCTAACTCATTTAGTTAGAAATATATCTACAAATATAGGTTTAGGACTTTTAGGGGTTGGAATTTATTGTTTAACAAGTTGTGGACCAATGACTGACGCACAACAAACTACGATGGCAGGAAATCTTCTTATGTTATCTTCTCAATATAGTAAAAATCCAAAAGATGCAAGAAATGCAGCAGCTGCAGGGGCTTTATTTTCTACACTTGGTCAAATGCAACATGATGTGGAAGTTGCAAATGCAGGAAGAGATCAAATAGTAATTAATAATTCTTCTAATACTCCTGCTCCTTCAAATACTCCTGCTCCTTCTAAGGTCCCTGAAAATAAACAACAAAAAAGAACATTTTATGGAGATTTTGATAAAGCTTCTTTTGAAGAAAGAAAGAAAATGGTTAATTATTTTAAAAATTTAGATAAATCAAAACTTTCTCCTATGGAATTAGTTCATGTAAACAGTTATTTAACTTATGCAAGAACTGGTATAAAAGAAGATTTATTTACACCTACAGGTCTTTTTTCATATAAAAAAAATATTGATTTTAATGAAAATGGTCTTTCTGAGAAAAATGAATTTATTGGATTAAATCAAAATAAATATGATTTAAGCAAGGACCCTGAAATATTCTTTGGATTTAATGTTAGAAATCAAGACTGCAATGGAGATTTAAAATTTAAAATATGGGATATGGAAGATGGAAACGCTATAAGAGATTTTACATCTAAAAATTATAACTATGGGCAGGTGAGGAGTCTTCATTTTACATCTAATGATTTCCCTAAAATTG
Source organism: Candidatus Pacearchaeota archaeon (assembly GCA_023144035.1). Taxonomy (GTDB): domain Archaea; phylum Nanobdellota; class Nanobdellia; order Pacearchaeales; family GW2011-AR1; genus JAFCEV01. Next base: position 129,111 of record JAGLGM010000001.1, on the reverse strand, counting down.
GAAAATATAAAGCTGTTTTAAAAACAGCCAATGGAAAGATATTTATAAAGGATTTTGAGATTACAGGTCTTAAACCTAATTATGGTCTTTTGGAGCCTACTGGGCTTTTTGTTTATAATAATTGGCAAGATGTAAATAAGAATAAAAAATATGAAACATATGAGTTTAGTGGTTTAGGAAAAAAAGTATTTAATTTAGATAAAGAATTTCTTAGAATTGGATTAAATGTTCCTAATGTAATTGGAGAAGTTACTTTTAAAAGTTATACTGAAGATGGGAGATTATTAGGTACAAATATAGACTCTAAACAAGCAATAGTTGGATGGTGGACAGGTAGAGTTATAGCTTCAAGTTCTCCTCCTGATTTCATAGATAGAGTAAGGGAAAATGGTCCTGGAAAATATAGAATAACTGCTGTTTTTAAAAATAATCCTTCAGAAAATTATTCTGTAGATTTTGAAGTTATAAAATAGAATTATTTAGACCTAGCTCTTCTCATTTTTCTTTTACGCTTTTCTTTCTTAAGTCTTTTACGTTGCCACTTCCAACGCATTTGTCTTTTCTTTTTCCAACGTCTTGAGCTCCTTTTCATAGTTGAAGAAAGAGAAAATTGATTTATAAAATTATCTACTATGATTTATATTGGTTTTTGAACAATATTTACTTATTGGACACTTACTACACCATGGAGAAATTGGTTGACAGATTGTTTGACCAAATTGTACAAAAATAGCATTAAATTCTTTCCAGTGCTTTTTAGGTAATATTCTTTCAAGTTTTGTTTCTGTTTGCTCTGGAGTTTTTGTTTTAATCCATCCAAGTCTATTTGGAATCCTATGAACATGAGTATCTACAGGAATAACATTTTTATTAAATGCAAAGGCTAAAACAATATTTGCTGTTTTTGGACCAATTCCTTTTATTGATAATAATTCTTCTTTTGTGTGAGGAACTTTAGAATTAAATCTTTTAATTAGTTCTTTTGAAACAGATTGCAATATTCTTGCTTTCTTTTTATAGTGACCTGAAGAAAAAATAAGCTTTTCTAATTTTTTAATTGGAAGTTGTGAAATTTCTTTAGGAGTATTTGCAATTTGATATAATTTTGTAGAAGCTTTTTTTGTATTTTTATTTTGAGTTCTTAAAGAAAGTAAACAAGAGATTAAAATTTTAAAAGCATCTGGTTTTTTTCTCATACGATTTAAAGTAGTTTTTTCATTACTATAATAGATTTTACTTAAAATCTTTAAACTTTTTTGAATTTTTTCTTGTTTGTTCATTTTAAATTAACGCCCCTGCCGGGATCCTGTTAACAGGTACTCGCGCCTTCTTGGCGTTGAACTATTTTGTTCAAATCTAACGCCCCGACCGAGATTTGAACTCGGGTCACCGCCGTTCTCTAAAAAAGAAAGTTGTATTGAGATACATAAATCTTTTCTCTCATCGAGACAAGATATACTTTCTTATTTAGTTTTTGAGAGGGCGGCATTCTTGGCCACTGAACTATCGGGGCGCGCCTGATTAAACAATATAAAAATTAAATAAAAAATCTTTTTAAATTATTCCACTAAAAAATTCTATGAATTTCTTACTCTTCTTAAAAATTTTGTTAAATTTTATGAAACTAGGAAAACTGTATCATTTGGTCTAACTTTTTCTTGAACTTTTATTCCAATATGGTCTCCACTTCCTGCTTTTTGAACTTCTTTTCTTTCTATTTGAATACTTCCAATTACATCTTCAAAATCAGTTGTACTCCCTTTTATGTGAATTTTATCACCGACCTTTAAATTGTTTGTCAATTTTATGGCAGCAACACCAACATGGCTAAAAAAGCTAGAAACTTTTCCAATTTCTTTTTCTTTCATTCTTTTTTAAAGGAGAAAAGATATTTAAATTTATTGATTATAATGTAAATATAGCCCTATAGTATAGTGGTCAAATATAATTGGTTCTGGGCCAGTTGACCCAGGTTCGAATCCTGGTAGGGCTATTTCGAACCAAGGTTCGATACCAAATGGCACGAGAACTAACGAGGATACTGGTAGGGCTATTATTCGAAAGATTTTTATAGTTTCTGAACTTTTGTTTGTGATGGCAGTTGGGGTGACCTTATTAATTGTAGCAGTATTAATTATTGCTGTGTGGATTATAATAGAAGTAAAGAGATTTAAACACAAGTTATTTGCAATATTTTTAATTTTTTTAATATTATTTACCTATCTTAGTTTTACAGCAGTTCTTAAAGGAGAAGAAATAGATTTTAAATCACCTGTAGGAGTTAAAGAAGCTGGTACTCTTTATATTTCATGGTTAGGTTCTATATTTGGAAATTTAAAAACAATTACAACACATGCAATAGATATGGATTGGAAACATATTAATGAAACTTCTACTAGCTGAGTAATATTTATAAACTAATTAAGCTTAATAATCTTAGAAAATGGTGAACTCAAAACAAGAAGTTTTGGTAAGTTCATTTTTTAGAAATAAAAAATGGTGAAGAAAAAAAAGGTGAGTAAAAAGAAAAGTTCTTCAAAATCTACTAAAGGACTTAATAATCAGAAGAAATTGGAGATGGTTTTTAGAAGACTTGTTTTCTTCTTAATCTTTTTTATTTTATTTTTAGTGTTAGGTTTTGTAACATCAAATGAACTTTGGAGTAATTTCTTTGGAATTGCAAAATTAATTTTTGGATTTATTTCTGTAGCTCTTTTAATTGTTCTTTTAATTTTGTGGTTTCTTAAGATAATGAAGAAATAAGCCTGAACTGAGACTTGAACTCAGGACCTCTACATTTTTGGTTTACCTATTTTAAAGGAAGGTAGTGCGGTAGGAAACCTTTGTGTCCTTCGCTTACCAATGTAGTGCTCTACCAAAACTGAGCTATTCAGGCATGATAATCTTACTTTCTATAAATTTATAAACACTTCTTCTTAGTCTTTAAGATGGAAAGAAAATATGGTTTAGATTCACTAAAACAAGAATATAGTGAAATCCAAGGAAAATATAATTTACCAAGCTTTGAAGAACTTAATGAAGATTTTAATATTGAGAAAGCTTCAGAAATTGAAGTAGAATTATTAATTAGAGAAATTAGAAGATTTATGGCTGATAAATTATCAACATATATGAGGTTTGTTGAAGCTATTTTAAATCCAACTAATGTTCAAATGTTTATTTATTCTTTAATTAAATCTTTAGAAAATGGAGAAAAAGATAAATTAACTGAAATTTATAAAAAATTATCCAGAAATGAACTTAAGTTAATTGAATTAGATATAAAATATTCTGAAGAAAAAGAAGCTTTGTTTATTAAAGAATCATATTTAATGTGGCAGACTATGAAAGAAGATTTATTAGGAATTATTAAAAAAGCAAATGATAATTGGGACAATAATAAATCTGAATCTAAAAATAAAGATTATTTTGGGTGATTGATTAGATTTAATACTTGAAATAGAGATTTCTAAATATTTAAATAGTTTTATTTTTTCTTTAAAATATGGCAGAAGACAATAAAATTATCCTTGATAAAGAGAACGAAGAAATTCTTATTCAAAATTTAAAGATATCTAGTCCAGAAGTATATAATTTTTTAAAAGATAAAGAAAATTTAGAAGATTGGGCAAAAAAGGCATTAATTATTGGTTGTGTAGGTTTAAGACAAATGGTTTTAACTGAAAATGTAGATTTTGTTGAAAAAGAATTTAATAAATTTATAATTAAAGCAAAAGAAGTATTTGAGAAGCAAACATGTAATTTTAATGACAAAATTGATACAACTTTTAGTTTAAGTAATACTCAAAGTCCATTATTTCAAATGAAAGAACTAATTGATGAATATTTTAATAAAGATAAAGGACAAATAAGAAATATAATTGATGAAACATTTAATATTGATAATAAAAAAAGTGCTTTATCTCTTTTAATTGAAGAATTAAGAAAAAATTCTGAAATGGATGAAAAGAAGTTACATGAGTTACTTGATTCAAATAAAACAGATTCTCCTGCTAGATATCTTAAAGAACAAATATTAGAAAAATTAAATGATATGAGAGATAAAGAAATAAAAGATATTAGAGATGAAGTGTTGAAAAAAAGTGCAATTGATGAAGTAAAACAAAGGGGAACTGAAAAAGGATTTGAGTTTGAAGAAGAAGTTTATTCAACTTTACAAACTTTAGCAAGTTATTATGAAAATACTATTGAACTTATTGGAGAAAAATCTGGTGTTGGAAGTAAAAAAGGAGATGTATTAATAGAGCTTGAAAATAAGAAAAAGATTGTTGTAGAATGTAAAGATAGTTCAAGTTATTCTACTAAAAAAACAATAGATGAAATAAATGAAGCAATACAAAATAGAAATGCAGTTTTTGGAATTTTCCTTTTTGCAAAAAGAGATTTAATGCCACGGGAACTTTGCCCTATTAAAATAACTGATAAATATATTATAACTTATTATGATGAAGATAACTTATATTTCGCATATCGTATTGCTAGACTTTTTGCTCTTAAAGAAATTATTGGTTCTGAGGAATGTGTAGATTTTGATAAAATTTCATCTGAGTTAAATACTATGGAAGATAATTTCAAAAATATTGATGCCATGCAAATAAAAGCAACTACAATTATTAATTCTGGAGAGTATATAAGAAAAAATTTAAATTTACTAAGAAATAATATTGATGAAAGTGTTAAAAAAATAAAAAGAGAGATGGGTGGAAAATATAAAGAAGAGTGATTATTCCAACTTTTCAAAAACACCTTCTAAGTCTATTTCAAAAAGAGCAACTGGCATTTTGATTTTCCAGTTCTTTAATATTTTTGGATGAATTTCACCTATAAATCCTATTGGTTTATTGTCTAATGTAATTTCACCAACTCTTCCTTCTATAAAATAATCTGGGGTGTTTTCTGTTTCTTTTAATTTAATATCTAAATTTAGCATTCTAGAAACATATTCCAAAACTTGTCTAATTTCTGTGAAGTTTCCAGGAGTTAATGCAACGGCAAGTTTTTCATTTTCATCTGGATTAAATACTGTTCCAACTTCAAAGATTTTTTGAGGATATTCTGAATCAATATTTTGAGAGAGTATTTTTAATAAATAATGTGTTAAATCTTTTCTTAGTATTGTGTAATCTGTTTTAGATTCTTCAACTTCAATATAATCTTTTTCTTGTTTTTCAGAAAAGCCCATATTTTTGAATTGGTCTTTTTTATTTGTTAAATGATAATTTGAAATTTCTAATAAATTTAATCCGATTAAAAGTTCAGATATTTTTTTCTTTATTATTTCTCTTTGATTTTCTTGACCAATTGTTGATACTTCTGGAATTTCTGGTATAAAGTTTTCATAACCATATGCAATTGCAACATCTTCAATTAAATCAACTTCATGTAAAATATCTGTTCTCCACGCAGGAATTTCAACAGTTTCTTTTGAATAATCATGCCCCATTTTTTCAATTAGATTTTTCAATTGTTTTTCAGTAAGATTTAATCCTAATAATTTATTTGTATTTTCTAAAGAAATCTTTCTTTTTTCTGTATTTAGATTTGGAGTTGTTAGTTTCCTTTTGTATTTAAGTTCCATAGAATAAATTTCTCCACCCATATCTGCTAAACTTGTTACAATTATGTTTAAACATTTATTAAGAATTTTTAAATCAAAACCAGAACATTCTATAAAAATATCTTTTGTATCTTCTGTCATTTTTCCAGTTAGATGGGAATTTATTATTGGAGGCATACTTAAAATATTTTTATTTGAATCTATAAAAATAGGAAATTTAGCTTTTCCTGATAAAAGATGTGCATAATCTTTTCCAGCAGAATGTTTTTGCAAAATTTGTAGCCCAGACATTTCTTTATCTGCTTCTAAAGGAAGAAATTTTATTTTGTCAGGTTCTAAAGCTTTGAAAGTTATAGGTAGTTTTATTTTATCTAAGGGATAAATACCTATTGCAACTTTTTTTCTTTTTCTTCCAATTGTGATATGTAATTTTTCTTGAATTTCAATTAATTCTTTTATTTTATTTTCATCTAATTTTAATTTTTTAACAATTGCACAAGTTGTGTAGGGTCTAATATTTTTCACAGAAGAATCTATAATTACTTTATAGTTTTTTTCAGGTTTGTTTATTTTATATTTTTTTAATCCTGTTTTTTTCCCTAAAAAACTTAAAAAAGAACGTTTAAATCCTTGATATGAAAGCATATCTGGTCTATTTGGAAATATTTCTATTTGAAGTTCCTCATTTGTTATATTTTCAATAGGTGTTCCAAACATAGCAATTCTATCTTGCATTTTTTCATCCAACTTTCCTATTTCTTTTTCAAATTGATTTTTATTTATTGTTATAATTGCCATTTATTTCACCCAAATTTTCATTTTTCTTAATTTACTTAAATCATTTTTGTAAAGTTCTCTAAGGTCTTTTATTTCATAATAATCCATTAAAATCCTATCAAATCCAGGACCCCAAGCAAGCACAGGAATGTTTTTACCTAATAATGGAATTGTTACTTCTGGTCTAAATATACCTGCCCCTCCTAATTCCAGCCAAACTCTTTTTTCTGGGTGCCAAACATCTATTTCTACTGAAGGTTCTGTATAAGGAAAATAAGCAGGTCTCATTCTAATTTTTTTAAAGCCCATTTTATCAAAGAATTGTTTTAAATATCCTAGTAAATGTCTAAAGTTTGCATTTTTATCTACTACAATTCCCTCTGTTTGATTAAATTCAAATCCATGGCTCCAATCAACTGTTTCATTTCTAAAACATTTTCCTAAAGCAAAGAATTTTACAGGAAGATCTTTTTCTTTTAATTTTGCAAGTGTTTGAGAAGATAGGCAGGTAGTATGTGTTCTTAATACTGCTTTTTTTGCTTGTTTTTCTTCCCAGTTATATTCCCATCCTTTGCTTCCAGCAACACCTTTTTCATGGCTGTCTTTAATCGCTTTAACTAATTCTTTATCTGGAAGTTCTTTTTCTTTGTTAATAAAAAAAGTGTCTTGCATTTCTCTTACAGGATGGTCTTGAGCAGTAAATAAAGTATCAAAATTCCAAAAAGAACTGACAATTAAATTTCCTGACATTTCTTTAAAACCCATATCTGTCCAAATTTTTTTAGCATAATCTATAGATTGATTAACAAAATGTCTTTTTCCTCCAGAAATTGCAGGAAGTGGCGAGAGGATGTCATATCTTCTAAATTTTTTTCCTTTCCATAAAGAATCTTTTTTTAATGTTTCAGGTGTTAATTGTTCAATAAGTTTTTGTGATTTTATTTTAGATTCTGAAATTTCTTTTCCTAATTTTGTAATATTAATATGAGGAATTTTTATTTCTTTTATCTGGATAATTCCTTTTCTATTTTCTAAAGATTTTAAACCATGAATTTGTTCAGGTGATAAAGATTCATAATCTAAGGGTAAAGATTCAATTAAAGATTCTTCAAAACTTTTTTTAGAAATTTCTTCTTTGTTAGCATTAAGAGAAATTTTTCCATTTTTTAGTTCAATTAATGCTTTTTTCTTTAAAGCACCTAAAGAAGCTTTAAATTCATCATTAGATAATTTACTTTCTTTTTGAGCTTCTGAAAGAGAAATAATATGTTTTTTATCTAAAAGATGTAAAAGTCTTCTTTCAGGTAATCCTTTTGATTTGTATAAACTTCCATTAATTCCTATTTCAACTGTTTTCTTTTTTTCAAAGTTTAGTTCAATTATTTTTTTATTTTGAAGATATTCTAAGGCTCTTAATACAGAAGTATTGTCTAATTCTGATTTTTCGCAGATTAAATTTATTTCTTCTTCAAGATAAGGTAATATCTTTCTTTCATTAGGACTTAAAGATTCAATTAATCTTTTTATATTCATTTTAATTTAAATGAAATTGCATTAAAAAAACTTCCCAATTTTGCAATTTAACTATTGAAGAATCGTTATTGAAGTTTTTATAGTTTGTCGCTACTTAATGAACTTGTCATCCAAGTAGGCATTCCAAGAATTAAACCTAATGCTTTTAAATCATATATATCTCTTTTATTTTTTTCTTTTAAAGCAATAAATTCCATTTTTATGTGGTGTTTGTTGCAAAGTTTTATATTTTGTTTTATTCTAGCTAAAATATTTTTTTTCTTTGTTCCTTGGGTTTCTATAATTTCATCTAAATTTATTCCTATTGTGATATTTTTCTTTTTTATTAATTTTGTAAGAACTTGATTTAATCCAGAATCTCTTTGTTTAAATCTATCTTTTCTTTGAATTTGGTTTAGAAGTAAAATATTTATATTTTCTTTTTCAATAATTTTTCGATTTAATTCATCATTATTGCTAGAGAAAATTATTGTTTTTTTTGGATTTTCTTTTATTTTTTTTCTTATCTTATTAAAATCAATATCTTGTATTAGGATTATGTTTTTCATATTATCCCTTGATTAAAGTTCCTTTAAAGTCTTTATTTTTTAGAACATTATCTAGTTGTTTCATATCTTTTCCAATTATATATGTGGGAATTTCTGATTCTAAAATTATTTTTGAAGCTGTTTGGTCTAATACAAAATGTTGCCCTGGTTGGTATTTGCTTTCATTTGCTTTTTTATTGAAATCTTTCCAAGAGATTTTCTTAGTAAATTTAGCATTTTTATATTTTGAAGGATCTTTATCATAAAGACCTTTTACATTTGTTAAATTTATAAAAATTGTTTTATAACTTCTTGCAAGTTGTGCAGCAGTTGAATCAGAAGTTTGATTTGGTTTATAATCTAATGCTCCACAGAAAATAACATCTCTTTTTTTAAGATATTTTTTCAAAGTACTTTTTGAACGAGGAATACCTTTTTCAGGATCTATTTTAAAGAAATAATTCATGAATCTTGCATTCATTCTTGTAGCACCAATTCCAGAGAAACTTTGGAATCTTTGGTCCATACCTATTTCTCTTAAAGCAGTAATATACTTTCTTGCAACACTTCCTCCTCCACAAGCCACAATAAATTTGTATTTTTTTGTATTTTTTAAAATTGTTTTTTTAAATTCTTTGAGATATTTTAGGTCTACTTTATCAGGAATAATTAAACTTCCACCTAGACTTAACACAATCACCTTTTTCTTCATATATTTTAGAGAGAAATAATCTTTTTATACTTTTTTGAAATGCTTTTTATATGAAATATGGGACAATGCTCTATTTAACTTCTAAAAAAGGAAATGTTCTAATGATAGAGAAACATGAGAGGAAAGATGATACTAATTCTGGGAATTTTACTCTTCCAGGAGGAAAATTAGAAAAAGATGAGAAGGGTTTGAAGAATCCCAAGGGAAGAGTAGAATCTAGTATAAGAGAAACAATAGATGAAACAGGAATTGAACCAATTAATCCTATCTTAAAAGGAGTAATTTTATTTGATAATGAAGGAAGAACATTTAGTAATTGGAAAAATCCAGATAATTTTTATGTGTATATTTATTCTGCTAAAAAGTTTAAAGGAGAACCTAAAGAAAGTGATGAAGGAAAACCTAGAACAATTTCTTTAAACAAAGTTAATGAAGTACCTTCAAATCCAGGAGATAAGAAAATGTATGAATGGTTAAAAGATGGTAGAAATTTTATTGGAGTGATTAAACATAAAGGTAAAGAAGTTAATGAAGAAGAAACATTTGTAGATTATTTTTAAGGATTATTTTTAAATTCTCTAACAATTTCATTTAACTTATCTAAATCAGTTATTCTTGAGGCAAGTCCATACTTTGCTTTTTTATTTTCTCCAACTAAAAAGTATATAGGGTTCTTTTCTAAATTTTGTTCTGTATAATTCTCTAAACTAATAATAGATTCTTTATTTAGAATATATTTTTCACCTAAAAGTTCTGAAATACTCAAATTTTCATTTGAAAGTGTTAAATTACCTAAATCATTAACATTATTCATAGTTATTTTTCCAGACTCATTTATTTCAAAATTATCACAAGGCATTGCTTTATTATTAAGATAGTGTTTAAAAGAATTTATGGGGTTTAAAATATAATTTTATTTAATTGTAAACAACTTATCATCATCTGTTTCAAATATATCTAATCTAACTCCTGAGTCAAGCCAACCATGTGCATAATTTAAAGCAGCAAATGCATTTACAAGGTCTCCTTTTTTTTCAAAATGTTTAGCATCTGAAAGATAATTTGAAACCATGTCTATTATTTCTTTTGCATGATTTTCTTTTCCTTGAATTATTGAGTTTTTTACTTTTTCTAAAGCTGTTGAAGTTAATTTAAAATATTTTTCTACTTTTTCTTTAAGCGAAGTGACTATGTTCTGCGAGTTTTTTTCTATTTTTTCTTTATTTATTTTATTCATAATTTTTAGAATAATCTTTGGTTTTTAAATATAACCGAATGTTTTTTTAAAGAAAGTCTCTGTAAGGTGATTAAAATAATCATGCGTAAAATTTCCACAAAATTTATAAAGACTATTAATTTAAACAAATCATGGCTGACAAAAATAAATTAACTGTGAGAATTTTGGTTTTGGTTATTGCACTTCTTGCTTTAGTTGTTCTTTATGCATTTGCAATAAGACCTGCTGTTACAGGGTATGCATTTGAAAATTATGCAGAAGGATATCAACAAGCACAAGCTGAACTTTTAAATAACATCTTGACCCAAATTCAACAAACTGGTCAAGCTGAAATACCTCTAAGTGAAGATCAAGTTTTGCTTTTAGTAGGTGAAATTAGACAAATTCAACCAGCTCAACCAACTCAATAATTTAGTAAATTTTTTAATTTTTGAAAATGTTTATAAACTTGTTTTTATTTTTTAATCTATGAAAAAGAGAGGTATGTCTGCGGTTGTAACCACTTTAATAATAATTCTTTTAGCAATTGTGGCAATTGGTATTGTATGGGTTGTTGTTAAAAATATAATTGATAAAGGAAGTGATGAAATAACTTTAACAGGATTAACTCTTGATTTAGATATAACAAAAGTAACTGTTGATGGTGATATTCTAAGTGTTACTGTTAAACGAAATGCAGGAGAAGGAGATTTAGTTGGAATAAATTTTGTTATTAGTGATGGAGATAATTCAGTTGTTGTGAGAAAAGATACTACCTTGGCTGAATTAGGTTTTGAAACATTTACATTTGATTTAACTACTTTAGCTGTTGGTGAAATTACAAGTATTTCAATTGCACCAATATTTGAAGTCTCATCTGGAACTGAAACCATTGGAGGGATAATTGATACTACAACTTCTGATTCAGGAGATTTAGGAACTGGAGATGAAGGCTATGTAGGTGATCCTGGAGGAGATCCTTCTTGTACACCAGAATGTGAGGGATTAGATTGTGGAGACGATGGTTGTAGTGGTAGTTGTGGAGATTGTAATGTTGGTTTTAGTTGTGGGGAAGATAATATGTGTTATGATGATACTTGTGTTGCAGAAGATCCAGCAGTGACTTGTACAGGATTTAATTGTGGTAATGTAACAAATAATTGTGGAGAAGCTGTAAATTGTAGTATTGTGGCTGAAGGAACTTGCGCAGAATTATTTGAAGCTACTTGGGAATGCGTTGAGAATGTTTGTACAGAAATAACTTATGTTGAAGGAGGATTAATTGATAATGTTTGGCCTCCTGGAGCAGGAATTTATTTTGATGATGCTGAACTGACAAAAACAGATAGTATTTATTATGGATATTCAGTTGCTTTTTCAGGATATGATACTGAATGTTATTTAATTGTAGGATATTCTTATGACGAAGCAGTATATGAAAATGCAATTGTTGAAATGTTTTTACAACAACCTTTAGAAAATTTACAAATAGGAGATACCTATGAAATCTGGGATCAGATTGGTGATTGTACAAACGCATTACCTGTTGGTGCTTAATTTAATAACATTTAAATATAGCTTTTTATTTTAATTATTAGTTACTTACAAGATGGCTTATAAAAAGTATATTAAAAGAGGAGGGAAAGTTTATGGTCCTTATATCTATCACAGTAAAAGGATAGGTGGAAAAGTTGTTTCAGAATATCATGGAACACATAGTAAAAAAATTGATTTTAAAAAATTTCTTTGGATTGGATTAGGAGTGTTGATTTTAGCAGTTCTTATTTTTGGAGTGTCTTTTTTAGAAAAAAGAATTTCAGGTCAGGCTACTTTTGATGTTACTATAGATTATAAAGAAGGAGAAGCAATTGATGGTGTTTTAAAACTTTTATTAAAAGAAGGAGAATTAATTCCAACATCTTCAAAACTTGTATTAGAAAATAATGGAGAAAAATATGAATATCCTTTATCAGAAGTTATATTTGATGAAATAATTGAAGGAGATTTTTATGTTGAAGGAAAAACTATTTCTGGAACTGGTGAAGGTTATGGAATAAGTGGAGATAAAGAAATATCTCCAACAGTATATTTTACATTAGAAATTTATTCAGGTCAAGAAAGAATAGATGAACCAGAAGAATTAGAAGAACCAATTCAAGAAGTAACTGAAGAAGCAGGAGACACTTCTTTGCAAAACCCCGAAGAATCACCAATTGAAGAAGAATCTTTTGAAGAAACAATTGAAGATGGAGGAGAATCTATAGAACCTATTGAAGAAGCTACACCAATAATTACAGGTGGAACTATCTCTTCTTTTTTTGGATGGCTTGGAACAGGAAATGTTATTATGGAATTACAAAGAGAAATTGAAGGACAAGTTTCAATAGATAATCCTTTTATATACACTTTAGAAGAAGATGAAACAGTAGAGATTAAACCTAAAAGTGTTAAAACAAATTTAGAAGAAATAAATGATAATGTTCTTGATATTAAAATAGAAAATAATGAATTAATTATCACTACAGATTATCTTGATAATGAAGAAGGTTTTGGAGAAGAATATTTAGGAGATAATACAAAAGATTTTAATATAGATTTATCAGATTTAAATTTAGTATTAGGTGAAGGAGAATTAAAAATAAGTTTAATTTATTCTGAAGAAGAATTGATTTCTTTAACAACTATTTTACAAGAAGGAAAAACTTCAGGAGCTCAAATACAAGGAGAACCAATTCAAGAACCAATTCAAGAAGAAGTAGAAGTTCCTCAAGAGATTAAAATCCCTGAAGGAGTTAATTTAACTAAATCAGAAAGAGCAATTTTACTTAAGAAATTTGGTTCTATTAATATTAATACAATTAGGCAAGATGTTGAAGATGGTAGATTAAAGATAGGTTCTCAACTTGTGGAAGATCCTAGTTATACTACAGAATATACTTATGAATATCCTCAAACTACAGAAGCACTTAAAATTCAAATTGAAGCAGATAGAACAAAATGGTTAAAAGATATTGCAGCTTCTCTTTTAAAGAAAGAAAAAGTACCTGAAGAAAAAAATATTGTTGAATTTTCTACTAATTTTTCTCAATAGTATTTTGGACCATACATCATTTTTCTTATTACAAATTTAGAACCAATTGTTTCAGAAATTATAGCTGATAAAATTAATTTTCCAACAACAGCTTTAAAGATTCCTTCATTCTGAGGGATTTTTGTTGCTTCTGAAAATTTTTTAATTATTTCATCAATTTCCTCTTTTTTTAATAAAAGGTTTGTTGGTTTTGTTCCCATTGAACCATGTACCATTATGTTTTCATCAGGACCATGACATTCAATAACTTTTATTAAAGGATCTTGGATAAAAATATTTAATTTACCTAAATCTATTTCATTAGCTGTAGGGGTTGGTTTAAGATATTGGAAAGTTTGAGGTAGTCTTGTTCTTGGAATTCTTAAAATAGGTTTTTTTCTTAAAGAATTTAAATTTTTTTTAAAATTAGGTTTTCTTTGTTTTAAAGGAGTTTTTTGTAAGAATTCTAATTCCTTTTCTTTTTCATGAATTATTTCTTTTACAAGTTCTCTTGATTTTTTTTGAATTATTGTTCCTTCTTTATTTTCTTTTTTTAGAATTCTTTCTAATTTAGCAATATCTTCAGGAGCATGAGCATCAATTAATTGTTTTGTAAATTTTAATAAAAATAGTTTTCTAAATTCTCTAGAAGTTTGTTTTAACATTTCTATGTTGGAAGTTTTTTAAAGGGTTCAGAAGCAATTGATTTTTGATAACCTTCTATAGGAGTTTTATTTTGTGTAATTGTTTTGTCTTGTTCAGTTGCTGGTTTTTGCATAGTTTGTTGAGGAGGTCTTCGCATAGTTTGTTGAGGAGGTCTTTGCATGGGAGGTTGCATTTGTGGAGGCATTTGTTGCATTGGAGGCTTTGCAAAAGACATATTATCTCTTTCCATAATTTTTTCTTCTGGTTCTTCGGATAATCTATCGTGCATTAAAGTTAGACCTCTTGCAACTACTCTATTTTGTTCATAAAGATTATCTATTTTTTTAATAATTTTTGTATCATCTCTCGCAGTTTTTTCAATTGTTAAATCTTTTTCAGCTAAAGCTTTTGCAGAAATCTCAAATAATTCTAATAATTTAGCTATTTTAGTTGAAAGGTCATCAAATTTTACAGATAAATTTACCATCACTTTTTGTAAACCTACAAAATTCTCAATTAATACTTTTTCTAATTTAGCATCATCTTTTGGAATTTTTGGTTTTTTTATTGTAGGCTTTCTTTTTTTTGTAGTTTTTTTCTTGTGTTTAGTTGTAGCCTTTTTATGAGGAGTTGTAGTTGTAGTAGTTGTAACTGTCTTTTTAACAACTTTTACAGGAGTCTTTTTTTTCACCTTTTTTTTCACCATGTTTTTAACAAGCTTTTATGATTTATAAATATTTAGAAAATATCTAAAGTTTTATCCTCTTCTTTTTTATTTATTTCTTTTTCGTCTTTAAATTCAGGTTCATGATCAAATTCTTCTTTATTTTCTTTTTCTTGATTATTGTCTTCAGATAATTTTTCTTCCTCTTTTTCTTCTTCTTCCTTTTCTTCAGTTTCTCCCTCTTTTTCCTTTTCCTCCGGGTGTTCTTTAAGATATTCTTGTTTTTCTTGTTCAATTGCTTGAATATCTTTTTCCACATCTTCTTTTGATAAATTTTGAATTCCAGGTATTGTAGGAGGTTCTTCTTTGGTTTCCTCTTTTAGTTCTTCTTTAGGGCTTTCTTTAATTTCTTTATTTTCAAGGTTTTTCTCATATTCTTGTTTTTCTTGTTCAATAGGTGTTGTTTCAGGTTCAGGAATAGGTTCAATAGGCTTAGAAGTTTCTTGAATAGGTTCTTCTACTTTTTGAGGTTTTACAAATTCTTCAGAGCTACCTTCCACTAAATTACTTTTACTATTAGTACTATTTTCAGCAGATTTTAGATTATTATTTTTATTAACTAACATCTTATTACCAGTATTATTTTTATCTTGAATAATTTTCTTTTCAGGTTGATATTGTCTTGGCTCTTTAGGTGAAGCAACTATGTTTGCTGAATCTTGAGCTTCTTCTTTTTTTAATTCATATTGTCTTGGCTCTTTATCTGTTCCTTTAATTTGTGTTTTTTCAATTTCTACAATATATTCTGAAATTTCTTTTGCTACATCTGCATTTACACTTATACTATCAATTCCTCTTTCAACTAAGAATTTAACCATTTCTTTTTTACTTCCTGCTTGTCCACAAATACTTGTTTGAACTTTATTTCTTTTACAAACTCTTATTACAAATTCTAATTGATATAAAATTGCAGGATTTAATTCATTGTAAATATATTGAACTTGCTCGTTTCCTCTATCAACTGCTAAAAGATATTGTGTTAAATCATTTGTTCCAAAGGAAATAAAATCAATTCCTTCTGTACATAAATCATTTATTATTTGTACTGCAGCAGGAGTTTCAACCATTATTCCGATTTTTGCTTTTTGAAAATCTATTTCTTTTAAAAATTCTTTAACTTTTTTTACTTCATCTACTGAAATTATTTGTGGAAGTAATAAACCAATTGTTTTTCCTTGCTCTGCAACTCTTTTTAGAGCTTTTAATTCTGCTTTTAATATTTCTGGATTTTTTAAACCATATCTAATTCCATGCATTCCTAACATAGGGTTTGCTTCTTTAATTTTTGGAGCTCCTTCTAAGTTTTGAAATTCATCACTTCTAATATCAGAAGTTCTAATCCATAGTTCTTCAAAATATTTTGAAATGCCTTGAATACCTTTAAAAATTACTTCTTCATAATCTTGTATTTTATTTTGTTCTAAAAAATATTGAGGGTGCTTTCCAGATTCTGCAATTATTCCTTCCATTCTTGTTAAACCTACTTTTTTTAATCCAGATTTAAATGCACGTTCTGCAAAACTTGGTAAATCAACCATAACTTTTATTTCTGTTTTTGTTTGAGCTGTTACAGGTAATACTTCTTTTTGTTTTGCTTCTGCAACTTTTCCTTTGTATACTTTTCCATTTGTACCGTCTACTGTGATTATTTCTCCTTCTTTTAATTTAGTAGTTGCTTCTTGTGTTCCTACAATGCATGGAATTCCCATTTCTCTTGATACAATTGCAGCATGAGCTGTTAAACCTCCTTCATCTGTAACTATTGCAGCTGATTTTTGCATTGCAACAACCATGTCTGGATTTGTCATACCTGTTACTAAAACATCTCCTTGAACTAATTTAGAGAGGTCTGCTAAATCTTCTATTATTTTTACTTTTCCAACACCAATTCCAGGTGAAGCAGCTAATCCTGAAAGAATTGCTTCTCCTTTTAGTTCTGTTCCTTTTTCTACTCTTGATTCAATTGTTGTTATTGGACGTGTTTGAACAATCATTATATCTTCACCTTCAATTGCAAATTCAATGTCTTGAGGTTTTTGATAATGTTTTTCTAGTTTTAAAGCTGTTTCAGCTAATTTTTTTATTTCATATTCTTTTAGAACTTGTTGTTGAGCTTTTTCTTCTCTAAGTTTAACAGTTACTTTTTTCCCTCCTGCATCTCTTGTTATTGCTATTTTTTTATTAGCTAATTTTGTATCAATAATTTCTAATTTTTGTGAAACTATGTGTTTGTCTGGAGTAATTGCGCCAGAAACTATTCCTTCTCCTAATCCCCAAACAGCTTCTATAATAACATTGTCCTTTTTATGAGTAGGGTCTTTTGAAAAGATTACTCCTGATTTAACAGAATCAACCATTTTTTGAATTATTACTGCTAAACTAACATCTTCATGTTTGAAATTTTTTTTGTTTCTATAATATGTTGCTCTTGAAGTGTATAAAGAAGCAAAACATTTTTTTATGTGAAGCATTAAATTATCATTTCCTTTTATATTTACAAAAGAATCTTGTTGTCCTGCAAAACTAGCATCTGGAAGATCTTCTGCTGTAGCACTGCTTCTTACAGCAACAAATAAAGGTTCTCTTGAAGTTTTTAAAATATCTATAACTGATTCACTTTGCCTAAAATCTTCTTCTTCAACATCTAAATGACTATATGACTCAAGAATTTCTTCTTGCATTTCTTTTGGAAACTTTGCATTTTCAATTAATTCTCTAATTTGTTTTGTACTTTCATCTAATTGTTTTGTATCTTCATAATTTATTTTACTGAGAATTTCACTTATTTTATTTGCTAATCCTGCTTTATCAATAAAATAATCATAAGCTTGAGCAGTCACGACAAATCCAGGAGGCACTGCTATTTTTAAATTATATATTTCAGCTAAATTTGCTCCTTTTCCACCTACATATTTTCCAGAATCTTTATTTAATTCAGAAAACCATTTTACAAAATCAGGTTTTTCATTACTAGATGTTTTAGAATTCTCTTTTTTTTCTGGGATAGGATTTTTTTGAATTTCCTCTTTTACCTCTTGCATATTAAATAAAAATAAAAATACTTAATAAAGGTTTTTATTCTTCTATAGCTTCAACAGGACATGAAGCAATTGCGTCTTTTACACAAGGATTGTTTGATTCTTTCTTTACAAAAGCTTTTCCATCACTTTGCATAGAAAAAACTTCTTCACAAATTTCTATACATCTGCCACACCCAATACACTTTTCTTTATCTACGCTTGTCATGTTTATTATTATTTCATTAACTTTATAAATCTAGTTTTTTTATCTTAAATATGTTATTAGTATTTTGGATTTTAATTATTGTAGCAGTTTTACTAATTTTTATTTTCTTAGGATATTATAATAAATTTGTATTATTAGGAAATAGAATTGATAATTCTTTAGCACAAATAAATGTTCAATTAAAGAGAAGGGCAGATTTAATTCCTAATTTAATTGAATCTGTTAAAGGTTATATGAAACATGAAAAAGCAGCTATTAAAGAAGTTACAGATGCTCGTAAAGTATTGATGGGTGCTAAAGGTGTAGAGAAAAAAGTTGAGGCAAACAAACAATTAGAATCTGCATTAAAGACAATTTTTGCACTTGCAGAAGGTTATCCTGATTTAAAGGCAAATACTAATTTTCTTGAATTACAAAGAGAACTTACAGCAACAGAAGATAAGATTGCATATGCTAGGCAATTTTATAATGATTCTATTTTAGCTTACAATAATTTATGTAAAACTTTCCCAGGAGTTATTTTTGCTAATATGTATGGAAAAAAAGAAAGAAAATATCTTCAAATAACAGAATCAGAGAAAAAGAAAGTTGATGTTAAATTTTAATATAATTTTAGAGTATACATATTTTTTTAAATCTTGTAGATATTGATTTTTTTATGAAAACTTATAAGATACTTTGTGAAAAAGATCTTGAAAGACTTGCTTCTACAAATAAGGGACTTTTAGAGTTGAACCTTGATCCTACAAAAAATGCATGGCCTGCAAGCCCTGAAAAAATTAAAGGAAGAATTTATGAGAGAGAGGATATTAAAAGTGAAATAACTGGTTTTATATTTGCTTATTGTGTTGGAGATTATGCAGGGATTGGAAGATTACAGACTATTTCTTCAAATCTTGTTATGTCTTCAGAATTAAGAGCTTTTGAATTTTCAGAAGGAGATTGTTCATCTTTAATGAAATGGAGTAATTTTATTTATGAAAAAGATGGGGAACTTCACCTTAAACAAAAATTTCGTAATACATATGATTCTTTTAATATAATGAATGATGGCAAAGCATATGAAGAGGCAAGAGAAAAATTAGAAGGCGTGAAAATATTTGCTTCTAAGGGAAAATGTAATTAGGTTAATCTTAAAAACCAGTTTAATTTATATTATTTATGAAAAAAAGAATAGATTTCCGTGATCAAATTACAAGAAATAAAAGAAGATCTGTTTTTCTAATGTTTAGTGTATTTGTAATATTAGTTTTATTAGGTTATGTTATTTCTTTGGCATTTAGTCCTGCATATTTTTTTATTATAATGATTGTTGCAATTTTATTTTCAATGAGTTATATTTTAATTAGTTATTATAATTCACATCGTATTGCAATTGCGAGTGTTAAAGCGACTAAAGCTTACAAAGATGATTATAAACAATATCATAGTTTAGTTGAAGGATTAACTTTAGCTTCAGGTTTGCCTAAGCCAGAACTTTATATTATGCACTCTAAACAGATAAATGCTTTTGCTTCTGGTAGAGATCCTCAACATGCAGTGATTTGTGTTACAGAAGGGGCTTTAGAAAAATTAGATAAAAATGAACTTGAAGCAGTTCTTGCGCATGAGTTAGGCCATATAGCAAGTTATGATATGAGATATATGACTTTAGTTGCTGTTATGGTTGGAATGGTTGCAATTATTTCTCAAATATTTTTAAGAAGTTTATGGTTTAGTAGTGGAGGAAATGATAAAAGTAAAATTATTTTTATGATAATCGGAATTGCTTTAGCAATTTTAGCACCTATTGTAGTTTATATTGTTCAAATGTCAATTTCTAGAAAAAGAGAATTTGTTGCAGATGCTTCTGCTGTAAAGTTTACAAGATATCCTGGTGGATTAATAAGAGCTTTGAAAAAAATTAAAGAAGACCATGCTCCCCCTGAAAAGAAAGTTAGTAAAGCTGTTGCACCTTTATTTATTTCAAATCCTTTTGGAGCAATGGGTAAAACACATCCTTCACTTGATAAAAGAATTCAAGTTTTGGAGAGAATGTAAATTTTATAAACTATCTTTTTCTTAATTGTATATGGGGTTTATAAGAGGTGCTTTAGGAGTTTTTGTAACTATTTTACTCTTTATAATTTTTTTACTTGGATGTTCTTTTTTAACATTAACTTTATCTTTACAATATGAAAATGTTTATGATAAAATTGCTCCTTTAATTCAAGGAACTTTAGAAGAAGAAATAGGAGTTGATATCCCAGCTGAAATAGAAAAAGAATTAGAAAATATGAATATTCAATGTGAAGATTATCCAGAAGGATATGTTTTTAGTGAAGGGGGATTTGAAATTACACTTTCATGTGAAACTTTAACTCAAGGAACAGATGCAATTATAGCTTCAGGAGTTGATAGTATTATTGAAACTGCTTATTATAAAGATTATACTTGTGATTTTTGGAAGTGTCTTGGAGAAGAAGAAATTCCTTTATTTTTAGTTTCAGAATATGCAAGAGATTATTGGAAAGCTAAATTTTACTGGGCATTAACTGTTGCTCTTGTTTTAATTGGTTGTTTATTTTTATTATATAAAAAGAAACAAAATTCTTTTTTAATTCCTGGAATTTTATTAATAGTTGCTGCAATACCTTTCTTAAAAATTGGAACTTTTATGTCTTTTTCAGGAGATAAAATAGTTTTTGAATTATTAAGTATTTTCTTTTCAAAAGCACGTGTTGTTTTTAATATTGCTTTCTTTACAGGACTTGGACTTGTAATAATTGGATTTGTTGTTAAATTATTTCTTGTAGGATTTAAAATTTCAAAATTATTTCAGAGAGGAGAATCAACTAAAGAAGTTAAAGAACAGATTAAGAAACAAGTTAAAGAGCAAGTTAAAGCAATTAAAGATAAACCAGTTCAAAAGTCTAAGAAGAAATAGTTTATAAAATACTTTTTCTATTTTCTTGTTATGAAGAAAAAATGTATTGTTATGTTTTCAGGAGGATTAGATAGTAGACTTGCTATTAAGATTATGCAAGAAAAAGGGTTTGATGTTCTTGCAGTATTTTTTAAATTACCTTTTGGAACAGGATGTTGTAGTGAAGGGTGTTCTTTTAATTTTTCACAATTACAAGGGTTAAAACTTAAAGTTTTTGATTGTACAAAGGGAAAGCTCTTAAAAGAGTATTTAGAAGTTATTAAGAAAGCTAAACATGGAAGAGGTGCAGGAATAAATCCTTGCATTGATTGTCGAATTTTTATGTTAAAGAAAGTAAAGAAATTTGCAGATAAACAAAAGATTGAATTTATTGTAACAGGAGAAGTTATTGGTCAAAGGCCTATGTCTCAACAAAAAAAGCAAATAAAAGTAATTGAGGAAGAATCAAAATTAAAAAATAGAATTATTAGACCTTTAATTGATTTTTATAAATTTCAGGGAAGATCTAGAAAACCTCAGATTGCTCTTGCTAAAAAATTTAAGATTAAATATCCTGATCCTGCTGGAGGATGTTTACTTTGTGAAAAAGCTTTGAAAATTAGATTAGAGACTTTACTAAAAAGAGGATTAAATGAAAAAGAAATAAATCTTGTTGGAATTGGGAGACATTTTATGTTTGGTAAAATATGGATTATTATTGGAAGAGATGAGAAGGAGAATAAAATTATTGAATCAAGTAAAGCAGGAAAAGTTATTGAACCAGATTATCCTGCTCCAAGTGCAGTAATAATGAGTAAAGCCACCACTTCCCCTACCACCGCCCTTTCCAAAGCAGTTATTAATAAAACAAATAAATTAATTAAAGCATATTCAAAAAAAGGAAATTTAAAAGATAGGGAGAAGTTTGATAAGGAGAAATTATAATGAAATATGTATATGAATTTACTAATCAAAGGAAATTAACTAAATCAGAATTTCTTAAATATTTTCAAAAGAAGGTTCTATATACAATTAGGAAATTTGAAATGATAAAAAATAATGATTTGATTTTTTATGAAAATAAAGGAGATTTTAGAGGAGTTGTGTTAGAAGATGTTTTAAAAATGTTTTCTGAAAAAGCAGATATTAAATTAGTAAAAAGAAATAATTTTAAAGCAAAAAAAGCAATTTCATCTACTATAGATATGGGGTCAGATAAATTTATTCATGAATTAATTAAAGGAAAGGTGGAGAATTTGAGAGACTTGAAAGCTGTTCAAGGAAAAGTGATTAAACCATTATATTTATTTTTAGATGAAGAAGTTTTATTATATGCTAAATTAAAGGGATTAAAATTTAGAAAAGAGGATGAAAAGAAAGATAATATTTCAAATTTTATAGGCAATTTAGAAGAAAAACATCCTGAAATAAAACGTGCAATAATTAATAGTTATTTAGAATTATTTTAATTTTTTAGCTTCTTGTTCTTTTTTATCTTTTTCTAATTTTTTAACAAAATTACTTAAGAAGTTTTTATGATCTCCTCTTGTTTTGATTTCTTTTATCCTGTATAATTCAGTATTTCCATGCATTTCTTTTTCTGTTTTTACTTGTGTTCTTAATTTATCATTCATTTTTTCACCTAATAATAAATCTCCTTTAGAAGCATTTGCTGTTTTTTTTGCAGTTGTTATAAGTGTTCCCATACTCATAAATTGGAATGTTCCTTTTTCTTTTTTAGCTATAATTGTTCCATAATTTAATCCAATTCCAAAGTTTATTTTATCTTTGTATATTTTATTCCCTTCTGTTAAAGCATTTGATATTTTTTGAGCAACATCAACTGCTGATTTTTCATTACTAAAAGTTTTTGTATTTACAGGAGCAAAAATGAAAAATATATTTTCATTGTTTTCATAAACATATGCTTTTTTCTCTTCAACTAAATTAATTATCTTTTGTAAAGATTCTTCCACAATTCCTTTTTTAGAACTAATTTCTTGTAGATTCTTTATTTTTAAACAAATAACACTTACATTTTGTTTATCTCCTTTAATAGATAAAGAAAGTTCTGCTTTGTTCTTTGTGTTTAATAGAGAACCTTTTGTTAATTGGGTGCTGGTTTTTGATTTCTTTCTTTTTGTAACATATCCTATAAAGTTTCTTTTATACCCTTTTTTAAAGAATAAAAATGCAACAAAACCTAAGATACCTATCAAGAAAATCCAAACTAAGGGACGATTAATAAAGTTTTTCCCTGAAACAGCTTTTACATCTATTGCTCTTCCTGTAAGCATAACACTTTGGCTTATTTTTTCTTCACCTTCACTTATAATATCTACTTGATATTCTCCTTCTGGAGCTGTTAAAATATATTCTTGTTCTTGATCTACTTCTAAACAAACATCAACATTTAGAGAATCATTTCCTATTTTTATTAATACAGATTTATTACAATAAGGAATATTTCCTGTATTTAAAATTGTAATTGTTCTATTTATAAGAACTATTTCTATATCTTCTTTTTCAATTATTTCAAAAGAAGCTTCTGTTGTTATTTTATTTGAAAGAGCAACTATTTCCCATTCTGCTGCAGGTTCGTTATAAGCTATAGGGAATTCTAAGAATTCACCTGTGCTTTTTTCTACTTGTTCAATAATTTCCTGATTGTCATTTTTTATTGTAATAATAGAAGTTGTTTCTATAGGTACTCCTGTTTGGTCATGAAGAATTGTTTTAACTTTTAAATCTGTTCCAGGCTCTACTTTTGGAGTATCAAATATTACTTCTAAGCTTGTAGGAACTTGAGCTATTAATAGATTGTAATTAATAAATCCTTTATTTGTTTTTTCTCCTAAATTGTCATTTTCATAAATATTTAATTGGACTAAATATTGCCCTGCTTGTGAATCTTTAGGAAAAGAAAAATTAAAATAAAAATATCCATTTTTAACAGTGTCTGTTAATTCAATAATTGTTTCATTATCTTTTATTATTCTTATTTCTCCTATTCCTTGTACATTTTCTCCATTATCTTTTATAGCATTTCCCTCTAAGACTATATTTTCTTCTGGAGCAGCTTCTGATTTTTGTTCAGTTATTGAAATAGTAACATAATCTGAAATTGTAAATGATTCTGTTAATTCAAATGTTTCTAAATCAAGAATTGCTTTTAATACGCAAGTTCCTGTTGGTCTTCCGATTAATTCTTGCATTAATGGAATTTTTGGATTTCGTTCAGCTTCTTCTCCTGTAGAAAGAACCAAAAATTCTTGATAAACAAGTGTTTCTATACCATTACAAATTAAATTTATTTTAAAAATAGATGATGGAAGCTCTACAGCAGTTGTTATTTTCATTGGAAGATTTACGACATCTCCGAGATTATAAACCTCATTTGGTTGTTGAGTAATAATTACATCTGCAGATATAGTTGATATAGTTAATACCAATAAGATAAGAAAAATTAGAGATAATATTGTTCGCCTCATTTTAATAATTTAAACTAAATAGGATTTATAAATATTTGTAGGATTTGATAATGTTTAAAAATAGATTCTTCTTTAACAAGGTATGATAAATGAATCAAGTAAAATCACTCCGTGGGAAGTTTCTGGAAATTTAGACTATGAAAAGTTGATTAAAAAATTTGGAGTTTCTCATTTAACTGAACTTCCAAAGATTTTTAATAAAGAAATTTTATTTAGAAGGAAAATTATTTTTGCACATAGAGATATTCAAAGAATTTTAGAAATTATAAAATCTAAAAAACCTTTTGTGATGATGACTGGTTTAATGCCTACTGGGAAATTCCATATTGGACATATGATTTTAGCACAGCAAATGGTGTTTTATCAGAAATTAGGAGCTAAAATATATATTGCTGTTGCAGATATAGAAGCATATAATGCAAGAGGACAAAGTTTAGAAGAAAGTAGAAAGATTGCTTTAGAAGAATATGTTTCTAATTATATAGCATTAGGATTAAAACCTGCAAATTGTGAAATTTATTTTCAAAGTGAACGTTCTAAAGATGCTAAAAAAGCAAATGCATATTATAGATTGCAGAATGTTTTAGCTAGACATGTAAATTTTAATGAATTTAAAGCTGTTTATGGAGATATTAATCCTGGGAAAATGTTGTCTTCTCTTTTGCAAGCTTCTGATATGTTGCATCCTCAATTAAAAGAATTTGAAGGACAAATTCCTGTTTTAGTTCCTGTAGGTATTGATCAAGATCCTCATTTAAGATTAGCAAGAGATATTTCTAAGAGAGTTAAAGGATTTATCCAATTAAGTTCAACTTATCATCTTTTTATTTCAGGACTTGGAGGAGGGAAAATGTCTTCTTCAGAGTCTAGTTCATATATAGCTTTAACAGATTCTGAAAAAGATGTTGAAAGAAAAATTAAAAAATATGCTTTTTCAGGTGGAAGAGCTACTTTAAAAGAACATCAAGAAAAAGGTGGAAATCCTGATATTGATGTTAGCTTTCAATATTTAAAATTCTTTTTTGAGCCAAATGATGAGAAATTAAAAGAAATTGAAGAAAAATATAGGAAGGGAGAATTATTAACAGGGCAATTAAAAGAATATACTATTAAGAAAATTAATAGTTTTTTGAAAGTTCACCAAAAGAAATTAGCAAAATCTAAGAAGAAAATTAGGAGATATTTGAAGTAAAAAAGTTTTAAAAACCCAATATTCTT
Organism: Candidatus Pacearchaeota archaeon; assembly: GCA_023144035.1. Lineage (GTDB taxonomy): Archaea > Nanobdellota > Nanobdellia > Pacearchaeales > GW2011-AR1 > JAFCEV01. The sequence goes on along the minus strand of JAGLGM010000001.1, from coordinate 103,469 downwards.
TGTTGAAATATGAAATTCTTAAGTTTACATGTAGATCATATTCATTTTAAACCTTTGAAAAAAGCTCTTAAGAAAATAGAAGATATTACAGAAAAAGAAAAAAAAGGTGCAAAAGTAAAAGAGGCTTTAGCTATTTTAACTGCTGTTGAGAAAATAGATACAAATGTTGAGGGTGTTGTTAGAGAATTTGTTAAACATATAAAAGATATTGCAGGACAAGTTAAGGCAAAGAAGATTGTATTATATCCTTATGCTCATTTATCTAGTAATTTAGCTTCTCCTGAATTAGCTATGAAAGTTATGAAGAAAGCAAACGAAGAATTAAGAAAAGATTTTGAGGTTGTTCATGCCCCTTTTGGATATTATAAGGAATTTGAAATGAAAGTTAAAGGACATCCTTTGTCAGAATTAAGTAGGGAGATAAAAATTGATGAAGAAGGCAAAGAAACTAAAGAAGAAACTGAAAAAGAAGTTGATTCAAATAAATTATTAAGAGAAATTTCTAAAACTAAGTTAGATACTTCAAAACTTAAAGATAATGATCATAGAATTTTAGGTCAACAAATGGATTTGTTTAGTTTTAATGAAACTGCTCCTGGAATGGTATTTTGGCATAATAATGGATTAGTAATTAGAGATGAACTTGTTAAATTTTGGAAAGAAGTTCATAAAAATGCAGAATATAAAGAAGTTGTTACACCTCAAATTTTAGATAAGAAATTGTGGCAAATTTCAGGACATTGGGAAAAGTACAAAGAAAATATATTTTTAACAGAATATGAAAAAAGACAATTTGCAATAAAACCAATGAATTGCCCCGGAGGATTGCTTATTTTTAAGAATAAACCAAAAAGTTACAAAGATTTTCCATTAAGAATTGGAGAATTAGGAATTGTTCATAGGCAAGAACTTTCAGGTGTTTTAGGAGGATTGTTTAGAGTCATTCAATTTACTCAAGATGATGCACATATTTATTGTACTGAAAAACAAGTAGAAACAGAGTTAAATAGGGTAATGGATTTGGTTGAGTTGTTTTATTCAAAGTTTAATTTTAGTTATTCTGTGGAATTATCAACACGTCCTGAGAAAAGAATTGGAAGTGAAGAGGTTTGGGATAAAGCAGAGAATGTTTTAAAAAAGGTTTTAGATAAAAAGAAGATAAAATATAAAATTGGAGAGGGTGAGGGGGTATTTTATGGTCCAAAAATAGATTATCATGTAAAAGATTCATTAGGTAGAACCTGGCAATGTGGTACAATTCAAATTGATTTTCAGATGCCAGAAAGATTTGATTTAGAATATACTGATAAAGATAATAAGAAAAAAAGACCTGTTATGATTCATAGAACAATTTATGGAAGTTTAGAAAGATTTATTGGAATCTTACTTGAGCATTATAATGGAAGATTACCAACTTGGCTTGCGCCTGTTCAAGTTAAAGTTTTAAGTTTTACAGATAGAAATGAAATTTATGCAAATAAAATTGTTAGACAATTACAAGAAGAAATTGATTGTTTAAGAGTAGAATCAGATATTAGACAAACAACTGTGGCTTCAAAAGTTAAAGATGCTGAATTAATGAAAATTCCTTATATAATTGTAGTTGGTGATAAAGAAGAAAAAGAAGGTAATTTAGCTGTAAGAGTTAGAGGTAATAAAAAGATTAAAACTCTTAAGATTAAAGAATTTATTGAAGATTTAAAAGAAGAGCTTGAAGATAGAATTTAGAACCAAATCCTTATAAAGGTTAATAACTATTAATTTTCATATACGCTCATCATTGCTTGCAATGGATGGGCATCTTTTCTAAAATGGAAAAAGTAAGTGTTTTTATTGATGGGAATAATTTTTACTACGGACTTAGATTAATTTATGGTAAAAATAAAAGTTTAAAGAAATTTAATTTTGAAAAGTTTATTAATTTTTTAGTTGAAAATAATGAATTGGTAGAAACATATTATTATAATGCTCAATTAGATAAATCAAATGATTTTCAAAAGTTTCTTAGCCAAAAAGAGTTTTTCAATAAACTGAAACAAATACCTAATTTTAATTTAGTTTTATGTAAATTATTAAAAAGAAAAATTCCTAATTCTGAAAAATATTATTATGTATTAAAAGAAGATGATATAAATATGGCTGTAAATATTGTAGAGGATGCCTATGATAATAAATTTGATATAGCAATTCTTATTTCTGGAGACGGAGATTTTGTGCCTGCAGTAAAATCTGTTAAAAAAAGAAAAAAGAAAATAATTAATATTTATTTTAAAAAAAGTTCTTCTAGAAATTTAAAACAACATTGTCATAAATCATTAGAATTAAATAAAGATCTTTTAGACGAGTTTTTTGATTAAAATGAACTTTAATTTTTACTTAGAGAAATTGCATAATTCTGACGAATATCAAGATTTTATGTTAGAAAATCCAGATGCATATATTTGTTCTGGTTTTTTTGTAATGGATTTTGAAAAAGCAGATCATCAAAGACATCTTGATTGTTATGCTCCAACATTAAAAAAAGTTTTTAGTTTTAAATTAGAAAATGGAATTGAGAAAGTTCCTATTGAAACTTTTGATAATAAAACTCCTAAGAAATTAAGTTTTGGATATGATTTTGATTTAGATGAAGTAGAAAAAATAATTAAAGAAAAAATGAGTGAGGAGAAAATTAAAAGTAGAGTTCAGAAGATTCTTTTATCTTTGCAAAATTCAGAAGGAAAAGATTTATTGATTGCTACTGTTTTTGTTTCTGGTTTAGGTATGATAAAAGTTAATATTGACCCTCCTTCAAAGAAAATAATTGATTTTGATAAGAAATCTTTTTTTGATATGATAAAAATGGTTAAGAGGAAATAATTAATTTTGATTAATTGCAGGAAAATTATATTTACAATTTAGTTTATGCATTTTCACTTCTTTTTTAAGTTTAATAAAAGGTTTTCTTAAGCTAGAGGTTATTTCTACTTTATTTTCAATATATTTTCTATAAAAAGGAAAGATTCCTAGCACTCTATAATCTTTTAAATGATTCCATATTTCTTTTTTAGAAACTTCTACAGCTTCTAATTTTTCTGATAATTCCTTTTTTCTTTGTTTAAGGTTCATAAAATTTTAATAATAAATTATTTTTTAGATTCTACTTTTATGTTTAAGTTTCTTTTTGAAAATCTACTTGCTCCTTTATCATCTTCAGTGTTTTTTTCACATATTTTTTTTATTTTAAAATGTTTTTCTAGAAGTTTTATTATTTCTTTTTTAGTGTAAAGTTTGTAATATCTTTCTACAAAAGGTTCTTTATCTTGAAATCCCCATTTAAGATAAATTTCTTTTCCTTTATCTTTAAATTTTGGTTGTTCTTTATCCCATACACTTATGAAAGCTTGTGCTTTTGGTTTTAGAACTCTTGCTAATTCTATTAAACTTTTTTCTCTATCTTTTTTTAAAGGAATACAATGAAGTGCAGAAATGTAAAGGGCATAGTCAAAGAAATTATCTGGAAATTTAATTTCCCATGCATTTGATTTTAAAACTTTTTTATATGGTTTTTGTTTTGCTATTTTAACCATTTCTTTGCTAAAGTCAACACCATAGAACTCTAAATCTTTTCTTTTAATAAAATTTCGTCCACTACCACAGCCTAAATCTAGGACTTTTCCTTTTTTATTTTTCAAAAATTCTTTTACTTCATTAATTGGATTAACTCTGAAAATTTCCCATTTATTTGCTATTTTATCCCAAACTTCTTGTTGATTTTGTGAATTCATGAGGATAGTAAGTATTTTAAGGTTAAAAATTCTGTGATTTTATGTTAAAACCAAAGAAAGGAGAAATTAGAAAACCCACAAAAACAATTTCAGGAGTAACTCCTGTAGCTGTAATGTTGCCTCCTCGTAAATGTAATCATGGTGCATGTGTTTATTGTCCTAATTTAAATGTTCCGCAAAGCTATACTCCTAAATCACCTGTTGTTATGAGGGCAATGGAAGTTAAATATGATGCTTATAGACAAGTGGTAGATAGGTTAAAGGCTTTCAAAGCAATGAATCATCCAACAGAGAAGATTGAATTAATAATTATGGGCGGGACTTTTTTAGAATATTCTGAAAAGTTTCAAAACAAATTTATAAAATCTTGTTATGATGGGTTAAATAATAGTGAATCTGGTAGTTTGATGGAAGCTCAAAAGAAAAATGAGAGTTCAAAGCATAGGTGTGTTGCTCTTTGCGTTGAAACTAGACCAGATGTTTGTTCAGACCATATAAAAAAGATGAGAAAATGGGGAGTTACTCGTGTAGAATTAGGAGTTCAGATTATTGATAATAAGATTTATGAGAAAGTTAAGAGAGGACATACTGTTCAAGATGTTGTTCAAGCAACAGAAGATCTAAAAAATGCAGGATTTAAAATTGGATACCATATTATGCTAGGATTGCCTGGGAGCAATATTAAAAAAGACTTAGAATTATTTAAAAAATTGTTTTCAGATTCTAAATTTAAACCTGATCAACTAAAATTATATCCTTGTCAAGTTATGCCTTGTTCTGAACTTGAAAAAATGTATTGGAAGAAAAAATATAAACCTTATAGTAGAGAAAAGATTGAAAAAGTGTTGATTGAAATGTTAAAGTTGGTCCCTAAATATTGTAGGGTAATGCGTGTAATGCGTGAAATACCTCCAGAATATCTTGTTGCAGGTACAATTAGAATTGATTTACGTAAAGAAATAGAAAATGAATTAAGAGAAAAGAAAAGTCAATTAAAAGAAATAAGATATAGGGAAATTGGGTTTGCTTTGCGGGATAAAAGAGACATTAATTTAGATTTAGATTTGAAAATTACAAAATATAAAGCTTCAAAAGGTGATGAATATTTTTTAGAAATTGTAAATAAAGATTATCTTTTGTTTGGTCTTTTAAGATTAAGAATTGTAACACCCAACCAAGTAGGTCTTAAAGAAGGTGTATCCTCTAGTAAAGAGGGCAATAAAAAAGCAATTATTAGAGAGATTCATGTTTATGGTCAAGCTTTAAAATTAGGTGAAAAAGGTAAAAAATTAGGACAACATAGTGGTTTAGGTAAATGGCTTATAAGTGAAGCAGAGAATATTGTAAAGAATAAAAATATAAAAGAATTGTCTATTATTTCTGGAATTGGTGTTAGAGAATATTATAGGAGACTAAAATATAGATTAAAAGACACTTATATGGTTAAAAAGTTGTGATTTTTTCTAAAAAATCTTTACTATTTTATAAAAGTTACAAAAGATTTATAAATAAAAGTATATATTTGAGTATATATTAAGTAAAATATATTATAAATTGATAAAATGACGAAAAATTATACAGCTTTAGGGAAAAATTCAAATTCAGGAGAGCAAGATGCAGTTCTTAGTGAAAAACCCTTAAAAGTAGGAGTAGTTCATTATTTTTGGAATGAGAGTTCATTAGGAGTTAATACTGTGGTAGATAATAGTATTGTTCAAGGAGGAAATGTTATTTATCCCAATATGGAACTAACATTTATTGGTGAAGAATTTAAAAAAGGAGTTTTTGATGAACATGATCAAAGAGAATTGCCTTTGTTTAATTCTGATTCTTATCGGTATTTGCTTGGAGGATTAGTTGATTTGACAAAAGATTTAGATTATATTATAATTGAAAATCCTATAAGGGGAATAAATCCTTATGCAACTAAAGCTTTTAAAGAATTTACAGAAACAGTTAATAAACCAGTTCATTGGAGAAATCATGATTATATTTGGGATCATAAAGAAGATTGGAATAAATTTAATAAGGTTTTTGAACATACTCAACAAGCATTTCCAAGAACACCTAATTTTTCAACATCTGTTTTAACTTCTCCTGCAAAAATAAGAATGCAAAAATATTATGATAAAGAAATAAATGTAATAAGAAATCCAATAGTTTGTGATAACTTTTATAAGAAAGATGATGGAAAAGATGAGGCTTTTAGAGAATTATTAGAAAAAGAAGGGATTGTTGATTCTGGAGAAAAAATTATTTCTTGTCCAAATAGAATTGTAGAGAGAAAGGCAATTGAAGTAGCATTTCCTATTATAAGAAATTTAAATGAAATTACAGGGGAAAAATATAAGTTACTTGTAACAGCATCTATTGATGGAGAAAAACCTTATCCTCAATTAAACACATATCAAAGAATTTCAGAATTTGTTGCAGAAAAACATAATATTCCTGTTTCTTTAGGAGAAATATCAAAATTTATAGATGGGGTTAATTTTAATATTGGAAATTTATATCATATTTCTGATTTAGCTTTAAGTCCGAGTGAGCGAGAAGGTTTTGGACTTGGATATATTGAATCTCAAGTTTCTGGAACTCCTATGGTTGGAAGATATCTTACAGAAGTACATCCTGATTTTGAACAAAGAGAAATGAATTTTAAGCATTTTTATAATGATGAGTTAATTAAATCTTATGGAGATAAGTGGGTAAATAGAATACAAGATATTGAACATATACTTTCAGATAAAGAAGCTTATAAAGAATTTACAAATAAATTAGGAATAGAAAGAAGAATTGAAATGGCAAATTCAGTATTAGAAGATAATAAAAGAGCTGTGGAAAAACATTATAATCATGTAGATTCTGCGAGAAAAATTGCAAAAACAATGAAGCTTCCAGGTTATGAAAAACTTGAAGAAGTTAAGTAATTTTGAATTTTGTTAATTAATCTTTCTTTAAATTTTCTTTTATTTTTAGTATATGTTTTTTTAAATCAGGTAAATCAGTTTTAATTATTTCCCAAATAATATTTAAATCCACACCAAAATAATGATGAATCATTTTATCTCTTGTACCGACAATTTCTTTCCATTCAATTTCTGGATGTTTATTTTTAAGATCTTTAGAAATGTTTTTAACAGCTTCCCCTATAATTTCTATTTCTCTCACTATTGCACTTTGTTTTAATCTATTTGAAATTAATTCTTTTTTATTAATATCTTTAGAAAATTCCATTATTGCATTTATACTTTCTAATATATGTTCAATAAAAGCTAGATTATTTTTATTCATATTATTCTTATTTCTTCACTTAATATTTTATCTTTTAAATAAGGACTTATTCCATTATAACTTACTAAATCAACTTTTTTCTTTAATGCTTTTGTGAGTTGAATTTCTAAACCAGCAAATTTAAACCCCATTTTTTTTGTTGGTTGAATTAAGATATCAATATCGCTATTCTTTTTTTGTTCTTTTCTAGAATAACTTCCAAAAATACCTGCTTTTTTTATATTATTTTCTTTTAAAATTTTTATGATTTTTTGTGTTAGCTCTTCAATAGCTTTTTGTTTTATTTGGTTTTTTTGTGATATTAAAAATTTGTCTGCTTCTTTTTCTTTTTCTTGCAATTCTTTTTTAGATATATTTACTCCTAAATATTTTCTTTTTTTATTTACTTTTACACCTTTTCTAATAGAAGTTACTCTATAATAATATTTTTTTTTATTTCTTTTTTTTATTTCTGTATATACCATTTTATATAATAAATGTACGTCTACATTATTTATAAGCCTTTCTATGTAGTCGTATAGAAATGTGATTTAATTTTGAGAGTTTTATACTCTGAAACGCCCCTACCGAGATTCGAACTCGGGTCACTGCCTTTCTTATTAATTAATTTTAGAATTTGAACAACTTTTCATACTCTTTATGGTTCATCCAATTAAGAACTATTGCTAGAATCTTAATCTTATCTGGAGAAGACACAGAATATAATAATCTCCATCCACTTCTTAAATTATATATCCATAAATTATCAATTCCATATTTCCTAGAAAATTTTTTAGGTATCAACTTTTTTTTCACATTTCTTCCGCAAAAAACATTCTCTCTTATATCACTTGTAGCCTTGTCTATTTGAGAATGTAATTCTTTATCAGTATCTTTCAGAATTTCAAATGCATTTTTCAAAGAGAAATCATTAAAAATAACTATTCCTTCCATATTAAGTCTTCTCTCCCTTCAAACTTCTTTGCAAACTCTGGGTTCCAAATATAAACAACATAATCTTTATTATCATAAGCTATTTTATGAATATCTTCTAAATATCTCATTATGGTTTGGAATGTTTGCCACATTACTTTTTTAGGGAGTTTTCTAAATAATTCTGTTTTTTTATATTCTCCGCTATTTTTGTCAATAAATTTTTCAACCATTAATACTGTTTGTAATGTTGGACTTCTTATAGGGGGATTTTTTTTCAATAATTGCATTTTAATTTCTTTAATATGATAGTATCAATTGATATTATTATATAAATCTTTTGTTGTATTTTAGTTTATGAATAAATTATATAAGTCTAGTAGAATAACGCCCCTACCGAGAGGTTAGTAAGCTAAGGTATTTACAAAGGGAGTTAATGTTTTAATGTTTTAAGTAAAGGACTTTCATATTCCCACTGAAATAAAGGAGGTAATGATTGTTCTATTTCTTTTCCCTCTTTAGAAAATAAGACTAAAAATAAATAGAAAGCTCCCCTGAATATTTCTTGTCTTAATTTTGTTGATTTTAAATTCTTTAAAAAATCTTTATCTATCTTTTTATTCACTATCTTAAAAAAGTTAAAAGCATCTGAAATTTCAAGACAATTAAAACTTCCATCTTTATTCAAACCAAGAGCTAAAAAATCAGAGAGTTCTACAAATTCAAAAGGTTTATGTTGCTCATCATAGATAGATAGAATATCATCTTCTTCATTATATAAATATTTAAATTCTCTTTCTATCATTTTAAATTAAAGGGATTCGTCTTTTTAAATGTTTTTTTCAACTTTTTCTCTGCTTTTTGAATACTCTTTTTTCCTAGAGGAATTGTAGTTATTAATCTTATCTTCTCCCCTCTAAATGTAATTGTATATCTTGTTCCTTTTCTTCTTGTGTAAATAAAATAAAGAGTGTATCTTGTTTCTCCTGATATTTTTTCTTTGTTAGCAACTTTAAGAGAATTGCAATTTAAAAGCTCTTTTTTTATTTCAGAAAGAGATTTTCTACCTCTTTTAATATGGAATTCTGCTGTTTTTCCAATTTCAATTTCTTCTGCCGAACATTTTTTAAACTCTTTATTTATAAAATCAATATAATTTTTACACATTAAATTAAGATATTCTTATCATATTTAATATTATCTTATTAAGAAAAAAGAAGGAATTAATCTTCTCCAAATTCAAAAAGTATAAATTAAGGTGATTAAACTTGTGAGTAAGTAGTTATTCATTTTTAACCGGTTCTTTTTAAATTATCCAATTGCCTTTGATATTTTACTTTGTATTCTTTTCTTAATTTGCAATCTCTTTTTATTTGCCTAAATCCTAAAATTAATTGCATAATTATTATGCTAATTGAAAAAACTAAAGCGATTATAGTAAGAACTTTCAAAGTGGGGTTTTGTGTCAATGAATTCAATCCAACTATAGCAATTCCAAGACCAGCCGAAGCCAAAGCAGTTTTAATATGTTCATTTAAATCCAACCAATATTTTAATTCATCAAATTTTTTCATAAATAATCCAAGAATCTTGCAATTTTAAGGTTTTTTCTTTAGAAACGCCCCTACCGAGATTCGAACTCGGGTCACTGCCTTTCTTTACTTCCTTTTTTAAGGGAAGATGAAACAAAGTTTCAGTCTGAAAGGGCAGCATTCTTGGCCACTGAACTATAGGGGCGTAAAGACATCAAGGTTTCTTTTGCATAATCTTCCTTTAATATAAGGTCATGCCTGATAGACAACCTTTGTCATATGTTATATACAAAAAATTAGTTTTTAAAGATAACTTATTTTGTTTTTTCTGGGACAATTATCCATGCTATTAAATATGCAATTATACCTGCTCCTATTGAGATTAGAGTTGCAATTGCCCAAATTAATCTTACAATTGTAGGATCTGCGTCTAAATATTCTGCTATTCCTGAACAAACTCCAGCAATCATTTTATTCTTTGTATTTCTATACAGTTTTTTATGTTTTGCCATTTTATTTTAAAGTTAATTTAATTTTATTGTTAATCTCTTCTTTTGTTTGGATATCTTTTATTTCTCCAATTTTTCTGTAAATAAGACTTTTGTGTAATGTAAAAATCATATCAACATAAATTAGTGAATCAAATTGTATTTCTCCTTCACAATATTCTTTTTTAAGTTGTATTTCATATTTTTTAATTTTTCTATTTTTTGTAGTAATTTGACATAAAATTGAATTTTCTCCTTCTAAAGAATTGATAACCATTGCTGGTCTTTTCTTTGTTTTTTTTAAATCACTAAAAGGAAAATCAACAAGAACTATATCAAATCTTTTTAATTTCATTGCAAATAAGAGAAAGCTTTTTCATCTTCTTTTGAGGACCATGATTGTTCTAATAATTTTTCATCTCCTAAAAATTTTGCGTTTTTCCAGCCTTCTTTATCTATTTTTTCCATTTCATCAATTCGTTGTTTAATAATTTTTCTTACAAATTCACTCCATTTTATCTCAGAAAATTTACGCATTTTATTGTAAACTTCATTATCAATTGAAAGAGTTATATTTGTCATATGAAAATAAGTGAATGCACTTATTTAAACTTTTCTTTTTATTAAGGAATTGAATAAATTAAGGCACTAAATCGCAAGTGTTTCAAATCCATATTTCACAATGTCTTTTCTTATCAAACAAGTTCGAATGCTCAATGAAAGCAACATTTCACATAGTTACCTATTTCATGGATGCTTGTAGGTGGTAACTTCGCATAATGAGCCTACTCGGATTTGAACCGAGGACCTCTGGCTCTCTTAGACGAATCCAAAAGAGAACAATCCTCATGGACTGCATTCATATAAGACCAGCGCTCTAACCAGGCTGAGCTATAGGCTCTTCAGTGTTTGTTATAGCCAGAATGATTACTAAATTTTAATTTCAGTTTAACCAGGCTAAGCTATAAGCTCATAAAAGATTGATATTTTTAGTATATTTAAAAGTTCTTAAGAAAGATTATTTGCTTGGGAAAAGAGTTTTTAACATTTTTTTTAAATTTTCATCAAGAAAACAAATGTCTTCAGCTGCAACTTTTTCTACAAATTTTGTTAATGCACCTCTGCCTGAGAATCCTGTTTCACTTACTTTTTGCAGTAACTTCTTTTTTGTTTCAGAATCTAAATAAATTTTAACTGGTTGCTTCATCTTATCCTCTTTTTGATACAATAAATATAAGGAATTCTCTTTTATAAATCTTATTACAAATTATAAATTATTAGAAGTAGTAAGTAAAGAGGGGTTTTCTTTTTCCCTACAAGATTAATATGTAAGATAAATGTAGGAAAAGTTTCCATTTTTGTTTCTTACCGTCGGTAAAATTAGTTTTCTGTTTTTTGTTTCTTACACTTTGGGCCTAAGTTACTTTCTTTTGGGACCAAGTTAGTACCTAGTATATAATATAGTATAATTATGATATTATATTATGACAAGCGTTTGGTATCTTTCTGTGAAAAAAAAAGAGATAATTTTCAAAAAATATCCTATTTCAAAACTCAAAAAACCAGTTAGAAAACCAGTTGAAAAAAAAGTTAAAAAAAGATGAAGTTAATAAGGCATTTTTATAATATTTTAGTAATAACTTTAGTTATAACTCTTTCAATTTCTTTTACAATGGCTGCTGTAATTACTGATGACATTCATTTAAATATTCAAACAACATTTGATAATGGAACAATTACTACAGGGACTTTTGATTTTGTATTTAATATTTCAACAACTTCTACTTGTGACAATATAATTTATACTAATTCTACAACTCTTTTAACTGATACGCGTGGGATAATTTCATATTATCTTCCAAGTGTTACTCTTGATTATGATGAGCAATATTATCTTTGTTATTACAGAGATGGTGCTTTAAAGGACTCTTCAAAAATTGCTCGGACTCCTTATTCTTTTAGAGCACAGAATATAACTTTGAGTGGAGTTGAAATAGATCAAAATCTTGATATGGGTGCTTATAATGTGACTACAACTGGTACTGGTTTTTTTGGGTTTCTTGGAAGTTTAACTTCAAGGATTTCTAAGTTGTTTGTGACTGATTTAGATTTTAGTGGAGAAGTTATTGGAATAGGAAATATAACTACTACTGGAAATATCACAGCAGATAATTTCTTTGGTAATTTTACTGGAACAATGGAAGGTAATACTTCAACTTGGAGTAGGGCAGGAACTGATGTTTTTCTAACTAATATTGGTGATAATGTTGGGATAGGGACAGATAATCCTCTAAGTGCTTTAAATGTAATTGGAGATGGGAATTTTACTGGGGATTTATATGCATCTAAAATATCTTTATCAAATACTGGAATTAATGAACCAGTTATTTCATTTGGAGATGGGGATACTGGTTTTGGAGAAAGGTATGGAGATGATGTTTTAGGAGTATTTGCTGCTGGAAGTGTAAGGTTTTGGTTTGCTGCAGGGGGTTTTTATTCTTCAGATAGTAGCGGACCAAGACTTAAATCAGCAGGAGCAACTTCTTATTATCCTTCAATAGAACCAAGTAGAGGAGATATAGATACAGGTATTGGATGGGCAGGAGAAGATACATTATCTTTAGTTGCTGGTGGAGTAAATGGATTAAATATTAATGAAACTGGTGGAATTGCGAGAGTTGGTATTGGAACTACTGACCCCCAAAACACCTTAAATGTAATTGGAGATGGAAACTTCACAGGAAATGTAACTTTTGGAGGGGATTTTTTAAGAGGAAGTGAGGCTACAAGTGGAGCAATTCTTAATGAGGGGTCTTCAAGTACAAATCCTACTATTGTGCCTAATCAAGGGGAAACAGGTTATGGTCTGGGGTATGGTTCTCAAAGCATTCATTTAATTGCTGATTCTATAAATGTTGCTGAATTTAATAGTTCTTCAGTAAATATTACTCAAGATATGACTGTTCAAGGGAGTTTGACTGGTGTTGTGGCTGGTTCATATGGGTTTGTTAATGTTCAATCTACTTCAACTGTTCCTACAATTCTTCCAAATAAAGGAGAAACAGGTTATGGAATAGGTTATGGGAGTTCAAGTGTTAATATTATTGCTGGAGATACTAATATTTTAGAATTAACTTCTTCGCAAATAACTGGTTGGAAACCTGCGAATTTTACAAGTAATGTGACTTTTGGGAGTGTTTCAGGGAATTTTCTTTCAGGAAATATTGTTAAAAGTGGAGCAATTCTTAATGAGGAAACTTCAAGCACAAATCCTACAATTATACCTAATCAAGAGGAGACAAGTTATGGATTAGGTTATGGGACTTCAAGTTTGCATTTAATTGCAAATGATGAAAATGTAGTTGAAGTAACAGATTCAGAAGTTACTTTTAATGAAAATGTGGTTGTAGATGGAAATGTTACAGCAGATAATTTCTTTGGTAATTTTACTGGAACAATGGAAGGTAATACTTCAACTTGGAGTAGGGCAGGAACTGATGTTTTTTTAACTAATAGTGGAGATAGTGTTGGGATAGGGACAGATAGTCCTTCTTATGATTTAGATGTTGTTGGCAATATAAACATAGATAATAATTCTGCTTATTTATATGATGGATTTACTGCCTTAAGATTAGATAAAGGAACAGATGCAGTTTATGCTAATACTTTTGTAGGAGATGATGCAGGTACATTAGGTTTAACAAAACAAACAGCAGTAGGTTATAGAGCTGGTGATTCAAGCTCTGGTGCTAATCAAGTAGCAATTGGTTATTTTGCAGGTAGTAGTAATACTGGGGAAGATGAGGTTGCAATAGGTTATTATGCAGGTGTTGCCAATTCTGGTGCTAATCAAGTAGCAATAGGTAATCAAGCAGGAAGGGTAAATAGTGGTGTTAATCAATTAGCAATTGGTGCTTATGCTGGATTTTCTAATACAGGAACTTATATGACTTCTGTGGGAAATTATGCTGGTCGTTTAAATATTGGAAATTATTTAACTTCTGTTGGACAATATGCTGGATATGGAAATGAAGGAGATAAATTAACTGCAGTAGGTTATTATGCTGGACAATTACAAACAGGAGATAATGTTATAGGAATAGGGGCTGATGCTTCAAAGAATAATACTGGTAATCAGGTTTCTGCAATAGGATATGAAGCAGGGGAAAATAATAAAGGGAATGATGTTGTAGCAATAGGTTATCAAGCTGGAAAGAATAATGTTTTAGATGACCAATTCATAGTTCAACAAGCAAATGTAAATGCTGTTCCTTTGATTCAGGGGGATTTTAGTTCTGGGAATGTAGGTATCGGTACGACAAGTCCTCAGAATACTTTAAATGTAATTGGAGATGGAAACTTCACAGGAGGATTAACAATTCCAAATGACCAAACATATAAATTTGGTGGTGATGATTTTATAGAATATTTTGAAACAAATAATAGTTTTGGAGTTGGAAAATTAGCAGGTTCTGATACTTTGCGTTCTTTAGCAATAGGAGATTATGCTGGTTATCAAAATATAGGTATTCGTCAAACAGTAATAGGTTATCAAGCAGGTTTTGAAAATGAAGGTTTAGGGCAATCAGCATTGGGTTATTGGGCAGGTTATCAAAATACAGGGAGTTCTCAATCAGCAGTAGGTTATTTTGCAGGTCATTCAAACACAGGAGATAATCAAGTTGTAATGGGGCTTTATACAGGTCATTCAAACACAGGAAGTCTACAATTAGCAATAGGTTATTATGCTGGATATGGAAATGAAGGAAATAATCAAGTAGCAATAGGTTCTCAAGCAGGTCGTTATAATACAGGGAGTTCTCAATCAGCAATAGGTTATCAAGCAGGTTATCAAAATTCAGGAGTTTATCAATCAGCAATAGGTTATGAAACAGGTCGTTTAAACACAGGAACTTATCAAACTGCAATGGGATATCAAGCAGGTTATAATAATACAGGAGATAGTGGAGTTTTCATTGGTCACGAAGCAGGAGAAAATAATATTTTAGATAATCAATTTATTTTAAAAATGGATAATGTAAATGCTGTTCCTTTGATACAGGGGGATTTTAGTTCAGGTTATTTAGGAGTTGGGACGACAAGTCCTCAAAACACCTTAAATGTAATTGGAGATGGAAACTTCACAGGAGGATTAACAATTCCAAATGACCAAACATATAAATTTGGTGGTGATGATTTTATAGAATATTTTGAAACAAATAAGAGTTTTGGAGTTGGAAAATTATCAGGTTCTGATACTCAATATTCTTTAGGTATTGGTTATTATGCAGGTTATTTAAACACAGGAACTAATCAAGTAGCAATAGGTTATCGTGCAGGTTATGAAAATGAAGGTTATGGTCAATCAGCAATAGGTTTTTATACAGGTTATCAAAACACAGGAACTTTTCAATCAGCAATAGGAGTAAATGCAGGTCGTTCAAATACTGGAAACTATCAATCAGCAATAGGTAATCAAGCAGGTCAATTAAATGAAGGAGGTTATCAAACAGCAATGGGTTATCTTGCAGGTTATGAAAACACAGGAGATTATCAAGCAGCAATTGGTTCTAATGCAGGTCATGATAATACAGGACATAGGGTTACAGGTTTGGGTGCAGAAGCAACACGAAATAACACAGGTGACGATGTTGTTGCTTTAGGTTATGAAGCAGGAGAAAATAATGTTTTAGATGACCAATTCATAGTTCAACAAGCAAATGTAAATGCTGTTCCTTTGATACAGGGGGATTTTAGTTCTGGTAATGTTTCTATTGCAGGGAATGTAACTGCTTCTAATTTCTTTGGAACATTCTCGGGTAATACTTCAACTTGGAGTAGGGCAGGAACTGATGTTTTCTTAACTAATATTGGAGATAATGTTGGGATAGGGACTGATAATCCTGGTGAAGAACTTGAAGTTATAGGAAGTATAAAATCAACTAATTTTAATTGGAGTGATTCTTTAAAATCAACTGTTGTTGGTTCATCAACTGGAGATATCTTAACTCAAACAACTCTTCTAGGTTATCAAACAGGTTTTTCAAATACTGGAGCATATTCTAGTGGTGTTGGTTATCAAGCATTAGCTTTTAATTCTGGAACTTATTCAAATGCTTTTGGAATTGGAGCATTACATACAAATACTGGGACTGGTTCTAACGCTGTTGGTTATAGAGCAGGTTATAAGAATACTGGTTCACTAAGTACTTTTTTTGGACATTCTTCTGGAAGTGAAAACACTGGGGCAAGTGTTTCATTATTTGGCTATCAAGCAGGATTTGAGAACATTGGAGAATCTTTAGTCTCAATAGGATATAATTCAGGTTATAAGAATACTGGAGCCTTTGTAACTTCTATTGGTTATAATGCAGGTTATCTAAATACAGGACTTAGAGTTACAGGAATTAGTTATCAAGCAGGTTATAATAATACTGGAGATGATGGGGTTTTCATTGGTTATGAAGCAGGAGAAAATAATGTTTTAGATGACCAATTCATAGTTCAACAAGCAAATGTAAATGCTGTTCCTTTAATTCAGGGGGATTTTAGTTCTGGTAATGTTTCTATTGCAGGGAATGTAACTGCTTCTAATTTCTTCGGAACATTCTCTGGTAATACTTCAACTTGGAGTAGGGCAGGAACTGATGTTTTCTTGACTAATACTGGAGATAGTGTTGGGATAGGGACAGATAGTCCAGATTATAAATTAGAAGTAGATGGTCAAATATATTCAAGTAACTTTAGATTTAATGATACATTAAAATCATTATCTGTTGGAACATTATCTGGAAATCCTACAAGTCAATCTACATATTTTGGTTATTTAGCAGGTGATGGAAATACTGGTAATGATGTTACAGCTGTTGGTTATAGAGCAGGTGATGGAAATACTGGAGGTAGAAATGTTTTAATTGGAACTTGGGCAGGATATTCAAGTCCAGGTGTTTATTCTGTTGGTGTGGGTTATCAAGCCCTTAATCATAATGAGGGACAATATGTTACTGCTGTTGGTTATAGAGCAGGTGGATATCAATTAGGTAATAGTATTGTAGCATTTGGTTCTAATAGTGCTTATCAAAATGAAGGTTTTTCTGTAACTGCAATTGGTGGAAGCAGTGCTTTTCGTAATTCTGGTAATTCTATTACTGTATTTGGATATGAAGCAGGTTATAATAACACAGGTGATGATGTTGTAGCAATAGGTTATCAAGCAGGATATTATAATAATGATTCTAATCAATTCATAGTTCAACAAGCAAATGTAAATGCTGTTCCTTTGATTCAGGGGGATTTTAGTTCTGGTAATGTTTCTATTGCAGGGAATGTTACAGGAAACTGGTTCAATGGATTATTTAATTGGACAACAGATACTTGGAGTGATTTTAATGGATATAATTTAACTTTTAATGAATCTAAATTAGATGAACTATTATTAGGAGATGTTTGGTTTTTTGTAACTGAAACTGTAGTTTATGGAACGCCAGAGGGAAGTTTGACTTCAACACAACAATATAATAATTATGATGCTGTAACTTATAATTTAACAGAGGTTGTTCCGCAGGGTTTAGAATATTATGCAAATACTACAGCAAATGTTTCAAGTGAGGTTAATAGAATTTGTGTAAGATATATTTCTGATAATGAAGATTTTGATTTAGCAATTTGGGACACTGGTGGTTATTGGGAAGATTATATTACTTTTAGGTCTGGAGAGACTTTTAGATGGGCTTGCGCAGATATGAGAGATGCTTCTGACCATTTAATTGATGATAAAATAATGATTAAAATAACTCATAACAATGGAGCAAATGTTCAACACAAATTAAGAATTGATGCAATGTATGTTTCAAGTGGTTATACTCCAAAGATAGGAAATGAAGTAGACCCTCTTTCTTTTCACATGCATGAAAATATAAATCATACAGGTTATAATATTACTTCTGATTATGGTTTTTTTGAAAAAGTTGGTATAAACACTACAACCCCACAAAACACATTAAATGTAATTGGAGATGGAAACTTCACAGGAGGATTAACAATTCCAAATGACCAAACATATAAATTTGGTGGTGATGATTTTATAGAATATTTTGAAACAAATAATAGTTTTGGAGTTGGAAAATCAGCAGGTTCTGATACTTTAATTTCTTTAGCAATAGGTTATTATGCAGGTTATCAAAACACAGGAACTTATCAAACTGCAATAGGTTATCAAGCAGGTAAATCAAATACAGGAACTATTCAAACAGCAATAGGTTATTATGCAGGTAATTCAAACACAGGAATTAATCAAGTAGTAATAGGTCATTCTGCAGGTTATCAAAATACAGGGAGTTCTCAATCAGCATTAGGTTATAATGCTGGTCGTCAAAATTCAGGAGCTTATCAATCAGCAATAGGTTATCTTGCAGGTCGTGAAAACACAGGAAGTTTTCAAACAGTAATAGGGTATTATGCAGGTTATTTAAATACAGGACATAGAGTTACAGGAATTGGATATTATGCAACACAAAATAACACTGGTGACGATGTAGTTGCTTTAGGTTATCAAGCTGGTTTAAATAATGTTTTAGATGACCAATTCATAGTTCAACAAGCAAATGTAAATGCTGTTCCTTTGATACAGGGGGATTTTAGTTCTGGTAATGTTTCTATTGCAGGGAATGTAACTGCTTCTAATTTCTTCGGAACATTCTCGGGTAATACTTCAACTTGGAGTAGGGCAGGAACTGATGTTTTTCTAACTAATAGTGGAGATAATGTTGGGATTGGGACTGATAATCCTTCTGTAAAATTAGAAGTTAGTCAAAGTGTAGATGGAAAAGGTATACAATTAAATGGATATGATGACAAAAGTGCAGAGAATGTCCAAATGTATGTAAATTCAGTTGGACAAGGAATAATAATGGGGACAAACGCCTTAACTTTCGTAGGAAATTCTGCACTTATTCTAAGGAGTACTGGAGGGAATATTAATTTTGATACAGGAGATGTATTTTATTGGAGAGATAGTGATGATGGTTATACACAAAGAATGCGTTTAGCTTCTGCTACAGGAGTATTAGATTTATGGGATTCTTCTTTGAATAACAATGTGAGAATAAATCCAAATGGAAACTCTTATATTAATAGTGGAAATGTAGGTATCAACACTTCAACACCTCAAAACACCTTAAATGTAATTGGAGATGGAAACTTCACAGGAAACTTTAGTGTTGATAATACTGATTTATTTGTAGATAGTTCAACTGGGAATGTTGGGATTGGAACTTCAACACCAACTCGTAATTTAGATTTATTTGAATCAGGAGGAGGTAGTTTACATGTAAGATTTTCAAATGATGATACAGGTGTTGGTTCAAGTGATGGTGTTTTATTTGGTATGTCTACTGTTGAAGAATTAATATTTTGGAATTATGAAGATACTAATATGAGGTTTGCAACAAATGGTTTAGAAAGAATGAGGATAGATAATACAGGAAATGTTGGAATAAATACTTTAACCCCACAAAACACCTTAAATGTAATTGGAGATGGAAACTTTACAGGAGGATTAACAATTCCAAATGACCAAACATATAAATTTGGTGGTGATGATTTTATAGAATATTTTGAAACAAATAATAGTTTTGGAATTGGAAAATTAGCAGGTTCTGATACTTTATATTCTTTAGCAATTGGTTATCAAGCAGGTTTTTCAAATACAGGAAATCGTCAAATAGCAATTGGTTATCAAGCAGGTTTATCAAATACAGGAAACCAACAATCAGCAGTAGGTTATCGTACAGGCCAAGCAAATACCGGATTTAATCAAGCTGCATTAGGAGCTTATTCAGGTTATTTAAACACAGGAGATTATCAATCAGCAATAGGTTATTATGCAGGTTATCAAAATAATGGAACTAGTCAAGTTGCAATAGGTTATTATGCAGGTTATGATAATAAAGCAGATTATCAATCAGTATTTGGTCTTAATGCAGGTCGTGAAAATGAAGGTGTGGGTCAATCAGCAATAGGTTATTATGCAGGTTATTCAAATATAGGAAGTAATCAAGTTGTATTTGGACCTTATTCAGGTCATTCAAATACAGGAATTAATCAAGTAGCAATAGGTTATCAAGCAGGTTATTCAAATCAAGGAGCTTATCAATCAACAATTGGTTTTAGAGCAGGTTATTCAAATGAAGGAAGTAATGCTATAGGAATTGGTTACGAGGCTGGTCGTTTAAACACAGGACATACAATTACAGGAATTGGTTATCAAGCAGGTTATAATAACACAGGTGACGATGTTGTTGCTTTAGGTTATCAAGCTGGTTTAAATAATGTTTTATCTAATCAATTCATAGTTCAACAAGCAAATGTAAATGCTGTTCCTTTGATTCAGGGGGATTTTAGTTCTGGTAATGTTTCTATTGCAGGGAATGTAACTGCTTCTAATTTCTTCGGAACATTCTCAGGTAATACTTCAACTTGGAGTAGGGCAGGAACTGATGTTTTTCTAACTAATAGTGGTGATAATGTTGGGATAGGGACAGATAATCCTCAATCTTTATTAAATCTTAATGGAACATTAGGAAGTTTATCTGGAGGTTTAACTTTTGGTGATGGTGATACTGGTTTTTATGAAAGTTTGGATGATAGATTAAATTTTGTACTTGGAGGAGTTGCGAAATTTGCCTTAAAGAATAATAGATATTTTGGTTCAAATGTAGCTTATGGTGGTAGTTTAAAAGCAGAAGCACCAACATTAGCTAGTCTAACAATAACTTTTGAAGGTGATGAAAACACAGGAATAGCAACTGCTATTGATGGAACTCCAGACCAACTAAGTTTAGTTGCTGGTGGAGTTGAAGGAATTCGTATTGATGAAACTGGTGGAGTTGCTAGAGTAGGTATAAACACAACAACCCCTCAAAACACCTTAAATGTAATTGGAGATGGAAACTTCACAGGAAACTTTAGTGTTGATAATACTGATTTATTTGTAGATAGTTCAACTGGGAATGTTGGGATTGGGACGAGTAGTCCAGAAGATAAATTACATATTATAGATACAACATCAGGTAATAATATACAGATTTTTAGTATTGAAGGAAATCAAGGCGAAATAAAAATGAAGAGTGATGATTTATATGATAGAATGAGTTTTGGTTTAGTTCATAATACAATTCCAACTTCTGGTAGAGGAGTTTTTTATACATCAATTAGTGGAGAAACTTATGCAAGATTTAATTTTGATGGTGTTGGGAAATTAGGATGGGGTGCAGGAAGTACAGATATTGATGTAGATTTATATAGGGATTCTGCAGACAAATTAAGAACCAGTGATACTTTAATTGTTGATGGTAATGTAGGTATTGGGACAGATAATCCTGAAAGAATTTTACATATTTCTGGTTCAGATAATATTAGAAGTAGAGTGGATACAACTTCAAATGATGGTTCTGCAGGGTTTTTATTTAATGCTCCTGCAAATGGGAGTGATTCCCAATTAAATTTTGCTACTCATTCTGATGGATATGCAGCTGTTCCTAATTATGCTGGAAAAGGCGGGATTCAAAGTTCTGGTGGAAATTTATTTCTTACTGCTTATACTCCCTCAACAGATATTGAATTTTATGTTGGAGGTAGAACAGATTCTCATCTTAGGATGATTCTTAAAGATGGTGGAAACATAGGTATAAACACTGCAACACCCCAAAACACCTTAAATGTAATTGGAGATGGAAATTTCACAGGAAATGTAACTTCTCAAGTAGATTTTTGTATTGAAGGAGGAAATTGTTTAAGTTCTGTTAGTGGTTCTGGTTCAGATGCAACTTGGTTAGCTAATTGGACAGCTTATAACACTACTTGGAGTTCAGGTGGAGATGTTACTTGGTTAGCTAATTGGACAGCTTACAACACTACTTGGAGTTCTACAACAAATACTTCTTATGCTTTAGTTAATGAACCTCTTTGGTCTTCAAATTATACAGCTTATAATAATTCTTGGAGTCAAGGTTCTACTTGGGTGTCAAATTGGACAGCTTATAACACTACTTGGAGTTCTACAACAAATACAAGTTATGTTCCTTATACTGGTGCAAACACAAATCTTGTTTTAGGTGATAATAATTTGAGTGTTGGTGGAACAGATTTTTTTGTGAATAATAATGATGGAAATGTAGGTATTGGAACAGATAATCCTGATACAATTCTACACTTAAAAGATTCTGATACTCATATAACATTACAAAGCACAGGGGTTTTGGATGCTTCTTATGGATATACAATTGTTAAAGATGGAAATGGAGATACAATAGGTTTTTCTGGATTTGATAGTGGTTCTAATTCAGATTATACAATAAGAACAACTGATGTAGCCGACGGAATTGAATTTCAAACTAATGGTTCAAATTCTCGTATGTATATTAATCAAGCAGGTAATGTAGGTATTGGAACTGATAGTCCTGATTATAATTTAGAAATTGAAGATGCAACAGCACAAATAGGATTAACTTCAACAGATACAAATGGTATTCCTTTTAGATTTTTATCAGATGATGATGGAAGTCAAGGAAGGTTTAGATTAAGAGAAGAAGGAGTAAGTGCAAGTACAATTATGACTTGGTTAGAAAATCAAAATATTGGTATTGGGACTGATATCCCTGGAACAAAATTAGAAGTAAATGGAGATATTGGAATTGGAAGGATAGCAGGTGGATATACTTTTAGAGAAACAGTAGGAGGAGTAGAAAGAGCAGGTATACATTCTGATGCAACTAATGAATTAATTTTTAAATATGGTGCAGCAGCTGAAGGTATGAGAATTGATTCTGCTGGAAATGTAGGTATTGGAACTGATAGTCCTGGAGATTTATTAGAATTAAAGAAAACAACTGCTGCACCTAATTTGATTTTAAACAGAGTTCAAGAATTAGGTGATGATTATAGTGTTGGTGGTATTCAGTTTAAAGCAAAGGATTCAACAGTTGCAGCAATATATTCTCATATATCTGGTACTATTGAAGATTCTGCTGTATTATTATTTGTTACATCCACAGGGGGTTCAATATCTGAGCAAATGAGAATAGACAAAGATGGAAATGTAGGTATCGGAACAACAAGCCCCGGATTAAATTTATTTGGAAGTACAGGAGATATGACTGGTTTAACACAACATATTTATAATAGTGGTGGAAATGCTAATTTGGTAATGGAAGGAGATTCTGTAAATGTAATCTATGGAGATTTAGGAGGGGGAGCAGATGATAAAGGAATACTTTTTAATGTTAATGGAGGAATTGCTAAATATACTTCTTTAACAGATGCAATAGGAACAAGAGTAGATAATATTTTAGTAATGGATTTAGGAACTGGGAATGTTGGGATTGGAACAAGTAGTCCTGAGGCATCATTAAGTATAAAAGCTCCAAGTGCAAGTAATACTCCCGGAGCTTCAAGGCTTTTAGAATTTAGAGAAGCAGGAGGGGCAGGTAGTGATTGGTTTTCATTTAGAGAAACAGCTGGTGCAGATTTAGTATTAGATAGAAGTCCAGATGCAGGTAGTAGTTGGTATGCTATAATGCACTGGGATGTAAATACAGGAAATGTAGGTATTGGAACAACTTCTCCTCAAAACACTTTAAATGTAATTGGAGATGGTAATTTTACAGGAACAATTTATTCTAATGAAAATGCTGTATTAACATCTTACACAGAAACAGATCCTTATTGGACAGGAAATAAATCACTTGTTGCATTTTTAGGAGAAGCTGAAACAATTACAGCAGATTGGGATAATACTGCAAATCCTTGGGCTGTTAATGAAGTTCATGCTGACTTACTTACTGCTACTGAAGGTGATGCAGCATATGCTCCAATTGGAGAACCTTTATGGTCTGCAAATTATTCTGCAAGAACTGG
This sequence comes from Candidatus Pacearchaeota archaeon, assembly GCA_023144035.1. Classification (GTDB taxonomy): domain Archaea; phylum Nanobdellota; class Nanobdellia; order Pacearchaeales; family GW2011-AR1; genus JAFCEV01. The sequence continues at coordinate 79,565 of JAGLGM010000001.1, read as the reverse complement.
AACTGGAGATGTTGTATTTAGTACTTCTCCAACTTTTGTTACTGGAATAACTGTTCCAGCTAATTCAATTAGTGACGATGAATTAAATGAGGGAGCAACTTTTGAATGGACAGCAGCACATACTTTTTCAAGTACAGCTCCAATTACAATGGCTTCTGGAACAGATATTAGATGGGTAGATACAGGAACATATATTGATGGAACAGCGACAGGAATGGTTATTGAATCTGATGATACTCTTGCTATGAATGCTGATACTTCTGTTACAATTACTTCTCCTGCTTCTAGTTTTTCAGGAGATTTAACGGTTACAGGTGGAGATATTACTTTTGGAGGTACTGCAATAAGTGAATCAGATGTAGGAATAATTGATGATGGAACTATTACTCTTACATCAGAAGTAACAGGAACATTACCTGTCGCAAATGGAGGAACTGGACTTACAGCAAGTGTTGAAGATTCAATAATGGTTGGTAGCGGAACATCAACTTGGCAAACAAAAGCTATTCCTGATTGTACAAGTGGGAAATTATTATATACTGTTTCTTCAAATACTTTTAGTTGTGGTACTGATGCTATTGATGGAGGGGATGCTAATTTATTAGATGGCTTAGATGCAACTCATTTTTATAATGCTTCAAATCCTGAAGGGTATACAAGTAATACAGGAGATATTACAGGAATAACAACTACTGCAGGTACCTCTGGTTTAAATGGCGGGTGTACTTCAGGCACATGCGCTTTAACTTTTGATGCAACAGATGTTGATGGTACAGGGCTTACTGGAAGTGGTTCAGTATTAAGTGTAGATTTAGGAACAGCAATAGATTATACAGAAATAACTGTAATGACAGAAGCAAATTTATACACTTTACTTAATGATGTAACTGAATTTTGGGAAAATGGGGATTCAGTAACTGGTGCTGTTGGTGCAAATGAAGTTTGGGCTGTTGGTTGGGATGGAGATACTAGTGTTCCTGAAAAAGATGATATTTATGATTGGGCAAGTGGAGTAACTACAACAGAAATGGATTATTTACAAGGAGTTAGTTCAGATATACAAACTCAAATAAATACTAAAGGAGCCACATTAACTGATGAAGCTAGTCTTTATGCAACTCTTTCAGATGTAACACAATTTTGGGAAAATGGGGATTCAGTAACTGGTGCTGTTGGTGCAAATGAAGTTTGGGCTGTTGGTTGGGATGGAGATACTAGTGTTCCTGAAAAAGATGATATTTATGATTGGGCAAGTGGAGTAACTACAACAGAAATGGATTATTTACAAGGAGTTAGTTCAGATATACAAACTCAAATAAATACTAAAGGAGCCACATTAACTGATGAAGCTAGTCTTTATGCAACTCTTTCAGATGTAACTGAATTTTATGAATCAGGAGATAAAGTTGGAGATGCTGATACTTTAGATACTATGGATAGTTTAGATTTTGTTGCTGTTATAGGAGATACTATGACTGGAGATTTGAGAATAGATAAAGCAGATGCAACTATTTATTTTGATACTTCTGGTACTGGAGATGCAGCTATAAGGGTTAGTGGAGAAGATCTTCAATTTATTGAACCTGAAGATGGTAATAAAGTTTGGGGGTATTTTGATGATGATGTTGGTTTATATCTTACAGGAGCTCCTAATCTTAATGCTGCTGGGACTGGAACTTTCGGAGGAGATTTGGTTGTTGATACAAGTGATTTATTTGTAGATAGTTCAACTAGTAGAGTAGGTATTGGAACTGATAGTCCATTAAACCCTTTACATGTTATTGGAACTACAAATGTTAGTGGAGGAGACCTTTATGTTGATGGAGGAGATAAACCAATAGTTATATATGGAGGTTATTATAGTGCATTCTCTGATGGAACCATAATAAGAATGATGGGTATGGATGGCACTAAAATGCTTCTTGGACCTGTTGAAGATACAGATGCAGAACTTCAGATATATGTTGGAGGAGGATATAAACACTCATTTGATATAGATGGAAAGGTAGGTATAAACACAATAACACCTCAAAATATTTTAAATGTAGTAGGAGATGGAAACTTTACAGGAAACTTTAGTGTTGATAATACTGATTTGTTTGTAGATACAAGTACAAATAGAGTAGGTATTGGAACAGCTAATCCTACTGAGAAATTACATGTTGTTGGAAGTCAAATAATAGACCCTAATGCTGCTGCTGTAGGATTAAAAATATTTGGAGATTCAACATTTAGAGCAACATTTTATCAAGATGCAAATGATATTTTTAATATTTATAATTATGATGAAGATGCACCTGCTATAGCTGATTTAAATCTTGGAAAATCATCAGGAAATGCAGGATTATATTATGATGCTTCAGCAGATAAATGGGGAATTGGAACTAATAGTCCTAATGCGCTTTTATCTCTTTCTTCTGCTGGTGGAGCAAATATGCTTTCTCTTACAGATACAGAAACCACAGAAACAGCAGCAAATCCAATTCTTTCATTTTATTATGGAGCAACTCCTACAAGATTAGGATATATTGGATTTGGTTCTGAATCTCATAGTGATTTATTTCTTAATAGTGATTTAGCAGGAATTAGAATGAGAGATAGCACTGGAGAAGTTTTTTATATTAATAATGGAAATGTAGGTATTGGAGATACAACTCCTTTATCTAGATTAAGAATTGGTAATAGTGGAACAGATGCTTCAACTTATTCTGTTTATATTCATGATGGTGACAATACAGGAATATATAGTTATGGAACTACTTATGGTGTATATGGTAGTGGAGGTACTACTGGTGTATATGGTATAGGAACTGCTACTGGTGTATATGGTGATGGAAACACTGGTATGTATGGTACAGGGACTACTTATGGTGTGTATGGTGATGGTGGCACTGCTGATTTTTATTCTCCACATAATACCTATGGTTTTGGTTCTTCTATAAGATGGAAAGAAAATATAACAGAGATAAATTCTCAAATTGCTTTAGATAAAATTCTTAATATTGAAGGAAGTTATTTTAATTGGAAAGATACTGGAAATCATGATATAGGATTTATTGCAGAAGAATTAGGTAAGATTGTTCCTGAGGCAATAATATATGAAAATGCTTCAAATTCATCTAATTGGTATATTGATAAAAATGGAACAAAAATGCTTTATGCAACAGGAGTAAGAAGTGGTTATTTAACTCCTATACTTGTTCAAGCAACAAAAGGACAGCAAGAATTAATTATTTCTCAAAATAATACAATAAATCAATTATTATTAGATAACCAAGCAATGAAGAAATCATTATGTAATTTGGGAGCAAAAGAATGGTGTTAAAAAAATTAAAAAAATTTATAAACTTTAAATATGTTAAATTAATATGAAACTAAAAAATATTTTATTATCTGGGATTTTAGCAGGTTCATTAGCTTTAGGAAGTTGTACTAAATTTGAAGACTCAGAAATAAAACAAAATAATTATGAATTAATTAATGTTTCTGAAACAATTTTAGGACAAGGTTATGAAAGACCTGGAGGATTATCTTCTAATAAAAAAGGTACTTTAAAATCTTTTGATAATCAAGGCAGTTTAGAAACTCAATTATTTTGTTCAAGTCCTGTTATAAATTTGTACCGAACTGATTTTCTTGTAAAGCCAAAAATATATACAAATTCACCAGATTTATCATCTCAAAATATATTATATGAATTATCAAATGTAGAAGTTGATGATTTTTTAGGAGGATATTTAGGAGAGGTATATGTAGATGGTATAAGAGGGTGGAGACCTGGTAAACTTATTTTAGATTTAATAACTCTTCCAGACAATTCTATTATTTTGTCTTCAAATAATTCTGATAAATTATATAGAATATATAATGATGAAACAAAATATAAAGAAGAAATATATTTAGAAAATGATAGTTTAGTTGGAATAACAGATATGATTCTTGGAAGTGATAATAATATTTATGCAGTTAAAAACATCCCAAAAAATAAAGAAGTAATTTCTATTGATATTGAAACTAAGGAAATATCTCATGAGTTTTCAATACCTGATGGAGTGTCTACAAGTATGGGTTCAAGTGTTATAGGTAAAATGGATATTATAGAGAATACATTAGAAGGAAGAATATTAAATAATTCAAAATATTATGTATTAGACCAATTAACTAAAACAATATATAATGTTTCAGATTCTAAGGTTGTAACACCTTTAAAAGATAAATTAAGATATCCTTCTTCTCTTGCTATTGATGATATGGGAAGAATTATAACTACTTTAGGTCCTACAATATCTTCACCAGATTTTAATTTTCTTGAGTATCCTCAAGTTATTGCAATAAATCCTAGTACTTTGAAACAAGATACAATTTATAATTTTTTTAATGATAATCCAATAGATTATCATGTTGGAATTTTAAGTGTAGATAATAATCAAATTTCTCCAATATCATTTTATATGACTTCTTTATTATGTGAAACTGATACTGATTTTGATTTTTATTTTACAAAATCTCTTACAGGAGAAATAGGAAAAATAACAGCTACAAAAGATGAAATTAATGGTTTTTAGAAATAAAAATAAACATCTATTAAATTTAGAATGAATAGAAAATTATTAATATGTTTAGTATTAGGAATTTTTTTAACCTTACCTTTAATAAATGCAGATATTATATCAATTAATGCAGAGGAGATAAAAATATTATAATTAATACTAATAATTATATTGAAGGATTTTTTAATTGGATTGAATTTTGGACTGATGGTGTCGAGGCTTTTAGAATAGAATCTGATGGTTCAGTATCTGTTTCTGAACCAGGAGCAACAGGAGGAGGAAGTATTGATACATTCGATATTTATGATGATATTGATTTATTAACTAATTTTGTTTATAGAGAAAATTTATCAGTTCTTCCAGAGGAAATTTATAGTGATGGATTTATTAACCAAAAGAATTTAGACCAATTAATTATTGGAGGTATACTTCAAATGAATAATGCAACAAAAGACAGAATGAATGAATCAGATATTAAAATAGAAAATTTATATTTGAAACTAAATGAATCTGAATTTAAAATTCAAGATTTAAATCAAAAATTAAAAGTTTTAGAAGTTTCCGAGTTAAAAGATTTGGTAATTAAGTTTGTAAGGATGTCTGATAAGAAAAATCAACAAAAAGTTATTGAAGAAATTAAAATTATTTTAAGAAATTTAGATGGAAAAGGGTTTTAGTTTAGGAAACCCTTTCTGAATTAGATTTTTATTACACAAAATCTCTTACTGGTGAAGTTGGTAAATTGATGCTTTGTAAAGAGTATTGATTCAAAAAGCTTTATAAACTTTAGTTAACATGTATAAACTATAATGGATACAAATAAATTTAAGTTTACGAGATTACAACAAGATATTTTTGGTTTGCTTTGTTTAAGAGCAGGAGAAAAAATGACTCAAAGACAAGTAGCAAAAGAACTTTCTGTTTCTCCTACTGCGGTTTCTAAAGCTCTTTTTGAATTAATAGAAACAGACCTAATAATTTTTGAGAAGGTTGGCAAAATGAATTTAAGTTATATGGAATTAAATAGAAATTTTGATAAAGTAATTAATTTAAAGAGAATTGAAAATTTAAGATTAATTTATTCTTCTGGTTTTTTTTCTAAATTAAGAGAGGAATTTTATGGAGCGACAATTATTCTTTTTGGAAGTTATTCTAGGGGAGAAGATATTTTTAGTTCTGATGTTGATATTGCAGTTATTGGAAAGAAAGAAAAAAGTTTGAAATTTCTAGAAAAATATGAAGAGCTGTTTAGAAAAAAGATTATTATTAATTTTTATCCTTCTTTTAAGAATATTCATAAAAATCTTAAAGAGAGTATTCTTAATGGAATTTTGCTTTCTGGGAGTGTTGAATTATGAAGTTGCCGAGAGAATTTAGTTATTATTTGGAGAAAAATATAGTAAGAAAAATATCTCCTGATAAATCTCGGGCAGAATTTTTATTAAAGGAATCAGAGATTTCTTTTGAGGGATTAGTTGAAAGAATTAAAATAATTGGGATAAATAATAAAAATGCTAATTCCATTATAAAAGACTGTTATGATATTATAATGGAAAGGATAAAATCAAAAATGTTAATGAGAGGTTATTATTCTTCTGGAAGTTATTCTCATGAAGCAGAGATTTCTTATTTCATGGAATTAGGTTTTTCTGATGCAGAGACCTCTTTTTTGAATGAACTTAGATATCTTAGGAATTCTGTAACTTATTATGGAAAAATTTTAGATAGTGATTATTCAATGAAAGTTTTTATTTTTTTAAAGAGAATAAAGGAACAAATAAAATGAAGAAATTAATAATTATTGTGTTATTTTTTATATTTTTTATTTCTTTTATTAATGCAGATGTTATTTCTTTAAATTCTGGAGGAGATGATGAATTAATAATTAATCCTCATGAACAAATAGAGGGTTTTTTCTCAGGAATTCCAACTATAACTATAACTCCTGTTTGTGGTGATGGAGATGTTCAAGGAGATGAAGAATGTGATGATGGTAATACAGATAATGGTGATGGATGTTCATCAACTTGTCAAATAGAAGATGATGATGACGATGATGATCAAGGAGGTGGTGGAGGAAGTGGAGGAGCTTTAATAACAGTAGATCCAACTTCTTTTAATGTTAATCTTGCTATAAATACAAATATTGATAGAACCCTTACAATTACAAATGCAGGATCAGAATTTGCAACAATAAGTATTAGCCAACAAGATTTAGATATGAATGTAATTCTTCCTGTAACAGAATTAACTTTAAATGCAGGAGAAGTAAAGAAAATAACAATTACATTTGTAGGAACAAGTAAAACAGGAATATATACTGGTAGATTAATAGTAGGGGGAATTTCAATTCCTGTTTCTTTAAATGTAAGGACAAAGTTATTATTATTTGATTCAAATATTATAGTTTTAAATGAAAATTATTTAGTTGAACAAGGAGATAAATTAAGGACACAAGTTACATTAATTCCAATGGGTGAAAAAGAAAGAATGGATGTAACCTTAAATTATGTTATTAAAGATTATCAAGGTAAAACTTATTTAACAAAATCAGAGACTTTATTAATTGACGAAAAAATTGAGTTTAAAAGAAATTTTGCAACAGGAGCTCTTCCTTTAGGCACATATATTGTAGGGTTGGAATTAATTTATCCTAATGGGGTTGCACCTTCAAGTGCTCATTTTGAAGTTACAGAAAGAACACCTATTAGTATTTTTGGAAAGATAATCTTTTTCTTAATAATATTAATAATAATTATATTAATACTGCTGATTATATTCTTAATTAAAAGAGAAAGAGATAAAAAGAAACAACAACAAGGTAACTAAGTAAAGATAATCCAAATTGGATATATTATTCAAAATGATGTTAGCCTTGGTGGGTAAGCCTTCTGTAGGAAAAAGCACTTTTTTTAAAGCTGCGACTTTAGCAGAGGTTGAAATAGCTTCTTACCCTTTTACAACAATAAAAGCAAATCATGGAGTAGGTTATGTTAGAATTGAATGTATTGATAAAGAATTTAATACAAATTGTAATCCAAGTCATGGTTTTTGTATTAATCATAATAGGTTTGTACCTGTTGAATTAATGGATGTTGCAGGGTTGGTTCCTGGAGCAAGTGAAGGAAAAGGATTAGGAAATCAATTTTTAGATGATTTAAGAAAAGCAGATGTTTTTATTCATATTGTTGATACTTCTGGAAATTTAGATGTAGAAGGAAAACCTACTGAAAATCACGATGTTTGTAAAGATGTTGAATTTCTTGAAGATGAATTAAATAAATGGTTTTATAATATTTTAATGAAAGTTTGGAAAAGTTTTGCAAGAAAGGCAGAGATAGAAGATATGAAATTTTCAGAGGCTGTGGCTCATCAATTTTCTGGTTTAAAAGTTAAAGAAGATGATGTTAAAGATGTTTTATTAAAATTAGATTTTTCTAAAAAACCAAGTATTTGGACAGAAGAACAATTAAAAGAATTTGCAACTGCTTTGAGAAAAAAAAGTAAGCCGATGATTATTGCAGCAAATAAAGTTGATACTAAAAATGGGAAAGAGAATTTTGAAAAGCTAATTAAAGAATTTCCAGATTTAATGGTTGTACCTTGTTCAGCTGATTCTGAATTAGCTTTAAGAGAAGCAGCAAAAGCAGAATTAATTGAATATATTCCAGGAGATTCTGATTTTAAAATTAAAGGAGAAATTAATGAAAAACAAAAATTAGCTTTAGAAGATATTAAAAAAGTTTTAAAAGAATATGATGGAACAGGAGTTCAAGAAGTTTTGAATATGGCTATTTTTAATTTATTAAAATATGTTGCAATTTTTCCAGCTTCGGCAAATAAACTTGCAGATAGTAAAGGAAATATCTTACCTGATTGTTTTTTATTACCTAAAGGATCAACTGCTTTAGATTTTGCATTTCATTTACACACTGATTTTGGAAAGAATTTTATTAAAGCAATTGATGCAAGAACAAAAAAGGCCTTAGGTAAGGCCTATGAATTAAAACATCGAGATGCTTTGGAGATTGTAACGAGGTAGTTCACAGAATAATTTATAAGTAAGAAAATTCTTACTTTTATATGAAAATAATAAAAGTGTCAGACAAAGGACAAATTGCTATTCCTCAAAGCTTTAGAGAGAAATTAGGAATTACAAAAGGAGATGATTTGGTTTTGTTTGATATAGGAGGAAAGTTGCTAATTGAAAAACAACAAAAAGTGGAAAAAAAACTAATTGAAGATTTTAATGACATCTTAAAATTTAGTGAAAAATCTTTGAAAGAAATTTGGGATAATAAAGAAGATAATGTGTGGGGAGAATATCTTAAATAATGGCAAATCAAAAAGAGATTGTTTTATTACCTTATCCTTTTTCAAATTTGAAAGAAAACAAAATTCGGCCAGCATTGATTATATCTAATAACAAATTTAATAAAAAATCTGAGGATTGTATTATGGTTCCTTTAACTGCTGTAATAAAAGATGAGCCTTATTCTATTTTAATAAATCAAAAGGATTTATTCTTAGGAAAATTAATTAGGCCAAGTAGAATTCGTGTTGACAAAATATTTTCTGTTGAAAAAAATTTAATTAAGATGAAAATTGGAATAATCAATAATAAAGTTCTGAGAGATGTCAAAAAAGAAATTGGTAGGATGTTTTAAAATATTTTAAAAATGAAGATAGAAAATAAAAGATTAACACCTTTCACGAAAATAATTAATGGTAAGAGAGTTTATTTATGTGATTATAGGGGTAAATGTAAGAATAAAGCTTACAAGGAGGTATATCCTTCCCTTCTTGGAGGTAAACATGAAAATTTTGGTTGGAGTTTTTTTATGTAGGAAGCATTTTAAGCAAGAGCAGAAAAAAATTAAAAATAAATTACCTCATTGCCCTATTTGAATATTGAATTAATCTAAAAAATGAAAATAAAAATTAAACTTCATCCTAATTCTTCTCAGGAAAAGATTGAAAAGAAAGATAATAAAATATATGAAGTGTGGTTAAAGGAAAAACCAATTGATAATAAGGTTAATGAAAAATTAATAAAAATATTGGGTAAATATTTTAAAAGAAAAGTGATTATAAAATCTGGTTTAACGTCGAGGAATAAAGTTATTGAACTTTTTTGAGTTGATAAATATATAAAGGGTTATGATTTCTTTTTGAAATGAAGTATGAATTTGCACAAGACTTACAAATAATAGCTGAAGAAATATCTATAATGTTATTTCCACATATTAGAATGAATAGAGTTATGTGTTTTAGAAGTTATGGAACTTCTTCTAAAAGAACAATTGCAAGATGTCATGCTTTAGGAAAGCTTATGCAAAAAGCAATGGGGACAGAGGCTTTTTATGCTCTAGAATTTTTAGCTGAAAGATTTGAAAGACTTAGTAAAGAAGATCAACTTAAAACAATAATTCACGAGCTTATGCATATTCCTATATCTTTTGGAGGAGGATTTAAACATCATAATTGGGTTACTGATAAAAATGTAAATAAATATTTTAAAGAATATAATAAAAGGAGAGTATGCTCATGAAGATACACTTCGCATAAAGAAAAAATGAAGATTAAAAAAAAGGTAGGGAAATTGACCTTGGAAAAGTTAAGAAAGTTAATTTTTTAGTTTTATAGGAACATTTAAATATGTGTTAACACATAAGTAAGTATGGTAAATATGACTTTGTCTCTTCCGAAAGAATTGCATGAAAAAATGAAATCTTTTTCAGAAATAAGATGGAGTGAAATAGCTCGACGTGCAATTGAACAAAGAATAAATGATTTTGAGGCAATGAATCAAATTGCTTCAAAAAATAAACTGACAAAAAAAGATGTTGAAGAGATAAGTAAAAAAATAAAAAGAAGTGCTGCCAAGAAATTTTATGAATTTAGTAATTGATACAAATATTTTTATTTCTTCTTTAATTAAGGATAGTTTAACAAGATATTTAATTGTGAATTCTCCATTTAATTTGTTTATTCCAGAACAAGAAATAATTGAAATAAAAAAATATGAGAAATTAATTTCAAAAAAATCCAAGCAATCTCAAAATGAAATAAGGGATTTGATTAGAAAATTATTAAAGTATGTGTCAATTTTAAGAAATGATATTTTATTGAAATATAATAATCGTGCAAATAAGATAATGGGGAAAATAGATAAAGATGATGTTTTATTTATTGCTGCAGCGCTTGTTTTAAATTGTCCTATCTGGTCTAATGATAAACATTTTAAAAAACAAAAAATAGTAAAAATATTTACAACTAAAGAAATATATGAAATTTATTTTAATAAAAATGAAGATTAAAAAAGAAGGTAGGGAAATTGACCTTGGAAAAGTTAAGAAAGTTAATTTTTTTGGAGAAGCAATAGGACTTATGTTTTGTCGACGAGAAAAAGCAAATTCTTTATTATTTGAATTTAAAAAACCAACTAAATTAAAATTACATTCTTATTTTGTATTTTTCCCTTTTATTGCAATTTGGCTTGATAATAAAAATAATGTTCTTGGAATTAAGAAAGTAAAACCATTTAAATTAAATATAGGGATAAAAAAACATTATCACAAGTTAGTGGAAATTCCTATTAATAAAAGGTATAATGAAATAATAGAACTTCTCGACGATAGTTAGAAACATTTAAATATACTTTTGATGTTTATGTTCTATATTAAAAAGGAGGGATAAAAATGGGACGAATTGTCGTTAAAAAAGTAATAACAAGAAAACCTGGACATCTTTATTATATTGATGGGGCAGGAAATGTTTGTGAGGCTAAAATGGCTAGAGGCGGTAAGAGAAAGAAAAAAGCTGTTAAAAAGAAACCTGCTGCTAAGAAGAAACCAGCTAAGAAAAAGCCTGCAAAGAAAAAAAAGAGATAAATTTATTTTTTTATTTTTTTATTTTATCTTATTTTTTTATTTAGCTTAATTAATTTTATATAGTAGTTATTATATTTTAATCTATGAAATGTGTTATTTTGTGTGCAGGTTATGCAACTAGGCTTTACCCTTTAACATTAAATAAACCAAAAGCATTATTGCCTATAAAAGGAAAGCCTCTTTTAGAATATATAGTCGATAAACTAGAAGAAATTAATGATATTGATGAGATATATGTTGTTTCTAATGATAAATTTTATAATAATTTTGTAGAGTGGAAAAATTCTAGAAAGTTTAAGAAAAAAATAGATATTTTAAATGACCATACTCTTGAAAATGGTTCTCGTCTTGGAGGGATAGGCGATCTTTGGTATGCAGTTGAGCAAAAGAAAATTAATGATGATTTGTTTGTTCTTGCAGGTGATTTGTTTTTTGATTTTAACTTAAAAGAAATGGTAGATTTTTTTCATAATAAAGATAAAAATGTTATTGGTTTATATGATTTAAAAAATTTAGAAAAAGCAAAGAATTTTGGAATACTTGAATTAGAAAATAATAAAATTGTTTCTTTTTTAGAAAAACCTAAAAATCCAAAATCTACTTTGATTTCTACTGCTATGTATATTTATTCTAAAGAAGAAATAAAAAATATTGAAAACTATATGAAAACAGATAAACCAAAAGAAGGCCCAGGATATTTGATTCCTTATTTTATGAGCTTTCAAGATGTTTATGGATTTGTTTTTAAGGGTTCATGGGAAGATATTGGAAGTAAAGAGGTATATAATAAATTAAAATGATAGGGTTAGGTATTGAAAGCACAGCTCACACTTTGGGCATAGGAATTGTTAAAAATGGAAAGATAATTGCTAATGAAAAAAATAGTTATATAACTAATGAAGGAGGGATTATACCTATGGATGCTGCAAAACATCATGAAGATGTTTTTGATAAGGTTTTGGAAAGAGTTCTTGAAAAAACAAAAGTGCAATTAGGGAATTTAGATTTTATAGCAGTATCTATTGGTCCTGGACTCGCACCTTGTCTTTTAATTGGATTGAAAAAAGCGAAACAGTTATGCAAAAAATTAAACAAACCATTAGTTCCTGTTAATCATTGTATTGCTCATTTAGAAATAGGAAAAATGACTGGGGCTAAAGATGCTGTTATGCTTTATGCTTCTGGAGCAAATACTCAAGTAATAGCTTATGAGGCTGGAAAATATAGGGTATTTGGAGAAACTTTAGATATTGGAGTTGGAAATTTTATTGATAATTTTGCAAGATATGCTGGAATAGGTTTTCCAGGAGGACCAGTTATAGAAAAGTTAGCTTTGAAGAGTAAGAAAAATTATATTGAATTACCTTATAAAGTTAAAGGAATGGATATTGCACTTTCTGGTATTCTTACTAATTTAAAACAAAAACTTGAAGCTAAATATAATTTAAATGATTTAGCATATTCATTACAAGAGACTGTGTTTGCTATGCTTGTTGAAACAGCTGAAAGAGCTTTGGCTCATACAGGAAAAAAAGAATTACTTTTAGGAGGAGGAGTTGCATGTAATTCTCGGTTACAGGAAATGTGTAAGATTATGTGTAAAGAAAGAGGAGCAAAGTTTTTTTGTCCTGAAAGATCTTTACTTGTAGATAATGCAGCAATGATTGCTTTTTTAGGAGAAATTATGTTTAGAAAAGGAATTAAAGAAAGTGATTTAAGCAAAATTGATATTCTTCCTCGTCAAAGAACAGATGATGTTGAAGTTACTTGGAAATAGAAATATTTAAATAGTAAGATTTTCTTACTTCTATATGGAGATTACTAAATTAAGTACAAAAGGACAAATTGTTATTCCAGAAAATTTAAGGAAAAATTTTCAAGAAGGAACTGCTTTTAATGTTGTTCAACAAAATGATTTAATCATCTTAAAACCTGTAAAAGGTTTGACTAATGAAGAATTAAAAGAGATGAAAGAATTAGAAAGAATTTGGAAAGATATTGATAAAGGTAAAGGTACTACTGTGGATGTAGAAGATTTTATAAAAGAGATGGAAAATTGGTAAATAATAATGAAAATTACACGCTCTCCATTATTTCTAAAACAAATTAAGAATTTAGATTCTTTTATCTTAAAAAAATTAAAAAAACAGATTTTTAAAATAATAAAAAATCCAGAAATTGGTAAACCTTTAAAATATAGGAGGGGAGAGAGAAGTATTTATATTAAACCTTTTAGATTAGTTTATTCTTTTTCTAATGATGTGATTTATCTTTTAAAATTTGGACATAGAAAAGATGTTTATAAATAAAAACATCTAAAGAAAGTTTTATAAACCAATTCTTTCTCAATTAATTATCCGATGAACGTTTTTGGGAGGACAAAGAATGTTTCTCTATTCGTTCTCGATAATAAAAAAAATGGATGCATATAAAATAATTGAAAAAGCAAAGAGAACAGGAAAGATTGAAAAAGGAACTAACGAAGTTACTAAAGCAATCGAAAGAGGAACTGCGAAATTTGTTGTATATGCTGCTGATGTTGATCCAAAAGAAATTGTTCAACATATCCCAGTTTTATGTAAGGAAAAAAATATTTCTTGTCAAGAAGTAGAAAGCAAACAAAAATTAGGAATTGCAGCAGGATTGTCAGTACCAGCGTCTTCAATAGTAGTAATTGAATTAGGAGAAGCGGAACAAGACGTTACTGTTTCAAAATAAAATGGCTAAAACACAACAAAAAAAAGAACAGAAATCTCAGTCTACGAAAGGAAGCGATAAAATTATAGGTGTAACAGTGCCTGCAGTAGTTGAAGAACTTATTGGAAGAACTGGTTTTAGAGGAGAGATAACTCAAGTTAAATGCCTTGTTCAAGATGGAAAAGATAAAGGACGTTCAATGAGAAGAAATGTTAAAGGCCCTATTAGAGTTGGAGATTTTTTAATGTTAAGAGAAACAGAAATTGAGGCAAGAAGAATTAAATCTAAAGTATCAAAGGGAGCTTATACTTAAAATGGTTGATGTTTCACAACTTACTGAAGACATGAAAAATAAAATTGATAAAAATCCAGATAAAGTTATTGAATCTCCTTCTTTAAGTAAATTTCAAGCAGAAAAATTAGAAGAAAATTTAAGTAATTATCATGTTCTGGGATTAATACCTCTTAATATTGGTGCTATGGATTGTAGCTCATATGTCTTGGCTGTTACCTATGGAGGTAAAAATGCCTAAATGTGTTTATTGTGGTAAAGATTATGAATTTCCAAAAGGATTAACTTTAGTTGGAAAAGATGGAAGTATAAATTATTTATGTTCTTCAAAGTGTAGAAAAAATAAAAAGATGAAACGAAGAAAAGTTAGATGGATTTTAAAAGATAAGAAAGATAAAAAAGTTTCAAAAGTAGTTAAAGAAGAAGTTGTTTCTGAAATTCCAAAAGAAGAAGTAAAAGAAGTTGTAAAAGAAGAAGTAAAAGAAGTTGTGAAAGAAAAAGTTAAGAAAGAGAATTTAAAGCCAGAAGCTAAAGAAAATAAAACTGTTTCTAAAAAATAAATTAATTACATAATTTTTGATCTACTTCATTTCTTGGGTCTTGCCAATCTAAAGGAAGTTGTATTGCAGCACCTGTTATTGGAGTTGTCATAAGTAATTTATTTTTGTCACATGAAATCATATAATCTTGGCAAAAATTAGTATCATTACAAATAGCTTTTGTATGCATATAATAACTTAAGGAATTATTAGAATTTGTTAATAAAAAAAACAAGGTTGTAGTTAATATTAATATTAAAACTATCGTAAAAATACTTATTTTTTTCATAATTTTTGATTATTTACATTATTTTTAAAGATTGTTGTAATTAAGTCAATTAGCAAAATTAGTCTATTTTATCGACGGTGAATGCAATTTAGAGGTAGAAAGATTTATAAAGGATTTCACCTTTTTTTAGGTGGAATTAAGAATAATCTAGAGTAGATTTTTACTCGAAATTAATACCAAAAACTAAACATTTAGCAAAAGCTATCCAAAACGAAAAATAAGAAAAAATGGCAGCAAATACATATGATGCATCAAAAATAAAAGTTTTAGAAGGTCTTGAGGGGGTAAGAAAACGTCCCGCAATGTACATTGGGTCTACTGGTAAGACTGGATTACATCATTTAATTTATGAAGTAGTTGATAATTCTGTTGATGAAGCTTTAGCAGGACATTGTAAAAAAATTAAAGTTATTTTAAATAAAGATGGTTCTGTAACAGTTGAAGATGATGGGCGAGGAATTCCAATAGAAAAACATCCTGTTTATAAAATTCCTGCTGTTGAAGTAGCATTAACTAAATTACATGCTGGTGGAAAGTTTGATAAAGATTCTTATAAAATTTCAGGTGGTTTACATGGTGTAGGGATTTCTGTTGTAAATGCTTTATCTAAAAAACTAATTGCTAATATAAAAAAGGATGGAAAAATTTATTCTCAAGAATATTCTAAAGGAAATACAAAAACAAAATTAAAAGTAATTGGGAAAACAAGTGAGACTGGAACTGATGTTACTTTTTGGCCTGATGATGAAATATTTTCTACTGTTGATTTTGATTATAAAGTTTTAGAAACTAGGTTTAGAGAAATTACTTTTTTAAATGCAGGATTAAAAATATCTTTAGAAGATAAAATTAAAGATAAGAAATTTGAATTTTTTGCTTCTGGAGGATTAATGGAATTTGTAAAATGGATAAATAAATCTAAAGAAGTTTATCATAAACCAATTTATTTTAAAAAAGAAATAAGTGGAACTGTTTTAGAAATTGCAATTCAATATAATAATGGTTATCAAGATAATATTTTTGGATTTGTAAATACAATTAATACTATTGAAGGAGGAACTCATGTTTCTGGTTTTAAAACAGCTTTGACAAGAGTTATTAATGATTATGGTAAAAGTAAAGGAACTTTGAAAAATGGGAATTTATCTGGTGATGATGTTAGAGAAGGTTTAACAGCTATAGTAAGTGTAAAAATACCTGATCCTCAATTTGAAGGACAGACTAAAACAAAGTTAGGTAATTCTGAAGTAAAAGGTTTTGTAGATTCTGCTGTAACTTCTGCTTTGTCAGAGTTTTTTGAAGAAAACCCAACTATTGCAAATAAAATTGTGTCAAAAGTTTCAGAAGCTGCAAAAGCAAGATTAGCTGCTAAAAAAGCAAGAGAATTAGTTAGAAGGAAAAATGTTTTTTCATTAGGAGGTTTACCTGGTAAATTAGCAGATTGTTCAAATAAAAAAGCAGATAATACTGAAATTTATATTGTTGAAGGTTTATCAGCTGCAGGAACTGCCAAAGATGCTAGAAATAAAGAAATTCAAGCAATACTTCCACTAAAAGGAAAAATATTAAATGTTGAAAAAGCAAATCCTATAAAAGTATTATCAAGTGAAGAAATAACAAATATGATTACAGCTGTTGGAACAGGAGTAGGTGATCAATTTAATTTAGAAAGATTAAGATATAATAAAATTGTGATTATGTGTGATGCAGATGTTGACGGTGAACATATTAAGACATTGTTGTTAACTTTCTTTTTTAGATTTATGCCAGAGTTAATTAAAAATGGTAATGTATATGTTGCTTTACCTCCATTATATAGGATTAGAAAGAAAAAAGATTATTATGTTTATTCTGATGCTGAACTTAAGAGAACAATGGAAAGATTAAATACAACTAATATTACAAGATTTAAAGGTCTTGGTGAAATGGGTTCTCAACAACTTTGGGACACGACTATGAATCCTAATACTAGAAAGATTAAGAAAATATATATTGAGGATGCTGTTGAAGCAGATAGGGTGTTTGCAATGTTAATGGGTGACGATGTTCAAGGTAGGAAAGAATTTATTCAAGAAAATGCAAAGGAGGCAGAGCTTGATGTATAAGCATTTTCATAGACGCTCACAAAGAAATGTTTCGCATAAAGAAAATGCAAAGGAGGCTGAGTTAGACGTTTAAGATGGAATATAAAGCAATAATTTTTGATTATGGAGGGGTTTTATGTACTCCCGGAAAAATAGATTCTTTTTGTAAAAGTTATGCTCTTGAATTAAATAAAGATCCAGAAGAATTTATGAAATTAGCTGAGGAAAATAGATCTAAAGCACAAGTAAATGAAATTGATTCAAAAGTATTTTGGGAAAAATGTGCAGAGTTTTTAGCAGTTGATTCTGAAACCTTTCGTTCTAAGTTAATAGATTCATTTAATTTTAAATTAGAAGTATTAGAATTTGCTAAAAAACTAAAAGATAATTATAAGTTAGCTTTAGTTTCTAATCATCTTGAAGATTGGTTTAAAGAGATTAATGAGAAACATAATTTAGGTGAAATTTTTGATGTTATTGTTACCTCCTATGATTTTAAAGTCGCTAAACCTAATATTGAAATATTTAAAGAAGTTGTACAACAGTTAGATGTTGAACCAAAAGAATGTATTTATATAGATGATTTAGAAGAAAATGTTTCTCCTGCAAAAGAATTAGGAATGAAAATGATTTTATTTAAAAATTTAAATCAATTAAAAGAAGAATTAAACAAATAAAATGGCAAAGAAAAAAGAAAAAATGAAAACACCAGACTGGATAATAGAAGGATATGATTCAAAAGCTGATTATGAAAAAGCAAAAGGAGTTAAGTCTGAGAAGAAAACAGGAAAGACATTCAAGATTAGAGAATGTCCTAAATGTGGAAGTGATGATGTTGGACTTGTTTTAAGTAATAGTGATGCAGAACAAGGTGGAGGAAAGGAGTGGGAATGTAGAAAGTGTAAATGGATAGGCTCAGATATTAATGAAAAAGAATTAACAGAAGATGAATTTATGAAATACTTAGATGAAAAAGGAGAGGAGGTTGCATGATGCTCGTAGACGTAGTAACTTCGCATAAAGGGAGAAGAAGTAGCATGATGCTCGTAGACGTAGTAACTTCGCATAAAGGGGAGGAAGTTGCATGAAAGAAATGAGAATGAGAAGAAGGAGAAGAAATCTTTATCATTTTGCTTTAAAAAATATTGTAACAAGTACAACTGATGAAGAACTTAAAAAGTATGGAATAACTAAGGAAGAACTTAATCAAAGTTTTGATGAAATGGAGAAACAAATAGATACAGGAAAATTTTATCCTAAACGAGTTCAAGACATAATGAAGAATATTGCTGAACGTGTTAGTGAAGGAAAAGGTGCTTTAAGTTTGAAAGGAATTAATTTAA
This sequence comes from Candidatus Pacearchaeota archaeon, assembly GCA_023144035.1. Lineage (GTDB taxonomy): Archaea > Nanobdellota > Nanobdellia > Pacearchaeales > GW2011-AR1 > JAFCEV01. The sequence goes on along the minus strand of JAGLGM010000001.1, from coordinate 60,878 downwards.
TTAAAGATGAAATTGAAGAAAGAAACTATGAAAAAACATTGTTGGAGAGTAAATTAAAATGACAAAAGTAGCAGTAAGTGGATATTTTGACCCATTACATATTGGACATATAGAATTATTTAAGTTAGCAAGAGCACTTGGAGATAGTTTAGTTGTAATTGTTAATAATGATAAACAAACTAAAATGAAAAAAGGCAAAGTGTTTATGCTTGCAGAAGAAAGAAAAAAGATTATTCAAGAATTAAGTTGTGTTAGTGAAGCAATTGTAAGTATTGATACAGATAGAACTGTTTGTAAATCCCTTGAATTAGTAAAACCTAATATTTTTGCAAATGGTGGAGATAGAAAAAAACAAGGTTCTACTGAAACAAATACTGATATTCCTGAATCAAAAATTTGTAATGAACTTAATATTAAAATTGTAGATGGCTTAGGTGATAAAATTCAATCATCTTTTAAATTAGTTAAAAACTTTGAAGATAAGGGGGAAGTAGCATGAAAGAATTTGATTATTATATTTATATAGATTATTCTGAAAATTTAATTGGTTATAATATTATTGAAAAAAGTAAAATAAGAGAATTACTTCCGAAAATTTCCAAATTAAAACATTATAAAAATTTAAAACACAAGAGAGCATATTTGAATTCTATGAAAAAATTATTTGTAAGAGAAAAAATAGATTCTTTATTGTTTAAGAAAAAAATTAAGAGTTGTAGGGATAATATGGATATTTTTATTGAAGTTTTCGAGTTTATTAAGAGAAATAATAATTGCATAATCTTTATTTCAATTGATGATTATCAATATAGAAAATTTAGAAAAATGATTGATCTTATTGATGGTGGAAAAACTCAAATTGTAAAAGAAAGTGAATTAAGAAAAGGTTCAAAGGAATATAAAATGAGTTTAATTATTGATACAACATTAAATATTGAAAGGAGGAAAAGATAATAGAATCGGGAATTCGTCAATCCTACTAACCGCCTCTAGGGACGGGATTCGTCAGAGTTCTTTCATCTATTAATAAAATATTTAAGCGAATGATATATTTAAATCTTGTGGAAATGAAAAAATGACACCAAAGAAAGCAGATGAATCAGAGTTAAAAGATATGGAAAAAGGAATAGTTAATACAGAAGTAACTGGAGAAATGAAAAAAGCATATTTAGATTATGCTATGAGTGTTATTGTTAGTCGAGCTATACCTGCAATTGAAGATGGATTAAAACCTGTTCAAAGAAGAATTTTATATGCAATGAATCAAATGGGTTTAAAACCAAATACTCAAACTAAAAAGTCCGCAAGATTAGTTGGAGATGTTATTGGTAAATATCATCCTCACGGAGATGTTGCTGTTTATGATGCAATGGTTAGAATGGCACAGAATTTTTCTTTAAGATATCCTTTAGTATTTGGACAAGGTAATTTTGGTTGTTTTACTGCAGATACTGAAGTTAAATTAACTGATGGAAGAGATTTATCTTTTTTAGAGTTGATAAAAGAAAATAAGCAAGGGAAAAGAAATTTTACTTTTACAATTGATGAGGATTTAAATGTTAAAATGGCTGAAATTAAAAATCCAAGAAAGACCAAAATAAATACAGAAGTTATGAAAGTAGTTTTAGATAATGGTGAAGAAATAAAATGTACTTTAAATCACAAATTTATGTTAAGAGATGGAAGTTATAAAGAAGCTAAAGATCTAGATTCTGGAGATTCATTAATGCCTGTTTATATGAAATTGTCTACAAAAAAAGATGATTCTAATCCAAAACTTATTGGCTATAATATGGTTTTTCAACCAAAAAAAGATTCTTGGGATTTTGTACATATGCTTGCTGATGATTGGAATATACACAATAATATTTATCAAAAAAACACAGGTAGGATTCGTCATCATGTAGACTTTGATAAATTAAATAATGATCCAGATAATATTAGAAGGATGTTTTGGAAAGAACATTGGAATGTTCACCATAATTTTACTTCTCAAAAACATAAAACAGACCCTGAATATAGAAAGAAATTAGATGAAGGTAGAAAGAGATTTTGGAGTAATAAAAAAAATAGAGAAGCTTATTCTAAAAGAATGTCTGAAAGAAATCTGAAAAATTGGAAAAAAGATGATTATAGGAAACAAATGACTATAACTTTGAGTGAAATCAATAAAAAATATTTAAAAGAACATCCTGAAAGAATTGAAGAAATAAGAAAAACAGCTTCTATAACTATGAAAGGATTGTGGCAAATTCCAAAATATAAAAAATTGTTTAATGAAAAAATAATTGCTTCTAATAAAAAAAGAGAGACTAATCTTACTGGAAAGAAAAAGTTTCTTAATATATGTAGCCATCTTATTGAAAATAATTTAAGTATAAATAATGAAAATTATGAAAGAGTGAGAAAAGAAGTTTTTGGAACAAAAAGCTTCACTAGCTGGGATTTAGGAATTAAAAAATACTTTCAAGATAGTAAAAATTTAGTTCTTTTAGAATTAAATGGAAATCATAAAGTTGTTAGGACAGAATTATTAAATGAATTTGTTGCTGTTTATGATATTACTGTAGATAAGACACATAATTTTGCTTTATCTTCTGGAGTTTTTGTACATAACTCAATTGACGGTGATCCTCCTGCTGCTATGAGATATTGTGTTGCAGGAGATTCTTTAATTGTTACTGAAAAAGGTTTACAGAGAGCTGATGAAATTTCAACTAAAGAAGATATAGATTTAAAGATAATGAGTAAAGACAAAAAAATTAACAATGCTTCAAAATGGTTTGATTCAGGAGAGCATGAAACAATAAAAATAACTACAAATAAAGGGTATAATTTAACTGGAACCAAAAACCACCCTGTTTTAACTTTAATAAAGGATGAATTTGGAAAGCCTGCTTTTTGTTGGAAATTGTTAGAACAAATTAAAGAAGGAGATATTACTGTTTTAGATAGGTTAAATGATAATTTTTGGCCTGAAAATGAGATTGAATTAAAAAAATATTGTCCTGTAATTAAAAGTAAACATCAACATAAAAGGATTTTACCTGAAAAATTAAATAATGATTTAGCAATGATTTTAGGTTTACTGATTTCAGAAGGCTCAATTTCTAAAAACAAGTTAGAGTTTTGTAATTCTGATGAGCAATTAATAAAAATATTTGAAGAAAAATGGAGAAAATTATTTCCAGATAGCACTTTACATAATTTTAAAAGAAAGCCAAGTTCATACGGGAAAAAAGATTATTTTAGATTAGAATGTCATTGTAGATATACTCTTGAATTTTTGAGAAATATTGGATTAGAAGCTGTAAAATCTGGTAAGAAAACAATACCTAATTTATTGTTTATTTCCCCAAAGAAAGTTTTGTCTTCATTTTTAAGAGCTTATTTTGAAGGAGATGGAAGTATAAGTTATTCTAAGAAGATGATTGAACTAAGTTGTTGTTCTATGAGTGAAAAACTTATAACCCAATTACAATTAGTTTTCTTAAGATTTGGTATAGAAAGTTTTAAGAGATTTGATAAATATAAGAATGTTTTTAAATTATATTTGAGGAGTAAAAGAAATATTTCAAGATTTTACAAAGAGATAGGTTTTATTTCTCAGAGAAAGAGTGCCAAATTAGAATTTGTTGTTGTAAATTATAAAAAAGATTATTCCACTACAGATTTTGTTCCTTTTATTTCTGATTTTATTAGGGGATTGGCAAAATATTCTGGTGATGAATTTGTTATGAAGCACAATTTTGATAGGTATTCTAGTATGGGGCAGAATTATGAAAGAATCTGCCAAATTTTAAAACAAAGAACAGGAGAAGATTACTCTTCTATATTTGAGTTCTTTTTGACATATCAATATCTATTTGATAGAGTTGTTTCAATAGAAGATGTAGGTTCTCAAAAAGTTTATTCTGTTAAAGTAGATAGCAATTGTCATTCTTTTATTTCAAATGGATTTATTAGTCATAATACAGAAACAAGATTAATGCCAATCTCTATGGAAGTATTACAAGATATTGATAAAGAGACAGTAAAGTTTAATCCTAATTATGATAATTCAATGAAAGAACCTGAATTACTTCCTGGTAAAATTCCATTATTAATGTTAAATGGTGCAACAGGTATTGCAGTTGGTATGGCTACTAATATTCCTCCACATAATTTAACAGAAGTATGTGATGCTCTTATTGCTTATATTAAAAAACCAAATATAACAATTCCTGAACTTTCTCAAATTGTTACTGGACCTGATTTTCCTACTGGTGGAACTGTTTTTGGAGATATGGAAGAATTATACAAAACAGGAAAAGGAAGAATGATAATGAGAGGAAGATTAACTACTGAGACAATCAAGAAAAAAGAAGCAATTGTAATTACAGAGATTCCTTATATGTTAAATAAATCTACATTAGTTGAACAAATTGCAAACCTTGTTCAAAATAAAAAGATTAAAGATGTTTCTGATTTAAGAGATGAATCTTCTAAAGGAAAGATTAGAATTGTTATTGAATTAAGAAAAGGAGTAGATTCTAAATTTGTTATTAATTCTTTGTATAAATATACTAGACTTCAAGATTCATTTAATGTTAATTTTTTAGCTTTAGTAGGCGGACAACCAAAGATTATGAATTTAAAACAAGTTGTTGAAGAATATGTTAAGTATAGAAAAATTATGATTACTAATAGAGTTAAATATGAACTTAAAAAAGCAAAAGAAAGACAAGAAATCGTTGAAGGTATGTTAATTGCTTTAAAAAATATAGATGCTGTTATAACTTTAATTAAAAAATCTAAGAATACTGCAGAAGCTTTGGAAGGTTTGATTAATAAATTTAAATTAACTAGAAAACAAGCTCAAGCTGTTTTAGAAACTAAGTTACAGCAATTAACTTCATTAGAAGTTGATAAACTTAAAAAAGAAGCTAAAGAGTTGAAAGAAAAAATAGCAGAATATGAAAAGATTTTAGGAGATATTAAGGAAGTTTTAAAAATAATTGTAAAAGAAATTAATGAGTTAAAGAATAAATATGGAGACAATAGAAGAACGCAAGTTATGAAAAGATTATCTGAGATTTCTGAGAAAGATTTGGTTCAAGAAAAAGAAGTTGTTGTGACTATTACAGATAAAGGATATTGTAAAAGAATGGATGTTAAAGAATATAGAGAACAAAAAAGAGGCGGGAAAGGAAGTATTGGAAGTAATTTAGCAACTGGTGATTTTGTAAAGCAGTTGATTACTTGTTCTACTCATGATTATTTAATGTTCTTTACTACAAGAGGAAGGGTTTTATGGCTTAAAGCATATGATATACCTAGTGCAGAAAAATATAGTAAAGGAAAAGCTTTGATTAATCTTTTAAGTTTAAAAGATGAGAAAATTACAAATGTTATTTCTGTAAATACTTTTGAAGATAATTTATTTATGGCTACTCAAAAAGGAATGGTTAAGAAAATAGCTTTGAGTAATTTTGCAAAACCAAGAGCTTCAGGTATTAAAGCTATTAATTTACCTGTTGATAATTCTGACTTTTTAATTGGAGTAGAAGTTGTTAAAAAAGGTCAAGAAGTTTCACTAGCTACTCAAAAAGGAAAAGCAATTAGATTTGATTCTGATTCTATAAGAAATATGGGAAGAGCAAGTTATGGTGTTACAGGAATTAGAATGGATAAGGAAGATAAAGTAGTAAGTTTAGAAATATTAGATACAGAAGCAATTCTTACAATTACTGAAAATGGTTATGGTAAAAGAACTGCTGTTAAAGATTATAGAAAAACAGCAAGAGGTGGTAAGGGTGTTATTAATTTAAAAATATCAACAAAAACAGGAGATGTTGTTAATGCTGTGTCAGTAAATGCAGAAGATGGAATCATAATGACAACTGCTAAAGGAATAGTAATAAGGACTTCTTTAAAGAATATCAGAGTAATGGGTAGGGCAGCTCAAGGTGTTAGAATTGTTAAGCTTGCACAAGGTGATAAAGTGACTGATTTGATTAAGGTTCACAATGGCAATGGGGATGAATGATTGATTCTAGGAAAATTTATAAGGGATTTAGTAAGGTTTATAAATATATTTGATTATAATATATTATAATATCCCCCGTATGACTTCTTTTATAGGAGGAATGCGGGGCTTATAATCTAGAAAGATTTATTTATATCCTTTCCTTGTTTTTTTATATGTCTAACAAAAGAGTAATTGTATTTATAGATGGAAATAATTGGTATCATAATGTAAAAAAATGGGTTTCAAAGCCATCAGATATTGATTTTTGGAAACTTTCTAAATTTATTGCTAAAAAGTTTGATTTAGATGTCGTAGAAATAAGATATTATAATTCTGTTCCAAGTCTTGCAGATGGGCAAACAATGTATTATAGGCATATGGAATATTTATCTGATTTAAAAAAAGAAGGGCTTAAAGTCACAGTAAGAAAATTGCAAAGAAATTCAACTAAAGAAATTATTGCTGAGAGAAAAGAGATAATAGGGCTTTTAGATTTATGTAAAGTGTGCAAACCAGCAGTAGAAACTGCCTTTATAGATTCCTTAGGGACTGTTTTAAAAAAAGAAAAAGGAATTGATGTGAAAATAGCTGTAGATATGATTGCTAAATGTTTAATTGAAGAAGAATGTGATTGTTGTATCCTTCTTTCTGGAGATGCCGATTTTATTCCTTCTATGGAATTAATTAAAAGAGCTGGAAAAGAGGTAATAATTTCTAGTGTTCCCATGGGTTTTTCTAGTGAATTAAGAAGTGGTAATTTTAGATATTTAGTATTAGGAAGAGGAGAGTTATCTAAAGAATGTATAAAAAGCTATAAGGAAATTAAAAAATGACTTTCATAATTTCTTCAGATGGTGTAAAAAATACAGAAGGTACGGAGGTTAAAATGGGAAAAACAAAAATTAAAGTAGGAGGTTCTTTAATAAATGAGGGAAAGATGAGCTTACATGAAACAGATTTAGAAGATAAAACATTTACAAGAAAAGAAAGATTAAAAGGCCTATTAATTATTGGAGCGATGAGTTTGTTTCTTATTTACAATGTACATAGTAATATTAAATATTTCAATGAAAGAAATAAATTATATAATGAATTGAAATTAGTAGCTGATATAAATAATGATAATCTAACTGACCATAATGAATGGACAAATGTGTATCACTCAATGGGTTTGGAATATGATGTGCATTTTTCTAAACCTAAGAAAGATTTGAGTAATAGGAATATGAGGAAATATTTGGGTTGTGATTAGGTTTTATTCTGAAAAAAATAAAGTAACGCCAAAGTCTTATAAACTGGGAGGGATATTCTTTTATATGAAATTTGAAATTGATGTTAGTGGAAGCGATTTATTTATTCCAAGATATACTATTTGTATAGCAAATAAACAAAGTGTGAATGGAAAAAGTCAAATAAAAGGATTTAGATTCGATGAAGAACTTATAAAAATAATAGTAAAAAAATGGGAAGAAAATAAATATCGTTATCCTTATAACTCATTTGAAACTAAGAGAGGCACTTTTAAAGTTAGAATATATTGTATAATTATTTATTACTTGTTTAAATCATTAAACATAAAGGAAAAAATTTCTTTAACAATTTGTAGAGATTTTTCTAATAAAGAACGAATAATAGACCAAAATTTAAAATTTTTATTGCAAGAGAAAGGAAGAATGAAAATAGGGGTTCCATTACATCAAAAATTGCCTCCTTGGTCTTTAGCACATAGGTATGCCAAATTGATGTCAAATGATATTGAGAATCGTTTAGATACTTATGTTAATATTACATTAGAGGATATAGAAAAATTTCTTAATAAAAGGAAAAAGTTACATCAATGATTCGTTAGAATGTAACACCCAATTAGCCCCCCCAAATAGCATTGGTTGAACCTCATGGCTTTTGATGTAATAATTAAAATGATTTATTCTTTATAAAGGTGTTGCTCACACACACTATCCTATATTTTTATAGGGAAAATAAGGTGTTTTTTAAGAGTTGCTCTCTGTCTAAGGAAAATAAGGAAAACAGATAATCCTATTACTCCTAAAATTAGTATTATTAATATTATTAGAAGTGTTTTTCTTTCCATGAATTAGTTAAGAATCTAAGATCTTTATATTTGTTGATTATAATTAGTAAGATTTATAAGTAAAAAGAATAAGAGAGAAATATGGGAAAAGTTAAAGATTGGATAAAGAAAGACTCAAAGTTTTATGCAGTAGATACTCTTGCAATGTTAGTAGAATCTCATCCTCTTTTTGCTGCTATTGAAGTAGGTGTTGCTGGAATGTCTGACGAAATGTCAATAAATGCCAGAGTAGTAGGAACTATTGTTGCTTGTGGAGGTCTTGGTTATGTTTTTGGAAAAGGGAGAGATTTATCTAAAAAATTGTTTAAAATCACAAATAAAACAAAAGAAGTAGTTCAACATGCTCATGATATAGGGTATGCTTTTGCATTGAATTTAGCTATTACACCTCCAATGTATACTTTGTCTCAATTAATGGCTGGAGAAGATTTAGATTTCAAGAAAATAGCAATAGGAACTATAAGTGCTTCAATACTCGGAGGAATTAATGGAAGTCCTATGGGATATTCTATAGATGTTTTTAGAGATTTAACAGGAATAAAAGAATGTAATAGAAAATCATATCCTAATTTAGTAAAAAGGCAAGGTTCAAAAATTAAAAAAACAATTGCAGTTGGTTTAATTGCTGCGTCTATGGGGGCAATGGGTTTAATATATTCTGCAACTCCTAATAAAGCTAAAGAATCTCAAAAATATCAAATAGAACAAGTAGAAAATATTCCTAAATCTTACCACAATTTGGAATCAAAAATTAAATAATTTTTTCCATGAATCCTCTAATAACCAATCATATTTAGAATTAACTATTTCTTACCTTTTATCTTTTCAACAATAATAACAGAACTTACTCTTGCACCATAAAATAAGAAAAAATTTCTAACATCAGGTATTATTGATACTACTTCTCCCTTTAAATTATTAAGGAAGTTTTCTAACATCTTAGATTCTTTTGATAACTTAAGATTCAATTTGTGTACTTTATATTTCATATCTTTTTTAAGAACCTTGCACTTAAATAATTTCCTTCTTAACCTCTATTAGTTCTAGTATAATAATCTTTAAAAATAAAGGATTGATGGATTTTGTATGAGTTTAGAAAAAGTCAATTGGATATATCAAGGATCTTTAGTATGCAGTGTTATGCAAATAGGTGGAATAACAGATTATTTAGATAAAATAAAAGAAAATATACAAATAGACCAAAAAGAAAAATCAGCATGTTTTTATCTAAAAAATGATGGTCAGGTTATTACAAAGTCAATTGATGGAAAATTTTTAATAATGTGTAAGAATCTTTCAGAAGAAGTTGCAAATGAATTAAAAGGGCTAGTAAAATAAATTTTGTAAGATTTCTAACAATAATTGTGATGAATGATTGATTCTAGTATAATAATATTTAAAAAAGTCCTTTAACTTAAAAATATATGCTTAACAATTTAAAAAATATAGGTTATATGTCTTATGAAAAGGCAGTTAAATATATAGAAAAAAATAAGGAAGTTTATAAGAAATTTATATCTAATTGTCTTGCTATGCCTCCCTCAAAAATGTTAGAAGCCAGAGTAGTTATGGAAGAACAAATAGTTCAAAATTTACTTAATTATAATTTTAAGAAGAAGGATGAATAATTCTAGTATAATAATACTTAAATAATAAGATAGAATAAAAGGTATGGTTGACAGAATGATGAATTATCCTAAATCTGTGGAAGAGTTGGTTTCTTTATTTGAAAATCCTAATACAGAAAATTTGGAATCTTCTGTTTTAAAAAGATTAAGAACAATGAATCCAAAAGAATTAGCAATTTATATGGCTGATAATCAAAAATGTAATAAAGGATTAAAAATGGTAGTTAATTATGTTAGAGAACAAGATGAAATTTTTAGGACAAAATTTAAGACATATCTTAAATATCCTTTATTTTTAGATTTCTCAGATGAAACAGAAGAGAGAATCTTAAATTCTCAAGATTAGCTTTTTTCTTTTTAATTTTTTATTTAACCCTCAAAAACCAATAATCATAAACCAATTTTTTTCATAAGACAATTATAAACTCCAGTTTTTGAAAGCATATCTTTTACTTGATTTTTTTCTTGTCCATCAGATAATTCTTTGTAAATTTCTTTTAATTCTTGCCTTGCAAAATATCTTATATAAAAAGGATGTTTTTTAGTCATTTTACAAGTATCTATAATTCTTACATTTTTTTGAGATGAAGGTAAATGATAATGATCTTTTTTAGAAAAAATTGATAAATTCTTTCCTTTTGGATTTCTACATTTTTTGTCAGAAAGTATTTTTAATAATTCTTGTATTTTTTCAGTAGTTTGTATTTCTGTTTGAGATAAGTTTTCTAAATCTCCCATAAAATCTTAATAAAATAAGAATTTTTAAGTATTGTTGTGATGTATCTTCCTTATTAAAATTTCTAATTTAATCCAAATGTAAGGTTATATAAAGCGTGAATGAGACGCTTTTTAATGAATAAAAGTCAATTACAGAGCAAACAAACAGAAAAAAGTTGTTTTGGCACAAAAGAATGGTCTGAAAATTCAGGTATTTGTAATAGATGTGAGTTAAAAGAAGCTTGTGGTAAAATGAAAGCAAAAAAAGAGTAATTCTTTATTTTTTCTTTTTTAGTTTATTTTTTAAATAAACCCCTATAAATGCAGAAATAGCAACAAAGATTCCAAATGCACATAAAACAGAGGGAAACATTATTCCAAATACAGGGAAAATAATAAGTAAAACTAATGTTGGAATTACCATAAGTAAAATACTTATCATTTCTATTAATTCAATTTCTCTTTTAATTTTATTTTTTTGTTTTGAATAATCTTTAAGAATAATAAAATAAACAAAAAATAAGAAACCAAAATAATATGCAATATAAATCATAAATGATATTAATAACAATAAAGATGGTGAAGAAGTCATAATTGTTTCAACACTAATGAAATATTTTTCACAACTTGCTTTAATAATAAATCCAGGGGTTATAATTGCAAAGAAGCTTGCAAAAGAAGGAATAAGATAAACCCAAATAATATTAAACTTTTTTTTAAAAATTCTTAAAACAGCGTGTAAAGAAATTGCAGGTAAAAAACTATATGTCACAAAACCAGCCATGGCCCAAAAAATAGCATTTCCAGAACAAAGCATAAATTCAGTAAACTGATAAAGACCAAGCAAATAAATAAAGATAGCAAAAAAATTCCTAAATTCAGATTTTGGGAAAAAGAGTAAAAGAATGCTTGCTAATGTAAATTCAACTATTGCTATTGAAATAGAAACTATTGGAGTGAAACACATTTTTTTATATTTACATTAATAATATTTGTTATATAAATTTAACTTTTTAAGGATTATTGTTGTATAATATTATATTAATATATCTTTTATTGTTTCATAATTTTTATAAACTGATTTTGAATGAAATTTATATGTCAGAGAAAGAATTATCAGATAAAGTTAAGAAACTTAATTTAGAATTTAAGATTTTTGAAGTTCCTTCTTGGAGTACTTTTAAACCTGAAGTTGCAATTAAAGACGGAATTGAATATAATAAAAAAATTGGTTCAAATATAATTTATATGAATAATGGAGAAGATTTTGTTTGTTTAGATTGTGATTCAGAAATTTTAGCTATAGAAGTTGCTCACCCAATACATGATGGGCCTTTTCCTATGTCTGGTTCAGGTAAGTGTGAATATGAACAAGTTCCTTATTGTCCAACATGTGAAGAAAAGCCGAATTACAATGGATCTCCAATTAGTGAAAAAAGGATACAGAATTTGCAATGTTGAAAAAACGTGCTTTAGAAAATAAAAATTAATTATCTCAAAGGTCTAAAGGTTTTTCTTTTTCAATTTTCCTCAAAACATTTTTTATTTCATTTATAACTTTTTGTTGTTCTTTTTTATTAGACATTCTCACAAATCTTATTAATAAGTCTGTTAGTTCTTCTATTTTAAAAATCCTTAATTTATATCCATTTGTTATAAAATAAAATCTAAATGATTTATACTTAATTTCTTTCAGAACAATTTCTCCGATATTTCCTAATAATTTTCCTTTTTTTGGATTTTCTTTTAAAGAATAAAGCAACTCAAATACTTTTATAGATTCAGCTTTAAATTTTTTGTTTATTTTTTTCTCGAGACTTTTTGTAATTTCTACTTTTGCCATTTTTTCTTGGCCTTATTAAGTGCTTTTTCTATAGAAATAAAATTATCATCTTCTTTATATAAAAAATCATGGAGTTGTCTTTCAACAGCACTTTTATATAATCTCAAAAGTATATCTTCATAACTTTCTCCTTTTGCTCCAAAAGATGAGATTTTCTTTTTTGTTTCTTTGCTTAACTGAATTGTTGATGTTTCCATTTTACCTATAACAACTATAGTGGCTATAGTATTTAAATATTTCTTTTATTAATCACCATAAATATCTAAAGGTCTTTGGATTTCTGATTTCCAAGCTTCACAACTAGGTTTAAATTGGCACCAACCACAAAGAGGAGATTTATTATGTGGGAAAGTTTTTGTTGCTTCTATTTCATCTATTAATTTTAAAGTTTCTTCTTTAAGTTGTTGAAGTTGTTCGTTTGTTCTTCGAGATTCTATTTTTTTATTATGAGCCAAATAATGCCAAATTAAAACAACTTCTTTATCATGTCCAAATAAATTTTTGATTGCAATTGAATAAAGAGCTAATTGTTTATCATTATCTATTTTTTCTTGAGTAGGAAGACTGTTTGCTGTTTTATAATCATGAACTTCATATTCTTTTGTTTCAAAATTATAAACTAATCTATCAATAAATCCCATTAATTTATATTTTCCTGCTTCATCAAGATTTATCCAAATCCTTTTTTCACATTCCATTGTTCCGTCTTTAAACGGTTGGTGGGTGTTGTAATAACTCACTAAAAATTCAACACCTAAGTTAAAATAATCTTTAACTGTTTTGTTGTCTTTTACAACTAAAATATCTTCAGAATAATCTTTTTGCCAATTTTCTGAGTAATAATTTATTATTTCATCTATTGTTAAAACTTTATTATTTTTTGCTTCAATATAAATTAATTCTAGAACATCATGAACTATACTTCCTAAATGAGCTTCAATTGTTTTTTCAATATCTGGTTTCTTTTTATCAATATATCTGTATTTATATCTAAGAGGGCATTGTTCAAACATATTTAGTCTAGAATGTGAATATACAGCCATTGTAAGATTAAAAAAAGAAATAGAGGTTATAAATATTATGTTCTTAAAAGTATTAAATTAATTATTTAAATTTTATATCTGGTCTACTTTTAATTAAAAACTCTTTAAGTTTTTTAAAATCCTCTAATTTTATTTGAGAATATGCTTTTAATTTTGAATATATTTTTATATTTCTACTTATTTTAATTTCTTTTTCATGGCTTTTTTCAAGAATACTTAAAAGTCTATTTTTTGCTTCTCTAAGACCTTTACATGAAGAAAAAATTCCAGCTGTCTTGAAATTATTTCTATGGTCTATTGACATCCAATAATCAATTTGTATCTTATCATGATGATATTTTAAATTAATATATGCTCTTAATACCATTAATACTACGTAATTTAATAATATATAAGGTTTATTGTTTTAGAAATATTAAATTGATTCGTTACCTTCTTCTGTCTCATTATCTTCTTCATTGTCAGAATCATCATCTGTGTTATCATCTACATCTATGATATCTTTAGCTAAGAATCCCCACCAAGGATTTCTTGTTTTGATTATTTCTCCTGTTTCAGGGTCGACTTGAGTTTTTATTTTTTCTTTTACAGGAACTAAATAAAATAATCTTGCTCTTTTCTTAGTTTGAACTTGGTATATTCCTTTTTCATCTAATTCAATTGTTTCATCCTCATTATCACTTACATTAATTCTGTTTCTTACTATTTCTTTAATTTCATCTGGAAAATAATTAATTAAAAATGTTTCATTATTTTCTAAAACCCCGTAAAAAGAATCATTTTCTTTGTATAATTCAACTTTTGTTGAAGCATTAATTCCTTTTACTTGAAATATTGTGTTTCCAGAGTTTCCAGCAAAAACAGCCATTACTCTTCCTCCATCAACATTACATTTTAATGTAGAACCAGATGCAGTGCATCCTTCAGGAATTTCTGATTGATTAATTCTTAATCTATTTTTTATATTTAATTTAACTTTTCTTGTTCCATTTTCATTTACATCATTATCGTCAGAATCATTTTCTTCTGTTTCATTTACACAAGCACCATCTATACAAATTTTACCTTCATTGGCACAAGCATGATCTTTGAACCCAACAGTTCCATCTTCATTACAATACTTTTCATGCAACCAAACACCATCTGCATTACAAGAATCCTTTAAATTCATTCCAGCATATTGTTCCATATTAGTATCAATTTGTCCCATCTCATAATAATTTATGCCTCCATCATTATCTATACAATAGGGCTCTTGGAAACATTTTTCAATATATTCAAATGCAAAATAATCTTCATAAGGAATAAATCCTTCTCTCAAGGCTTTTACTTTAAAAACAACTTCTCCATTTTCTAAATCATTATATTCAAATTCATCTCCTTCTCTAAGTTCTTGAGATTTAATTTCTTCGACCCCTCCAAAATCAAAAAAGACCTCATAAATTTCTCCATCGTCTGATTCACTCACGCCCCTCAACTTAAAAATGAATTCTTCCTCACAAATATCTAAATTTACTTCCTGATAAAGAAAAAGATCGCACCGAAGTCCCCGGCAACCAAGATTGCTTTCCACTTCAACGCAAGCGCCATCTTTACAAACTTTATCTTCATTAGCACAGGCATAATCTTCAAAACCAACAGTTCCATCTTCATTGCAATACTTTTCATGAACCCAAACCTCATTTGCATTACAAGAATCCTCTAAATTCATTCCAGCATATTGTCCTATATTAGTATTAATTACTCCTTTTGTATAATAATCAATTCCTCCATCAGTATCTGTACAATTTTCTTCTGCTAAAGTTAATCCAGCCATGCTAACTAAAAATAGTGCTAAGAATAAAAACATCCAAATATTTTTCATATTTTATTTAAGGATAAGATGTTTATAAAGATTACTTTAGATATTTGTTGTTATTAAATTATCTCAATTCGATAACTTAAAAGCTGTTATTAATTTACAAAATTGTCACTGTTAAATTATTTCTCCAAAGCCGATTAATCTCCAGTGCCCATCAATGTTTCTTGCAATACCAACATTGTCTCCTTTTAATGCAACAATTGGAATATTCAAAGACAATTCTAATTCTTTTTCACTCACTTTTTCAATTGTTCCAACAGTAATTGTTGTATTTACACTTAACATTAACATTTCTTTTGTTTTTAATGGTTCAACTTCTTGATGTTCTGCTGTTCCTAAAACTTTATCAAATAAATTTGTTTTTAATTTTATACTATGACTTATTTCTGGAAGTTTTCCTTTTATAGATACAAGACAGCCTGTTAATGAATCTGTTTTTGTTAAAAAAGGATCAAGTTCTGTTTCAATTGAAATACTTACTCCAGGTGAAACTTCTTTTACAGAATCTTTTCCTTTGTGTAAAGATAATATTTTTGTTGTTAAAGTTTCATAAGTTTGTTGATTTGCTTTTTTAATATTTAATCCAGGTTTTATTTCAATTTCATCTCCTACTTTTAATTTACCTTTTTTAAGAATTCCACCTAAAACTCCTCCCTTTAAATTTAAAATTAAAGATCCTGGCTTATTAATATCAAAACTTCTGGCTACTAAAAAAATTGGTTCAGTTGTGTCATCTCTTTTTGGAATCTCTAATTTGCAAAGTTCTTCTAATATTTTATCAATGTTTATTCCTTGTTGAGCTGAAATAGGAATTATTGGAGCATCTTCAGATAAACTTCCTTTAAGAAATTCTTTAATTAATTTATAGTTTTCTAAAGCTTGTTCTTTAGTTACTAAATCAATTTTGTTTTGAACTACTATTATATTTTTTATTTTTTTTGCTTGTAAAGCCATAAAATGTTCTTGTGTTTGAGGTTTAATTCCTTCATTTGCAGCTATTACTAAAATTGCTGCATCCATTGTTGCAGCTCCAGAAAGCATAGTTGCCATAAGCATTTCATGACCTGGTGCATCTATAAAACTAACATATCTTTGAGCAGTTCCTTTTTTATTTATATTATAATTATTTCCATCTTTGTAAATAGTCATATCTGCATAACCTAATTTTATTGTAATTCCTCTCTTTAATTCTTCAGAATGAGTGTCTGTAAACTTTCCAGTAAGTTGGCTAAGTAAAGTTGTTTTTCCATGGTCAATATGTCCAACAACACCTACATTAAGTTCTGGTAATTTGTTTGTCATGAGAATAAATACTTGATGCGCTTTATAATGTTTTTGATTGCAATAATCTTTATTAATAGTCTTTTTTATTCTTCTTTATGGATTTAGCAGAGAAAAGAAATGATTTAACAAAACATTTTCAATCAGGTCTTCAAGACAATATTTTTGTTAAAGAGATTTCTGCAAAAAAAGCTGCCCGTGTTTTATTATATTGGAAAGAAACAGAAGGTGGTTTTCTTAATAGAAGAATTTCTGAAATTTGGAAAGGAATGAGAAAATTAGAGATTGAACCTTATATTGAAGCTATAGAAAGTGATGAATCAAAGATTTTAAATCCATATGATTCAAAGGTGTATAGCGAACTAGACAGTATTGCAATTGGAGTGGGTGTTTGTGTCCACAAAGGATTTTTAAATACACTTGAAGGACATACACAATATTCATTATCTGCTAAAGGGGCACAATTTATAGAGAGATAATTTTAAAGATATTTATTAATCAAATTTTTTCTTTTCTTGTTTTTTTAACCATGTCTTTAACCATGTAAGCAGATTTAATTTCTTCTTTTTCATTTTTTTAATATTTAAATCTTTTTTGAAAAAATTCATTATTAATTTATGTCCTTTCTTTTCTTTTTTAACGAATTTCTCAAAGAATTTTTTTAGTTTTTTTTGTTTTCTCTTTTGTTTTTTTCTTACTTTTTTAATAAAAAATAATTTTGTAAGATACTTTTTATATTTCTTTAATCTTTTTTTACTTTTTCTAGGAAATTTATTGGTATTTTTCCCAATTTTTTTAATATCTCTCAAAACTTTTTTTCTGAATTGTTTTATTAATTTAATTTTTTTAGAATAGAATCTTCTTTTTTCTTTTGTTCTTTTTCTTGTTTTTTTAATAAAAAATAATTTTGTAATATATTTTTTATATTTCTTTAATCTTTTTTTCTCTTTTTGAACAGAAATTAATTTAGGTTTGTGAACTTGTTCAAGAAAATCATTAATCAATTCTGCTGAATTTTTAGTTACTTTGTTAATTTGGTGATTAATTTTTAAACTGTCTTTTTTAATTTCTGTTTGTAATTTTTTTGTTTTAAGAATTATTTCTGCTTTTATAATTTCTATCAAAGTTTTAAGATGTTTTTTCGATAACTTACCTGTTTTAATAAACTTTTCTTCGAATTCTTGTAGAATTTCTTTAGGATTATTTTTTTTAAATTCCTTTTTTAATAATCTAAAAACATGATTATGATTTTGTTTTATTTGTTTTTTTATTTTCTTAAATAATAATTTTTCTTCTTTAGTAAGAGTTTTCTCTTTTCTTAATAAAAACAAACCTACTTGGTTAAATTTGTTATTCAAATATTTGATTGGTTTTTTTATTCGTTTGATGAACTTTCCTTTTTCCTTTTTCCTAGGTTTATTTATTTTTCTTTTTTCTTTGATTTTTTCTTTGTGTTTTTTGAGAATTTTTAATTTAGATAATTTGAAGAAGAATTTCTGAATCTTCTTTTTTAGTTTTGCTTTAAATTTTTCTCTTTTTAACTTATGGGATTTTTTAATTTTCTTTTTTCTCTTTTTAGAAGTAGCTTTTTTCTTTTTCCTTATTCTGAATCTAATTAATGCTTTTATATACTCTTTTCGATGTTTGCGTCTTGCTTCTTGTTTTCTTTCAGCACGAATTTTTGTAACTGTTTTTAGATGTTTTTTAATTTTTTTAACTTCTGATTTGTATTTCTTTTTTAGTCTTTTCTTTATTCTTCTTTTGTTTTTCCATTTTTTAAATTTATTAACAAACTCTCTTTTTTTCGCAATTGTTATTAATCTCTTTAAAATAATTAAGAGAATAATTGCTCCTAAAATATAAAAAAGATAGGGGCTTTTTATTAATTTGAGAATGGTTTTGGCAGCTAAATCAAATAATTTTAAATAATAAGCTAAAATACCTATTACAAGGAACAAACAAAATACTAAGATTGAAGTTTTATGTTTTTTAATACATTTTTCTTCTTGTAGGAATTTTTCTTTTATTTTCTTTCTTTCTATGTAAAATATGAGTCCTAAGATAAGTATTGCTAAACCAATTAAAAAAGAAATTACATATTTTTTAAGGAAATTAATTTCTTCAATCGAGGTTATTTTTGCTATTTCTCCTTCAACTTCTATTTCTATTGTTCTGTGTGATTGAACTGTATAACCTTCATAGTTTAGTTTAACAAAAAATTGATATGTTCCTGAAGCTACTGTGCTTGGTAAAAATATTTTTGTAGTTTCTATTTTTTCTTCAAAATTTCCTACGTAAATTACATCTGAACCAGAAGTTACACTTTCCCCTTCTTTTTCAATCCAGAATAAAACTTGAACATCTCCACTTATATTTGCCATCCCTTTTAATAAATAAGTAAATTCAAAAAATTCACCTAATTTTACAGGAGATTCAAAATTAGTTATTTTTATGTCGAAAAGTTTTACACATTTACTATTTAGACAAACTTGGTCTTCTTCTTCACAATCAGAATCTTTAATACATTCAATACTCCAGCCACCTCCTGTTGAAGTAGAAGTAGGAGTAATAGGAGTAGTAGGAGTTCCAGGAATTTCTTCTGCAGAATAAGTTGTAAATCCTGTAACATTGAATATTAATGTTCCTCCAGAATAGCTTTGCTGAGTGCAAATTGTTGAAGGGCATATTACTCCATCTTTCAAAATTCTTGGAGTTATAAATGTTAGATTGTATAAATAAAGAGTAGCAGATTTATTAAAATTAGGTAATACTGTTGAATCTATTTCAATCAAATTAGAAGAAATATTTATATAAGTATCAAGATCAGCTTCATTATCACTTATATTTGTATCATCTGTTAAATTTATTATTTCATTAAATTCTATTTTTCCATAATCTGCATTTTCAAGAACTATATCACTTAAATTTTGTATATCTTCATAAGAAGATTGATTAAAATCTGTTGAGCTTCCTTCATCTTTAAATTCATTATAAAAGACTACAAATTTAGCTATATCAACACTGAAGCTCACATTTTTTACTGTTTCGCCAAGTGTATTGTTAGCATATAAATAAAGTGTATGTTGTCCTTGAGTTGTGTTAAATGTTGTATTACCTGTTATTGTTATATTTTCTGTTTGGTTAATATTATACCATACATAATCTTCATATTCAGCAGAGTATCTTAATGGAATATCTTTACTAGATATATAAGTTTCATTATTTGGTTTATAGATTGTTAATTCTGGTAAAACTAAAGAAATATTTCGTGTTTCTGTTGAGATATTATTTCCAAGAGTATCATTTGCTGTTGCATTAAAGTAATAAGTTTCTGCTGAAAGTCCTGTGTAATTAATAAAATAAGGAAAACTAAGATAGGATGTTTCATTTACCAAAGATGTTGAATTGTAAAGGTAAAATGTTATAGTGTTAAGATTATCATCGCTTGCAGTTACATTAACTTGTAGATAATTTTTTCCCAGAGAATTTCCAGAAGTTTCTGTTGGAGATTCAAATTGAATTGTAGGAAGAATACTGTCAACAAAAAATGTGACTGATGAGAAATTTAAATTATTTTTTGAATCATTTGCATAAACATTCCATGTTGAACTTCCTTGTCCAGAATTTAAGCCAGTAATATTTTCATTACAATTTTTTGTTGTATTTGTTTGTCCATTATCTACCGAATACCAACATAAATTTAATCCAAAATTATCTGATGCTGTGTAATTTAATTGCGTTTGAATTTCAGAATAAGAAATATTTTGTGGATAAATTATTGATATTTGTGGTGGAGTTACATCTGCTTCTGTAACATTAACCCACCAAGTTTCAATATCTGAAGTATAATTTTCATTTCCATCATAAATTGTAGTAATATTATATAGTCCTATAATTGTAAAGTTTGTTAAATTGTTTAAAGGGGAAGAGCCTTGATTAATTAAGGTTTCATTGTTATAAAGTTTAATATTTCCTGTTCCAGTTTCTAAAGTAGCATTGAGATAAATTTCTGTATATTGTTCAAGAGATTTATTGCTTTGTTGATTATCAATATAAGTAGCTACTTCTCCTGTTGCTTTGTTAATTTGGAATATTTGTTCATCATAATAATTTGTATAGTTTGTAGCATCTGTTCTCATAACTGTAAAGTTGTAAGCTCCTGCTCCTAAATTTTGTTCTGAATTATTATCTATTGTTGTTTGGTTTCTGTATAAAATAAAGTCAGAAGTGCAATTTGTCCAAACTTTAAATGTTGAAGGATAAGTTATACTAGAAGATTCATTAAATACAATACTACACGAACCTGTATTTTGAGATATTATTAGATTGCTGGAATTTGAGTAAGAAGTATAATTTGTATTTCCTGTTGTATTATAAGTATAATTGTAAATTCCAACACCAAGTGTTACAATATTAGGATTATCTACAATTCCTGTATCATTTCTATATAATTTACATTCGCTTGTTAATTGTGCAGGACATTCAGAGCCAGTTACAGTTGTTTGTGTTAGGTAAGTTTCTGACCAGCTTGGGTTTGCATTTAAACTTAAAGAAGGTGTGGCTTGATTTATTATATAAGAACTATTTTCAGTACTATTCATGTTTCCAGAAGTATCATTTGCATACCATCTATAATTATAATTTCCAACTGATAAGTTATTTATGGTAAAATTATAAATATTTCCTACGAGGTTTGTTGGAGTATAGTTTGTTCCGTCAAATTCAATCAAAACTGTATGGATATTTCTATTATCAGTTATAGTAGCATTAAATTCATAAATTTGACTTAGGGAATAAGTTGTAGGACTAGAAGGGGTTTTAGTTAGGGAAGCAACACTTGGATTTTCTGTGTCAGGGGTTTCTGTTACATTTACCCACCATGTTTCAGAATATCCTGTGAAATTTTCACTTTCAACATAAATCCCAGTAATATTAAATTCTCCAACCGAACTAAAAGTGGTTAAATTAATAATTGGGGAATTTCCTTGATTAATTAGTGTGCCAGAGTCATACATTTTTAATGTAGCGCTAGAATCTCCTGAAATTGTTGTTGTATTAAGATAAATTTCAGAATCTTGAACTATTGTAATATTTCCTCTTGTTTCATTTAATGTTAAATTTATTTCACTGTTTGTTTTTGTGATTGTAACAAATTTTGTTATTGAGGCAGAACTGTGATTTTGGTCTCCTGAAGAATATGCTGTATAATTATAATAATTTGCTGCAAGGGTTACATAAACATTATTCTCGCTTGTAATTTCTGTTTCATTTCTATATAAAGTAACACTTCCGTAAGAAGTTGTTGCACTTACATTTGTTTGTGTGCCATAAGGTCCTGATTGATTTAATGCAGAATCATTAATTAATAAAGTGATATTTCCTGTTGCTTGATTTACAATAAATTGTGATTCATCAATTGTATTTGAGTAATTTACTGTGTCAGTTCTTTGAACACTAAAATTATAAGCACTTGCAGATAGGATTTGTTCAGTATTATTTGAGATTGTGGTTCCATTTTTTGTTAAAGTAAAATCAGAATTACAATCTGTATAAACTAAAAAAGTTGCAGGATAAGTTTGAGGAGAAGATTCATTGAAAAGAATTTGGCAATTTTCTGTATTTTTATTTATAGTGTAACTATCTGAAGTTTGATTAACATTTCCTGCAGAATCATTAGCATACCAATAATAATTGTAGTTTCCAGCAACTAGATTATTTAATGTTAAATTATAAACATCTCCTGTTTTTGTTGGAGTATAATTTACATTGTCAAATTCAATTAAAACAGTATCTAAGTTTGTGTCTGTGATTGTTGCATTAAATTGATAAGTTGATGATGATGTCCAGCTTGTAGGGTCAGTAGGAGATTCCACAAGATTTGTTATTGAAGGTTTTGTGAGATCAATTGTAACTGTTCTTGTCGCAGTTGAATTTAAATTTCCTGAAGAATCATTTATCCATGCATAGAAATTGTATACTGTTTCTGATAATCCTGTTTTATTTTCCCAGTATAAATCTCCATCTGAATTACTAAAAGTTTCATTTGTTCCACCCCATTCTAATCTAACTGAATCTTTAGTTAAATCAGAAGCTGTTATATTTATGAAAACCCAGTTTTTATTTACAAAAGAATTATTTGAATCTGTGTTTGGATTATAGTAAATTTCTGGATTTGAAGTATCTAATCTTATTGTTCTTGTTTCAGTTGTGTTACATTTATTTACAAGATCACAGATTGTTACATTATAAGTATAGACCTCATCTGATAAGCCAGTCCAGTTTATTTCTTTTATTTCTGTAGTATAAGTTGTTGTATTAACTTCTTCAGTAGAATTGTAAAGTATATAAGTTATATTTTCAAAGTTATTTTCTGTTACTGTTACATTTGCAAAAATCCAATTTCTAACAAGACTAGTATCATTATTTTCTGTTCCTGTTGTAAAAGATATTAATGGATAAATTGAATCTATAAAGAAAGTCTCTTGTTTTGTGTCATTTAAATTTCCAGAACTATCATTACAATAAAAATTAACAGTATGAGAACCCTGAATCATAGACGAGTTTGTGGCTGTCCAGAAATTTCCTGATTGACTCATTGAATTATTGTCTAAACCATCACTTAAACTATACTCACAAGCACTTATTCCTCCCCCATCTGTTGCTGTTACATTAAATAATATAGTGGTTGTATCATAAGTTTGATTAAGGGGAGAGTTTATTGTTACAGCAGGATAAGCAGTGTCTTTTGTAAAGATAACACTTGTTGAATTTTCATTTCCTGCTGAGTCATTCATATAAATTGTCCATGTATTGCTTCCTTCATTTGATGTTAATCCTGTCCAATTTGTTCCGCAGGTTTGCAGTGAGGAATTCCATATTCCAGAATTATTTGACCACCAGCATTTGTCTGGAATTGTTTCTGTATAAGTATAATTTAACTGAGTGATATCTACAGTATAAGTGTTACTTTGAGGATAAATTATATTTAGTTGAGGAAGTACAGTATCTAATGTTATTGTTCTTGTCGCAGTTGAATTTAAATTTGAAGCTTTATCAGAAGTTGTTATATTATATGTATAAATTTCATTTGGTAGTAATGTCCAGTTGATGTTTAATGTTTGGGTTGTGTAAATTGTTTCATTTACTAATGAGGTTGAATTATATAATTTATAAGTAATATTTTGGAAATTTGTTTCTGTGAGAGTTGCATTTACAAAAATATAATTTTGTGATAAATTTGAGTTATTTATGGAAGTTTCTATAGCAAAATCAATTAGAGGATTTATTGTATCAACTGTTACAGTTCTTGTTGTTGTAAAATTGTAATTTTCAGCACTATCATTTGCCCAACTATAAAAACTATAATCTCCATTAGAAAGTGAAGTTTTGTTTTCCCAGTAATTATTTTCGTCATTGTTAGCAAAAGTTTCATTTGTTGAATCAAATTCCATTCTCGCAGAATCTAAATTAGTATCATTTGCTGATATGTTTATTAAAATCCAGTTTCTGTTTACAAAAGAATTATCTGCATCTGTACTTGGGTTATATAACACAGATGGCTTTGTTGTATCTAAAGTAATATTCTTTGTTTCTAATGAATCAGTATTTCCAAAAGTATCATTAGCTGTGACATTATAATAATATAATCCATTATTTAATCCTGTGAAATTTGCAAAATTCGGAGAAGATGATGTTGTAGTTGAGTCTATTTGTGTATGTGCTGAATTATATAATCTTATAATAATTTTATCAAGATTAGGGTCAGAAGCAGTAACATTTACTTCAACATAGTTTTGGTTCTTGTGAATTCCTGAAGTTTCTGTAGGAGCCACAGAATTTATTGTTGGAGCTCCTGTATCTGTTGAAACAGTTATTGTTTCTGTTTGATTTGTATTTCCAGAAGTATCATTAACAGTGGCGTTGAAATAATAAAATTCATCTGGTAAATTTGTAAAGTTAACAAAGTAAGGTGAAGTTGGATTTGTTGTCTCATTTACAAGAGATGTTTGATTGTATAAATAAATTGTTATTGTATCTATTCCAATGCTGTCAGAAGCAGTTATATTTACTTGTATGTAATCTCTTGTTAATTGGGATTCGTTTGTTTCTGTTGGCGGTTGGAAATCTATGTTTGGAGAACCCACATCATTTATTGTATAACTAAAAATATCTGTTGTATTAACTGTTCCATCTGAAACATTTATTTCAATTAAATAAGTTCCTGCTTCATTTTCTGTAGGTATATCTGAAATTACACCTGTTCCAGAATTTATATTAAATAAAGTTGTGTTATCATACCATATAAAAGAATCAGAATCTAAATCTGTGACTTCATAATCATATGTATAAGTTGAACCATTAGCATTCCAACTTACAGTTGTTTGTAAATTTGAAATAATTGGATTAGAATTTTGTATTGTTGCCGAATTACTTGAGTTTTGATATGAAGAATTATCATACCCGTCATAAACTCTTATTGAACATAAGATTACATCTCCTTTGTCCAATCCAGCTGTTGTTAAATCTAAAGTTTGAGAAGTTTGCCCTGAAATTTCAACATCTGTGTCATACCACTTAAAATATCTTGCTTGTTCAGTATCTTCTGCATCATCATCAGAGAAAGTTCCTGAGTTACATGAAATTAAATCATTAGTATAAGGAGTTGTGTTATTTACTTCTGGCGCTGAGACCGAGGGTATTTGATTTGCAACTGTAAAAGATTGTTGTGTTGATTTATTTATATTTCCTGCAGTGTCATTTGCATACCAATAATATGTTACAGAATCATGTGCTGTATAGTTTCCGTTGTTAATTGTAAAATAATATTCATTATTATTTGAAGTTGTGATAGTATAGTTTGTAGAGTCCCATTCTAAAATAACTTTATCTATATTTGATTCTGTTATTGTAACATTAACTTGAATATCTTGGTCTTCATTTGGTGTTGCTGGGTTTTTTTCATAACTTGTAAAGTTTGGATAAATAGTGTCTTTTGTAAAGGTTACAAAGTCTAAACTTTCTTGTCCTATTGAATCATTTGCATATACAAACCAAGTATTGCTTCCTTGATTTGCAGTTAATCCTGTTACATTAGCACAATTAGAATCAAAAGAAGAATTAGTAGTTCCATTATTCAAACTATACCAACAATGGCTTAAGTCTATATCGTCCACAACTGTATAATTTAAAACAATTATGTCTGTGTTGTAAAATGTATTTTCTGGATAAATTATATTTATTGTAGGTGCAGAATCTGAACTTACTGTAACCCACCAAGTTTCAATATCTGAAGTATAATTTTCATTTCCATCATAAATAGCACTTATATTAAATACTCCTTCGCTAGTAAAATTAGTTAGATTAGATAAAGGGGAATTTCCTTGATTTATTAGATTATCATCATAATATAATTTTATATTACCAGAATTAGGATTTATAATAGTTGCATTAAGCCATCTTTCAGTATTTAAAAGCACAGAATTATTATTTCTTAAGTTATCAATATATGTAGCTACTTCTCCAATTGCTTGATTTATTATAAATTGTACTTCATCATAATAATTTGTATAGTTTGTAGCATCTGCTCTTTGAACTGTGAAATTATAAGCATCTGCTCCTAAATTTTGTTCTGAATTATTCTCTATTGTTGTTCCATTTTTATAAAGTGTAAAAGTTGAGTCACAATCTGTGTATACTCTAAAACTATTTCCATATTCAAGTGAAGATGTTTCATTAAATAATACTTGACAATCAGATGTGCTTTGGTTAAGTTCAAAGTATAAATATTCATTTGAAACATCTGAGTAATTTGCATTACCTGTAACATTAAATAAATATTCATAATATCCTGCAACAAGATTAATATCTAAATTATTTTCACTTGTTACACTTGTTCCATTTCTGTAAATGTTTATTGTTCCAACTGTTGTATACGCTGATGCATTAATTGTTCCTGGATAATTAAGTGAAATATTATTTTGTACACTATTTAGATAATATGTCATAACAGGAGTAGCTTGACTTATTATAAACTGTGCTTCATCATAATAATTTGTATAGTTTGTAGCATCTGCTCTTTGAACTGTGAAATTATAAGCATCTGCTCCTAAATTTTGTTCTGAATTATTATCTATTGTTGTTCCATTTTTATAAAGTGTAAAAGTTGAGTCACAATCTGTGTATACTCTAAAACTATTTCCATATTCAAGTGAAGATGTTTCATTAAATAATACTTGACAATCAGAATTATTTGTTGCAATAGTATAATCTTTTGTGTTACTTTGATTATAATTTTTTAAAGAACCATTTCCATAACTCCACCAAAAATAATCATAAGTTCCTGCTGATATAGATCCAGTATTAACATAAAAATTATCTACTGTATCATTTGTTGCACTATAATTTTCCCCATTAAAACTTAGATAAACTGTTGAATTAGTAAAAGTTATTGTTGAATTAAATTGATAATTATAATTTAGAGAATATTCTGAATTATTTGAAGGATATGTTTGGAAATTTGCAAATTGAGGATAAGTAGAATCTGCAGGAGCAGTTACATTTATTGTTAAATCTGAAAAATCATAACTGTTTAAATTATTTAAGCTATCATTTGCATAAACCTTACTATAATTCCATAATCCTACATTGCTTCCAATTATTTCTACACCATAAATTCCATCAATAGAAGTTCCACTACAAGATGTTCCATCTTCGGACATTGAATAATTTGCCCAAGAACTAGTATCCCAAACTTCTGCATAGACAGTATCAATTGAATTTAGAGAATCTGTTACAGTTATATTTAGGCAGAACAATTCATTTTGTGATATTTCTGTTTCATTAGAAAATTCATTGCTTAAACTTGGTTCTTGAGTATCTACAGTAAAGTAAATTGTATCATTTAATCCAAAATTATTAGCAGAATCATTAGCATACAACAATAGGTTATGGTTTCCATCTTCAACTTCTAGTGAAGTATTGATAGTGTGGGTTATATTTGTTCCATTATAATTTACAATCCATGTATCTATAGTTTCACTCGCAGTAGCATTGAAATAAATTGTAGATACTGTATAAGAATTATTTGTCGGAGATTGAACTTGGATTGTTGGTGTTGTTGTGTCTGGTGTTATGCTTATATCCATGGAATCTGTTATGCTTAATCCTTCAGCGTCGGTGTAATTTAGTGTAACAGTAGAGATTCCATGCTGGTTTGTTTGAGTTGTACAATCTAAAGCATGTCCATCTAATTCACAATTAACTATTTCAGTATGGGTTTGAGATAATATAACCACGCTTGATGGGTTTTGGTCATTTTCTACATCTCTAAAATTATCATCAATTTCTGTTGAGGAAATAACATCTTGATTTAATCCAGAATTATAACTTAAATTTGTTGGGTCTGATAAGCCGTCAACCCATGGTTGGTCATTTATAGAATCTACTGTGATTGTGAATGTCATTTCTGTATATAATGTTCCGCTGTCAGATAATCTTACTGTTACTATATTACTTCCTGACTGATTTGCTTGAGTAGTGCAGTCTATATTATTGCTTCCATCTAATGCACAATTTATTATTGAACTTCCTGTCTGGCTTTGAATAGCATAACTTGTTGGAGATTGGTCCTCTTCAACATCTCTGAATGTGTTGTCTAGTGTTGCTTTTGTAATTATATTATCAGCAAGTCCTGAATCTTCATTAACATTGCCTGGATTAGACAACCCATCATTCCAAGGATTGTCATTTACAGCATCTACTGTTACTGTAAAAGTATCCATATCAGTGCATGAACTTCCAGAATCACAACAGTTTAATGTTACTATATTGCTTCCTGACTGATTTGCCTGAGTAGTACAATCTACATTATAGCTTCCATCTACTTCACAATCAACTGCAGTCGTGTCTGTTTCAGAAGCAATAGTACAACTTGTTGGAGATTGGTCCTCTTCAACATCTCTAAATGCAGTGTTTATTGTAGTTATACTTACAATATTGTCATTAAGTCCTGAATCTTCATTTATTGATGCAGGATTTGCAATTGAATCTGACCAAGGATCATCATTGATAGTATTAACTGTAAATCTAAATACATCACTATCTTTTAATCCTCCTGTATCTGTTACAGAAACATTCACATCACTGTAACCTGAAGCATTTGCTTGAGAAGTACAGGTAATATAATGAGAATCATAGATATCACAATCTACAATTGAGGTTTCGCTTTCACTATTAATCCCATATGTTAATACACTATCAGCATCTTCAGCATCAGAAGCATAATCCCATAAATCCATTACTGAATTATTTGTTCCAAAATCCTCATCATCATTGACCTCTGGAAGTCCTGAAAGTGTTGGAGGAGTGTTTGGTACTGCTTCTGTGTAATCAATAGTACAATATATTTGATCTACTAAAAGATTATAACCTTTTGCTGCAATAGTATTTGTTACATAAACTACCATTGTAGTAACTTCTGAGGCTGCCAAACCTGTTGTTTCTAAATCTAAAAGATGAACTAATGAATCAACTCCATCAGAAGCTGGAAGAGTTGAAATAGCTACTTGGTTTCCTCCAAAACTATCATAAACTTCAAAAGTTATAGAGTCAGCAGGATAGCTTGTTGCTGTTGAATAAACTAAGCTACAGTTTGCGTCAGTTAGAGTATCTATTGTTCCTGACAATTCACTCATTTCTACTGTTAAGATTATTGCTTTGCCAATTGTAATATCACTTGCATCATCAGATGTAATTGCAGTTATTTGGGCAGAATCTAGAGCCACTGAATTTAATTGGCTGTTTGCATGTAAAAGAGGAGTTAATATTTCTTCAGGATCAATAATGTGATCAATGATTAAACTTCCTCCTAAAATCAATAAATCAAATGTATCTTGCTTTCCTATAAGTTTTGTCAAGAAAACCTTGTTATATTCGTTTGAAATAAGATTTGTAAATTCAGCAATTAATTGTGTTTCATTTGTTTCATAAACTTCAATTCTTGGATCTCCTGAAATTATTCTTGGATAAATTGTAATATCTTTTTTTGAAGTTAAGTTTTCTTCAAAAGTTACTCTAATATATTCTTCAGAAGAAATTTGTTTGCTCCAAATATTGTCTAATTCTCTCACTTCTTCATAAATATTTGATATAAAATTTTTATTAAAATCTAAATGCTTAGCATCTGTTAATTCAATTACAAAATTTATAATAGCTGTATTTTTTGATTCTCCTGTATTTTCAGAAATTACACTTCCTGTATTCCAAAGATTTGCATTATTAAAAAAAGATACCATAAGAATAAAGAAAAAAAGTCCTAAAAAAATAGAGAATATGATTTTTTCTTTTGGAAGAGGATCTTTTTTGATTTTCACTCTCCTAAATTTTATAACCCCTTTATAGCTCATTTTATTTTTTTTCCTTATTTTCCTTTTTTATTTTTGTCAGTGCCTCATCAAATGAAACAGGTCTCCCGACTTTTTTTTGAATATCTGAAGCTATCTTAAGAAGCCATTTATAATTTTCCTCTTTTATCTTAATTGTTTTGGATTTCATAGGTTACTAAGTAACTAAGTAACTAGGGATTATAAAGGTTTTTGTATCATAAAATTTATGAATAAATAGTTTGTTTTTATATCCCATTCCCCTTTTTATATTAAAAATAAGGCAAGATAACTTTTTAAAACCTATTTTTTTTTAATAATTTTAGAATTATTTTATCTTTTTTTTCTTCTAAAAATCAATTTTTTAATATATTTGTTTTTACAACCAATATTAATTAAGAAGATTAATAAAAAAATCCCTAAAAATGAATAATAAACAGCGATTGGGACTCCGAGTAAAGCATTAATTAATTTTAAATAATATATTATTATTCCTAAAATTAAGAATAAACCTAATGTTAAAACAGATAATCTGTGTTTTTTAATAAATTTTTTTTCTTTAATAAAAACCTTATTTATTTTTCTTTTTTCAAATTTATATATAAAAGTCAGGGTTAAAAATACTAGAAGGATTAATAAAAAAATAATAATATAAATTTTTAAATTTTCATTATTAGATGATATTGATGCAATACCTCTTGTAACTTTTATTTCAATTGTTCTGTATGATTCTGCACTATAATTTTCATAATTTACATTTATTTTTAATTTATAAACTCCAGATTCCAAGTTTGAAGGAAGAAATACTTTTGTATTTATTATTTCTTCTTGAGTATTATTAAGATAAATTGCGTCAGAGCCAGAAGAAATTATTTTTTCATTTTTTTCTATCTCAAAGTTAATGTTAAGCCCGTCATTTATACCTGAGACACCTCCTAAAGAATATTGAAAATCCATAAAATCTCCTAATTTTGCTGGAGATTCAAAATCAAGTATACTAATAGTGATAATTGGTTTTTCATTTGAATCCATAGATGTTACAAAACCAGAAAAATTTAACATAATAATTATCAAGAAAATAATTAATCCCTTGTTTTTCAATTTAAATACCCCTTTATTTTTCAATTTAAATACCCCTTTATTTTTCAATTTATATATCTTTTCTTTTAATTTTGTTACGTTAAAGGAGTATTTAAGAATTACGGATTATTTTTTTCCTTTTTTTTGAACTTCTTTTGCCTTATTTTGATCTGGAAATATTTCTGAAAGTTTTTTATTTCCTTCTTTTAATAATTTTAAATTAATTTGAATTATATCTTGAGAAATAATTTTTCCTCTAACTGTTTTTCTTAATCTTAATCCTTTTGGAGTAGGAGTTGTTTGTTTCTTTTTACCTTCTCTTCTAGGTCTTTTTCTCATACCTTTTCCATATTCTAATAATACTTTCTTTTTTCCAAAGCCTTCAACATCTTTCATTACAGTAAATCCAGATTTATCACTAGCTCCAGTAATTTCAAATTCATATCCTGCTAAATCTTCAGAAATATCTTTACCATCCACTTTATCATGAATTGTTTTTTCAATTAAAGCTTCAGCTTCTGTTTCTAATTTATAGGTTTTCCCTGATTTTTCTGCAATATTTATTTTAAACATATTAAGTTGTATTTTAAGAGGTTTTTAAAGTTTGTTAAAGAATTATCTTAACTTAAACACAGCAGTAATTTGTCCGTAGATTTCTTGTTCTCCTGGTTGAATATTTGTTGTTGCAACTTTTGCTTCTATTGCATTTTCTGTCATAGCTAATCCTGTTGATTCATAAAGTCCCCAAGGAGAATAATCAAAATTACTTGTAGAAACTGAAACAAGCCTTCCAACTTTTTTATCTAAACCTTCTGCTATTGCTTCTGCTTTCATTCTTGCATCTTCTGCTGCTAAATGCATTGCTTCTGCTTTATATTGGTTTTGTAAGTCTGAAGTTAGTTCAAAATTTATATAATTAATTGTAGCCCCCACTTGAGTTCCAGCATCTATAATTTCTCCTATTTTTTCTGTTTCTCCTGTACAAATCTCAATTTTTATAGAATGTGTTGTTTTGTATCCTTTTTCTATTCTTATATTATTAATCCAATCATAATCTTGATAAACATTATAATTTTGGGTAATTAGGTTTTCTTTTTCTATTCCTAAAGAAATTAAAGAATTTTTTAATTCTTCAACAATTTCTGTATTTGCTTCACTTGCTTCTGCAGTTGTATCTCCTGAAGTTTCTATATTAAAATAAATAGTTACTAAATTAGGTATTACATTAATTGTCGCAGAACCTTCAACATTTATTGTATTTGTTGCAAGTGGATTTTTAACAGCAATTAAAATTATTATTGCAATAATAATAAGTGTAACAGAAATAATTAGTGTTTTTTTTAAACCTTTTTTTGGCATGTTTCTATATCGTGATTAATACTTTTAAAGTTATTGTCCCCAATCAGCATTTGTTTCTCGCTTAAGTTCTGCTATTTCCTGCAAAATTTTTATTTCATTTTGTGAAAGTAAATCCTTGTTTTTCTTGAAGTTTCTAAATTGGGATTCTCCAAGTTCTGAATAAAGTACATTATTATCTTTTAATTGCCTTTCATAATTTACTCCTGGAAGTGAAATAGCTACTTCTGTACCTTCTTTTGATTCTTGAACAGATTTATTTTCAGATTGAATATTTTTAACTCTTGCAACTTTTTCATTTTTTTCATTAATTAAATTTAATCCTGAAATTAATTTACCTGCCTCTATTTTTACTCCAAATATTGCTGGTTTTGTATTTCTAAAAATATGTTGATGTAAAATTTTAAGTTTACAAATCGTTGTTAATCCCATCATTCTTTTTTTCTCAATTTCTTTTCTTTTTTCTTCTCTAAATTCAGTTATGTTTTCAATTAATTTATATACAACATCTTCTGTTAGAATTTTAATATTTCCTTTCATTTCCTTTACTTCTTCGTCAATTGAAATATTAAATCCTACAATTACAGCATCTAATTCATTAATTTCTAAATTTGCTTTTGCTGAGATTATATCTGTTTTATTTATGTTTCCAATTCCTGCTTTTACAACAGGTATTTTTTCTTGTTTTAATAAAGCTAAAAGAGCTTCTAAACTTCCTAATGAATCTGCTTTTGCTATGATTCCTTGTTTATCTGTTTTAATGCTTTCAGAAACTTCTTTTTTGAAAGTTTCTTTTATTTTTTCTTTATTTCCTTTATAGAGTACAAAAGGCATGCCAGGAAGAATCTCTGTTTTTTCTCCAGAGGAAATTCCTTTTGGATTAATAAGTTGTAGCCTTAATCCTGTTGAAGCTTGAACCTTCTCTTTTGGTTTAAATTTAAAACATAAAGGTTCTATTTCTTCAAGAATTCTGATTTTAGTAATAATAGGCTCTCCTTCAAGATTTGCAATAGCTATTTCATCTGTTTTTGATAATACTCCATCATATAATATTGATTCAATATAATTAGTTGATTTTTCTTTTTTAATCTCTAACATAACTCCTTTTGCATCTTTTCCTAATATTAGTTTGTCTGCTAAATATTTTTGACTTAAACCACACAACATCATTATTAATTCTGGAATTCCTTCATGAGTTCTTGCAGAACAAGGTACTAATGCTATTTTTTTTGAAAAATCTTTGATATTATAAAATAAATCTGAATCAAATCCATGGCTGTGTAAAGCACCTATTAAAGACATGTATCTTTCATCAAAAGTTTGTTTAATATTTTGAGATTGAGATTCAATATTTTTCTTTAAATCTTTATCTTGTTTTCTTCCCCCTGGGATGACCTCTGAAGATGGAGGCCTCCAACCAGAAATATTGTCTATTTTATTTAAAGCAATTATAAAAGGAGTTTTATGAAGTTTTAGAATTTGAATTACTTCTGCTGTTTGAGGTTTTATACCTTCATTTATATCAATTACTAATATTGCTAAATCAGCTAAACTTCCTCCTCTTTTTCTTAAATTTGTAAAAGCAGCATGTCCAGGAGTATCAATTAATAAGAATCCAGGAATGTTTATTTTTATACCTGAACTATCTATTAAAGGGCAAGCAGTTTTCATCTGGCTCATAGGATATGAAGTAAAGGATATTCTTTGAGTTATTCCTCCTTTTTCTCCTTCTTGGACACAGCTATTTCTAAGACAGTCTAGGATAGATGTTTTTCCATGATCAACATGTCCACATACAGTTACTATGGGTTGTCTGGTTTTTGTTTGGGTTGTCATAGAAAAGATAGAGATAAATCAGTTAAAAATCTTTTGAAAATTGAAAGAATATAGGTGGGAGAAAAACCGAAGTCTAACCCCCGATCACTTGACCGAAGCCAAATGAATATAAGTGGGAAAGAAAAAACCGAAGTCTAATCCCTCCCGATCACTTGACCGAAGCCAAATGAATATAAGTGGAGAGCAAAGAACCGAAGTCCAAAACTCTCCATGCCCCACCGAAGTGAGACAGAATATAGAGTTTTATTGGATATTTAAAGCTTTCTATTTAATATCTTTATTATAAAATGGCAACAAAATTAAGGTTTTTAATGTGGCCAAAAATTATAAAAATAAAGTAAAACTTGATTTTCTATGAGGAAAAAAACATTAGTAGAACTAGAAGAAAAATATAATTTAGAATTAGAAGTTGTCGTCGGTAAAATAAGAAAAGCAAAAGCAAAATTAGTCTTGCTTCAATTTCCAGATGGACTTAAACAATATGCAACTGCTATTGTAGATTATCTTGAAGAACAGACAAAAGCAGAATTTCTAATTTGGCTTGGAAGTTGTTTTGGAGCTTGTGATACTCCTGTTGGAATAGAAAAGATAAAACCCAACATAGATTTAGTTATTCAATTTGGACACAATAAATTAATGCCTAGTTATTGATGTAATAATTTTTAAATATTTTTATATCCAACCGATTAATAAAGCTACTCCCATAAGGAATAATAATAATCCTGCGATAAGATGTAGTTTCTTTATGTTTCTTTCTTTCCAACCAGAAACATCTTCAACTTTTGAAAATCCAAAATAAACAATTAAAGTTATTGCTAACATTGGTAGAACAAATAATAAATTATAGTAAAGTAGCCAAGCTGATGATGCAATGAAACTTAATTCAGCAATAGATCCTCCTGCTATTACTAAAGGTCCCATTGTACATGGAAGTAAGAAAAGTGTTACAATAAATCCGATTATAAATGCTCCTTTTGGTGAAGTTATTTTTCCAATAATTTTTTTCACTTTTGGCCTCATAAATAAAGGCATTTCAGTTGCAAAACTTCCTTTTTTATAATAAAAGAAATCTTTTATGTTTAGTGCACCTAATATCATTGCTAAGAAAGCAAGCCCTTTGTAAACATATATTGAATTTACTCTTAGGAAAGTTCCAAAAACTCTAAAGAATTGAACAATTATTCCTCCATAAACAAAATAACCAATATAAACTGCTAAAACAAAAGCTAAACCAGAATATAATACTCTTTTTTTTCCTTTTGGATTTTCAATTAAAATTGAAACTAATACCATTGTTAAAACTGCAATTGCACAAGGGTTTATAGCATCGGCAAGTGCAAGTCCTGTTATTCTTAAAATTTCTGACATCTTATGTACATCCTGTTAGTTCTTGTAAGGTTGAGATTTCTTGAATCCCAGTATATTTACTTCCTTTAATTATCCAAGTTGGAGTAACTTCAATTCCAACACATTTATCACTTTCAAACCAACAATCAATTACAGTTAAATATTGATAATTGTCTCCAAACATATCTTCTTGAAGCTCACAAGCATGACATCCTAATTGAATATATAATTTTGAATTTTCTCCAATACATTTTGCTACTTCCATATTTGTTTCAGGATGAGGTTTAGTCATAATCATAATTGCTAAAATTATAACTATAAAAATAACTATTGCTGTCACCCAACTTCTTTTTTTCATTAATATAATTATTGAATTCTTTTTTTAAATGTTTGGAAGAAATTAGTTTCAATTCTTTTCTATCTTAATTGCTTTTCCATTAATTAATGAGTCAGATATTTTTTTTCTTGCAGATTTTAATATTCTTGATAAAGTAGGTTGAGAGATTTGCATTTTGTCTGCAGCTTTTTCTTGTGAGACTTCTTCAAGATCAATTAATCTTATAGCTTCAAATTCATCTAAAGTTAAGATAGATTCTTTTAAAGAATTTATAGGAATTCCTGCTGGTTTGAAATAAGAAGAGTTTGGCCGGCCCCTTACTCTCCTTCTTTTACAGGGTCTAGGCATCTTGTCTTCCTCTACCTAATCCTCTTCCTAAGTTTCTTCTAGGTCTTCTTCCAGCTTCGTTTCTTGGTGCAGTTTCATTAGGTTCTGCTCCTTCACAATTTCCAAGCTGTTTTCCTGTTTTAGGTCCTTTTCTTTCTGGTCCTGTTTTGTCTTTATTTGGCATTTTTTATTTCTCCTAATTTATTTATTTTGTAACGTTATACGTTATGAATACATATTCATAATACTATTTAAATGTTTTGTTTTATTTTTGAAAATTTTAAATAGTTCGAGGACAAATGGAAGTTTTACATTTCCTTTTGAATACTTATTCAAAATACTTAGAATTAAGTTTTAAAATATAATTATTTATTGTTCATCAAATATTTTCTTGCTTCTCTTTTTACTAAATTTCTTTTTGTATTGTAATTAAAAAGAGATTTTATTAAACCTTGTTTAGAATTTGCTAAATCATTTATTACTTCTTCTTTGATATTATCTTCAAGAGTTAAATATTTTTTTTCAAATTTCTTTTTTGCAGAATTTATTTTAGATGGAAGATCTTGCCATAAGTTAATTCCCGTTAAAGGAGAATAATTAATTACTCCTTTTTGTTTTGTTCCTGTAGACTTAGTAATATTAACTAAAGCATTTTTTTGCTTTTTTGCTTTATTAGCATAATTAAGTAATGTAAAGATTACTGGCCCTTGATCTCTTCCAACTTCTTTAGCAATATTTGCTCCATTAATTACTGCTCCTTGATCTCTTCCAACTTCTTTAGCAATATTTGCTCCATTAATTACTGCTCCTTGATCCCTTCCAACTTCTTCAGCATAATTAAAAGCATTAAAGACTGACCCTTGATTTTCTCCAACTTCTTTAGCATAATTAAGTAATGTAAAGATTACTGCTCCTTGATCCCTTCCAACTTCTTCAGCATAATTAAAAACATTAGCTCCTGCTCCTTGATCCCTTCCAACTTCTTTAGCATAATTAAAAGCATTGATTCCCCATGTCTTTTGATTGTCTTTAATTTTATTTGCAATATTTGCTCCATTAAATAGTGCCCATTGAATTTCTCCAACTTCTTCAGCATAATTAAAAACATTAGCTCCTGCTATTTGATTTTCTTTAACTTCTTTAGCAATATTTGCTCCATTAAATAGTGCCCATTGAATTTCTCCAACTTCTTTAGCATAATTAAAAGCATTAGCTCCTGCTACTTGAGTTTCTCCAACTTCTTTAGCATAATTAAAAGCATTGATTCCCCATATCTTTTGATTACCTTTAATTTTATTTGCAATGTTTGCAATTGAGAAGATGTAGCTATTTTGGTTTTTCCCAACTATTTTATTTATGTTTAATAGTGATACTGGAAATGTGCTTTTGTTTACATATTTTTTTAAGCTTATCATGATTTTTTGAGAATTATGTTGTTTATAAATCTTCCTATATATTTTTCATTTAAAAGTAGTTACAAAACTATTGGAAATACATTTTATTTATTAGTTAAATTCTATTCTAAAAAATCTTTTAGAATAACTAATAATCAGGCATTTCTGCATCAGGCTCTTTTTCTTTAGAGTCTTCTTTAGGTGTATCTTCTGCTGGTTTTTTATCTAAAGTTTCTTGGTCTGCAGGTTGTTCTAGATTTTCTTCAGAGCTAGGTTCAGAAGGTTGTAAATCTGCTTCATCTATAGAATTAACCATTTCTTTAAATTCCTGAAAATTATCTGCAGGGATTCTTAATCCTTTTTTTGTAGGACCAGTATATTTTTCACCTGTAACAAATTCTCTTATGTCAATACCAACTCTGCCTTTGTATTCTCTGATTCCAACAACTATTTCAGTTACAGAACCTTGAAATTCTCCTTTGTTTATTTTTCCAATATCTTTTTCCATGATTTATTTAAATGTAAGAGATATTTAAATGTTTTTGTATAATAATAGAATTGTCTTAATAGAATACAAATAATTAAAAAGAATTATTTCTTATTTTTTTAATTATGGACAAAATGTTCAAGGAGATGGATTCTTTTATGAAAAATGATATACGTAGGTAAAAACTTTTCACATAAAATTGATGATAGATTTAAAGTTAGTAAAGAGAAACGTGTAAATCCACTTGAGAAAAAAGTTAGAAAAAAGCGTTTGGTATCTTCATTTGGGATTGGAATGGCATTTATTCTTCTTTATTGTTGTGCTAATTCATGTTTAAAAAAACAACAAAAAGATAATGTTGAATCATATGGTTATGAGATGAGAAAAGAATTAGTTAACAATAGCTTTGATAATTATAACATCTTCTAAAGGTTTGTCAATAAACTTAAAAACTTGTGTTATTTATTGTTTATATGGTTAATTCAGTTCAAGAAATTAGAAAAATAATACTTCCTATTCTTATAAAAAATAATGTAATCAAAGCAGGGATTTTTGGGAGTTATGTTCGTGGGGAACAAAAAAAGAATAGTGATGTGGATCTTTTAGTTGAGCTAGAAAAAGATATCGATTTATTGGATGTTATTAGAATTAAAATTGAATTAGAAAAAGTTCTTAAAAAAAAAGTGGATTTAGTTGAATATGAAACAATTAGATCTGAATTAAAAAACCCTATTCTAAAAGAAGAGGTATTAATTTATGAGAAAGAGTAGAAATTATAAATTATTTCTTGGAGATATAAAAGAATGTTTAGATAAACTTGAAGAATATACAAAAGGTGTCTCCAAAGAACAATTTAAAGAAGATACAAAATTACAAGATGCAGTAATTAGAAGATTAGAAATTATTGGAGAAGCTGTTAAAAATATTCCAAAATCAGTTAGAGATATTAATAAATCATTTCCTTGGGAAGAACTTTCAAATTTCAAAAACATTCTTATTCATTCTTATTTTGAAGTTGGTTTGGATAGGATTTGGGGGATTGTGGTGAAAAGAATTACTTATTTAAAAGAAGAATTAAAGACAATTAAATTATTATAATTAGTTAACAATAGCTTTGCTTTTTTTATAGTGGTCTATGAAACTTTGTTTTTTTTGTTCGAGCTGTTCAGAATTATGATCATATCTTGATTCTTCTATCCTTAGTTGTAAGTGTGGATTTTCTAAGATTTCTTTGTTTTTATTGTGAACCTCTTTTAAAATATCTGTTAGTTCCTTTCTTTTATTATCTATTGCAAGATTTTTCATTTTTTCAAAAATCTTTTTATTTATATTGATTGTTTTATAAGCTCCCTCTGTTATGGCTTCATCTTCGGCCATTACAAAAAGATAATCTTTAGAAATAGAAATTATTTCCATAAAATTTTTATTTACAATATAGTAATCTATTTCACTAGGTGATTTCATGTAGATAACATCCATATAAAAATTCAAGCTGTTTATTCTTTTTAAGAATTATTATTAGTTAACAATAGCTTTGATAATTATAACATCTTCTAAAGGTTTGTCTTGAGCATTTTTTGGAACTTTTGCAATTGCATCAACAACATCCATTCCTTCTACAACTTTTCCAAATACTGGGTGTTTTGTATCCAAGAAATTATTGTCTACTAAATTAATAAAAAATTGACTGCCTCCAGTGTTTGGTCCTGCATTTGCCATTGATATTGTTCCATGGTCATTTTTGTTTCCACCTGCATGAGTAAATTCATCTTCAATATTATATCCTGGTCCTCCTGCTCCTGTTCCAGTTGGGTCTCCACCTTGAAGCATAAAACCATCAATTATTCTGTGAAATATAACATTGTCATAAAAACCATCTTTAACAAGTTTTTCAAAGTTTCCTGTTGTTATTGGCATATCAGAATATAAATTAATTACAATGTTTCCGTGATTTGTTTCAAGTGTTACTTTTGTCATTTTATTTTCTACAGAATTTCCAGTTAATTTAACAACTCCAAATACTGCAATTAAGATTAAAATTAATACAATTATAAATGTTATTGTTTTATTCTTTTTTGAATTCCTCTTTTTCATGTGTGTTATAAATTAAAAGAGTTTTTTAAATGTTTATTATAATTAATTAAGATATTTTTGAAATTCAGGATATAATTTTATTATCCATTCACTGTGTTCTTCTAATAATCCTTTTTCTCTTAGTGAGTTAAAATATTTCTGTAATCCTTTTTCTTGTTCCTCTTCTTCAATACATTTACTACAATGGTTTAAATAAGGTTCATGTGGGTTAAGATATTCAACATCAAAAAGTTTTTCACATTTTACACATGGAAAATCTATATGAGCTTCATCGAAAGTGTCTAATGCTTCATAAATATCAAATTCACCTAAATCTGTAACATCATCAAAAATATCAACATACCATCCTTCTTGTCCATGCTTTTTAGCTTCTTTTAAAATAAATTCAAGTGCACGATTAGTATATGGCATAAAATTAATTGTTTTTAGAATTAAAAAATATTATTGTGATTAAAATTAATCTTTCATTTCTATTTTTATATTAACAGGTTTTGGAATTTGCATTCTCATAATGTGGTGAAGTACTTTTTCATTTGCTGGAAGGTCGATTAATCTTTTATGAATTCTCATTTCAAATCTATCAAAAGTTGCAGTACCGTCTCCACAAGGTGATTTTCTTGTAGTTATTTTAAGTTTTTTTGTAGGGAGAGGAACAGGCCCACTCATAGTTATTCCTACTTTTTTTGAAATATCTTTAATAGAATTACAAACATCATTAAGCATATTTATATCTGTACTATTTAATTTGATTCTTACTTTTGGCATATGATAAAGTTTGAAAAATAGTTTAAAAACTTATTGTTTATTGTATCCAAATAATTATAAATATAAAGAAGATAAATAAGATATGAATCTTAAATTAGATGATAAAGTAAATGAGAATTGTCCTTTTATAGCCTTTTTTTTTGATAAACGTGTGTGTCTTTTAAGATCAAAAAATGAAGATTCTTCTAATAAAGAAAAAAAATATTTAAGTTGTGTTTGTACAGATTATCCTGAATGCCAGATTTATCTTGATTATAAAAAGAAGGCTCCTTAACCTCAAAACATTTTTATACTATATTTCTCTTTTTTACAACATAAGAGGATGTAATTTATGGAAGTATTTATAGAATTGAGTTTAATTATTGTAATAGCTGTTTTAATCGCAGGTTTAATGAGATTATTAAAACAACCTTTAATTATAGGATATATTTTAACTGGTATAATTGTGAGTCCTTATTTTCTTAATATTGTTAAGTCAACAGAAACAATTTCAGTGTTTGCACAAATAGGTGTAGCGTTTCTTCTTTTTATTGTTGGTTTAAGTTTAAGTCCTAAAGTTATAAAAGAGGTTGGTAAAGTTTCTTTAATAACTGGAATTGGTCAGATTACTTTTACATCTTTGATTGGTTTTTTTATAAGTAAATTTTTATTAGGTTTTTCAACAATTGTTTCTCTATATATTTCTTTGGCTCTTGCATTTAGTAGTACAATTATAATTATGAAATTATTATCTGATAAAAATGATTTAGAGAAATTGTATGGAAAGATTTCAATTGGTTTTTTATTAGTTCAAGATGTTTTTGTCATAATTCTTTTAATGGTAATTTCTTCTTTTTCAGGTAAATTAAATAAGATTAGTTTAACATTAGAAACTGCTATTTTTGGAGTTGTAGCAATTGGAATTTTTGTATTAATAGTAATTTATCTTTTACCTCGTTTATCTAAATTCTTTGCGAAATCTCAAGAACTTTTATTTTTATTTTCAATTGGATGGGGATTAGGTTTAGCTGCATTATTTCATTACATTGGATTTTCAATGGAAATTGGTGCTTTAATAGCAGGTATTACACTTTCAATTTCACCATATCATTATGAAGTTAGTTCAAAGATGAGACCTTTAAGAGACTTTTTTATTATTTTATTTTTTATACTTCTTGGATCACAAATGGTTTTTGGAAATATGGGTCAATTAATAGTTCCTGCAATTTTTCTTTCATTGTTTATTCTTATTGGAAATCCTCTTATTGTTATGACTTTAATGGGCTTACTTGGTTACAAAAAAAGGACAGGGTTTCAGGCAGGGTTTACAGTAGCTCAAATAAGTGAATTTTCTTTAATCCTTATAGCTTTAGGAGTTAGTGTAGGTCACTTGACTCAGGAAATATTATCTCTTGTTACAATTGTAGGTTTGATAACTATCTCAGGTTCTACATATCTTATGTTATATTCTGATAAAATTTATCCTTATTTTTCTAAATATCTTTCTATATTTGAGAGAAAAAAAGTTAGGAAAGAAAAGGAAATTAAGCTAAAATATGATTCTGTTTTATTTGGGTATAATAGAATTGGATTTAGTATTTTAAAATCATTTAAGAAAATAAAAGAAAAATATCTTGTTGTTGATTTTAATCCTAGTACTGTTTCTGATTTACAGAAGTTTAATATTCCTTGTATATATGGAGATGTAGATGATACAGAATTTTTAAAAACATTAGAATTAAGCAAAATAAAAATGGCTGTTTCAACAATTCCTGATTTTGAAACAAATGCACTTTTAATAGAAAACGTAAGAGCAGTTAATAATAAAGCAGTTATTATTGTGAGAGCACATACAATTAAGGATGCATTGGATTTATATAAGGAGGGGGCAAATTATGTTTTAACTCCTCATTTTTTAGGAGGAGAATATGTTGCAAAGATGCTTAAAGATTTGAAAATAAATAGAAGTGAATATAAATTAGAAAAAGAAAAGCATATTAAAACATTAAAAGAAATTGCAAAAAAAGGACATGAACATCCTGAAGTTGAGAGAAATTAATTATTTTTTTAACGCTCGGAGCGGGAGTTATTTCTTAGCTATTTTCCATAACAATCTAAAGTGTTCTTTATAACTTTGTGCAATAGATTTATTTTCAATAATAATTGAAGTTATTTTATCTGTGAAATCAATCATGAATAACTTATTTCCTGCAATCATTGTTCTTACAGGAGTTATAAATTCAGAAGAGATATATCTAATATCTGCGTTTGGTTGTTTTTGTTTTTTTCCTTTGGCAAATAATATTTGTGTTTTTAATTTGTATTTCTTTTCTGCTTCAAAAAATTCCTTCATATCATGAGGAAACATTTCAAGAAAAGGGTTATCTTGAGTTCCATAACCATAATTGTATTTTTCTTCTACGCTTGCTTCTGCTAATTCTTTAAGGACAATTTTTGGTCCTTGTTTACCTAAATACATTCTAACTGTATTTTTTTCTTTCGTATCTTTGTTTTTTTGTTCAATTAAATTAATTATTTTATTCATCTCATCTTGTGTTTCTGTAATTTCAATCTTTTTTTCTTCAAGAAAATCATTAAGGCGTTCAGGAGGTGTTGCTTGATAATATTTAATTCCTTCTTTTTCAACGAAGCTTACTAATCCTTTATAAATTAATCTTTGTAGAACATTGTAAACCTTTGAACTAGTGATGTTTGCTTGTTTAATTAATGTTCCTGCTTTTGTTTCTCCAGATTCTACAAGTAACTCATAAATTTCACTTTCTCCAATAGTAAATCCTACTTTTTGTAATTTTTCACGAATCATTAATTCTTTATATATTTGAAAGTATATAAATGTTCTCCTGAAGGGGGAGAGTAGTATTTAAATAGTACAAACCTATAACTAAATTATGACAATTAAAAATAAACAAAGAAAGTTTACACTTGAGGAGTTATTTCCTGAGGCAAAACTATTCAAAAATCCAGAAGAAATAGGATATACTCAGGAAGTTGTAGGGGTATACAATGACATAATGAATAACTTTAATCATTGGTACAGGCAAGCGAGCCATGATTTGGGTTCAGAACTAAGTTTTTCTGTAAGAAGTAGAAAGATTACTGGAAAATATGCTCCCGAAGATAGGCTTTTTTGGAAGATAATAGACAATAAAATTGATATGGGTCAACTTCTGTCCCGAAATGAAGTGGATCTCCAAATCAAGTCTATTTATGAGAAAGGGATTATACAATTGAATTGGTCTGGCTCTGGGCAATCAGAAACTCTTGGTGGAATTGTACAATCTTACAATATGAACAGAGAAGGCAAGATTATTCTAAATAATAAGCCGTATCATTCATCTATTAAATTGAATTTTCATCACTCTTTCCAGAGACCAGATAAATACTCTAAAAAGTAATTTATGGCATAATCGATGCATAAATCTCTACTCCTCTTAGTAAATGCCTAAACTAGTCAACTCCCAGATAGGGTTAAGACTTTAAAAATTAATTATTGTGTTGTTTGTTCTACTTGAGGTTTTATTTCTTCATCTGATAAATTAAATATTGAAAATGCAAATTCAAAAATTCTTAATACAATTTCTAAACCAACTATAAAAAT
The DNA here is from genome assembly GCA_023144035.1 of Candidatus Pacearchaeota archaeon. Classification (GTDB taxonomy): domain Archaea; phylum Nanobdellota; class Nanobdellia; order Pacearchaeales; family GW2011-AR1; genus JAFCEV01. The sequence goes on along the minus strand of JAGLGM010000001.1, from coordinate 16,403 downwards.
AAGGTAGAAAGCTATATGTGTAATAAATTGAGGTATTTCACTTACTTGAGAAATTATTCTACCTATATTAAAGAAATCAGGATTAATTATTGAAACTCCTAATAATGTAAAGGGAACTAGTTTTGCAAGATCTTTTGACAAATCTTCATTATAATAAGCAGTCATTCTAATTGCAGCGATAATTGTTGCAGAGATAATTAATAAAGTTCCTACAGGTAAACCTTCAGTTAATACTAATAAAAATATTGTAAATATTAAAAACCAAAAGAAAATTAAAAATGGTAAAATTATAATATATTCTAATAGGTAAAAGATACCTGCGAGCATTTTTGAGGTTGCAGGGTGTTGCGATTTGTTGTATTTATTAAGATTTAATTCTAAAAGATTTTTAGTTGAAATCCACCTATAAAATTTCCAAATAAAAATAGCATAAATTAAAATTAAAATAGCTAATAAAAAGAATGAAATAAAACTTTGTGCCCACTGTGGTAAAGATGCTATGAATAAATTATAAGCTTCTGTAATTTCTGTTGTAAGAGTCATTGTTCACCTCAATAGAATTATAGGGTAATTGATATTTTTAAAGGTTTGGAGAAGATTTAAATATAATATTTCTTTAATTGAAATATGATTGATATGAAACTTATCAGGGAAAATCCAGAATTAGTTAAGGAAAATATAAAAAAGAAACATCAAAATGAAAAACTTCCTCTTGTAGATAAGATTAAGAAATTAGATGAAGAATGGAGGAAATTAAAATATAATGAAGATGGATTGCGAAGTGAAAGGAATAAGATTTCTAAAGAAATTAATCAAGCTAAGAAAAATAAGAAAGATGCTTCTACTTTAATTAAAAAAGCTAAAGAAATTCCAAAAAAAATTGAAAAATCTCAAGAAAAAAGGAAAAAACTTGAAAAAGAAATTAAAGAAATTATGTTTAAGATTCCAAATATAATTCATAAAAGTGTTCCTATTGGAAAATCTGATAAAGAAAATAAAGAAATTAAAAAAATTGGTAAATCAAAGAAATTTAGTTTTTCTGTAAAAAGTCATGTTGAACTTGGTGAATCTTTAGGAATGCTTGATTTTGACACTTCTACAAAAACTTCTGGAAAAGGATTTTATTTTCTTAAAGGAGATTTAGCTTTATTGAATATGGCTTTGATAAACTTTGCAAGAGATTTTATGGTTAAACAAGATTTTGAATATGTGGAACCTCCATTAATGATTCGAAAAGAAATTTTAAGCGGAGTTTATTCTCATGCAGAAATTAAACAAATGGCTTACAAAGTTGACGGAGAAGATTTGTATTTAATTGCAACATCTGAACATCCTTTAATAGGTCAATTCATAAATAAAGTAGTTAAGAAAAAAGAACTTCCAATTAAACAAACTGCATATAGTATGTGTTTTAGGAAAGAAATTGGTTCTCATGGAATTGATGAAAAAGGAATTTATAGAACACATCAATTCAATAAACAAGAAATGGTTGTGGTTTGTGAGCCAGAAGATTCTTATAAATGGTATGATAAAATGTTAAAGTTTTCATTGGATTTATTTAAAGTATTAGAGATTCCTGTTAGAGTTTTAGAATGTTGTTCAGGTGATTTAGCAGATTTAAAAACAAAATCATGTGATTTAGAGGCTTGGAGTCCAAGACAGAAAAAATATTTTGAAATAACTTCATTAACAAATATGGAAGAAGCTCAAGCAAGAAGATTAAATATTAAAATTGAAGATAAAGGAAAGAGATATTATGCTCATACTTTGAATAATACTGTTATTGCAACTTCTAGAGCAATAGTTGCTATAATGGAAAATAATCAACAAAAAGACGGAAGTATAAAGATACCTAAGGTGTTATGGAAATATATGGGTGGAAAAAAAGTTATTAAAAAAGAGGTAAATAAAAAATAAAATGTCTGATGGAAATGAGTATATTTATCTTAGAAGGTTAATACCTATGAGCAAAATTGATAGAGGGTTAGAAAAAATAGCTCGGAAAGTTGGAGTTAAAGAATTTTTTGAGAATTTATATAGTCCTTTTAGAAAATATTTTAAAAAGAAAAGTGAGGGAGGAATTACTGAAATTAATGTTAATGGAAAAACAATAAATTTAGAATCTGTTCCAGAAAATATAGAGGCAGATAATGAGATTAAAAAATTTCCCTTAGCAGAAAAATATAGAGTACAATATATAAAAGATAATTATAAAATAAGTTCTAAAAAAAAATGAATTTAGAAAAATCATTATCTGCATTACCTAATTCAAAAAATTTTCCTTTAAAAAATTATGTGGCTCATATTGATCTTTTAAAAGAATTTAATAAAGGTGCTTACAAAAATTGGAAAAGATTAGTTAGAATTGCTACACGGAAAACAAGAAAATCAAAATTTAAAGGATAGGTTATTAATTTTAGAGATTATATTAATAAAAATGAAAAATAAACAAAAAAAGAAGAAGCTTGATAATTGGTTTTTATTAACTTGGAAAAAAGCTTGGATAATTATTGTAGGGTGGTTTTTAGCAATAGTATTACATAATCTTTTTTATGCAATTTTTAAAAATTATTTTGATTCAACAGGGGGAGATGAACCTTTCTTTTTTATCATAGCTGTTATTATAATTCCTATTTATTTTATAGTTTGTTTTATTTATACTTTAATTAAAATGATAAAGAATAAGACTTTGTTTGAATCAAAGTTTGTTACAAGAATGATTATTTCATTTATTTTAGGAGTTGCTGTAATTGTACTTATAATAAAATTTAACATTATTAATTCTGAAATGGGATTTATGTTAACTGGGATATTTATTGCATGCACATTAGTATTTTATAGTTTAATCAAATTAATAAAAAAGAAATTAAAATGATTAAAAAAGAAAGACTTGATAATTGGTTTTTAGTAGGTAAAAAAAGAATTTTAAAAATAATTATTTTGTGGATAATCTCAATACTTTTACGTAATTCTATTTATAGTTTCATGAGAAATTTTGAAGGAGTGTTTATAGGAAATGAATTTCTTTTGTTTCTTATTATTTTGTTTGTGATTCGTATCTATCTTATGATTTGTATTATTTACAGTTTAATCAAAATGGTGGAAAAGGAGGTAAATAAAATGACAAAACTTGGAAAATTAAATACTTTGAAATTCGGATTAGCTGGAGGAATTTTAACAGCTTTATGTGCATTTATTTTAACTATTTGTGCAATAATTTGGCCAAATTATGCGTCTAGTTATTCTGGTTTTTTAGTTCAAATCTATGGTTTCTTAGGATATAAAATCAGTATATTTGGAGCATTTCTTGGAGCAATTTATTCATTTATTGACGGATTTATAGCAACATGGTTATTTGCATGGATTTATAATAAATTGTAATAATTTAGACAAAAAATATATTTTTTTATTTTATTTTTTATATGAAACAAAAATTAAGAAGTTCTAAAGGTAATCAGTAAAGTTTAAATATACTTCATGCATACATATAATATGCAAAATCAAACATCAATTAGAATTAGTTCTGATTTATTAAATGCTTTAAAGAAATTTAAAGAAGAAGGAGATAGTTATGAAGATATTCTTTGGGATTTTATTGAACCTCATTTAGAATTATCAAAAGAGGCAAAAAAAGATATGGAAATTTCAAGAAAAGAATTTGAAAGGGGAGAGACTTTTACTCTTGAAGAAGTTGAAAAAGAACTTGGTTTCTAATGGTTAACATAGAATTTTCTAAGAATTCGAAAAAACAATTGGAAAAATTAAATGCTAGAATACAACAGAAAATTCTTTTTACATTAAGAAAATTTAAAGAAGGTGGAAAAGTAGATGTAATAAAATTAAAAAATAAAAATCAGGAGTTCAGAATAAGAACAGGAAATTATAGAATTCAATTGCAAAAAGTAAAAGAAGTATTTTTAGTGACAAAAATTGGAAAAAGAGAAAACTTTTACTTAGTTTTTATTTAAGTAAATTGATAGTAAGGTTTAAAAATTAATTCTTATATAGATAATTATCATTGTGCCTACGTGGTCTTGCTCAGAACATCTTTATGAGATTTTGGCTGACACCACTTAAGCAAAGAAAACAAGCCTACGTGGTCTAACGGCTATGACTCATCCCTGTCGCGGATGCAACCCGGGTTCGATTCCCGGCGTGGGCGTGGCGTAAGACACTGCACAATAGGAGAGTTTAAAAATACCTTTTGTGTAGTGATTTTATGAGTTTTGAAGATAGATATAAGAAAACAAAAAAAGCTCTTTTAGAAGATAATTCTATTATAAAATATAATCGTGATTTGTTTAACAAATTTTTTGCATGGGAAGAAGAGAAACTAAAAAGGCAAAATGGTCTCCCTAAGATTGATGAGTCTTCATATAAAACTCTTTATGGTTATATCAATAAATTTAGAAATGTGAATAATTGGTTTAAAAATAAAGCCTGGAATAAATTAACTGAAAAAGAAATTAAACAAGTCTATAATGATTTAGAAGATGGTAAAATTAAAAATCGTTCTGGAAGGAGATTTGAAGATAGAAGAGGTTATTATAATAAAGTCTTCAAGTCCAAACCATTTAAACTTGCAGGATTAAGTGATGTTGTAGAAAATGCTTTAGAGTTTTTCACAGATAAAAGAAAAAAACAAGTTCGGTTTATTAATGAAGAAGGATTCAAAAGAATGTTAAACTTTCTTCATAAGCCACAACATTATGCTTTATTTTGGTTAGCTTGGGATCTTGGTGAAAATATTACTGCTCTTTTAGAATTGAGAGTTAAACATTTTAAGAGACAATTAAATAGAGATACAAAACAAGAAGAATATTTAGTTTATCTTCCTAAAGAAAATCTAAAAAGAAGTAGACAAACAAGAAGCGAACCAACTATTTATCCTGAAACATTAAGATTTTTAGATGCACTTTTTAAATATGGAAAAGAAACAGAATATAGGGATGAAAAAGGAATGATTAGAAGAAAAGCAGTACCCTTTAAAGAAGATGATTTTATTTTTAGTTTTAAATACAGACAAGCTTTGCAAATATTTGATAGTGTTGTTAAAAGAGCAGGAGTTAAATGTGAACCCGAAGGAGAGAAACCTTCTTGGAAAGATTTGAGATCTGGTATGGCCTGTTATTTATTTTCTCAAGGATGGCATGTTGAAGACATAAATCTTAGACTTGGACATTCCCCTCAAAGCAAATGGTTAGAATCTTATATAAATTATCTTGCAATTAATCGTAAAAGGGCTAAAAAAGTTCATTATAATAACAATCTTGAAGATGTTAAAGATGAATTAGAAGAAAGTAAACAAAGAGAAAAACTTGTTGGACAGAGAATGGAAAGACAAAAAGAAGATTTAGATCAAGTAAAAGAGTTGTTAAAAAAAGTTCTTGAAGAAGGATTCAAAATGAATAAAGAAGTTAAGATTAAATTAGAATAAAGAAGAAAATTCTTTTGTTAATTTTCCATCAAATCCAAATAAAAGTTTAATTTTTTTCCCTATATCTTTTTTTATTTTGGTTTGTTCTTTTTCTCCTCCTATTTCATAATCACTTAATCTCCATAAAATATTTGAATTTTTCCCTTTTTCATTTAATTTTAATAATTCTTTATAATTAGTGATTGTTTCAGAAAAAAATCTAAAATAAAAATCGGTTTCAGAAATCACGTAAAAATCAAGTAAAAAATATTTTATTTTTTCTATTAAATTATTTTGTTTATTATAATTCTTAACTATCATTTTTCTAATATTGGGATTATCAAGATAAAATCTTATTTCAAGTATTTCTTTTTTAGTAAAATAATTTCCTTTTAACTCTTTTTTAACATAATCAAAGAAAAAATTGGGATTTAATTTATATCTTTTAATAGGGTAAGAGTATAATTTTCCTGTTTTACTGGGTTGTTTCCTATATTGGATTGGTTTTTGTTGTATTAGAAATCCTTCTGCATAAAATATTTTGAAAGCCTCAACAATTTTATTGTTGATGGGTGTTTTAGAATAATGTTTTGCTTTTCTTGGCTTTGGTTTAATTCCTCCTTGGATGTCTCTAATTATTAAGCTTTTTTTATATTGGTCATACCCTTTGGGGTCTATCTTTGCATATATCTCTGATCTACTATGATAATTGGTAAAAAGATGTTCAACAATTTCTTTGTTTTTGTTTGCTACTATGAGGTTTTGTCCTGTGATTTTTTTGTCCATTTTAACCAAAAACTGTTATTTAATTTCTATTATTTATTAAATAAATAATAGTTTATAAACTTAACTAAATATTATGAACTATGAATAATTTAGTCTCTTTCCAAATAGATAAGGAATTTTTAAAAAGATTAGATAAAATTGCCAAAAATGAATCCCGCTCTAGATCTAATGTAATAAAAATAGCAATAAAGGAGTTTTTAGAGAAAAATGGAAAATCAAAATAATCCTTTTCTAAATATAGAAGATCTCAAGGAAAAAGCAAATAGATTCATAAAAGATTCAAAAGAAGCCAGAGAAAAAATTAAAATTCATAAAGAGGTGGATAAATCTTAAAATTTAATAAAAATGAACTTAATTAATTATATTGGACTTAGAATTAAAATAATTCTTAAAAACGATTACTATTACATTGGAGAGGTTTTAGATGCAGATGAAAATAGTTTGGATCTCTTAGATATTCGGGGCAATCGTGTTTCATTGTCTAAAGATGCAATTTCCTCTATTCAGGAGGTTTCTTCAAATGGTTATTAAATTAGATCAACGATACTCTTTTAGTGCAGATAAATTTCAATGGATTCTCTTAAAAGATGATCGGCCTTTTTGGTTTTTTGAAAACTTAGAATGTCTTTTAAAAAATTATGTTTCTTTAAAAATAAAGGATTTCAATGCTCAAGACATAAATAACCTAATTGAATCTATAAATAAGCAACAAGAACTCTTACACAAGCTCTTAACATCTTTAGATATTGGGGGTAAACTATCTATTTTAGCTTCTAAAAAGCATAAATTTGGAGAAAAGAAAGGATGAATAAAAAAGATAAAAGGAAATATTCTAAAATGTTGAAAGAAGACTTAGAGAAACATTCTGAAATTAAGAATGATGGTTCAATAGTTCTTAAAGGAATTAAAGACGAAGTTAAAATTGGACAAGTGGATGTAAAAGTTTCTCCTTTAGATTTAGATAGAAAGAAGAAAATTATGATTAATTATATTTTTAATGAAGATGATGTACATAAAACAAGAACATTCACTCAAACAAAATTTAATGAGAATCTTTTTGGATATGGAATTTATTTGCCTAAAAATGAACCTGTGACTAATAAAGTTGGAGAAGTTGTTTCAAAAGAACAAATTTGGAAACCAGTAATTATTTCTTCAGATAGAAATATTTTAGAAGTTACTAAAGAGATGGAGCAAGAACATAAAATAAAATTTGATGTTGTTCCAGACAATATTAATTTGAGATGGAGTTTAGAATCTATAAATGAATTTTTGAAAGGAGAAGGTGAAACTCCAGATTTAGAACCTAAAGAACTTTTTGATAAAGTTGAAAAGCAATATGGCAAATATATTTTTGAACACAACCCAATTTGGAATAAAATAAATAGTCTTTGGGATATTGGAACTTATTTTTATCAATTATTTGATGCTTTTCCTATTTCTGAGAAAAGAGGTATGCAAGAAACAGCAAAGAGTAAAAGAATGGAAATTAGCAAAAATCTTTCTTTTAATTCTACTGGAATAATGATTAATCCAAGTGAAGCAACATTATTTAGAGAATCTCATGAGAAAAGACCAACTAAATATTTTGATGAAGCAGAGAAATTATTTAGATGGAATCAAGGACAAATGGAGCCAGATAACAGGGTAGAATTAATTAATGGGAGTTATAAGAAAGGTTCAGCTGTTCCGAGGGTAGAAAAAATTAATAACAGATTTAAGACAATTTATTATAATACTTTTTCTCCTTGTATGATTTCTTCTATTAAGGGTTTATTTGGAGCAACTGAAAGTAGATGTATAACTCAAATATGTACAAGAAGTCCAAATACAGATTCAAGAGGGGAAATGGAAATTGTAGATTCAGATATAGAATGGTCTATGATTAGAGATTACCTTTATTTATTTTCTTTAAAGTATTGGAAAAATATTGAAATAAATTATAGAAATGAATCCTTTTATTCTGATTTAAAATTAAAAAAAAGAGATTTACAAATTTGGAAACCCCTTTTAGCAATATCAAAATTAATTGATGATGAATTATTTTTAGAAATTTCTACTTTTGCTGAAAAAATGTCTGGACAAAGGAGAGAAGATTTTATTCCAGAAGATAGTTTTGATTATAAAATTCTGAAAATTATAAAAGATATTATTCAAGACACGGATATTATTAGGCCTAAAGAAGTTAGAAAGAAATATATTGATTTGTATGGTTCTGAAAATGTTTCTAGAGAAAAAGGATTTTCAACTAAAATAGATAATCTTGGTTTTAGAGAATATAAAGAACCAAAAGATAGAGATGGAGCAAAATATATTATCAATTCTATAATTTTTGAATCAATTATTAACCCTATCTGCCCAAATTTAGTAAATAATTTATCACAATCATCACAATCATCACAATTACTCTTAAATAAAGAAATCCTTGTGACGAATCCATCTAAAAGTGTGACGAAAGGTGACGAATTAATAAAGAAAAAAATCAAAAGTGTGACGAATGTGACGAAAGGTGACGAATGTGACGATGAAATTAAATTAGAGGGTTCTAAAAAAGATGAAAAATAAAAAAGGAATCGTTCAAGTAGCAGTTATTTTAATAATACTATATATCCTATGGTGGATTTTTGATATATTTGTTTTAGGAAAACCAACCTCAGTTTTCTTAATTGAAAAAGCAACAAACACAACAATTATGAAAGATTATTCTAATCAAACTCAGGCATTTACAAAAAATATTTTTAACGTAACTAAATCATTTTTCAATAAACCATGAAAAATAAATCAAAATTATTTTGTGAAATGAATAAATTAGAACAAGTTAAAGAAATTTATCAAAAAAATTGCATGTTAAATAGATTCACAGAATTTTTAACAAAGTTAAAAAGGAGGTTAAAAAATAATGACATCAAAAGAAATAATTAGTGAAAAACAAATAGAAAATGCTTTATGGTTTACTTTGAAAGAAGAAACAGAAGGAGGGTTTAGTTTATTTGATTTTCTAAAACATCACGAATTCATCCTCAACTTTGCTGAAAGAGTTGCAGAAATTGTTATTGATGATGCGCATTCAAAAAAATCTGCATAATTTGAGATTGGCCACAATTAATTTTTCTGTGGCTTTTTATAATCAATAAAATGGTATTTGAAAAAAACTTTATATGGCATGGGGAAAAGAAACTGGTTGAAGAAAGAGATCTCTTAGGATTTCTTAAAACACTTAATGGAGAATTTATCACACAAGATAAATTAAAAGAGATCCAAAAAATATCAAGAAATCTTAAAGGTTTGGAAAATAAAAAAGTTAATGAAAAAAATTCCGAAGTAAAAGCTTTCAAAAAAGATATTGAAAAATTAAAAAAACAAATAGATAAAACAAAAAAAGATTTCTTAAAAGATATTGATGAAGCAATTAAAAAAGGAATAAAGGAAATAGAATCACACATTTCAAAGAAGATTGAAAACTTAGATGAAGAAAATAAAGAAAAATATAACTCTGAATTGGTTTCTGGAAACGAAGACAATGAAGAAGACGTTAAAGATAATGAAGGGGAGGAAGAAGAGTATACTCCTTCTGAATTTTTATAATGAGGGATTATATCATAGTAGATGAATTCTACAAATTAATCAGGCCACAATCCTATAAAAGAATTAAATTAAGAAAAGGGAATAGCATGGTTTTGACAACCCTTGATAGATTGATCTTTGATATTATTTATTTGTTTTTAACTGGGGAGCCAAAGAGAGAAGCAATAATAACAGACATCTATAAAGAAGTTAGAAGTGTTCTAAATTGTAACAAATTAGGAAGTGATAAAATAAAGTGTGTTATTTATATAATGTATATGAAAAAGATTGTAAGCATGAAACATATAATAAAGAATAAATATCAAAATCAATTTAGAGATTATATCAAGCTATTATAATAGGACATACAAAGACACTTTCAATAAGTATGTAAAGAGGTTTAATAAAGTGGGAGACTAAAAATAACACATAAAAATGAAAATAGGAATATATGTTAGGGTAAGCACAGATAAGCAAGAAGTAAACAACCAGTTACTTCAACTTAGAGAATATTGTAAAAAATGCAATTATGAGATTTTTAGGGAATATATAGATGTGATCTCAGGAAAAGAGACAAACAGACCTTCTTATGATAAGATGTTTAAAGATGCTCATAAAAGATTGTTTGATTTGGTTTTATTCTGGGATCTCTCAAGATTTTCAAGGGCAGGAACTTTATTCACATTACAAAAATTAAAAGAACTTGAAAATTTAGGAATTGAATGGGAAAGTTATCAAGAACAATATTTTAAGAGTGTTGGGCAATTCAAAGATGTTGTTTTATCAATCATTTCAACAATTGCAAAAATAGAACGTGAGAAAATATCTGAAAGAACAAAAGCAGGTCTTCAAGCAAGTAAAAATAAACATAAAATTGGAAAGAGAGGAAAAGATAAAAAATCACGTAAAAGAAGGTCGGACATTGGATTAAAAAGGGGTATGCTAAAAAATGTAGGTTTTAAAGGTAAAAAACAAGAATCACAAATTAATTAAAAACGGACGTTTTTATTTAGAATATAGAGGTATTAAAAACAAAATGAATAAGCAACAACATAAAAAACTTATATCAAAAATAAATAAATGTCTTAAAAATTTATTTGAACTTAAAAACTTACAAGAATTTAAGGAATGTGAGCATTCTTCTTCTCAAAGAGGTATAAAACCCGACCTTACAACTGGAGATAGGATAATTTATTTAGAAAAAGACTTAAGATTTGTTAAAGTAAATGCAAGGACTAAATTAAAATAAATCTTAATAAAATTTATTAATTATAAATTTTAACTGAAGACGATATAAAAGTATTTCTTGTCAGTGAGTAAATTTGTTTTTTATTTAAGAAAGAAGGTTTTATTACTTTAAGTTGATCACACATTAAATTATACCTATTTTTTATATCAAACTGCCCAAAAAGATGGCCAAATTCATGTGCAATGTTCCATCCAGTCAAATCAAGAGATAATTCTTTTTTAATATCAACAACTATTGAATCACATCCACAAATACATCCTCTTCCTCTGTGATTAGACTCCGAATCAAGCAAAATTAATCTTAGTTCACTTTTATTAGAAAATGAAATGATCTCATTATATTTTAAACATTCTGATTTATTAGTAGCATCTACATTTAATAAAAAAGATTCTTCAAGGAAATCTATTTCTTCAATATAAAATGTTTCTTTAATTCTCAAAAAGATATTCTGCTCATTCCATATTTCGTTTGCTTTTAATAAATCCATATTAAGTTTTCCAGGAGTAATAGAATTATTTACAATGTATGCATCAAATTCTATTTCGTAAGGGATTAAATTTTGACCCTTTTCTTCATAATTATTAAAACAAAATAGGACAAAGATCAAAATCAAAATAAAAAATATCGGAAAAAGTGAACACTTTAGTAAAAACCTTCTATGTAATTTATTTTTTAAAAATATAGGAAAAAGGAGAATAAGTGTGGCAGAGACTAAAAAAAAGAAAAAATAAATTAAAAAATTCATTTTTATTAAAAAAATGAACATTACAAAAAAGAAAAAGAATGCAAGTAAAAGTAAAATTAATTCTTCCATTGAAATTTTATATTTCTCTTCCATATTTTTTTATTTATAAAAACCCTTAAGTATTTTATGCAATTCTAAAGATTATTTCATTTAATATAGAAAACTATAAAATTGCCCAAAACTTATAAGAGTATGAAGAAAATCAAAAGACTTTGGAACAAAAAATCAAAAATATTAATATTTTTAATTATCTTTTTATGCGCTTTATACATTAATTTTTTCATTCTCCCTGATTTGAAAATATATTCAAACGATGTTGAAAAAATTAAAGAAAATGATACAACTTATCTTAATATTGGTTCATTTGATTTAACTCAAGAAGATGTAGTTTCAGGGGATTTTAATAGTATTTTTTGGAAGATCATTTATTTGGGAAATGCTAGAGATAGAATTTGTTTTGAGAAAGATAAATCTCTAACAAATCAAAGCTTTTATGCAAGTTATAATAAAGGGGAATATTATAACATAGTTGGAAAAAAGTGTTTTAAAATTTCAAAAGAAGGTTCAAAGATAACATTTAATTTAAGATATGAATTTGATCTTGAAATTCCTGAAATTGAACTTTTACCTAAAATAGTGAATAAATCTGATTGTATTTGGATTATAAGTGAGAATACTTGTATAACTCAAGAAGGAATTGATAAAAAACAAACTATTGTTTTATTTCCACAAGGAGAAGTTTATCTTGAATCCAATCTATTTCACAAAATAATTAAATTTATTTTTATATTTTTTTCAACAGGAGCTCTGTTATGGGCTTTTTCAAGAACAATTATCTTAATTAAATATGGTTTTAAAAATGATAACAAAAAATAATACAAAAAAAGGTAAAGCAATAGAATACCACATTATTTCTGAGTTGTTAAAAAATGATTTTGATGTCTTTGTGCCAGTAGTAGATACTGGAACAGATTTAATAATTAAAGATAGAGAAGGGGGACTGGTAGAAATTCAAGTTAAAAGTAGAGATATTCAAAGTGATGAAGATGTCTTTTTTATAAAAGACTTCAAACCAAACTTTAATTTTTTTATAGTTTGTCACAATATAAATACTGGAGATTTCTTTTGTATGCCCTCAGAAAAATTTTATCAAAAATCAAATTTTAATAAAGAAAAGAATCAAAGAGAGTTAACAAATTCTTCCCTAATAAAACATAATTGGTGTAAGAATAATAAAGGGGTTGAGTTATTAAAAAAGGCTTTAGAATCTAAACAAAACAGAGTTAGTGGTTATTTAGAGAAGGAGGAATAAAAATGGAAGATAAAATTCTGATTGTGAAAGGCGTTGGTTCTCTTAGTCCCAATTATTATAAAAGTCCTGAATTCTCAAATAAAATTATTACTTTAAAATCTGAAAAAGAACCTTATGAAGTTGATAAAATTTTGGAAGAAAATATAGAAACAAATATTTTAATCTATGAAGACAGGGTAAAAGGATGGTTTCTTGATTTTGCAGAAAAATTAACAAAAGAAAAAAATTCAGAGTTTATTGTCTTAATGATTTGTGTGAATTATCTTGAAGGGAATCAACAATTTAGGGAAGGGAGAGTATCACAAGGAGAAAGCACAGAGATGTTAGAAAGAGCATTAAAAAGAATTTTTCCCACTACTGAAGAAAGTATTCTCAAATATTTCATTGATAAAATAAGACACGGACTTTTCCATGACGGAATGACAAGGAAAGGTGCTCTCCTAAGATATGGTTTAAGTGTTCCTTTTTTTACATTCAATATTGATGGGGAAGAATGGATTACAGTGGATCCTTCTTTATTTTTAAAAGAAATAAAAAAGGACTTTGAATCATATATTCCTATTTTAAAAAATAAAGATAATGAAAAAGAAAGAGAAAATTTTGATAAATATTACAATGAAAAGTATGGATAACTTTCCCTACTCTTTTGGCGTGGGTGTTTCTAAAGAGAAAACTATAAAATCAAGTAATTCTTGGGAGATTGATGGGAGATGGAGAAGAATTTTTGCCAGGAGAACATATAATTATTTGTCCAAAATGTAAAAATCAGATGGAAGAATTAGATCAAGGAGAGATGACTGAAGGGCAACAGGCAGATTATGACGCGGGATTTAACCATCCCTATGAGTGTGGAGAATGTGGATTTCATGGTTTGTTTGAGGTTCCCTCTATTTATGATGGAGAAGATGATGAAATTGATTATGATTCTTTTGAGATTGAAAAGGCTCAAATTCCTATCGCTATTGAAGAAATTTCTACCTATTCTACTATTCTTGGAATAATCATAAGAGAAGCAATAGAAATAGAATATCTCTTGGATAAAATAATAAAAGAGTATTATCTTGAAGATCAAGATAAAAAAGAAAAGTTTGAGAAAGATGTCTTAAGAAAAGAGTTTTTTTCTTTTGAGCAAAAGAGGAAGGTGCTTGTAAGAATGAATTTAAAAGATATTAGTAAAAATTTTTATGAAAAAATTAAGTGGATTCAAGAGATTAGAAATCAAGTTGCACACATCTTAGGGGATTTTGATAACAAAAAAAGAGTGTATTTTATAAAATATAAACAAGGAAAAGATGAAAAAGAAATAATTTTGAATAAGAATTTTATTCAATCATTCCAACATGAATGTTACACAATTAAAAAAGAATTAGAGAAAATTTCAGATTTATTGAAATAAAAATAATATTTATTAAAATGTTAATTGAGTTTATTTATGATTCCGCAGAAGATTATTCCCCTCAAAGAGATAATTTTTTAACGCCAGTATATTTTGAAAAAGAAGCTCTAATTACGTTTATTTATTCCCAAAATTATAGTTGTGAATTTATGAGTGAAACATATGGGGCTTTAATTTTTGAAGATGATTCCATTCCTTTTGGTATAAATTCCCAAGACCATGTAATTTTTTGGTTGGGAGACTTACAAAGATTACCTGACAAATTAAAATTAATTTTAAAACCATATAATGTAATTTCAGATAAAAATATAGAATCAGATTTTAAAAAAGGACAGTTGGATGCAATATTCACAGAGAGTATTTTAGAAGTTAAGTTATTTCTATTATTAAACAAGATAAATATTGAATTTCAAGAAAAATTTGGTTTTAAAATGTTTAATTTTGATTTAGTCCAGATTGATGACTTATTAAAGATGTGTTCTGCATATAAAAGAATAACATTTAACAATAAGGAAGATTTTAAAAGAATAATCAGCGACCTCCATGAGAAATTTATAGAGACAATAAATAAGGATAAATTCATTTCTTATTTGGATTCTAAACAGATAGAGTTTGATTCAAAACTTGGAGGTATTAAAATATTAGGAATATTTTTTAAAGAAATTCTTTTTGATGATTCAAATATTATTGCGCCTTTTTTTTATTTGTATAATTTAAGAATCTGGGCAGATCATTCAAATACCCAAAATAAATTTGATGAGGTGGTTAAGTTATTAGGGTTACAACCAGATTCTCCTTTTAATAAAATCTATGGGAAATTGATTCAGCGATTACATAATACTTTAAATTGTATGTTAAATGAGGCAAAATAATTTTGCTCCCCATATAAATACCTTAACTTACGCATCCCTCGGCGTGGGCGTGATGGGAGATAATTTTATATACAATTATATCTTAATATAAACATGAAAAAAGGAGGGGTTGTCTTAGTAATTGGAATGTTACTATTTACTATTATTTCTGTTAGTTTTGTAACCTCTGAATTTAATGAAACAGAAATAGCTGATATGCCAAAAGCAGGAACAACTCCAGATAGTGCATTCTATGGCGTGGATGTTTTTTTTGATAATGCAAGAGTAGCTTTAACATTTAGAGCAATAAATAAAGCAAAAATTAGATTAGATATAATGGGGGAAAGAATGGCTGAAATGGGGGAAATGGCTGAAAAGAACAAAGTAATAGAGGCAGAAAAAGCAGAATCACAGGTGCAAAAACAAATGCAAAAGTTTGAAGGTTCAGTAGAAAAGGTAAAGAAAAAAGATGCTCCTGAATTAAATGAGCATATTCAGACTCATTCTAGTAAATTAGAAATTCTTAAGCAGAGATTAGGAGATTCTGATTGGGCTGAGGCAATAAATGACGCTATAATATTAATGGAAGAATTAGAAAACATAATTGTAGATATTCCAGAAGACTTAGGCCCTGATTCAATATTTATAATCAGTCAAATCTGTGAAGAAGCAGGAGCAACAACAGTAGCAGAATGTCAGGAACTGATTGCAAGTGGAGCTTTAACTGCTAGGGTAAGGATTTTACCAGCAAATCACACTGACCCACATGGTTGTTCTGGATTTTATGTTAGCCGTGGAATAAAACGGTGTTGTGATGATTCTTATGAAGAACATTCAACAGAACACAAGGAAAAGACAGATGATAGACCTTTAGATTATTATTATATAAAAGGAACAGTAGAATATAAAATTATAAATCTTGAAACTGATGAGGTTGAAGAGGGAATAGAGACTGATTCTTGTGATGGAAACACATTAACAGAGTGGGAGTGTCCAGGAGTAATGGATATGAACACACGTAATGAAAGGTTCTTTGAGGAGTATGACTGCCCACATGGCTGTGAAGATGGTGCATGTTTAATTT